>DAOTJR010000001.1:0-175407 GCA_035448805.1 Syntrophales bacterium
ATGTTGTTCTGAATTCTGAATCCCATAATCTTTATCCTCCTTGATTTTTTGATTTTCCGGCATCCTTGCCGGGTTGGCTGTGAAAAAATTTCCTAGTCCTGTAAAACCTTCCTGCCGCTTTCTCTTCCCAACCTCCTTTCCTGTCCTGGTCTCTTTCTTTGGTTGCCGTTTTTTCCATTCGATACTATTATCGGCTGAGGAAAGGAAATACTTGAGGCAAAAAAAGCAGTTGATTTAATACAAAAAACACGATTGCTCAAAAAAAACAGAAGCTGTTGAAAACTAATCGTCGGATGAACTGATCTTTTCAGGGGGCTGTTGTTGAGAAGGACACACCTTCGTCACGGCGACGGGCACAAAAGGATCACTGTTCCTAATCCCTCGGTAAGATCACACCCGGCGGCTGATACCTTTTTATTCTGCTTCTCCGGCTTTATTTTTACCGGTTCGAAAAAATGAAGAGCCTGTAAAAATAACGTTTTGTAAACCAATCATTTGGGCAGGAGCGAAAGGATGGCGGACGTCGCGGCGGCATAACCCTCGGAAGCGGGCAGGGCGGCCCGGATTTCCTCTACCAGTGCGGTAAGGTCGTCGCAACTGTTTATCGTCCGTGACCGGGGCAGACCCAGTGCTGCGAGGAGCCGGTCGCATCTGTCAATGAATCCCTCCAGGCGACCCTTGCGGAGCTCGATTTCGCAAAGAGACAGCAGGGCCTGAATGGGCCTTGCTTCCAGGGTCAGGACCCGTTCGAAGAAGGTCTCGGCGTTCTGCAAGTCACCGAGTTGCAGGGATATCTCCCCGAGGTTAAGCCAGGGCAGGGCCGGGGCGGGATTCACGGCCACGGCGCGACCGAAGACCTCGATAGCCCCGGCCGGGTCGTGCTGACGCCGCTTTAGTTCCCCAAGTTTGCATAAGGTGTTGTAGTCGTCCGGGCAGGTCTTGATCAGGGCATCCAGGGCACGTGCCGCCGTGTCCGGATCACCGGCCGCCAGGGAAAGATCGGCCAGACGATTAAGCATGGCGGCATCGTCCGTGCCCAATTCGAACAGCCGGACGAGACTCGTCCTTTCCCCTTCCTGATCGCCGCGGCGATGATGCCATTTGGCCAAAACGAACCAGACCGCCGGTTCATCGGGCGCCTCCCGGTGTGCCAGATCGAGATAACGAGACGCCGTTTCCATATCCTGCGAGCAATCGAGGTGGTGGATGGCGATATGGAGCAGGCAACGCCACTTGTCGTCCGCCGCCGCCACGGCGGCCCGGTAGTGCTCCGCCATCAGCGGGAATTCTTTCCGGGCGTGATGGGCGTGACCCAGGAGGGAATGGATTCTCCATCCCTCCCGGATACTGCTGTTCAGAACCACGCCGGCCCGGTCGGGATGGGTCTCGAAAAGATCTCTCAGTTCCAGGTAACGCCGTCCATATTTTAGGAGTTCCCGCCAGTTCTTCTCCTCGGCCGCCAGAACGGCCAGCATATAGATGGAATCGAGATGGTCGGGGTATTTCCGCAGGGCCCGGAGGGAATAATCCCGGGCCAATTGCCGGTCACCCAGTTCGAAAGACGCCAGGGCGGCGTTATGGTGGGTCGTGAGATAGATGACGTCGGTATGATCGCCCTGTTCCGCCAGCTCGATGGCCTGCCGGGATTCCCCCAGGGATTCCCGGTACATTCCCCGGGCCAGGTAGGAGGTGCCCAGATAGTGGTGCGGCATGGGATTCTCCGGGGCCTCCTGGATCTGTTCTTTCAAGAGGGAGACGGTCCGCAGGAATTTTTCCTGGGATTTCTTTTCTTCCACGTTGTAACCGTAGTGCATCAATTCCACACGGGACATTTTCGGCCGTTGGACGCCCACCACACGGTTATGGACGCGCCCTTCGTAATGTATGACGCCGTTGTTCCGGAGGAGCCGCTCCGAGTTGTGACGGGCCTGCTTTTTACCGCCGCTGAAGATGCTGATGACATTGCAGTACACGGCATCCGCATCCCCCGCCTCCCGGACGGCCTGGCGGAGGAGGGCCCCGGAGCCGGCAAGAAGTTCCTCATCCGCATCGATCGTGAGGATCCAGTCGCCGGTGGCGTAACTCATGGCCTGGTTGCGGGCGACGCTGAAACTGTTTTGCCAGGGGTGGAAATACACCCGGTCGGTGAACCTTTGCGCGATTTCCACCGTTTTGTCCCGGGAGCCCGTGTCCACGACGATGATCTCGTCCACCCAGTCCTGGATGCTCTGCAGGCAGTTCTCCAGAAAGGCCTCTTCATCCTTGACGATCATGCAGGCGCTGATCTTAGGTTCCTTGTCCCGGGCCGGCCGGTCAGGATCGCCGAGGCCGGCGAGGAGATTACGGACTGTTTCCTCATCAGGGTCGATGCGATGGGCCTTTCCCAGATAGTGCCGCGCCCGGTCCTTCATCCCTTTGCGGGCGAAGAAGATGCCGATGGCCCTCACAGCCAGGAAGGGTTCGGGAGCCGTCGCCTCCGCCCGGGCGAAGGAGTCCTCGGCCCGTGTTTTATCGCCCAGCTCGTAATGGGCGATACCGATGAGGACATGGATGTTCCAGGCGTCATTGAGGGAGCAGGATGCCAGGCGTCCGAAGCGGGCGGGGTTTTCCTCGAGTTCCTTGACCAGGCGCAGATAGCAATCGCCGTGGTGAACCAGTTCCCGCCAGTTCTGGGTATCGAAGCAGATGACGATCATTATGAAGTGGCTGTCGAGATGATCGGGGAACCGGGCCAGAGACTGGAGGGCGGTTTCCCGGGCCCGGGGGAGATTTTTGAGACGGTAATAGGCCAGGGCGACATTGTAGCGGGTCCAGAGAAAGATAACATCGTCGTTGCCGGCGGCGGCGGCGAGGCTGAGGGCCTCCCGGCCGTGGGTAAGGGCAGGTTCGTACATCTCCCGGCTGAGATAGGAACAGCTCAGATAGTGGTGGGTGTACGGGTTGCGTGGATCGTCGGCGAGGTCCAGACGGAGGAGCCCTTCGGTGCGTTGAAATTTCTTTTCCGCATCGCCGGCGGTATTGTCATAGCCGTAATGGAGGAGGCGGATCGGGGCGAGCCGGGAGTTCCGGATCCCCACGAGCCGGTTGTGGACCCGCCCCTCGTAGTGGATGACACCGTTGTTGCGGAAGATGCGTTCCACGTAATGGGCGCCGCGGACCTGCCGCTGCCGGGCATAACTGACGATCTGGACGGCTACGGCGTCGATGTCCGGTTCGGACAAGACCCTGCGCACTAAAGGAATGTCCTCCCGCACCAGTTCCTCGTCGGCGTCGATTTGAAAGATCCACTCCCCCCGGGCGTAGGCGAGATAATGGTTCCGGGCCGCGCTGAAACTGTCTTGCCAGGGATGAAAATATATCCGGTCCGTATATTTTCGGGCCAGGGCCACGGTGCGGTCCGTAGAGCCGGTGTCGACGATCACGATCTCGTCGGCGACGGTCTCCACACTCCGGAGACACTGCTCGATGTACCGCTCTTCGTTTTTGACGATCAGACATACCGACAGGGCCGGAGAGCCCTTTTTTGCCGTCGGGGTGGTCGCCGCCGTCTTTTTTTTCCTTTTTTTCATCCGCCACCGCCTTGAAATGATAATTTTGCCGAGTTTTTGGATAATTATATCTTCTTTTGCAACTGTCCGGGAGGTATGGAATTCGTGGAGATATTCCCGGCCCCCGAAGGCGGCCTGGGGCCGTAAGCCTCCGGCCTTTAAACGCCGCCGCAGCTCGTCGTCATCTTCACTTGACGCAGCGGAGGTAGCCGCCGGGATTGCAGGTGAACAGGAGCTTCCGGTCCACCTCCCCGTCAACGACGAAACGGTTCGCTTCTTTCAGGAAGACCTCCCGGGCCGTGAAAGGACTGTTTCCCGGACCCCAGGGGCGGGGGCGATGGGCATCGGCGGGCAAATATTCGATAACGGTGTCGCCGCAGACCAGATATTGCCCCTTTCCGACCAGAGGCGAATAACGGCGCAGTTCCGCCAGGACATGATCGTGACTGTGATGGGAATCGAGAATTACCAGCACCTCCCGGCAGTCCCCGACGACCTCCATTACCTGCTCGAAGGTCTCTTCCGCCAGGGAGGACCCCTCGATCAGGACGAGACGCTCCGACAAGGGACCGTGACTCGACAACCTTTGCCGGAGGTCGGGAGGCATATAGACATCCACGCCGATAACCTTGTCGCCGCCCAGGATCTGCAGCAGCGTGGCGTAGAAAAGAAGGCTTCCTCCCCAGGCCACGCCGATTTCCAGAATATAACGGGGACGGGTCCGGTAAATGATCTCCTGGAGGGCGAACAGGTCCTGGGGCAGATTGAGGATCGGTTCTCCAAACCAGGAGGTCTGATGGATCCAATGGTAACGGTCGGCGTCGTTGAGAATCGCCAGGGCACGGCCGGTAAGGCCGGTATCGAGGCTCATCGCCCGGGCGGACTCCTTTCGCATCGCTTCGAATTCTTCCCGGCTCATCAGCTTCTTTTCCGTCATGATCGTCCTCCCGCACGGCGGAGCATGGCAATCGTCGCCGCGACGCTTTTTCCCAGATCACCATCACAAGCAAATCCCCGGGCACGGATCCGGTTGTCGGCAACCTCGTAAGACAACTGGTTCATAATTTCGCTGTCCACATAATCGATGACCAGATCATCGATGTGGGTCCTGATCATGTCGATAATCTCGGCGACGGTCAAGTTACGGGTAACGACATTGTAGACCCGGCCGTCGAAGATGTCCCGCTGCAGGAAGAAGAATATCGCCTTCAGGGCGTCGGCGAGATCCAGGTAAGGTCGGCGCTGCTCCAGGGCGGTCCGCCATACCGTCAGGGGTTGCCCGAACACCGCCTGCCAGCAGAACTTGTTTACGGCGGTATGAAATCTCATTCCCGGCGCCGTTCCGACGATCGTTCCGAACCGGAAGGTGATATGGCGCAATCCCTGGCGCTGCGCCATATCGATGAGAAAACGCTCTTCCCGGAGCTTCGTTTCCGCATAGGGACTCTGGGGTTTCAGATCATCGTCCGGGCAGTCCTCGTCCACCACCGCGGTGGCGGCGCCGTAAACACTGGTGGAAGAGAGATGAATCATGGGCAGACCCAAAAGAACGCAACTCTCCGCGACCCTGCGGGTGGTATTGAAATTCACGTATTCGACCTTTTCCCGCATCTGGAAGCTGCCGGCGGCGTCCGTTACGGCGGCGAGATGGATCACGGCGTCCGCTCCTGCCATCAGGGCGGGCAGGTCGGCAGTGAGGACGTCGCCCTCGAGGAAGCGATAGGAAGCACCCGGAGGGAGATCGAACAGGGACGGGTAACGCTGGGTGGAGAGATTGTCGATCATGACGATCTCCGGGGATGGCAAGGAAACGGTTGCTTCTCTGATCAGCCGCGAGCCGATGTGACCCAGGGCGCCGGTGACGAATAATTTCATGATTTCACTCGCAATATCTGTTAAGGCATCCTTCGAAATACTCTTTTGTCTTGAGAAGGCCGGCACGGAGATCGACAGCGGGCTCCCAGGCCAGGCAGCGCTTGATCTTGGCGTTGCTGATCAGGGCGTCGCCGATCTCGATCCGCCTCCGTTCCGCAGGCCATTCCACAAAGACCACCTTTCCGGATCCCATCGCCGCGACGGTACTCCGGGCGATGTCGGCGACGCTGTAGTGCTCGTCGCCTACGGCAAAGAGGGTTTCGCCCACCGTCTCCTCCGCCGTCGCCGCCATCACAATGGCCCGGACGGCGTCATCCACGTACAGGGTGTTCCTTTTCTGCCTCCCCTCGCCATAGACGGTGATCTGCTGATTCCTTAGCGCCAGGCCGATAAAATAGTTGTTAAAGGTAAATTCCGGGCTCCTGATGGTCGCCCGGGGTCCATAGACGTTGGCCAGTCTGATGACCGTCGCCCGGATGCGGTACGCCTTTGCATAGATCAGGACATACTTCTCCGAGACGCTCTTGTTTGCCGAATAGATATCGGTGGGAAATTCCGGGTGGTTTTCGTCCGCGGGCTGGTACACCAGACTTCCCAGTTGGGTAGAGGTTCCCAGGTGGAGGAAACGGGCCTCGCTGTTGAAACGTCTGATCGCCTCCAGGATATTTACGACCCCCCGGCTGTTCACGTCGAGATCGATCCATGGCTCGCGCATGGAATAGGGGTGGGACGTAGAAGCCGCGCAGTTGATAATGATATCCTGACCGACGATGTGATGGACCAGGCGGTCGAAATCGAGGATGTCGTGGAAATGCAGGGAGATATCTTTTTTGATGTGATCGACATTGTAGAGATTTCCGCCGGAATGGGGATCCAGGTTGTCGAAAACGAGGACCTGCGCCCCCGCCGCCACGCAGCTGCCCGCCAGGTTGCTGCCGATGAAACCCAAACCGCCGAGAATCAGAACCTTTTTCCCCGCGAGGGAAGGTAGGGGGGTAAGAGACTTCGCCATCATTCTTTTTTCACATCCTTTCCGGATCTATTTTCGTACAGGGCCTGCCAGTAATAGCTCCAGGGGCGCGCCCAGGCCGCTGCCAGGACATCCCATGCCGCTCCCGGTCGGTAGGCCGCCACGAATTTGCTGCTTTGGGCGGCTACCGCCCGGTTGTCATGGATGTCCACCACCTCGCGCAGCAGGCCCATGCTCAGGGCGATCGCCATCTCTTCACTGTCCGCCGCGGCTGTCAGCTCCGGGTCGCGATATTTGCCGACGGGATTCTTGACATAGAAATAACGGCATTGTTCGGCGATGCCCCCCAGATATGCCGTGACGGTATCGGCCTCCATTTCCGCGAAGGAATCGATATTCAGGGCCAGATCGTAACCGGGGCGGCCGCCGCCGAAAAAATCCACCGGGCTTTTAAACGTGATTTTTTTATACTCCCCGGGGGGCAGGACGGCGGCAAGGTACCGGCGGCTCAACTCCAGACAATTGGGCAGATCGACGATGGTGTAGGCCGCGAGAGGAAAACAGGAAAGGAGGGCATGACAGGTGCGGCCGTAGCCGGCCCCGATCTCCAGGACGCTGCTGCCCGTCAGTGGCATCCGGGCGGCGATGAACTCGGTTTCGTACAAGGCCTGGAGGTAATCCATGCAAATGGTGAGCCCCTCGTATTGGATGGAGATCGGCTGTCCGAGCTGGCGGTTTTTGATCGCCGCCAGGCGGGAGAGCTGCGCCGGCGTGAGCTCGGAACAGAGATTGTAGATCAGGGTTTTTAGGTAGCGAACCCCGTTGGTCCGGGGATCCCAGAGGGCGATCCGGAAATTCACGTCGGAGCTCTTGAAGTCGCTGAGATCGGTGAGCCGCGCTTCGGATAGACAGGTGGCGTTGATCCGCTTCCAGAGTTCGCTTGTCGAGCTGTCGATCGTATTCATTGTTCAATCCCTGCGGTGCAGAAAATCCTTTATCGTGGCGTCGATGCCGTCAATCAGATGCCATTGGGCCCGCCAGCCGGTAAGTTGGCGAAAACGTCCGGAATCGGCTACGAATTGCCGGAACTCGATGGGGGAAAGGCGCGCCGGTGGGGCGACGCTGACCACCTCGACCCGGCGGCCGGTATGATGAAAAACCCGCGCCGCTATTGTTTGCATGGCGGCGGCAAAGGTGTGGCCCCGGCCGCTGCCGATCACGAAATGTCGTCCCGCGATGGCATCGATGTTGGCGGCGGCAGCGGTAAAGGCCCGGACGACATCGTCAATATATACGTAATCACGGAGATAATTGCCTTCGCCGTAAACGGTGAGGGTTTCGCCGTTAAGGGCCCGGCGGATCATGGCGTTCAGGACACCACGATCGGCGCTGCCGCTTTTGGGTCCGGGGCCATAAACATTGGCCAGTCTCAACACCGCCGCCCGGACTATCCCCTGCCGGGTATAGTATTGCAAATACTGTTCCGCCAGGAGTTTATGGAGGTCGTAAACGGTTATGGGACAATCGGGCACATCCTCGTTCACGGGGACCGTTGTGGTGACACCCACCTGGGTGACCGTGCCGGCGTAAAGGAAAACGGGTGTCCGCCCGTGCCGGCGGCAGGCTTCGAGAATGCTCGTCACCGGCAGAAAATTGATCTGCAGGTCAGCGGCCGGGTCCTGTTCCGCCGCATAAACGCTTGTCTGGGCGGCAAAATGAAAAATGACGTCCACCTCCCGCACCAGTTCGTCCCAGAGGTCGCAATCACGGATATCCCCGGCGATGTCCCTGACGGCCGCCCGGCCGGAGGACGGCGGAAAGGTCGCCCCGGGTCGGTCGAGGCGCAGGATCATCCCGGCGGCAGCTTCCAGACGGGGGCTAAGATTGGCGGCGATATAACCGGCGGCACCGGTGATAAGCACGGTTTTGTCTTTCAAAAAGGAAAGGCTCATTTTATTGCGGGACCTCGCGTCCAATCGTAACCGATTTCCGGATCGTCGTGGCTGATCCGGCCCTCGTCGGCAGGATCGTAGCTATGGGAGGTGATATAAAAGAGGTTACAGGGCCCCTGCAGGCATTTGCAGCCGTGGGCCACCCCGGGGGGAATACGCACGACGAGTGCCGTCTGGTGATCTCCCATGAGAAATTCCATTGTTTTCCGATAGGTAGGTGAAGCGGGACGGGTGTCGTAGAGGACCGCCTTCAACAACCCGCCGGCCACATACCACCAGTCGGTCTGAATCCTGTGGATATGCCAGGCCTTGGTGACGCCGGTGTACATCAGTGAATGGCTCCACTGGCCGAAACCGGCGGCAAAGAAATCGTCCGTGGCCCGGATCAACTCCCGAAAGAAACCCCGTTCGTCGGCATGGGTTGTCAATTCCTTGAACAGGACGCCATCAATCATCCGTTACCTCCTGAAATTCTTGGATCGCCTCCACCACCCGCTGCAACCGGGCGACGGTAAGTTCGGGATACATAGGCAGGGAAAGGATTTCGCCGGCCGCCTTTTCCGTTTCCCCCATGCCGCCGGGGCAACGGAGGCGGTGACGATAGGCGGGCTGCCGGTGGACGGGTACGGGATAATGAATCAGGGCGCCGATCCCGTTTCGGTGCAGGTATTCCCGCAACCGGTCCCGGGCCTTGCTGCGGACCACATAGAGATGAAAGACATGACTGCCGCCGGGTCGACGCCGGGGGGTGATCAGTCCCGTTCCGGCCAGGAGAGCGTCGTACCGTTCGGCAAGCTGCCGGCGGCGGTGGTTGTCGTCATCCAGGCGGGGGAGTTTTACCCGCAGGATGGCCGCCTGTATTTCATCGAGCCGGGTGTTGAAACCCGGTCGGGAACTGACGTAACGTTCCGCCCATCCGTACTCCCGGAGGAGGCGGCATTGGGTCGCCAAAACGTCGTCGTTGGTGACGACCATGCCGCCGTCACCAAAGGCGCCGAGATTCTTCGTGGGGTAAAAACTGAAGCAGGCCAGATCGCCCCAGGACCCTACCGGCATTCCCTTGTAGCTTGACCCGTGGGCCTGGGCGCAGTCTTCGATAACCCGGAGGTCCCTCTTCCGGGCGATGTCCATGATCTCCGCCAGGGCCGCCGGCTGTCCGTAGAGATGTACCGGAATGATGGCCCGGGTGCGGGTGGTGATCGCCTTTTGTAACTTGGCCGGGTCGATGGTGAAATAATCCGGATCGATATCCACGAGGACCGGTGTCGCCCCGGCGGCTTCGATGGCCGCGACGGTAGCCACGGCGGTATGGGAAACCGTGACTACCTCATCACCGTTACCGATGCCGCAGGCCCGCAAAGCGATATGGATGGCCTCGGTGCCGCTGCCCACCCCGATGCCGTGACGACAACCGACAAAGGCGGCAAATTCCCTTTCCAGCGCTTCCACTTCCCGGCCGAGGATGTATCGGCCGCCGGCGAGCACGGCGGCGACGGCGTGGTCGATTTCCGCCTGACAGGCCAGATAGGAGGCATGGGGATCGCTGCACGGGATCACCGGAGATGCACCTCCGGGACATAAAGGATCCACTTGCCTCCGCCGGCCACAAACTCCTCCTCTTTAGCCATGATTTCTTCCGCGTGGTTCCACCCGAAAAGGAGGGCATAATCGGGATAATCGGCCCGGAATATCTCATAGGGTCGAATGGGGATGTGCATACCGGGGCTGAATTTCCCCTGCTTCAACGGGGTCGTGTCGCTGATATAAGGGAGGAGATCGGCGGTGATACCGCAATAGTTGATGACGGTCGTGCTCTTTGAGGTCGCCGCATACCCGGCCACCTTCCTTCCTCCCTCCCGGAGTCTGCGCAGCAGTCCGATCAGGTCGCGCCGGGACTTTTCCACGTTCCGGCGAAAGCGATCGAAGGTATCCCCCCGGTCCAGGCGCTGCTCCTTCTCCCGCTCCGCCAGGGCACGGACCGCGTCCGAGGGGGGATAGACGCCCTGGTGGGCGATGATGTAGCGCATGGAACCGCCGTGGACGTTTTGGGGTTGCACATCCACCACTTCCATCCCGTGCTGTGCGAAGAGATACTGCACGGACAGGAGGGAAAAATAGAAGGCATGTTCGTCGTAGATCTGGTCATACGCCGTCTTCGCTACGATATCCCCCAGGTAGGGATCTTCGAAAAGGACATATCCCGTGGGTTTCAGGAGGATTTTTATTCCGGCGACGACGGAGTGGATATAGGGGATGTGACACATGACATTGGCGCCGAGAAAGGCGTCGGCCTGGCCGTCGGCGGCGACGATCTCCCGGGCGAGTTCCGCGTCGAAGAAGCGGCAGATGGTCCGGATACCTTGCGCCTGCGCCGACGCCGCGACGTTTGCCGAGGGTTCGATGCCCAGATGGCGGATCCCGGCCCGGGCGAAGTGCCGGAGCATGATCCCGTCATTGCTGCCGATCTCCACCACGAACGGATCCTCGTTGCCGATTCGCCGGTCGATGACCTCCCGGGCGAAGGATTCGAAGTGGAGGGCCATCCTGGCCGAGGTGGAAGAAAAGAACGGATAATTTTCATGGAACATCCGTTCCCGGTCCACCAGTTCCGTGAGCTGTACCATCTTGCAGTGGTCGCAGAAGCCGGCCTGCAATTCGAAGAAATATTCATCGGCAAACATCGCGGCGGTTAAAAAGCCGTTGGCGATGGGCATCTTCCCGAAGGAGATGAACGGCTCGATCGGGTGGGAACAGATGAGACAGGTTTTCATCCTGCGGCCTCCTTGTCCGGCTGGTGCGGGGAAACGGTCCGGTCCGGAATCGTTCCCTGCTCCGAGAGTATCCGGTGATATGCCGCCTGCAGTCCCTCGTGTTCGGGGAAGAGGTAGCGGGCCTCGGCGATGGTCTTGAGGAGATCGGCGAGGTGGAATTGAAAAAGATGCGGCGTTGCTGTCCGTAAATCATGCTGATAGCCCCGGCCGTCCCAGGTCCGGTAAAAGACGCCGTTTGTCAGGAGGCGGAGGAGACGGTCGATTTCGTGGTGCAGCTGGACGGCCCAACGATGGCGGAAACAGCGCCTGATCTCGGCGGTGAGAAATTCCTTCCGTTCCGGCGGCAGCGTGGAATGGTTGACGAGCTCGCAGTGGGCATAGGTGAGCCGGCAGAACGGGAGGGTCAGCCCCGCCTCGAGGAAAGGCGGTTCCAGGGCCGCAATGACATCGGCATGATGATCGTCGATACTCAAATCGTAATTTCTGGTCAGGCGGCGGATAAACAGGACGTCGTCGATTTGGACGATCCGGCCCAACAGTGCGATTTCCGCCAGGAAGAGATTGTCGTGGGCGTAGGCGTTCATCCGCAGGGCCCGGGTCTTGCGCATATAATGCCGCCGGAACAACCCGTAAAAGGCGTTGCACATATTCAGCTCCCAGATGACGTGGAGAAAACGGTCTCCGGGGTCGGCACCGTCGGCCTGCAGGGCGTCGTTGCCGGGACCGATGTAATCGCCCCGTTGGTTGTAAACCCGGGAGCGGGGGTAGACGAGGGCAATGGATTCATCCCTGCTGATCGTCTCCAGACAGCGGCGGATGAACGATTTCTCGATCCGGTCGTCATAGGAGCCCCACATGAAATACGGCGCGTCGGAAAGTTCGATCATCCGGGCGAAATTGTTGATGCCCAGGTATTGTTGCCGGTCGCCGCTGTTGATGTATTTAACCCGGGGATCGAGTCTTTCGTAATGGCGCCCGACGGTTTCGACCAGGGGATCCCGGCCGTGATCGGAAACGATCAACTCGAAGGCGCCGAAATCCTGTCCCAGGATGGATTCGATAGACTCCGCCAGCATCTTGCCGCCGCTGTAGAGGAGCAACCCTACCGTGACCTGGGGCCGGGCGGGCATGCGGGCCGACCTCGCCGTCCCGGCTGGTTCGGGTGGTGTTTTTTCGGAAGCGGCGGGACGGCGCTCTTCCCCGGGCAGGGGATAGCCATAACTCCCGGCGAGCTCTCCGCAGAGGCGCCGTACCGTATCCCGCAGCTCCGGAGACCAGTCGGCGACCGCGGGGAAGCGTCCGTAACCGGCGGCATCCTGGGGATATTTACGGATCATCTCAACAATACCGGCCGGGAGAACGTCGAGGCCGAGAAAGGCAAACAACTGCGTGACGACGCCGGCGGGGTCGTCACGCAGGTCCTCGAGGCGCAGGATCATGCTCCGCTCCCGGTCAATCTCCTGATGCAGCGAGAAAAGCAGTCCGTAAACCTCTTTCCATAACCTGCATACCTTTTCTATCTGGGAAGCTTGCCGCCATTCATCGTAGCCCTGGTCGGCCGGTGCGGGTTGGAGAAGGAAGGGGTCGTTCCGGTTACCTTGATAGAAATTGGCGAACAGGCAGGAACGGGCGAAATCCAGGGGATTTCTCACCAGGATGACGAACTTCGCCCGGGTCAGGTCCCGGGCGAGCAGGTCCGCCCAGCAGAACAGGGCCGGGGTGGTTTCGCCGTAGATCAATCCCTGCCGCCATACTTCCGCCATGAGGGCACCCCGGTGTTCCACAAACAGGCCCCTCCGGTCGGCCTCACCCCAGTAACAGGCCGGCATCTGTTGCGCTAAGACGGATTCGGGCTGATGCACAACCCGGACGTTGGGGGCGGCACCGAGGACTGCCGCCAGGGTGGCGGCGCCGCATTGGCCGGCGGACAGCACAAAAAAGGAATCCCCCTCTTCACGAATCCCCTGACCGGCGCCCTTGTCCTGCCGGAGGAGCTGCTGTACTTCATCGAGGATGGCCCTGATTTCCCTGTCCCGGGGGTTGTAGCGGACATGTTTTCTGATCAGCGGGGCCAGGGCGGGCAATTGCTGCTGCGCCCGGAGAAGATCGGCGAGATTCAAGGTGGCATCACGATCGTAGGGAGCGGCGGCCAGGGCCTGGAGGAGATAATTGGTCGCCCCTTCGGTATTTCCTTCTTCATAGGCCAGGACGCCCAGATTGTTCAAGGCTTCTATATGACGGGGATTCAAGGCGACAACGGCGAGGAAACATTCCTTTGCCGCGGCGCTTCTTCCCTGGGAAAAAAGCGCTTCGCCATGCGCCATGAGTCTGTCGGTTTCGGTCATGTCTTGTCTTTTCAATAAAGCGCCGGCATGGAAGCGACGTCTTGTCCGTTGCTATCCCCCAATCGGGTAGGGCTGCGGAGCTGCTTAATTGTTCCGATCCTCATTCCCGGACATCCGGTAAGGCCGGTATGTTGCTTGCCGGTCAAGCTGGTATTAATTATAAGCAAGGCATATGCCATTTGCCTTTTGGCAGGTGACCTTAATCTGTCTGAATTTGGCGATTTTCGCCTCGGGGACGACGGGGACGAAAAGCGCTTCATTTCCCCGCCCCGGACCGTTGTCTTTTGATATATGATAAAAGCTGCTTTCCCTCCGCAAACCCGGGATTGATGGCGATACCTTCCGTGATGGCCGCCGCCGCCGCCTCCCAGTCCCCCTTTTCGATGCAGGCCCGGGCGATGTTGTAATAAAGCCCCTCATCGTCGGGATAGAGGACCAGGGCCTTGCGGAATTCGGCGACGGCCTGGTCGTACTTTCCCGCCTTGCGGTATTGAATCCCGAGATTGTTGGCGATTTGCAGCAGCAGCGAGGTGGATTCGTCATCGTCGCCGAGAATTTCCTTCACCCTGCCGAACTCCCCCTTGTCGAGAAGCTGCCGGGCTTCCCGGATCCGTGCTTCCCGGAGTTCATCACGATTGTCGTCACTGTTCCTGCGGGCGGTCTCATCCGCCGCGGCAGGGACGACCGGACTCGCAGGCGGCGTGACGACGGCCGCGAGTTCCTGGTCGCTGATTTGAATCAGCTGCTCGACAAAATCCAGGGTGATTTTTAGTTCATTGTCGTGAAAGGTGACGGGACCGTAAATCTGTTTGAAGACCGGGGCGGCGGAGAGCCGTTGCTGGAATTCGTTGATCGCCTTTACGACCTCCCGCTCGTCGCCGGGGAGCATCTTCGTTTTCAGGGCCAGGGACAGAGACTCCCGGAAGCAGTGCAGGCACGAATACATGTTCTCCTTTTTTAGATGCAGCAGCCCTTCGTCTATCTTCTTGAGAATACGGACGCTGTCTTCCCTCTTGATGCCGCTCGCCACCTTGCCGCCACCTCCCTTTCCGTCCAGAGATAGATCTTTCGACCTTGCTCATACATTTATCGTGCCAAAAATAATTTTTCGTTCCGCAAAAAATATGTCTAAAGTTTTCTGACCCGACTGCCGATGAAAGAGACGAATCGGATTATCAACGTCTCAGAGGAAGTGTAACATGACCATCTCAGCCCATCAGGTAGATAGCGTTTTAAAAGCTTATACAAAGCAGATAAAAACGCGTTATCGGCCCGAGGTATACGAAACGCCGGGGCGGGATCGATACGCCGATGTGGTGACCCTTTCCGTGAACGACCAGGAAAAGGCGGATGTATTCTCCAAGATATCCTACAGTCTTCTGGATGTGATCAGGAAAGACACGTCCTCCAAATGAGGGATTGACTATGGTACATGCCGTCTCCCTCGATCACGACAATCCCTACGAAAAGAAGATTCTCGTCGTTGACGACTACAGCTCCACCAGGCAGATGATCGTGGACGCCCTGCACCAGTCCGGCTATATGGCGGTGCAGGAGGCGGACAATGGCCGCGAAGCCCTGAATATCCTGAAAAACGATCTGTATGACCTGGTGATCAGCGACGTCATGATGCCCTATATGAACGGCATGGATCTCCTCCGGCAGTTGAAGGAATTGCAGCCGGATACGGCCGTGATCATGATCACCGGTCAGCCGGCCACGGATCTTACCGTAGCGGCCATGAAGAAAGGGGCCGTTGATTTCATAAAAAAACCATTTAACATCAGTGACCTGCTCTACAAAGTCCAGATATATCTTCGGGAAAAATCGCTGCTCGAAAAACAGCAGGGACAAGATCCCCGGCTCAACAGGAAGCTGTCGGAACAGACCGAGGAACTTTCCGTCCATAGCTATATTTATGACTCCCTGGAGAACCTGGAAGGGGAAAACGAACAGATATTCAACAAGATGTCCGAGTTGGCCATCCGGGTCGTCGAGGGGGAGATCTGCCACATCATGATCTATGATGACGATATAAAAGACTTCTATAAAAAACTTACCAGAAAAGCCAACGACAGTGCCATCGTGACCGAGACCTACGAATCATTGAAACCGTTCTTTTCCCAGGTGATCCGGAAGCGCGAGGCCCTGATGATCCATTCGGACGAGCACCCCGAGATCGCCCCTTCCCTCATCTGCACCCCCCTGACGATTCGGGGGCATGCCTTCGGGGTGTTGTGCATCCGGAAGAAGAAGCATCGCGGCGTCTTCAATAAAAAGGACCTGCATTACCTGACGAGCCTCACCAAACGGGCATCGTTGAATCTGGAAAACAAGGTCTTGTATGAGAGCCTCTATGCCAATGTCCTCGACACCTTCAAATCCCTGATCGCCTCCATCCAGCTCCGCGACCATTATACGGAGGAACACTGCCACCGGGTCACGAAATATGCCACCGACACCGCCATATCCCTGGGTTGCTCCCGTCAGGAAATAGAATCCCTAAAGATATCGGCAATATTGCACGACATAGGGAAAATCGCCATTCCCGATGCGGTCCTGTTGAAAAACGGCCGGTTGACGGATCAGGAATATGAGGTCATCAAGACCCATCCCGATATCGGCGAGCGGATCATCCATTCCATCGCCCTTTTCGACCGGGAGCGCGCCGCGATCCGGCATCACCATGAACGCTGGGACGGTAAGGGTTATCCCCAGGGTCTCAAAGGGGAAGAAATTCCCCTGACGGCGAGAATCATCTCCGTAGCGGATACTTACGACGCCATCATGAATGACCGGCCTTACCGTCCGGCCCAGACCAAGGAATGGGCTCTCGACCAGCTCATCAAAAACCGGGGCACCCAATTCGACGGACAGATCGTCGATTGCTTTCTGCGGATCATTTAAGGACTACCCCTAAGGACTACCCCCCGACAAAGTAACTTCCCCGGCGCCGGAGCGGACCGGCGCTTTGTCTCCAAACCCCTGGCATGGAAATTGAAGTCACGATGTTCATGATGCTGCAGGGGGAATATCCAAAATGACCGTCACGAGACTGCCGGATCGTCTGCCTTTTTTCGTCGCGCCGGACAGGCCTTCCACCCCGTCGGAGCGAGGGACGACGGAGACGCGAAGAGAAGGAAGGAGCACCAATTTTGCGAAACTATTGGAGAAGGCGGCGGCAGGCACCCCGGAGAAGGCGCCGGCTCTCGGAGAGCGGGAAAAATTGCTGCAGGCGGAATTTCGTCATCACATGACCATGAACATGCTTGCGGCCCTAAGTCCGGAAGTCACCTCCGCGCCCTTCCCGGAACGTAGGGAGATTCCCGCCGTTTTGGCGTACCTGCCGTCATCGTCAAATATCCGACAGGAAAGATCATCCCCTGACGCTGAAAGACCGCCCGGAGATGTGGATGCGATCATCGACCGCGCCGCCCGGCGTTTCGAAGTAGACCCCGCCTTGATCAGAAGCGTCATCAAGGTGGAGAGTAACTTCAATGCCGATGCCACTTCTCCGCGGGGGGCCATGGGGCTCATGCAGCTCATGCCGGGAACGGCCGGCGATTTGGGTGTCGCCAACCCCTACGATCCGGAGGAAAATATCATGGGGGGGACCCGTTATCTGAAGTCGCTGCTGAACCGCTATGACGGCGATCTGGAACGGACGCTGGCGGCCTATAACTGGGGGATGGGCAACGTGGAGAGAAAACCCGGACGGCTGCCCATGGAAACCAGGAATTACGTTGCCCGGGTGCTGCAAAACTACGAGCGGTTCAGCGCCTGACAAAATATTGACGATTCCGCGCCGACCCGCGACGGCAAAGTGTTACTTGCCCGTCCGCCGTTGCGGCGGATCGTTTCCCGCCGGTCTCCTCCCCGGGCGTCGCCCCGGGGCGCGGCGGGCTTCATCTCCAGAAGATATTCATCATCACCGGCAGAAAATACAACACGGCGATCCCGAGCACCCCTTTGCAGAATCTGTTGAGCAGGGTCTGCCGTCGGATCAGTTCCTCGTCCCAGTCCGTTTCCAGGACAAGATATCTGATATTGTCGGCCACACTGCCCCTTTTTGCTTTGACGTTCGTCACGCGCTGATATTCCTGAGCATCCGGGAAATGGTTCTCGCGATAACAAGCGGTCCTGGCAGCCATGATACACCTCCAAATATCAATTCGTTTTCAAAACTTATATCGGCATCGGGAGGAGATGACTTGAGAGCGGAGGCTCAGCAGAGACTGCGGGACAGGCCGTCGGCGACAACCATCCCCCGGGTGGTCGGCAGGAGGCGCCGGCCGGTGTGGACGAGCAGCCCTTCCTTGACCAGGGCGGCGATCAGGGGGCGCCGGGTCGCCGCCAAATCCGCCCCGAAACGCCGTTGATACTCCTTAAGATCGATGCCCGCGGCGGTGCGCAGGCCCAGGAAAAGGGTTTCGAGGCGGAGCTCCGCCGGGGTGAGCTCTTCGGAAGCCGCGATGGGGAGCACGCCGCGGTTAAGATCCGTCAGATAGGCGTTCAGATCGCGGTGATTCCACCACCGGCGGTTCTCCCGGAAAGAATGGGCGGCAGGACCCAGACCCAGATAGGGGACATGCCGCCAGTACTTCTGATTGTGCCGGGAGGCGCGGTCCGCCGGACGGGCGTAATTGGAGACCTCGTAGTGGGTGTAACCGGCCTGGACGAGCCGCCTTGAAGTTTCCAGAAAGAAGCGCCGGGAAAGCTCTTCGCCGGGGAGGTCGATTTCCCCCCGGCGATGCCTTTCTCCAAAGGGGGTATCCTCCTCGACGGCCAGCTCATAGGCGGAGATATGGGCCGGTTGCAGCGCCACGGCCGCGGCGACGTCCCGGTGCCATGCCTCCACGCTCTGGCCGGGAAGGCCGTAGATGAGATCGAGTCCGAAGTTGTCGAACCCCGCGGCGACGATCCGGTCCACCGCCCCATAGATATCCCGGACCGTATGCCTTCTCCCGAGGAAGGTCAGATAGGGATCGGAAAAGGATTGGGCGCCCAGATGGAGGCGGTTGACCCCCAGGCCGCGGAGGGCGGAAAACCATTCCCCGTCGCCGTCGGCGGGATTGACCTCGACGGTCTTTTCCCCATCCGGGACGATTGCGAAGTGGTCGTGGAGGGCGGCAAAAAGGGTTTCCATCTCCCGGCTCGTCAGCAGGGAAGGGGTGCCGCCGCCGATGTAGACTGTGTCGATTACGGGAAACTGATCTTTGTATCCGGCCATCTCCCTGGTGAGGGCGGCAAGAAAGGGCCCCACGGCAGCCCGGTCCGCAAGGGAATAAAAATGGCAGTAGGGACATTTGGAGCGGCAGAAGGGGATGTGGATATAGAGACCCGCCGGTGTTTTGACCCCCCCGTATGCTGTGTGGTCTGCCATATTTTCACCGACCCGCCGATCAGGCGGCGAAGGGAGAAAGTTTAGATGAGGATGTCCACAACTAATAGATATTCTTCATTTATCCATCTGCCCGTCGCACGGTTCCGGCGGTTAATCCGTATCGGATTTCAACACCGCCAGAAAGGCGCTCTGGGGGATGCTGACGTTGCCGATCATCTTCATGCGTTTTTTCCCCTTTTTCTGTTTTTCCAGGAGTTTCCGTTTCCGGGTGATGTCGCCGCCGTAGCATTTGGCCGTAACATCCTTCCGATAAGGCGAAATGGTGGTCCGGGCGATGATTTCGCTGCCGATGGCCGCCTGGATGGCGATCTTGAACATCTGGCGGGGGATTTCCTCTTCCAGACGTTCGCAGGCCTGGAGCCCCCAGGCCCGGGCCCGCTCCCGGTGGACGATCTGGGAGAGGGCGTCCACCTTCTCACCGTTGACGAGGATGTCGAGGAGGACGAGATTGCTCTCCCGGTAATCGATCACTTCGTAGTCGAAGGAGCCGTAACCCTGGGTGACGGTCTTGAAGCGGTCGTAGAAATCATAGATCACCTCCGCCAGGGGCATCTCGTAGATCAATTCCGTACGCCCCGGACCGGGATAATGGAGGGTGGAGTTGACGCCCCGTTTTTCCTGGCAGAGCTTCATCACCGCCCCCAGATAGCGCTCCGGGAGCATCATGGCGGCCCGGATAAAGGGTTCCTCTCCTTTGGCGATATTCATCTGGGGTGGGTAATGGGCGGGGTTGTCCACTTCCGTCACCGTGCCGTCCTTCAGGGTGAAACGGTAGCGGACGCTGGGGACGGAGAGGATGATCGACTGGTCGTATTCCCGCTCCAGACGTTCCTGGACGATATCCAGATGGAGAAGGCCCAGAAACCCGCACCGGAACCCCTGGCCCAGGGCCACGGAGGCATCCTTTTCATAGACGAAGGAGGCGTCGTTGAGTTTGTATTTCTCCAGGGCTGTGGCGAGATCCTCGTAATCGTCCGAGGCGATGGGATAGATGGAGGCGAACACCACCGGTTTGACTTCCTTGAAGCCCGGCAGGGGACCGGCGCAGGGGCGCTCATCCAGCGTGACCGTGTCGCCGGTATGGACGTCGGCGATGGTCTTGATCCCGGCGATGATGTAGCCCACCTCGCCGGCGGCGAGCCGTTCCCGCTTCTGCCGGGCAAGGAGGAAATGGCCCACTTCCTCCACCTTGTAGGTGGCGCCGGTGGAGAGAAAGCGGATGATGTCGCCGCTGCGGACGGCGCCGTCGAAGACACGGCAGTGAATCAGGGTTCCCCGGAAGGGATCGTACTGGGCGTCGAAGATGAGGGCGGACAGCGGCGCCGCCGGGTCCCCCTGGGGCGGGGGGATCCTTTGGACAATCGCCTCCAGGATCTCCTCGATGCCCAGGCCGGCCTTGGCGGAGCACTTGAGGGCGCCCTCCGCGTCGAGACCGAGTTCGCCGTCGATCTGTTCGAGAACCCGCTCCACGTCCGCAGCGGCCAGATCGATCTTGTTGATCACGGGGATGATTTCCAGATCGTGCTCCATGGCCAGGTAGAGGTTGGCCAGGGTCTGGGCCTGCACCCCCTGGGCGGCGTCGATGAGGAGGAGGACCCCTTCGCAGGAGGCCAGGGAACGGGAGACCTCGTAACTGAAATCCACATGGCCGGGGGTGTCGATGAGATTAAGGGTGTAATCCCGGCCGTCCCGGGCACGGTAGGGCAGGGACACGGCCTGGCTCTTGATGGTGATACCCCGTTCCCGTTCGATATCCATGTTGTCCAGGATCTGGTCCTGGAAATTGCGGGCGTCACAGACCCCCGTATACTGGATAAGGCGGTCCGCCAGGGTGGATTTGCCGTGGTCGATATGGGCGATGATGCTGAAATTGCGAATATGGTCCATGCGTGCCGTCGTTTCCGTTTACCGGAGATCCCTTAAGTTTGCAACCAGGCTCAAGGTATGGAGAGATGCTCGTTGTACCGGATAATGAAGAGCCCTCCTCATTTAGTAAGGAGGGCTCGCAGTTGTAATGATATCCAGAGGCGCGGACCATATGCCGGCTCAAAAAGCAGGCCGACCGGTAGCCCGCCGCCGGTCAACCCAGTTTTTTCAGGAGGTCTTCGGAGACCTCCTTGACGCCCGGGACACCGCTGACTTCGATGACCTTGACCCGTTCCTTGAAGTAGTTGACGCCGGCCAGGGTGCCTGTCTTGGTGTCGTAGTAGATATTGTGCCGCTTGTCGATGGCCGCCTCGTCCTGGTCGTCCGCACGGGCGGTAAGGGTTTCGCAGCCGCATACCCGGCAGACCAGCTTGCCGTCCTTTTCCGCCGGCTTGATGGCATCGATGAAGATATTGTTGGGATGGTTGTTGTCATTGGCACAGAGGCGCCGGCCCATGATGCGGTTCTTCGAGGTCTGGCGGTCCAGGATGATCTCGATGACATAGTCGAGCTTCATGTTTTCCTTGACGAGGGCGTTCCAGAGGGCCTCGGCCTGGACCAGATTGCGGGGGAAGCCGTCGAGGAGCCACCCCTGGGCGCAGTCTGCTTCCTTCAGGCGGTTGAGGATCATGGGTACGGTGATCTCGTCGGGGACAAGCTCGCCACGATCGATATAATCCTTAGCTTTTTTACCGAGATCCGTGCCTTTCTTAATGTTGTCCCTGAAGATAACCCCTGTTTCGATATGGGGAACACCGAACTTCTTCTGGACGATCGCCCCCTGGGTGCCTTTGCCGCTGCCGTTGGGTCCAAAAATGAGAATATTCATGCTGCCGAACTCCTTTCAGGATACTTGATGGAAAACCGGCCCCTTATAATGGATTATCGGGGATTTCGCAATGGAAAAAAATCGCCATGACCGACCGTCATGGAGGTTCAGTGCCCTCAGGAAGGGGCGCAGGAGGTGGCGGCGCAGGAACCGCATCCCGCCTTGCCGCCGGCAAAGGCGGACATGAGCTTCCGGGTCTTTTTCGATCGGCAATTGGGGCAGGGGACCGGATTTTCCTTGTCGGCGCCGAAGCATATCTTCTCGAATTCCGCACCGCATTTCGTGCATTTAAATTCAAAGATGGGCATTTTGTGTGACTCCTTCTCGCTGGTTTTGATCACGTTCCCGGTGGTGCGGAAAGATGGGAAACCCCGGCTTCCGGGTGGAACCCTTCCGATCCCCAGGGACGGAATCGGAGTTAAATTTAAGGACTAAAGGGGAAAAAGTCAAGACGTCGTAAAGCACCTTATCCTGAAGCACCAGGGATCCATCTGGATAAGGAGCGCGACAAGAGGGGGAGACAAAATGCGGAAATTTCTTGACAAAAAATGCCCAATAATGAATAGAAGCGCCGCAAATCACCGCAGGATCAACATGGTGATAATAAAAAACACCTCAGGAGCACTGGATTTGGCAATGACGCAGTTTGAGATTGAAGAATTGAAAAAAAGCCGTGAGAACCTCCGCCGTCGGTTAGCGGAGAAAGAGGCGGAACTTGCGCAGGCCGATCAGCTGCTCCGGAATCTGGAGGAGAAGTATTTCCTGAGTTTTGCCCACGTGCAGGACGTCGTTTATATGATCGACGCCGAGCTCAGGATCACCAGCGTTTCGCCCAGCGTGGAGAAGATCCTCGGTTACCGGCCGCAGGATTTGATGGGTAGCCCCGTCACTGAACTGCGGCACATCTTCGCCCCGGAATCATTTGCCCAGGCCACTGACGATGCGGTAGCGCTGCTGCAGAAAAAATTTGTACCCATAAGGGTTTATAAGTTCATTGCCCGGGACGGGACTGCCCGTTATGGAGAGGTGAGCGGCTCTTACGTCCTGCGCCGGGGCCGGGTTGACGGCATCATTGCCGTTGCCCGGGATATCACCCAGCGCCTGGCGGAGGAAAAGCGGACCCGGAACATGTTGACGTTTATGAAAACCCTTATCGATACCATCCCCAGCCCCATCTTCTGTAAGGACATCCACGGGGTGTACCGGGACTGCAACCGGGAATTCGAGGCCTATGTGGGTCGGAAAAGAGAGGAAATCGTCGGGAAAAACGCGCATGAGCTTTTTCCCGCGGCACTGGCCGACAGATATGCCGCCAAGGACCGGGAGCTGCTTGCACATCCGGGACGGCAGGTTTACGAGCATCCGATCCGCTATGCCGACGGCTCCATCCGGGAGGTGATCGTGAACAAGGCGACCCACTTCAATGCCGACGGCGAGCTGGCGGGGGTGGTAGGCGTCATGGTGGACATCTCGGAGCGCAAGCGGGTCGAAGAGGCCCTGCGGGCTTCGGAACAGCGACTCTTCGAAATCCTTAATTTTCTTCCGGAAGCGACCCTGGTTATAGATAAAGCAGGCACGGTCGTCGCCTGGAACAAGGCCATGGAAAGCCTCACCGGTATTCCCGCCGGGGACATGCTGGGCAAGGGTGATTACGCCTATGCCCTGCCTTTCTACGGGGCAAAAAGGCCTCTGCTCGCCGACCTGGCCCTAAAATCCCAGCCGGAGATAGAAGCGGGTTACCACGAGGTGCGCCGGGTCGGAGAGATTCTCCTCGGGGACGCTTACATCCCGAATCTCCAGTCCGGCCGGGGCTACCTGTCGGCGATCGCCACCGTCCTCAAGGACGCCGGGGGAGAGGTGGTCGGCGCCATCGAATGCATCCGGGACAATACGGAATACAAAAAGAACGAATTGGAGCGGCGGCTCGCGGATCAGCAGCACAGTCTGGAACGACTGCGGAAATCATTGGGAGGCACGGTCCAGGTCATCTCCTCCCTGGTGGCGACCCGTGATCCCTTCACGGCGGGCCATCAGCTGCGGACGGCGGAACTGGCAAGGGCCATCGCCGTGGAGCTGGAGCTGCCGGGCGAGCGGATCGAAGGTCTCCGCACCGCCGCCGCCATCCATGATCTGGGCAAGATCGCCATCCCCGCCGATATCCTCACCATGCCGCGGCGCCTGACCCCCATCGAGATGATGTTGATCAAGCGCCACGCCCAAGCCGGCTATGATATCCTCAAGGACATCGAATTCCCCTGGCCGGTGGCCAGGATCATCTACGAACATCACGAGCGCCTGGACGGGTCGGGTTACCCCGGGGGGTTGACCGGTGCCGACCTCCTCCTGGAATCGCGGATTCTCATGGTCGCCGATGTGGTGGAGGCCATTTCCTCACATCGCCCCTACCGACCGGCGCTGGGGACGGCGGCGGCGCTGGCGGAGATCGAAAAAAACAAGGGCGTCCGCTACGACCCGGAAGTGGTGGATGTCTGCGTGCGGCTTTTCAAAGAGAAGAACTATCAATGGGTGGCCGATTACTGACCTTGCCGGCATAACACCCTTCAAAGGCAACAATAAAGTTCAAGGGATTACCGGCACCGCATCTCCCCGGAACACCGACGGACGACCGGGAACTGCAGATCCTGAGGAAACGGCAGGCAAACCGAACACCGGCGCCATGCGCCCGGGCAAAAGCCGAATCCCGCGGTGACTACCGGTTCGGATTGCGGGCTCATATTCACCCTTCAGCAAAATGTCGGATTTCGGTAACATCGAACCATGAGTCAACGATCCCTTTTCTTCATCCCCTTCGGTAAGAGTTAATTTGAGTCCATCCGGTCGGCGCCCAGGGGGAGCGTGAAGTAGAAAACGGCTCCCGCTCCTGGTTTTCCTTCCGCCCAGACCCGCCCGCCGTGGCGGTTGATGATGCGTTTCACCGTGGCCAGCCCGATCCCGGTGCCGGGAAATTCCTCCACCCGGTGGAGGCGCTGGAAGGCCCCGAAGAGTTTGTCGGCATATTTCATGTCGAAGCCGATACCGTTGTCTTTAATAAAAAAGGCCTTTTCTCCATGGCTGACAACGGTTCCGAATTCGATCCGGGGATCCGCCCGCCCGGAGGAAAACTTCCAGGCATTGCCGAGGAGATTCGTGAGCGCGATTTTCAGCAGTCGGGGATCGCCCTGGACCAGCACTCCCTCCTGGATGACCAACTCCAATTGAGGTGATCCTTCCCTGTCAAAAGAACTGTCGGCAATTTCCCCTACCAGCCGGGACAAATCCACCGGTTCGTATTGAAAATCCATCCGGGTCACCCGGGAGAGTTTCAGCAAATCGTCGATGAGCATCCCCATGATCTGCGCCCCGGCCCGGACCCGGCTCAAATAGTTCTTTCCGGTGGCGTCGAGTTGTTCCCCGTAATCTTCCAGGAGGGCCCGGCTGAACCCGTCGATGGCCCGGAGAGGTGCCCGGAGGTCATGGGACACGGAGTAACTGAAGGCCTCCAGTTCCTGATTGGCCGCTTCGAGCTGGGCGGTACGCTCCCGGACCCGCTGCTCCAGTTCCTCGTTGAGCTTCCGGATTTCCTGTTCCGCCATCTTCTGGTCTTCCAGGACGCTGAGCAACGCCCGCCGGGCATGATCGGCTGCCGTAAGTAAACGCTGCAATTCCTCCTTGTCGGCCTGCAGCCGTTCTTCCGCCTGACGGGCCGCGGTGATATCTTCAAAAATGACGCAGAAGGAATCCCTGCTGTCCCAGGGGCGATAGACGTTGCAGTGGTAGAGCTTCCCCGTCGGCTCATGGTACATCTCGAAACTGCTGGGAATTCCGGTAACGGCCACCTTTCCGTACATCTCGATCCAGCTCGGTTCCGTGTCGGGCCAGACCTCGTGCACCGTCTTGCCCTTCACTTCCTCGTTCCGGACACCGGTTATCCGTTCATAGGCTTCGTTGATATAAACGAAACGGTAGCTGACGAAACGACCCTCCTGGTCGAACACGGAATCGAAGAGGACGAAGGCGTTGATCATGCGGGTAAAGAGCTCGTGCATTTCACGATCCCGGGACCTGAGGGCCGCCTCCAATTCCCGGCGGGCGTCCTTCTCTGTCCGAAGCTCCTGCTTCAGCTCCTCCACCTGCCGATACCGGTGTGCCTTCTCCACGATCAGAGCCAGGATCGCCAGAAAGGATGAGAGAGGCTCATCGAGATGTCGGGAGCCGACGATCGCCTCCCCATAAAGGACGAGACATCCCCATGCCGGTGCAGAGGGCGTGACGGGAAGGACCCGAAAGCGATCGTCATGCCGCAAGGGACACGTCGGGAGGCCGGAGGAGAACGTCTTGGCGCTGCTGTTGCATTCGGCGCAGGCCGGGAGCGCCCCGGCGGGACCACCCCAGCCTTTCAGGCAGAGCGTGCTTTCGGGCAGGGCGAAAACGGTCTTCAAAGTTCTTTCGGCCAACTCCCACTGTTGTTGGAGCGACGGCAGAACGGCCAGCTCCCCCGCGACATCCAGGAGACGCCGGGACAGGACTCCGGTATGGTCAGGACCGGCCATCATTTCTCCTCCCTTTCGGCCAGCGGGTCGCTGTTCAGATAACGGGGCGGGCGGCCGTTCTCGGTCAGCAGCGCGTTTACCTCTTCCTTGAGGGTGAGAATGCGCATCTCCCGGCCCAGGGTAGCCTCGTGCCACCGGCGCAGCTCGTCGAGTTGCGCAGCCAATTGTTCTTCAGCGCGCAACCGTTCCGTTATGTCCGTGAAGATACCCAACCGGCCGCTGATCACTCCCTGGGAATTCTTTACCGGGGCCACGGACAGGGAGACTTCGATATGGGTGCCGTCCTTGCGCCGGCGGTGTGTCCGGTCGATGAAAACCGTCTGCCGCTGATTTATGGCCGCTTGGATGGCGGCGAATTCTTCTTCCCGTTCGGGAGGCACGATGGGCAGAGGCCGGCCGATTATCTCCCCGGCCTTCCAGCCGAACATCCTTTCCGCGGCCGGATTCCAGATCCGGACGATAGATTCCTGATCCACGACGATAATCGCCAGCGGGGAGGAGGCAATGGTTTCCTCCAGCATCATCGTCGTCTCCCGAAGCCGGTTTTCCATTTGGACCCGGTCGGTGACATCGGTGAAAATGGCGACGAGTTCCCCGGCGGGGAGTTTGTAAACGGAATTTTCCGCCCAGAAGTTCAGGCGCTCATCCGTGTAAACCGCAGTAGGAAAGAATTCCGGTATGCCGGTTTTCCAAACCCGCTGCAAAACCTCGAAAACACCCATCCGCCGCACCCCGGGAAAGACTTCGGTGACCGGGCGTCCGGAAAAATCTTTATAGGTGTCGGTGATGCTCATTCCCGCCTTGTTAAGATCCAGGAGGATAAAATCCTCTCCGTCGTTGAGCGCCCGGTAAACCGCCGCCCCGCTGGGCATGTTGTCGAAGAGCTCCCGGAAGCGGACCTCGCTGGCCTGGAGTTCTCTTTCCATCTGCAATTGCTGCCGGGTCTGACGGTTCAGGAAATCGATGCGGAGATATACCAGAAACAAGACGACAATAAAGAAGATCAGGGTGGAAATGGCGCCCATCTGGAGGAGGTGATTCTGCTGGGCCCGGAGGAAGGCAGCGCCGTCCCGATCCAAGAAGACCGTCCAGTCCAGACCGGGGATGGGTGCGTAGGAAATATAAAGCCTGCCGCCGCCATTTTTATCGTTCGCGATCAGGGTACGGTCCGGCGGGGCCCGCGGTGCGGCGGCGACACCGAAAAAAGGATAGGTATTGATATCCCGAACATAGTCATAGCGGCTGCTGTATATCAATTGCCCTTCCCGGTCCGTCACGGAAATAGCAGCCCCGGGATCGAGGCTGAGACGCCGGATAAGTTTGGCCAGCTCCTCCGTCCGCAAGGTATTCAGGAGAATAGCCAGTGGTTGGCCGTCCCGGTCGCATATCGGGACGGCAATCTGCACCCCCAGGTCTTTTTCGCCGACCACCCGCCTAATGACGCCGGTAACGTAGGGATTCCATTTCCGGCTCACGCCCTGGTACCATTCGCGATGGGCGAACTTCTTCCCCAAAACCTCCGGGCGCTCGGGATGGGTCGCCCAAAGAACGCCTTCCCGGTCGCTGATGACAAGGCTTTCGATGCCCGGATAAATCTTTTTGAGGTTCGCCAAATGCCCCATTGCCCTTTCCCGGCTTTTCGCCGTAACGGCCTGAACAAGGAGCGGCCGGCCCGCGTAGGATTCCATGGTCTTGACAATTATCTGAATATGCTCCGCCAGGATGAGGGCGAGCAGTTCCGCCGCCGCCCGGTCCTCCTTGAGCGTTTGTCTGCGGGCGCTGTCGTAATGATTCTTGAATAGATAGGCGGTGGTACCGGCGAGCAAGAAAAAGGCGCAGAGGATGACGGCGGCAAGGCAGCGTGGTTTGAGTAAAACCGGTACGGAAGGGTCGCCGTCGGGGGCTTTTTTTTTCATCATGGCTCGCTGCGCCGGGCGAAATGCCGTTAATGGATCTTTTCCCCACGTAAACTCTGAAGGTTAGCAATTATAAGTCATCATGAACCGATCTGTCAAAAGAAATAAGACATCGGAAATGGACATGGAAATAATAAAAAATCTTGCCAATGACGGGAAAAAACATTACAGTGCCCCACACGGACTTTACCGGTTCCGGTTTTTTTAAGGAGGGCGTAAATCAGTGCCGCCGGTCGGGACCTGCGAAGCCGGGTGCAACATACTGCATAAAAAGATAGGCAATTCAAGAAGTGATCTCCAGCCTGGATGGCGGAACTGGTAGACGCAAGGGACTTAAAATCCCTCGGTCCTTGAGGCTGTGCGGGTTCGATTCCCGCTCCAGGCACCAAATGATACCCAAATAAAGGCCTGCTGTCCCCAAGCAGGATGAAAATGAGGGACGCGCTCCGCCGCGTCCGCCGCGGCCCCGTTAATGATAAACCGTTGTCGATCTATGACATATGCACGTATTTAGAGCGACATTTGGGGTCTGATAATAAAGGATTGCGGTCCGCCCTAATTTTTCTGTTACGGAAGGAACCACATGTCGCTACATATAAAGCTACGCAGCGATGCTTCGCTTCTCTGAATAGTTCCTCAAGGTATGGCGTCATAAGGGCGAGGAAAGGTTTTGGAGGTCTTGACTCCCGAGGAAAAAAAGCTGACTGCCCATTAGGATTATGAAATACCATCACCATCACACCGGAGAGACGAATCGCAGAAATGATCGCTAATGGTAAGGTTTTCTTCGGGAAATTTCGCCCTGCTGTCCGGATGACAAAGAGAAGCTATTTTTTCCTCGGCATGCTGCTTTTGTTGTTGATCGGGGGTGGCGGCCTTTTCTTCACCTCCCATCTCATCGACGCGGCCGCAAGAACGGTCCATGACGATGCCGCGGCCGCCGGTGAAATTTTGTCCCTGTCCCTGCAAAACGAAATGGGGGTCATCGACAGAGGTGTGGAGGCCCTGGCGGGTTCACCATATATCCTGCCGGTTCTCCTGGCACCCACTCCTGCCCGTCTCGCCCATGCCAACTCGGCTTTGGATCGCTATGGAAAGGCCCTGGGGGCCTCGGTCAGTTTTCTTATGGACCGGCATGGCAGGGTCGTCGCCGCTTCCAACCGCTTCACCCCACAGAGTTTTGTCGGCCTTTCTCTTGCTTTTCGTCCTTATTTTCAACAGGCCCGGAAAGGGGAAAAGGGCCTTTGGCTTGCCTTGGGGACACATACGGGGGAGCGGGGGTTCTACGCCGCTTATCCGGTCCGCAATGCTCGCGGGGACGTGATGGGAGTGGTGGCGATGAAGAAAAATCTCGCCCCCCTGGAAGACCGTTTCCATCGGTACGAATGGTTCCTCATTGACCGCCACGGGATCGTCTTCCTTTCCTCCCGGCGGGAGGCGCAACTCCAATCCCTTTGGCCCCTGGAGACCAACATCCAGGCGGAGATCATCCGCTCCCGGCAGTTTGGACCGGGGCCCTTCCACCCCTTTTTAAACCGGGAGGTCCGCGACGGCGACCGGATGAACCGGGAAGGCGGCAGTTACCATATCCGGAGGTTCGCACACACACTCGACGGCTGGTCGGTTGTCGTCTTCTGGCCGCGGCACCAGATCGAAGTCTATCGCAACTTCGGCTTCATGACGACGGCGGCGATGTGTCTGATCGCCTGCGGATTGCTGTTGATCATCTATTGGAATCAAAAAACGGCACTGCGGATCTCCCGGAGCGAAGACCGTTATCGGCAACTTTTCGACCGGATGACATCCGGGGTAGCCGTCTATGAGGTCCGGGGCGACGGCGAGGATTTTGTTTTCGTCGACTTCAATCAGGCCGCGACCCGGATAAGCAAAATCAGCAGGGAAAAGGTGCTGGGCAAGAGCGTCCTGACCATGTTTCCCGCCGTTCGGGAAATGGGGCTCTTTGACGTGTTCTGCCGCGTCTGGCGCTCCGGGGAGGCGGAACGGCATCCTTTGTCCCTGTATCGGGACCGGCGGATAACACAATGGGTCGAAAATCAGGTTTACAAACTTCCGACGGGGGAGATCGTCGCGGTTTATGACGACGTTACGGAAAAGATGAAGATGGAGGAAGAACTCCGGGAAAGGGAACGTAATTACCGGAATATCTTCGAAAACGCCATCGAAGGCATCTTTCAGACCACGCCGGCGGGACGTTACCGCCGCGTCAACCCCGCTTTTGCAGTCATGTTCGGATACGACTCCCCCGAGGAGATGATTTCCGCAGTTACCGATATCGGCCGTCAACTGTATGTCGATCCCCGGGACCGGGAACGGTTGATCGCGTTGATGGCGTCCACGCAAGGGATCGTGCGGGATTTCCGGGTCAACTTGCGGCGCAAGGACGGCTCCCTCTTCCTGGTATCCATCAATGCCCGGCTGGTCCGGGATGAGCAAAGCGGCGAAACCACCATAGAAGGCACCTGTATGGATATCACCGAAGCCGTGGCGACGGAGGAAAGATACCGGAGCATCTTCGAGAATGCCCAGGAGGGGATATTCCGCTCTACTCCCGCGGGGAAGATCATCCTGGCCAACCAGGCCATGGCTGCCATGTTCGGCTATGATACTCCTGAAGAATTCATCGCCAATGTTAACGACGTGGCCGTCCAACTGTACGCCCGGCCGGAAGAACGGGGGGAGATATTGAATGAGATCGCCGCCCGGGGCTTCGTTAAGAATCGGGAAACGAAAATGTGCCGGAAAGACGGAAGCCACTTCTGGGTTTCCATGACCATGCATGCGATTCGCGACGCCGAGGGAAAGCTCCTTTTTCTGGAAGGGATCGACACCGACATCACGGAATGGAAACTCCTTACCGAGCGGCTCCGCAAGGCACTGGGGATTACGGTTCAGGCCATCAATGCCGTAGTCGGCGCCCGGGATCCCTATACGAAAGGGCACCAGCACCGGGTGGCCGATCTGGCCTGCGCGATCGCCCGGGAGATGGGGTTGTCCGGCGAGCGCATCGAAGGGATCCACATGGCCGGGAAGATCCACGACATCGGCAAGATATCCGTGCCGGCGGAGATTCTCAGCACGCCCAGAAAACTGACGGCGATAGAATTCAGCCTGATCAAGACCCATCCGCAGGCAGGTTATGATATCCTCAAAGATATAGACTTCCCCTGGCCTTTGGCCCGGATGATTCTGGAGCACCATGAACGGTGGGACGGTTCCGGCTATCCCCAGGGTTTACGGGGGGATCAGGTCATGCTCGAATCGAGGATCCTGGCGGTGGCGGACGTGGTGGAATCCATCGCTTCCCACCGTCCCTATCGTCCCGCGAAGGGTATGGAAGAGGCGATGGCCGAGATAAGCGCCCACCGGGGCGTCCTCTATGACGATGCCGTAGTAGCGGCCTGTCTGCGCCTGTTCCGGGAAAGGGGTTACCGCCTGGTAAAGGGTGCCGGCGGAGAGGCATTTACCTGAGCCGCAGGAATGTCTCTCCGGACCGCCCTTTCATTTTCGCCGCAACGGGGCTCTTCAAGGCGTCGCTGTGATCAGCCCGGAATTATATTTCCCGCCGCCGAAGCGCCCGGAAGGATTATCCGTGATTCTTCCCGGCGCTGCAATTCTTTTGCCTCCTCGATCATCTTGGCGACGAAAGACTCCATGGCCTCCGGAAAATTTTCCGCCGCCTGCTGGAGATTCTTGGCATCGATGGGAAAACGTATGGGCAGGGGGCCCTGTTTGGTTATCAACTGGGTGTTGCCTATAAACACGATCTTCCGTTGTTTATCCAACTCTCCATTGGGTTTGACGGGCGTGAGTTGATGGAGGGCGCCGACCTGCATGTCGGTAAAAATTTCCTCGCGGTAAAGGTTGTTCTGATTGATGCGGAGCTTTTCCGGTTTTCTGTCCGTCGTGGTTTCCATGGTCTTTGCTCTCCTCGATATTTCTTAAAGTAGATAATAATAAAATACCCGCAAGTAGCCTGATATCAATGTCTTTCTGCGTATTACCACGGAAGTCGGATGTTACCGTCGCCTCCGGTGGAACATATGCAGGGCCTCATAGCATACCCTGAAAAAACAAGAAAGCTTTTCATGGCGCCGGAGGCTATTGACGACCCATACCCGGGTCGGCACCAGGCGGCGATTACCATCACCGTATTCATGAACTACTTGAGAAGAGAAAGATTACACGCTGAAATCATTAATGAATGAATAATTTTGCTTGCAATTGTGATTTCCTTTCGCATATAAGGGAGCCTCGGTAAATCAGGGAAACACATTCCGCCGGTCCGCTTTTCAGAAACGTACCCTGACGCAGCATCCCCATTCACCCGTTCCACGCCCTCCGCGTGGGCGGCAACGAGTCTCCCGGAGACGATTCGCCGCCGGGAGTTGCCGAACCGGCGGTAAGATACACCGATGATCTTTACATGGCAAAGGAGAAAACGATGTGGAAAAAGGAACAGATCGGCCATTTTCTCAAAAGGGTTGTCGCTCCCGTAACCATCATGTTCATTCCCCACCACCATGCAAAACACTCTTTCAACCTCAACATCCCCTTTTTCCTCCTCCCCCTGGTTTCCGTTCTGGCCATCCTGGGAATCATCTACACCGGGACGATAATCACGGAGCTGTACCGGTACCAGTCGATGGAACATCAGCTGCAGGACTATACCGCCAAGGTGGGGGAGTTCAACGCCGCCTTCACGGCCGTCAAGCAAATGGAGCGGGAACTCAAAGCCCTCATGTCCGGAGGTTCGAAGGGCGGCATCCTCGCCAACATGGATTATGCGGATATGGGGACGGTGGATATTTATCAGATTCAAAAGCAGATCGATCAGTCCCGGGCGACCATTGCCGGCATCAAGGACTATCTGTGGGCGCAAAAGGACCTGTATCTGGCCACTCCCCGGGGTTTACCCGTAAACGGTAACATCACCTCCCCGTTCGGCAGCCGTGTAAATCCGATCACCGGCCGGGTGGAACTTCATCGGGGTATCGATATTTCCGCACCGGCCGGAACACCCGTGCGGGCGACCGCCGACGGCGTGGTGACTTTTTCCGGCTGGAACCGGGGCGGCGGCAATACCGTAGTCGTGGAACACGGCCATGGGTTTTCTACTTGCTACGCCCACCACCGGGTCAACGCCGTGGCGGTGGGTCGGATAGTGAAAAGAGGAGATACGGTCGGTTACGTCGGCGCGACGGGAAATGCCACGGGGAATCATCTCCATTATGAAATCTGGCAGGAGGGGAGGGTGATAAATCCTCGTCAGAGTCTGGAGGTGGCACGTGTTCCATAGAAAAAACGACAAGCTGAAAATGGTTCTGGGGGAGGGTGCCAGGATCAATGGTGATATCGATTGCCCCGGTGCGGTATTCGTCGACGGCGCTGTTTGCGGCAACGTCGCCGGCGCCAAGGTAATAGTCGGCGAGCATGGTCGAATCGAGGGCAATATCAAAGCCGGCGCCATCATCGCCGGCGGCATGATCAAGGGAAATCTCGACGGAACGGAAAGAGTGGAGATCAAAGCCACCGGCAGGGTAACGGGAGATATTGCGACGAGAATACTCGTCATCGCCGCCGGGGGCTTCTTCAGCGGGACTTCGCGGATGGAAGGCGCGGACGCGAACACGGACGACCGAGACGGCAGCAAGATCCTGGAATTTCTCGTCAAGGAGAAATGATGTCCGGCAACGGTGCCCCGTTGCATGCCCGGCCCGTGGCACTGCGGGGCCTATGGTTTTGGACGGCCGTTCCGGCGGCAGAGGAACGGCGGCTCGTGGCGGGGCGTTGCTGGGAAGTTAAGTGAAGATATTCGCCGTTGCGGACATTCATGGGCGTAAAACGAGGCTGCAAAGGGTGTTGGCCGCCTATCCCGCCGTCCGCCCCGATGTCCTCGTCGTCGCCGGAGATATTACGGGCCGCCTCGGCAACGAGCCGATCTACACCGCCCTGGACCGCCTGCCCTTTCCCGTTCTGGCCGTGCACGGCAACACCGATACCGACAACCTGGAAGAGGTTGCAAAAAGATACCGGAACATCACCCCCTTGCATTTGCGTGCCGAAATCGTTGCCGGGGTTACCTTCTTCGGGTTGGGCGGGGCCTTGAGCGTCCCCTTCCTGGAGAAACTCCATCCCCGGGATGATCCCCATTTGGCGGCGGCGGCGGCAATCCTGGGGGAGGAGACGGTACTGGTGACTCATACGCCTCCCTGGGGAATCCTGGACCGCGGGTTCGCCGCCCTCCACGGCGGCTCGCAGGGGCTGCGAAAACTCATCGCCAAACGGCAGCCGCGGCTCCATATCTGCGGTCATATCCATGAAGATCGGGGGACCGCCGCCGTGGGAAAAACAACCGTGGTCAACTGCAGCATGGGTCGTCAAGGCACGGGTGCCGTGATTGATATCAAAAACGGCACCGGTCTGGAGATCACCTTTCTTTGATGAGCCCGGAAAAAGTGGTTTTGTAACCTACCGTAATTATCGGGTGCGAATTTCATCAACGGACATTCACGACTTGCCATGAATATGCCTTTTTCATACTGCTTGGCACCCCACGGGGCATAAGGTTTTTTTACGAGTTCATCTTCCTTGATCGGCAGCGGCGGGGTAAAAAACATATGCCGCTCCCATCCGGGAAAGGTCCTCCGGAAGGCAACCGGATCAGGGATGGTTATCTGCTGCCGGGGCCGGTCAGACCCTGGTGAAATACCCGTCGCTTTCCGTCACCATTCCATTTTTAAGCAATCGTTCCAAGTGTTTGACCGTCAGCGCCCGTTCGCCGAATTCAAAAAAGGCCAGCGGTTCCCGGGGCCTTTTGTAGATCAGCCATGCCGAGACGATCTCGCGGAGATTATGGGGTTGGGCCAGAAAATTCCAGAGGTTTTCTTCCCGCCGGTGGATGATGTCTTCGTATTGACGCCAGCGCCGGGGGTCATTGTCGGTGAAAATCCCCGCGTCGTGCCCGGTGAGCCATACCCGGGCCGGCACCTCCTGCAGCCGGTGGAGCGAGGCGAGGGTGTCTTCGATGCTCGAGTGGCGGTCGCCATACCAGGGGCCGAAGGGGGACAGGTCATAATCCCCCAAAAACAGGACGCCCTGGGCGGGGAAGTGGAAGGCCAGATGACCGGGAGTATGGCCGGGGGCGCCGATTACCTCCACGACGGCGGTTCCGAAGTCATGGATGTCGCCCGGATTGAGGTGGGCAGCGGCCCGGCGGGGGCGATAACGGAAGATTTCCCGAAGCACCTGCCGCCAATAATCGCGATGGGGCAGTGGCAGATCGTACCAGTCCAGCAGGATTTCCAGATCTTGCAGCGGCGGTTCGTCGCTCCGGCAGATTTTCAACGCCGCCCCGGGAAAGAGATCCAGATAGGTGATATGATCCTCGTGCCAGTGACTGAGCCATACCTCGTTAACCCCTTCCTGGTCCCGTAGTTCCCGGAGGCGCTTTTCATCGGAAGCGGGATCGATGATGATTCCCGGGCCCCGGATATAGACGGAATGACAGTAGGGGTATCTTCCCCGATTGACGCCGGGGATGAACCAGACCGGTCCGAAATGCCGCTCCTCGCTGTTCATAGTGCGGGAACTATAAGCGGCGTGGCGGGGGTCTGTCAAGAACATTCGAGAGCCGGCGGCGCCGGTAAAGCGGACCGGGTATTTTCTTGACCTCCGTACCAATATCTCCTATAGTCCCGCACCGCCGTGGTTCCTTATCCGAACCTGTCGAATAAGGCGCCGCGGGAGATCAGACAATACCACCAAGGGAGGTAGAAACGATGAAGATCATTCTGTTGGGCGCCCCCGGGGCAGGCAAGGGAACGGTGGCGAAACTGTTGACGGAATACGACGGTTCGGTGCAGATATCCACGGGCGATATCCTCCGCTCCGCCGTGCAGGCCGGGACGGAACTAGGCAAACAGGCCAAGGCGTATATGGATGCCGGCGATTTGGTTCCCGATGCGCTGATCATGAAGATGATGAGGGAACGTCTGGCCGAACCGGACTGCCGGGCGGGATTCATTTTGGACGGTTTTCCCAGGACCATACCCCAGGCGGCGGCCCTGAAGGGGCTGCTTCAGGAACTGCAGCACCGTCTCGACTTCGTCGTCAGTCTGGAGGTCCCCCGGGAGGTCATCCTGGACCGTCTGACCACGCGTCGCACCTGCAGCAATCCCGAGTGTCAAGAGATATACAACATCAAGAGCAATCCGCCGCTGCCGGACGGGCGATGCGGGAAATGCGGCAGCCCTACCATCCAGCGGGATGACGAGACGGAGGCGGCGATTCAGTACCGCCTGGAGACCTATGAGAAAAAGACCGCCCCCCTGATCGAATTCTACCGTTCCGAGGGGATCCTCAGGCGGTTCCCCTCGGAGAGCAGCAGGGAAACCGTCGCGGCGATCAAGGCGGAATTGGGGAAATGATCGATTACGATCTGGACCTCAACGACGAGCAACGGCAGGTGGTCATGGAGACCGGCGGCCCGCTGCTGGTTATCGCCGGCGCCGGCAGCGGCAAGACCCGGACCCTGACCTATCGTGTCGCCCGGCTCCTGGAAACCGGCTGCCCGCCGGGAGGTGTCCTTCTGGCCACCTTCACGAACAAGGCGGCCCGGGCCATGATGGGCCGGGTCGCCGTCTTGATGTCCATGGACGTGGGCCGGCTGTGGGGAGGCACCTTCCACCATCTGGCCCATCGGGTTCTCCGCGCTCATGCCCGCCGACTCGGCTACGAAAACAACTTTGTCATCATCGATGCCGACGACGCCAAACAGTTCCTCAACCGCTGCATCGCCGCCAAGGTGAAGAACAGCGGGACCCGGTTTCCCCGCGGTGACGTCCTCCGGGACATCATCAGTTATGCCCGCAACACCGACCAGCGTCTCGAAGACGTCATACCCGAACGGTTTCCCTACCTGGAGGATTTTTTGGAGGCGATGACGGTCGTGGCGGCACATTACGGCAGTGAAAAGAAACGCCTCAACGTCATGGATTTCGACGACCTGCTCCTGAACTGGCGCCGCCTGCTGGCCGATCACGAAGATATCCGCATGAGCTACGCGGAACGCTTCCGGCATGTCCTGGTGGACGAGTATCAGGATACGAATATCGTCCAGGCGGACATTACGGACCTGCTGGCATCATGCCATCGGAACATCATGGTGGTGGGGGACGACGCCCAGAGCATCTACGCCTTCCGGGGGGCCAATTACGCCAACATCATGAAATTCCCGGATAAGTACCGGGATTGCAAGGTGTTCAAACTGGAGGTTAATTACCGCAGCACCCCGGAGATCCTCCATATGGCGAACCTCAGCATCATGAACAACGAGCGGCAGTTCGAAAAGGCCCTGCGGGCCGTCAGACCCCGGGGTACCCCGCCCGTGCTGGTTCCCCTGCGCAATGTCCAGATGCAGGCGAATTTCGTTTCCCAGCGCATCATCGAACTGATCGGCGACGGTTACAGGCCCGGCGAGATAGCGATCCTCTACCGGGCCCACTTTCATGCCATGGAATTGCAAATGGAGATGACACGCCGGGGCATTCCCTTCACCATCCGTTCCGGGATCCGCTTTTTCGAACAGGCCCATATCAAGGACGTTACTTCCTACCTGCGCGTCATCGTCAATCCGAACGATGAAATGGCCTGGCGGCGGATTCTCGGCCTCTGTCACCGCGTCGGCCGGCAGACGGCGGAGCGGATCTGGCTGTGGTTGACGGAACGGCGGGATCCCCTGGCCGCCTTCCTTACCGGGGGGATTGTCGAGACGGTCACGGCGGCGGCCCGCCCGGGACTGGTGAAACTCCGGGAGCTCCTGCAGGCCGTCCGGGATCGGGAAGGAGACGATCTGGGGGCGATCATCGAGACCATCCTGAAAAAGGGGTATGAGACTTATCTGCAAGTGGCTTACCCCGATGCCGAGCAAAGGCGCGAAGATCTGTTTTCGCTGGCCGTCTATGCGGCCCGTTTCTCCACCACCGCGGAGTTTTTGCAGGAAATGGCCCTCCTCACCGGCAGCGGCGAGGAAGAGGAGGGGGAGCCCGAAGGCGGAGACGGACGGGTGATCATGAGTACCATTCACCAGGCGAAAGGTCTGGAATGGTCCGTAGTTTTCATCCCCTGGTGCGCGGAAGGCATGATCCCGTTGGGACGGGCCCTCAAGGATCCGGAGGGTGAGGAGGAGGAAAGACGTCTCTTCTATGTCGCCGTGACCCGGGCCAAGGATCAGCTCTACCTCTGTTACCCCGTCGTGGATTACCGGCGGGGCATGGGTTATGTCTCCGTGCGGCCGTCGCGGTTCATAAGCGAGTTGACGCCGGCCACCGTCTCCCACCGGAGGCGGCCTTACGACCAGTGGCTGGTGGAAGAGGAGTAATTCCCCTTTACAGCCAGCGGTCCGTTTTCTTTTTTTCTTCGTATTCCGCCCGTAGGGCGATCTGGGTGGCCTCGGCGATGTCCTCCACCCGCTTGACCCAATCCTCGAATTTTATATCCACCCCGAAGATACCTACCATCTCTTCCCGGTCATCGATGATCGGTGCCGAAACGGTAATACAGAGGGCGCCGGTCATCTTGGAGATATAGAAATTCGTGACATGGATCTTGCCCGACTGCAGGGGTCTGATGAACCACTCCCGGTCCGATTGGTCGGTGCCGACGCCGTAATTCTCGTATTTTGCCCGATCCTGAATATTGGTGATGTTTTTCGTGATCTTGCGACCGTTCATATCCACGACGTAGGCGAACTGGATCGAGGGATTTTCCTCGATACACTGCTGCATGACCGGTTCCTGCTCTTCCGGCTTCATCGTCTTGATGGCGGGATGTTCGATAATCTGCTTCACCACCGCCACTGCGGCCTGGGCCGCCCGGTATTTGATTTTGTCCAATTCCGACATGAAAAGCTCGGGGATATATTTACGGACCCGTTTTTCCAGCTCTTCGTTGGAGATGCTGGTAACCCGTCCGGATTCGTATTCTTCGGTAATCCATTTGTGAATCTTGGCGATGCCGGGATGGTACTTGTCGATCGCCGCCTCGTCACGAAGGCCGAAATGGGAATTGATCCAGAAGGCGATGCCTGATTTTCCGGACTTGTCCGTGACCATGGGGACGATCGGCCGCTTCAGCAGCTTCGTGGTGTCGAAGATATTGTAGATTTCCTCGCATTTGATCAGGCCGTCCGCATGGACGCCGGCACGGGTGACGTTGAAATCGGCGCCGACAAAGGGATAGTTGGCGGGGATCTTGTGGCCGATCTCCTTTTCAAAGTAATGGGCGATATCGGTGATCACGGTGGTATCGATGCCGTTGTTGTTCCCCGTCAGGGCGATGTATTCGATGATCAGGGCCTCGATGGGGGGATTGCCGGTCCTTTCTCCCAGTCCCAACAGGGTGGCATTGGCGGCGCTGCAACCGTAGAGCCAGGCCGTGGTGGCGTTGATCAGGGCCTTGTGAAAATCGTTGTGGCCGTGCCATTCCAGGAGCTCGCCGGGGACGCCGCCGTCGTCGATGAACGCCCGGATCAGCTTGTCCACGCTCCGGGGCAGGGAAGCGCCGGGATAAGTGACGCCGTAGCCCATGGTGTCGCAAAGGCGGATCTTGATATCGATCTTGCTTTCCGCGCGCAGCTTCATGAGTTCGATGGCAAAGGGGATACAGAATCCGTAGATGTCCGCCCGGGTGATATCCTCGAAGTGACACCGGGGGACAATGCCTGCGTCGAGGATGGAACGTACGATATTCAGATAGTCCTCCAGGGCCTGTCGGCGGGTCTTGTTGAGCTTGAGAAAGATGTGGTAGTCGGAAACGGAGGTCAGAATCCCCGTCTCCTTGAGGCCCGCGTCCTTGACGAGCTGCAGATCCTCTTTGGCGGCGCGGATCCAACCCGTGACTTCCGGGTAGCGCAATCCCAGCGACAGGCACTTCTCCACGGCCTCCCGGTCTTTCTTGCTGTAGAGGAAAAACTCCGTCTGCCGGATAACGCCGTTTTCTCCGCCCAGACGACTCATCAAGACAAAGAGATCGAAGATCTGTTTGACCGTATAGGGCGGACGGGCCTGCTGTCCGTCCCGAAAGGTGGTGTCGGTGATGAAGATGTCATCCGCCGGTGCGATGGCCATGAGCTTGTGGTCGAAGTCGATCCTGCTGACCTGATCGTACGGGAAGACATCCTTTTGCAGATTGGGTTCCTGGATGTCCTTGAGTTCATAACGCCAGAACTTGCTGTGTTCGTGGTCCAGCACCTTTCTGTTTTTATTCCATTTAGCCATGTCGCTCCTGCTCCCGAAACAAGAGAGGGCGCCTGAGATTTCACGCGCCCTCTCGGATAAATATGGTTGTCTGTTTCAAATCACCGGGGGCTTGCTGTACTGAGGTGGTCTGTACGGCTTCTTCGCCCCGGCCTGCTTGCGCGCCTTGATTATCTCGGTTTCCTTAAGGCCGGAACGGGGTATCTTCAGCCGCTGCCCCGGATAAATCCTGTTGGGATTCTTTATCTGATCTTTGTTCGCCTTGTAGATGACCGGCCAGAGGTAAGGATCGTTGTAGATATCCTTGTATTTGGCGATCCACCAGAGGTTTTCCCCTTTTTTCACTACGTATTCCGTTACTGCCCCGGCCGACCCATCGGCGGTTTTCGCCGTCCTGCCTGCCCCGGCGATATCGCCGCCCGGCGTCGCCGAAACGCTGCCTGCTCCGGTCGGCGTTGCCCTCTGCTGTTGAGAAACCGTCGTCTGCTCGGCGGTAGTTCCGGCAGCGCCGACCGTGACGGCCTTTTTTGCGCAACCGGCAAAGGAAAAGATCATTATTGCAGAAATAACGATTGTACCCGGCACCACCCCCTGCTTAATTTTCGACATGACTCATCCTCCGTAAATTTGAACGTTCGTGAAAACCGTGAACTTGCAGCACTTCTATAAAGATGACCGGCGTTTGTCAATATAAAAGTGACGCTACTGGACGATTTTCAGGGAAAGTTCCAAAAGCTGCTCGATACTCACCCGGGACGGGGCGTCCGTCAGCAGGCACGACGCCTTCTGGGTTTTGGGAAAAGCGATGACATCCCGGATGGATTCGGCGCCCGTCATGAGCATGATCAGGCGGTCGAAACCAAAGGCGATTCCGCCGTGGGGCGGTGTCCCGTACTCCAGGGCGTCCAGGAGGAAACCGAACTTGGAGCGGATTTCTTCCTGACCCAGTCCCAGGGCGGCAAATACGGCCGCCTGCACGTCTTTCTTATGAATCCGGATGCTGCCGCCGCCGATTTCGGAGCCATTCAGAACCAGGTCATAGGCCCGGGCCCGCACCCGGCCCGGATCGGTCTCCAGGTAACCGATGTCTTCCATCACCGGCGATGTGAACGGATGGTGGGTGGAAGTAAACCTCTTTTCCGTATCGCTGTATTCCATGAGGGGAAATTCGGTTATCCACGTGAAGGCAAAGGCCTGAGGGTCGATCAGAGAGAGTTTCTTCGCCAGATGGACGCGCAGGTTTCCCAGGGCGTCGTTGACGATCCCCGGGGTGTCGGCGACGAACAGCAGCAGGTCGTCCGGAGCGGCCTCCAGTTTCGCCTCGACCGCCCTCATTTCTTCCGCCTTGAGAAATTTGGCGATGGGGGAAGTCCAGCCGTCGGGATTGACGCGGGCCCAAGCCAGACCCTTGGCGCCGGCATCGGTTACAAAATCACGCAACTGGTCGATATCCTTACGGGAAAGCTGACGTTTGTCCTCGACTTTGATGGCCTTGATGACGCCGCCGGCGGCGACGACTTCCTGAAAAAGGTTGAAGCCGGCATCTTTGAGGGTCGCCGTCAAGTCGCGGATTTCCAGAGAGAATCTGGTATCGGGGTTGTCTTTTCCATACCTCGCCATGGCTTCACGGTAGGGTATCCGGGGCAGGGGCAGTTTGATCTCCACCCCGAGACAGGTGCGGAAGAGGTGGGCGATAAATCCTTCCATGATCTGAATGAGATCGTCTTCGTCGATAAAGGACATCTCGATGTCGATCTGGGTGAATTCCGGCTGCCGGTCCGCCCGGAGGTCTTCGTCGCGAAAACACTTGACGATCTGATAGTAGCGGTCGAAACCGGATACCATGAGCAGCTGTTTGAAGATCTGCGGTGATTGGGGGAGGGCGTAGAAGGACCCGGGGTTCACCCGGCTGGGGACCAGATAATCCCGTGCCCCTTCCGGAGTGCTTTTGGTGAGGACCGGGGTTTCCACCTCGATGAATCCCTGGCGCTGAAAATATTCCCGGGTGGCTGCCGCCGCCTTGCTCCGCAAAATCAGCTTTTGCTGGATATACGTCCGGCGGAGATCGAGGTAGCGGTATTTGAGCCGGACATTTTCCGAGATTTCAGCGGCCGGAGCGTCGATCAGAAAGGGAGGCGTGCGGGATTCGTTGAGGATTTCCAGCTCCTCCACCATAACCTCTATCTCCCCCGTCTTGATTTCCGGATTCTCCATGTCCGGCGGCCGCCGCCGGACTTTACCCCGCACGGCGAGGACATATTCGCTTCTGATCCGGTGTGCTTCCCGGTGGGCGTCGGCATTGTATTCCGGATTGAACACGATCTGCACCAGGCCCTCCCGGTCGCGCAAATCCACGAAGATGACTCCCCCGTGATCCCGGCGGCGGTGATTCCAGCCCATCAAAATCACTTCTCTGCCTTCATCGGCTACGCGCAACGACCCACAATAGTGGCTCCGCTTCAATCTTGTTATAAATTCAGACAAGTCTTTACCTCTCGTGGTTATTTTTCAATTTTTTTCCTCAGCGCAGCAGCTTCTCCCAGGCGGACGCATCCGCAAGGCTCACCCGGACCTGTTCCCCCGTAATCATATCCCGCAGCTCGGCCTGCCGTGATTCCATTTCCCGGTCGCCGATGATGAGCACCCGGCGGCAGGAAAGCTTGTCGGCCCTTTTCATTTGGCTTTTCAGCCCCCGGCCCTGATAATCCATCTCCGTCCAATGTCCCCGCACGCGGAGATGATTGCATAAACGGTAGGCAAGCTGCTGGGCTGTCGCCCCCAGGGCGGCGATGAAGAGCGCAGGGCCCGAAGAAGAGCGGTCTTGGCCGGTGGCGGCGGTTAGGGTGAGCAGGCGCTCGAAACCTACGGCGAAGCCTATCCCCGGAATGTCCGGACCGCCGAGATCACGGATGAGGCCGTCATATCGCCCGCCGCCGACGACGGCATTCTGGGCGCCGAGATAATCAGTGGTGACTTCGAAGGTGGTCCGGGTGTAGTAATCGAGGCCCCGGACCATCCGGGGATTCAGGGTATAGGGAACATCCAGCGCGTCGAGGGATGAGCGGACCGCCTCAAAATGATCCCTGCAGGCCCCGCAGAGAAAATCGGCGATGACCGGCGCCCGTAGCACGATCTCCCGGCATCCCTCCAGCTTGCAGTCCAGTATCCGCAGGGGATTGGTGTCGAGTCTCCGGACGCAATCCGCGCAGAGCTCCTCCTCCTTCCCCGCCAGAAAACCCCGGATGGATTCCCGGTAGGCGGGGCGGCAGGAAGGACAGCCGAGGGAATTGATTTCCAGACGCGGTTCCTCCAGCCCGGCGCATTTGAGAAAATGGATCAACATGAAGATAACTTCCGCGTCCACGCGGGGATCGTCGTAACCCAGCACCTCGACGTCGATCTGATGGAATTGGCGGTAACGCCCCTTCTGGGGACGTTCACGCCGGAACATGGGGCCGATGGTGTAGAGTTTTGCGACCTGATCGTAGGCATGGAGGTGATGTTCCAGATAGGCACGAATGATCGAAGCGGTCGCTTCGGGTCTCAGGGTGACGTATTCTTCCCCCCGGTCCCGGAAGGTGTACATCTCCTTCTCCACGATATCCGTCCCCGTACCGATGCCCCGGGTGAAAAGTTCCGTCCTTTCCAGGATGGGGACCCGGATCTCCCGGCAGCCGAAGGCGGTAAAGATCTTTCGCGCCTGTTCTTCCACATACTGCCATCTCCCCGTTTCGTCGGGGAGGATATCCTTGAAGCCTTTTACGGCGGTGATAAGGTCCATATTCGCTCGGATGTCGATATAAAGTTATTAAAGGTGGGTCACTTATCATATAACCGGAGGAATGGCAACGGGAATGATGACGGATGAACCCTGCTCGCACGTCATGGCGGGAAAAATGAAGTCGTCATGCCGTCATCCGGGCGCCCCTGTGGCGGCTTTCCAGGCAGATAAGCGGTGACGGATATATCCGCGCCGTCGGTGACGGCCGTTATCATGCCTCGGCAATCGGTCCGGTAGACACGGACCTTTCCTTTCTCGAGCCTTTCCAGGACATCGGGGTGGGGAAGGCCGAAGGTATTTCCGAAGCCCACGGAAACGACGGCGATGGCCGGCTGGACCGCCGCCAGAAAAATTTCCGTCGTCGAGGTCCGGCCCCCGTGATGGGGGACAAAAAGGACGGAACTGGCGATCACCTCTCCCCGGGACACGATATTTGCCTCCGCCGGGCCGGAGATGTCACCGGGGAAAAGAAAGGAAACGCCGCCGTAAGTCATACGCATCACCAGGGAGCGGTCGTTGGCCGCGGCATAATTGACAGCCGATCCCGGTCCCGGGACATCGGGGTTGAGAAACTTAATCCGGACCCCGTCCACGACCACCCCGTCATCCCGGGCCGACAACCGGCGATGCGGGATCCCGTGCCCGGCGATGGCGGCGTTGAATCTGCGGTACTCCGGCGTATCCACTTCATCCCCGTTGCTCCATACCTCCCGGACGGTAAAATTCTCCAGAATGAACAGCAGGCCGTGGAGGTGATCGGGATGGGGATGGGTGAGGACAACGATGTCGACGGCGCTGATCCGTTCGTGCCAAAGATAGGGGGCGACGATATACCTGCCCACGTCGAAGGAGCTGTTCGGAAAGCCGCCGCCGTCGATGAGCATAACTTTTTCACCGGGAAAACGGACCAGAGTGGAATTTCCCTGGCCGACATCGATGGCGGCGGCGGAGAGCACCGCCCGGTTCCTGTCCCGTTCATAAAGAAAAATACCGTTCCCGATGAAAAACAAAACCGTGGCGGCGACGGCGTAGCGGACCCACAGCGGCGGGGTGACGATCCGGGCGGCTTCCGGTTTTACGGGATCGGGACGGGGCGGGAAAAAGCGAAAGATTCCGTAAATGAGGAGATAGAAGCTGAATATTTCCGGGAGACCCGGGGTGGTCAAATACAGGGACGACCAGGGCAGTGCCGCAAAGAAATCGTTGACGGCCAGGGAAGACATTACCAACAGCCCGGCGAGATCGAGGACGACGGTGCTCAATGAAGACGAAAAAGGCATAAAGAAGACGGAAGCCAGGGAGAGGGGAACGGCGAGGATCCCCAGCAGAGGCACGAGAATGATATTGGCCGGAAAGGCCACGAGGGAGATGCGATTGAAATAAAGGGCGATCAGGGGCATTGTCCCCAGCATGGCGCTCAGGGAAACAGCGAGAAAAAGGGCGGTTTCGTAAAGAATCATTCTTCCCCGCCGCAGCAGAAGGGATGAATAAGCCGACGGCTTCGGTGGCGGGGGAATGAAAGCGGTCAGACGGGGAGTGAAATAGAGGATCGCGACAACGGCCGCAAAGGAAAGCTGAAAGGAGATGTCGAAGAGGGCGGGGGGATAGAACATCAGGACGATCAGGGCGGCCATCGCCAAGGTATTGTAGAGATCTCGATTTCTGGCGATGAGCAGGGCGGCCATGAAAGCGAGTATCATCAGGGTGGCCCGCAGTACCGACATGCCGGCGCCGGCGATGAATGTATAGAGGATGACCGGAGGAACCGCCGCCAGGACCGCCACCTTCGTCATGTCGAAGCGGAGAAGGAGGGAGGGGATCCATTTGACGGTCGAACGGACCAGAAAGACGGTGAAGAAGGCGATGAGGCCCATATTGAATCCCGAAATGGCGATGATGTGGGAGGCCCCGGTCTTGCTGAAGGCATCCCGGATTTCCCGCGGTATCTCCTGCTGATCGCCGAGGATGCAGGCCTTGATGATCTCCCGTTCCGGGAAGGGGGCCCGGCGGTCGATGAAGGTACGTATAGACGCCCGGATGGCTTCCAGTCGCTGCCGGAGGGGATTGCCGAAACCCCTTCTCAAAACGACGATCCCGGCATCGTCGGCGAGGTATCCCCGGACTAGTATCCCCTGAAACCTCAGATAACGGGCATAATCGAAACCACCGGGATTATTGAAATTCCTTACCGGGCGTAAGCGGCTTCGGGCGCGGACGACGTCACCGTAAGCGAGATCGCCCCGGCCGTGAAAACTCAGCAAGACCCGTCCGGAACATGACAATTCGTTGCCGGCCGGATCGGTCATCTTCGCCACGGCGACAACCAGGTCGGTCTTTTCCGGATAATGAGCCGGTGCCGTATCGATAAGCCCCGTTATCGTTACCGGTTCCCGTCCCAGGAAGTTGACGATATGGTCCGGTGTGGGTGGCCGGTACAGGTAGACGTTCATGTGGAGCCAACCGACGATGAAAAATGTCCCCAACATGAGTGCTTGCCCGGCACCGGTCCAGTGCCGGCGCCGGCACGGCAGGAGCAGGGCAAGCTGGAAAAGAAGGACGATTAGGAGGGTCGTATCGGCCGCTTCGAGGCGGGAGGATACGGCGATGCCCGCCATAAGCGCCAGGGTGGGAGCCACAAGGGGACGTCCCATGCAAATGCCTCCGGACCAAGTTTTTCTTGCATATGCAGTAAAAATCAATATGATGCAAGCCGCACTTGAAATATCTGCGCAAGGAGGGGCGGGATCATGGCGGATGAAAAACCCTGGTTGAAGTATTACGGAGATGTCCCGGCCTCGCTCGATTATCCCCGGGTGACGATGTACGAGGCCCTGATGAGGTCCGTGGAACGGAATCCGGAAGCGATCGCCTATGATTTCATGGGCTATACCTCCACCTACCGCCGTTTCGCCGCGGAGATCGATCAATGCGCCCGTGCTTTGTACGCCCTGGGTCTGCGGAAGGGGGAACGGATTACGATCTCCATGCCCACCACCCCCCAGGGCATCATCTGTTTCTATGGGGCCAACAAGATCGGCGCCGTGGCCAGTATGATCCATCCCCTCTCGACGGCCAAGGAAATCGCCTTCTATCTGCGGATCAGCAAGAGCCGCTTCGCCCTCACCATCGACGCCTTTTACAACAAGTTTCGCGAGATCCGGGAGGAAACGCCCCTCGAGGTCCTGATCCTCACCAAGATCTCCGACTATCTGGAATTTATAAAGAAAATCGGTTTTTATCTGACCAAGGGCCGCAAGATACCCCCGGTGCCCGCCGATCCGATGGTGCGCTGGTGGAAAGAGACGATGTCGGCGTCTTATCCCCCCGTCCCGGAGGTACCCATGGACACCGACGAACTGGCCGTCATTCTCTACAGCGGCGGGACCACGGGGACGCCCAAAGGCATCATGCTTTCCAACATGAACTTCATCAGTGAGGGGATGCAGGTTTCCGCCTGGGGAAAGCTTTCCCACCGGGACGCCATTTTGGCCATCCTACCCATTTTTCACGGCTTCGGCCTGGGGGTATGTGTCAATGCCGCCTTCATGGGGGGAGGCAAGAGTATCCTCGTCCCGCAGTTCAACCCGGAAATCGTCGCCAAACTCATCAAAACGAAACGCCCGACCTTTGTCGTCGGCGTTCCCACCCTCTTCGAAGCCCTTTGCCGTAACCCGGTGTTTCAGAACGCCGATTTGAGCTGTCTCAAGGCCACCTTCAGCGGTGCCGACACCCTGCCGCGTCCGGTCAAGGAGGATTTCGAGGCCCTGGTAAAGAAACAGGGCGGCAAGGTGAAGCTCCTGGAAGGTTACGGCCTGACGGAAGCGGTGACGGCCATCATGGCCATGCCCCTGCAGGAATACCGCGAAGGCAGCGTGGGAGTGCCCTTCCCGGATATGCTGGCCAAGATCGTCCGGATCGGGACAACGGAGGAGGAACCGCCGGGAACGGAAGGTGAGCTCTGCCTCCACGGCCCGGCGGTGATGATGGGTTATCTCGACCAACCGGAAGAAACGGCCGCGACCCTGAAAAGACATGGCGACGGCCGGATCTGGCTCCACACGGGGGACATCGCCGTCATGGACTCGGACGGTTTTTTCTATTTCAAGCTCCGTCTCAAACGGATGATTAAATCCTCCGGCATGAACGTTTACCCGGCCCAGGTGGAAGACATCCTCTATCAACACCCGGAGGTGAAGGATGCATGTGTCATCGGCGTTCCCGATGAAGCGCAAGTGCAAAGGGTGAAGGCCTTCGTGGTCTTGAAGGATATGACCAAAGCCGGGGACGAAATGGAAAAGGAGCTGATTAGCCATTGCCGGGGACAGCTCATCAAGTGGAGCTGCCCCCGGGAGATAGAGTTCCGGGAGAGCCTGCCCTGTACGCTGGTGGGCAAGATCGCCTACAACACCCTGGAACAGGAAGAGATCGCCCGGCTCAAGGCGGCGGGAAAATATTCCGGAACTTGATCCCGGTACGGCAGCAGGGCCGAAATAAGCGAACAGGAGTCGATAATGCGTGAAATATTGCAAACCATGACGGAAATAGCCGCTGCGCCCTTGAGGTATGCCCGGAGACTCCAGTCCGAAACGGGCAAGAGGAGCGTCGGTTATGTCTGCAGTTACACCCCGGAGGAGATTATCGTTGCCGCCGGCGCCAACCCGCTGCGACTCTTCGGCGTCACCGGCGAACTGACAAGGGTGGACGCCCATTTGCAGTCCTATTGCTGCTCCCTGGTGCGGTGCATCCTCGAGTCGGGACTCAAAGGTGATACGGATTGTCTGGCCGGTGTTGTTTTTCCCCATACCTGCGACTCTATGCAGCGGCTCTCCGATCTCTGGCGGCTGAACGTGACCACGGGCTTCCACCTGGATGCGGTCCTGCCGGTCAAACTCACTACGGAAAGCGCTCGTGAGTATTATTTCGACGTCCTCAGGCGTTTTCGGGAGGATATGGAAAGGGAGTCGGGGGTGGAGATCACTCCCGGCGACCTGTGGAAGGCTTACGAACTGATGGGGCAGGTCCGGAGTCTCCTCTTCCGTATCTATGCGCTACGCTGTGCCGAGCCCAACCTGCTTTCCGGTGATGACCTGCTCACGATCGTCAAAGCGTCCATGATCATGGACCGTCGGCAGGCGGCGGCGATGCTGGGAGAGATCGCCGCCGCGCTGAGCCGGGAAACACAAGAGGTAACGGCTTTCCCGGGAACGGGGAAAGATCGCAAACGCCTCCTCATGGTGGGGGGGGTCTGCAACCATCCCCGGCTTCACGGCTTGATCGAAGCGGCCGGCGGGGTGGTCGTCTGGGACGATCTGTGCACCGGCGCCCGTTATTTCCAAGACACTGCTGACAAAACACAAGGGGATACCCGGGAGACGGCGGCCCGGGAGGGGGAGCCGCTGCGCGTCATTGCGGAAAGCTATCTGCAGCGGGCGGTCTGTCCCGCCAAGCATGCCGGCCTGACCAGCCGGGCGGAGAGGATCGTTTCACTGGTCCGGGATAAGGGGGCCCGGGGGGTGATCTTTCTGCACCTCAAGTTCTGCGATCCCCATGCCTTCGATTATCCCTATCTCAAAACGGCCCTGGACCGGGAGAAGATACCGCACCTCATGCTGGAGATCGAGGACCCCCTGCCGGCGGAAGGGCAGTTGCGGACAAGATTAGAGGCCTTTATGGAGATGATTTGAATCAGGAGCCATTCATGAACGAACATATCGACCGGGATAGAAGGAAGATCAAAGCGGTAAAAAAAATGAAGGAGATCATGACCTTCTATTATATCGACGCCAAAACCGCCGCGGACAACAATAAGAAGGTGGCCTGGATCACCAGCGGCGGACCCGTGGAACCCCTGATCGCCATGGACATTATTCCCGTGTATCCCGAAAACCATGGCGCCATGATCGGGGCCAGCAAAATGGGGGTCGAATTATGTGAAAAGGCGGAAGCGATGGGCTATGCCGGCGACCTTTGCTCCTACGCCCGTTCCGACATCTCCTGCGCCACGGTTAACGGCGGCCCAATCGGCGGGTTGCCCAAACCCGACATGCTGATCTGCGGCAACAACATCTGCGGCACCGTCCTTAAGTGGTACGAAATCCAGGCCCGCTATTTTCAGGTTCCGCTGTTCATTTTCGACACCCCCTTCTGCCATACCCGTTTCCATCCCGAGATGCGTCGCTATGTCCGCACCCAGGTAGACGAATATATCGAGTTTCTCGAGACCGTAACGGGGAAAAAACTGGACCGGGACCGGATGAACGAGGTCGGGCGTCTCTCCGTGGCAGGACAGCGGCTGTGGCAGGCCGTTCTCGATACGGCCACGCACAAACCGGCCCCCTTGAGCGCCTTCGACGCCTTTTTTCATCTCGCCCTCATTGTCACCCTCCGGGGAACCCGGCAGGCCGTGGATTATTACGAGGAATTACTTGCGGAAATGAACCAACGGGTCCAGGACGGCATCGGTGCCGTTCCGGAGGAAAGACACCGCCTCCTCTGGGACAATCTGCCCATCTGGTACCGGACCAAGTGGCTTTCCGACAAGTTCGCGGCCCACGGTGCCTGCCTGGTGGCCGACACCTATACCTCCGCCTGGTGCGGCTCGCTCCGCTATATGGATGAAAACGATTTTCTCGAGTCCATGGCGGAAGGCTATACCCGCATCTATCTGAATATCGGCGTGGATGAGATGGCCCGGATGGTGGGGGAAATGGTGGACAAGTACGACGCCCAGGGACTGGTCATGCATTCCAACCGGAGCTGCAAACCCTATTCCCTGGGACAATACGATATCCAGCGACGTGTGGAGGCGGCCAAGGGGATTCCCTCCCTCATGATCGAGGCGGACATGTGCGATGAGCGCAACTTTTCCGAAAGCCAGATCGAAACCAGGATCGAGGCCTTCCTCGAATTGCTCGGGGAGCGGCGGGATATGCCAAGACCAATGTAAGGTTGGAGAAAGTTGCAGGCCGTAAGCTGAAAAAGAACGAACTGAGAAATATCGCCATTATCTCCCATGTCGATCACGGCAAAACCACCCTGGTCGATGCGATGCTCAAACAGACCGGCACCTTCCGGGAGCACCAAATCATGACCGAGCGGGTTATGGACTCTCTCGATCTCGAACGGGAGCGGGGAATCACGATCATGGCCAAGAACACCGCCATCCGCTATGGCGGGGTGAAGATCAACATCGTCGATACCCCGGGTCACGCCGATTTCGGCGGCGAGGTAGAGCGGAGTCTGAACATGGTGGACGGCGCCATCCTGCTGGTCGATGCCAGCGAAGGCCCCCTGCCGCAAACCCGTTTCGTCCTCAAAAAAGCACTGGCCCGGGGCATCCCCATCATCCTCGTCATCAACAAGATCGACCGCAGCGACGCCCGGATCGACGAGGTTATCGACGAGGTCTATGACCTGTTCATTGATCTGGACGCCACGGAAGGGCAGATCGAGTTTCCCATCCTCTTCACCCAGGCGAAACGGGGCGTGGCGCATAAAAGGCCCGGTGATGAATCTACGGACCTCACGCCTCTCTTCGAGACGATCATTTCCACGATTCCCGGCCCCGAGGGGGATGATGAAGCGCCGCCCCAGTTTTTGGTCACGAACCTGGATTACGATCCCTACGTAGGGCAGATCGCCATTGGCCGCCTGATGAACGGGACCCTGGAAATGAACCGTTCCTTCAGCCTCTGCGGGGAAGGCGGAGTCACCCCGGGCATCAGATTCTCCGCCCTTTACACCTTTTCCGGTTTGAAGAAGATCGCCGTGGAGCGGGTGGAGGCCGGGGATATCGTCGCTTTCGCCGGCGTGGAAAACGTCAATATCGGCGATACCGTCTCGGCACTGGAAAATCCCCGTCCCCTACCGCGGATCGAGGTCGACGAGCCGACGGTTTCCATGATCTTCTACGTGAACAACGGTCCCTTTGCCGGCCGGGAGGGGAAATACCTCACCTCCCGCCATCTCCGGGAACGTCTGGAACGGGAATGCATGCGCAATGTGGCCCTCCGGGTCATGCCGACCGACCGGGCGGACGCCTTCGAGGTCTGCGGTCGCGGGGAATTGCAGATGGCGGTCCTCATCGAAACGATGCGTCGGGAAGATTACGAATTCATGGTGTCCAAACCGCAGGTAATCACCAGGAAAGAAGGCGGAGAGATTCTGGAGCCTGTAGAACGGCTTTTCCTCGATATTCCCGAGGAATTCATCGGTGTGGTGACGGAGAAGCTCGCCGTCCGGAAGGGAAGGATGGCCAATCTGGTCAACAAGGGCAGCGGCCGGGTGAACATGACCTTCTTGATCCCCTCCCGGGGGCTGATCGGTTTTCGGAGCCATTTCCTGACCGATACAAAAGGGGCGGGGGTGATGAACAGCCTTTGCGAGGGTTACGCGCCCTGGTTCGGCGCCATTCCCCAACGATTGACCGGGGCCCTGGTAGCCGACCGGGCGGGCCGGGTGACCGCCTATGCCTGCCACGCCATGGCCGATCGCGGGGAATTGATCGTCGCCCCGGGCACCGAGGTCTATGGCGGTATGATCGTCGGCGAGCGGAACCGCTCCCAGGACCTGAACGTGAACATCGTCAAGGAGAAAAAACTCACCAACATGCGCAGCGCCACCGCGGACGCCACGGTGATCCTTCGTCCTCCCCGCCTCCTGTCTCTGGATCAGTGCATCGAATTCCTCGCCGAGGATGAGCTGGTGGAGATCACCCCCCGGAACATCCGCCTCCGCAAGAAGGAATTGGACGCCCAGATCCGGATGGCCCGCTATCGGGAAGAAAAATGGTCTTGAGAGGCGACCTTCTTCCGGCGGCCCGTTTTTGACGACATCGTGAACAAACACTCCCGCCCCGTGGGGCGACACGAAGCATGAAAATTACGCCTTCACCGTAAGTCCGGGTGCGGCAGTATTGCTCATCCCCCGTCAACGCCCGCCCCGTAAAAACATGTAATTCTCATTTCTCAGGAGGGGCGCTCCCTGCCTGCGGAGCTTGTTTCTTCCTCGCCGCCGTCAGGGACTATCGGGCGTTCATAATCTTTATCGCCTACAATTACACATAGTTGCGATGCTGGATAGCCTCGATGTATCCCACGGTGCCGGGGGAGATCTGGGCGGCATTGGCCTCATCGGTGTCGAGATGCATGTCCATGCGATAGCTGGGATTGACCCGGATCAGGACATCGCCGAAGATCAGCTCCCGCACCCCCTTGACCTTCACCATGACGACGTCCTTGTCCCGGAGACCCAGGCTGAGGGCCTCCTCCGGCGCCATGTGGATGTGACGTTTGGCGCAGATGACCCCTTTCTCCAGGACCACCTGTCCGGCTTCGCCTTCCATGATGACGCCGGGGGTTCCTTCGATGTCGCCGGAATCCCGGATCGGGGCGTCGATACCCAGACGGAACTGCTCCGTACGGGCGATTTCCACCTGTGACTCTTTGCGCAGGGGGCCCAGAATCCTTACCTTTTCTACCCTTCCTTTCGGGCCGATGAGATTCACCGTTTCCGCCGCGGCGAACTGGCCGGGTTGACTCAGCTCGGAACGGGGGGTCAGGGAGCGGCCGGGGCCGAAGAGGGCTTCGAAATCTTCCTGACACAGATGGACATGATGGGCCGAAACGCTGAGGGGAATCGCTTTGGACCGGAGTCTTTCCATCTCCGTCACAGCCAGGGAACGCCCCAGGGCGTGGATGGTCTCCCGGGCGATCATCCGTTCTTCATCGGCCGGCACCACCAGGATACGGATCTTCGCGGAGGTATCGGAGATGTCGACGACCTGGCCGCGCATCGCCACGGTCCGGCGGTTGATGTCGTCCGTGACGGCGATACCGAAGACCTCCATTCCCTGGCAGATGCGGGCGCGGATTTCCGGAGAGTTTTCACCGATGCCCCCGGTGAAGATGAGGACATCCAGCCCCCCCAGGGCGGCGATATAAGCGCCGATATATTTTTTCACCCGATAGCAGAAGACGCTGATCGCCATTTTACAACGCATATCACCGCCTTCCGCGGCTTCCAAAACTTCCCGCATGTCGTTGCTCTTGCCGCTCAAACCCTTGAGGCCGCTCTCCTTGTTGAGGATCGCGTCGATCTCGTTACAGGACAAGCCCGCATGGCGCATGAGATGGAGCAGGACACCGGGGTCCACATCGCCGCCCCGGGTACCCATGACCAGTCCTTCCAGCGGGGTCATCCCCATGCTCGTATCGATGCTGCGACCGTGATCCACCGCGCATACCGAGGCCCCGCTGCCCAAATGACAGGAGATGATCTTGAGGTCGCCGATGGGGATCTTGAGGGCCGTGGCGGCGCTGAGGGAAACAAAGCGGTGATTGGTGCCGTGAAACCCAAAGCGCCGGATCTGTTCTTCGTCGCAAAGTTCCACCGGCAGGGCGTACCGGTACGCCGCCTCCGGCATATTGAGATGGAAGGCCGTATCGAAAACCGCCACCTGCGGTACTCCCGGCAGCAGTTTTTTGAGGGTCTCGATCCCTTCGAGATTGTACGGATTATGAAGGGGGGCGATGGGGATGCATTCGCGGATAGCGTTCATGACCTCGTCGCTGATGGTCATGGAGCTGGAGAAACGCTGTCCCCCGTGTACGACGCGATGGCCGACGGCGGAGATGTTCTTCACATCGCCGACGGCCCCGTGCTCTTCGTGGCCGAGGGCCGCGACCATGGCATGGAAGGCGTCGCTGACGGTGGCGATGTCATTGCCGGGAAGGCTGGTTTTCTTGCCGGCCTTCTTGATCGTGTGGGTGGCCGCGGCGGAACCGATTTTTTCCACGAGACCATCCAGGAGGGACTCCTTCCGGGTCGTGTCGAAAAAAGAATATTTAAGCGACGAGCTGCCGCTGTTCACGACAAGGATCTTCATCGGTTCCGAAACGGAGGTGAAATTAAGGTCATAGGGATCTTCGTTCCGGCTGTGAGCCAGGCGCCGTTCCTTAACTTCCTCGATAAATTTTTCATCTTCCAGGAGACGTTTGGTGATGATCCTCGTCACCTTCATGAGGGTCTTGGGATTCCGGGAAACGACCTGGGAAATCACTTCCCTGGGGATCTTGACCGCCTTGCAGCTCCGGGTCGAAACGACGTTTGCCGCCGCCGGTTCCCCGGTAAGGATGGACATCTCCCCGAAGAAGGAACCCCTTTCCAGGGATGCCAACACCCTTTCCTTTCCCGTTTCATCAGGCAGGGACACCTCCACCTCGCCGTCATACACCAGCCAGAGGAAACGTCCGATCTCCCCCGCTTTGATAATGACGGCCGACGGGGGGAAATCGATCAGCTGGGAACTGGCGGCCAGAAACCCTATTTCTTCGCTGCTCAAATCACCAAGGATATTGATGGATTTGAAGAAGTTCTCTAATTCCATGTCGCTGCCTCCTGTCGGTTAAAGATCTTACGGGTTCAGATAGTTCGTTAAGGCGGGAAACACTGACGTAATGAAAAAAACCGGAATTACTCTAATACAAATATTCGCCGGCGTCAAAGGAATAAGAAGACATCATGAGCAGTCCGTAGGCGCGCAAGCGCGCACCGTCCGTAACGGTTGTGTATGCACAAGTAATCGTCATTACTGGTGATAGGCGTGCCTGTTCTCGTGAAGAGATTATTCCTTTATCTCTTTGATGACTTGAGCTTAAAGTTTCATTTTCATTCTTCATGGCGCGCCCCGGGTCAGGAGGGTTCTTCGCGGGCGTCGCAAATATGCTTCGCTTTTAACCAAGGAGATGATAAAAGGTAACCGCTGTGCTCCTTAAGAAAAGGGACGGCCGGTGCATAGAATTACACCCGGATCATGTCCTGAAAATTATTGTCAAGGCGATGGGGAGGGAAGAGCTACATGCCTGCGGAAAATGAACAACCGGTTTTCACCCTGGGTATCGATGTAGGTTCCATAACCACCAAGGCGGCCCTGATGGGCAACGGGAAATTGTTGCATGCCGGGACGGTATTTACAGGCTTCAACGTGGAAGCGGCGGTTGCCAAAGTCGTGGCTGAGACCCTGGCGGCGGCGGCCCTGAAACCGGAGCGACTGAACAGGATCATTGCCACCGGTTACGGCCGTAAGAACGTTACGATAGCCCATGAAGCAAAGACGGAGATCCTCTGCCATGCCACCGGGGCCCACTATCAGAATCCGGAAGTGAGGTTTGTCATCGATATCGGCGGACAGGACAGCAAAGCCATCCTTTTGGATGACGGCGGCAAAGTGATCAATTTTACCATGAACGATAAATGTGCGGCCGGCACCGGACGTTTTCTGGAAGTTATGTCCCGGGCGATGGAAGTGAATCTCGACGCTTTCGGCGAGCTTTCCCGGCATGCCGACCGACCGGCCCGGATCAGCAGCATCTGCACGGTCTTCGCGGAATCGGAAGTGATCTCCCTGATCGCGAAGGGCACGGAGCGGGAAAACATCGTGGCGGGGATCCACGAGGCCATCGCCGCCCGGGTCGCGGCCATGGCCAAACGGGTCGGCCTGCGCGGACCCGTCATGATGACCGGGGGAGTGGCCAAGAACAGCGGGCTGGTACGGGCCCTGGCGGAAAAACTGGGACTGCCCGTCGCCGTGTCCCCCTATGCCCAGATCAACGGCGCCCTCGGCGCGGCGTATCTGGCGTGGAAATAGGAGCGGTTTTTGAAGCCGGCAGGACATCGGGAACGAAGATGAAGGAAACGGTTGCGAATCCGCCTCCGGAAGGACAGCGGGAAAACACGGATATGCAGATCAGGGTCCTGATCCTCTCCCGGATCGCCATGACGACCTTTCTGCTGGCGGTTTTCGTCTTCATGCAGATCCAGACCCCCGACTACGTAACCCGGATTTCCATTCCTTATTTTTATGGAATAATCCTCATCGTCTATGTCCTGTCGTTGTTTTTTTCCCTTTTCGCCCGAATCGCCCCCCGGCACCGGGCGCAAATCTATCTTCAGGTCATGACCGATGTCGTCATGATCACCGCCCTGATCTTTGTCACCGGCGGGATCAGATCCACCTATGCCGTCTTCTACCCGCTGGTTATCATTTACGCAGTATTGTATCTGGGAAGAAACGGCGGTTTGATCGCCGCCTCCGCCGCCGCGATCTCCTACGGACTCCTCATCGACCTGGAGTTTTATAAGGTCATCAAACCGCTGGCTTATCACTCCGTGTGGGAGATCCCCGATACGGCCGGGCATGTGTTTTTGCGCATCTTCGTCAATATCCTCTCCTTTTTCGTCACCGCCTTTTTGGCCAGCTTCGTGGTGGAAAAAGAGAAGAAGACCCGGGCGCTCCTGCTGGAAAAAGAATCGGCCTTTAACCGTTTGGACCTCCTGCACCGTGCAATCATTGAATCTGTCGATGCCGGCATCCTGACCACCGATCTCGCCGGCAGAATCAAATCCTTCAATCAGTCCGCGGAAAGGATCACCGGCTGGAGATTCGCGGCGTTGGAGAATCGCGATGTCCGGGAGATATTTACCGCCTGGGATGAGTTGGTGCGCACCCGCAATTGCGAGGCCGCGGATCCCCATTTCGAAGGACGTATCGAGACGACGGTCGTTACAATGGACAATAGGCGGTTGATCATCGGTTGCCAGCTCTCCCCCCTCAGGGACCATCATGGCCAGAAATTCGGTGATATTCTTATTTTTCAGGATCTCACCACGGTAAAGAAGATGGAGGAAGCCTTGGAGAGAAACCGGCGTCTGGCCTTTGTGGGGGAGATGGCGGCCGGACTGGCTCATGAAATTCGTAATCCTCTGGCTTCGATCAGTGGGGCCGTGCAGATGCTCCAGCGGGAAAGGGGCGTCACCGTCACCGAAGCCCGCCTGATGCAGTTGATAATCCGCAGTAAAGATCAATTAGAAGGATTTATAAAGGATTTCCTGCTTTTGGCGAGACCGGAACGGGGGCCGCAACAGAAAGTCGCGCTCGGCGATTTTGTCCGTGAGGTCCTCGAGGCCGCCCGGGTTATACCGGACTGGCACGACGCGATCACGGTCCGTGAGGATATCCCCCCGGAGCTGAGCTTTACCGGCAACCGGGAGGAACTGCGCCAGGTGGTTTGGAATCTGGTGCTCAACGCCGTCCAGGCCATGCCGGCGGGGGGGCGGCTGGAAATCCAGGGACGGGAGAAAACGATTGCGGGCCGAACAGGGGTAGAGTTCATCGTTGCGGATACGGGCGTCGGGATTTCCGAACAGGACCGCGCTTCGATCTGCGAGCCTTTTTTTACCACCAAAGAACGGGGCACCGGGTTGGGACTGGCGATCGTCATGCGCATCGTCACCGGTTACGGCGGTAAAATGACTTTCGAAAGCGTTCCCGGAGCGGGAAGCACATTCATCATCTGGCTCCCCCAGGGGGAGGATAATGCGGGAGGTTCTGAAAATGGCCAGGATTCTCGTCGTTGACGACGATCTCGGGATGAGAGACTTGCTGGAGATCATGCTTACCCAGGAGGGCCATGAGGTAGCGTGTTCCGGAGCGCCGGAAAAGGCCCTGCAGAGATTCCGGAAAGATCGGTTCGATCTGGTCATCACCGATCTCAAGATGCCCAAGATGGATGGTATCGAATTTCTCCGCCAGGTGAAAGAGCTGAGTCCGGAGACGCAGGTAATCCTCATCACGGCCTTCGCCTCCGGGGATACCGCTCTGTCCGCGATGAAGGAAGGTGCTTATGACTATATCGAGAAAGACTTCGATATCGATGACTTAAAGAGAATCGTCCAGGAAGCCCTGGGTAAAAGAGGGGTCCAAAAAGAGGAGGTGCAATTTATAAAAGACCCCGCCGGTTATATATCCTTCGAGGGTATGATCGGCAAGAGCAGGGAGATGTTGAAAATATACGCGACCATAAAAAAGGTTGCCGAAACCTCCGCCAATGTCCTGATTCTGGGTGAGAGCGGTACGGGAAAGGAACTGGTCGCCAAGGCCATTCACCAGCACAGCCCCCGGAAGGAGATGCCCTTTGTGGTCATCAACTGTGGCGGCATTCCGGAAAACCTCCTCGAATCGGAGCTGTTCGGATATATGAAAGGATCGTTCACCGGGGCTTTCACCGACAAGGCGGGACTCTTCGAAACGGCAAATGAAGGCACAATATTCCTCGATGAAATAGGGGAGTTGCCGCCCTTACTTCAAGTAAAACTTTTGCGTGTTGTCCAGGAAAAGACCTTTCGGAGGATCGGCGGTAAGATGGATATCAGAGTCAATACCCGTATCATTTCCGCCACCAATCAGAATCTGGAGGAGAAGGTCAAGCAGGGCTCGTTCCGTGAAGACCTCTACTACCGCCTCAATGTCATTCCCATCACCCTACCGCCCCTGCGGGCTAGAAAAGAGGACATCCCCCTGTTGACGAGATATTTCATCGAAAAATATTCCCGGGAATTTGCCAAGGAAATCAAGACGATATCAAGCTATGCCCTCGAATTGCTCATGAATTATCCCTTCCCCGGCAATATCAGGGAACTGGAAAATATCATCGAGCGGAGTGTCGCTCTGGAAAACACCAATATCATTCTGCCCGACAATCTGTTCCTGGAAAAAAATCAGTCCAGACCCGGACATGCTTATCCCGTCGAGATCCCTGATACCGGGATCCATCTTAACGAAGAGCTGGCCGGGATAGAAAGGCTGCTCATCGAAAAGGCCCTGTTGAAAGCGGGAGGATCGAAGACGAAAGCGGCGGAGCTGCTCCATGTATCATTCGATTCACTGCGATACCGGATCGACAAATTGGGAATAGAAAATCAGGGGGCGGATTGAAAAAATGCTTGACAAGGTCGGTTTGATCCATTAAGCAGGAAGCGAAATTATATCAGGACGAAGCACCGGCAGGGGTCAAATATGAGACAGGAAAGCAAACAAAACTTCGGCTTTTTTAGCTTTTACGGCTTTTTTGGGGAGGTCTGCCCGCAGCGCTCATGACCTGATAACCGTAAATGAGCCGTGGGCAGACCGAAAAGGCGCCCACGGTTTTTTTTTGGGCCGTGGAGATCATCCCGGCCTTTTTTTTGGGGCACCGAAAGGAGGAAGAAATGTCGGAAAATTTCATGAAAAGAAGCGTCATCATGATCCTGGCGGGACTGCTGGTCCTGAGCCTCTCCGGATGGTCGTCGGCCGGGGTTATAAAGGTGGGTGCGGCGATCAACATGACTGGTCCCGCCTCGACATGGGGTCAGTTTCATGCGAAGGGTCAGCAGGATTATTTCCGCTATGTCAATGAAGTCAAAGGCGGGGTCGCCGGCAACCGGATCGAAATGATCCTGGTGGATACCGCCTACAAGGTCCCGGAGGCGGTAGCGGCGGTCCGCAAATTCGCCGTTCAGGAAAAGGTCGATATGATCGCGACCTGGGGGGCCGGAGAGGGCCTGGCCGCCAAACCGATCATTCAGGCCTATCGGATCCCGACGATCAATTATTCCACGAGCTGGGAAATCCTGGAACCGCCCATCGACTACATGTATCTTCCCTTCGGCAGTTACAAGATGGATTGTTACGCCATTCTGGATTATATCCGGGCCATTCACCGGGGCAACACCATCCCCAAGGTCGGCCTGCTCACGTACAACAATGCCTATGGGCGCTCCATTCATAAACCAAGTCAGAATTACGCCCGTAAGGTCGGGATCGAAATCGTGGCCATCGAGGAATTCCCCCCCAAAACCGTCGATCTCAATACGGAACTACTCCGCCTGCAAAAGAAGGGCGCCCAGTACATCGTTATGCAGATGCTGCCCGCCGCCATCGTCACGACATTCAAGAGTGCCGACCGGATCGGTTACCACCCGATGTTTTTCGGTACCTGGACATCCACGGATCCGGACTTCTTCCGGCTGGGCAAGGGGCTCATCAAGGATCGGCTGCTGATGCAGTTCCCCGGCGGTCTGCCTTCCGACCGCACCCCGGGCATCAAAATCATGGAGGAGCTGTGGAAGCGCTACCGGACGGTCGACCGGTTCGACGCTTCCTACTGGGAGGGAGTCGTCGTGGGGATGATCATGGAACGGGCGTTTCTCCGGGCCCACGAGAAGTTCCGGGTCATCAACCGGGACACGATCAACAGGGCCATGGAATCATTCCGCAACGAGGATTTCGGCGGGATCGTTCCGAATATCACCTACACCGGCAAAGACCACGGCGCCTCCTTCAAGGCCCGGATCGTCCGCGTTCAGGAGGGTGGTTCCTATACCCCCCTCACCCAGTTCTTCGTGCCGGGTCGGGAAAAGATCCGTTTATTGAAGTGAGCGGGCCGGGGAGATGAAAGCCTATCGCGGACAGCCGGCCATCTTCGCCGCCCGGAACGGGGAAGACCGCTACGCCAATCTGGAGATAAAGAACGTCTCCCTTAATTTCGGCGGCGTCAAGGCCCTGAGCAATATCGACCTGCAGGTGGGCAACGGAGAACTCTACGCCGTGATTGGACCCAACGGCGCCGGCAAGACGAGTCTCATGAACTGCATAACCGGTTTCTACCACGCCGTGAGCGGCAAGATCCTCTTTAACGGCCGGGACATCACCCGGTTACACGCCCACGAGCTCGTCAGGGTCGGTATCGGCAGGACCTTTCAAAACATTGAACTCTTTCCGGGGATGACCGTCCTGGCGAACATGCTCCTCGCCCGTCACGTCTATTGCAACTATTCCTTCCCCGGGGCGGCATTGTTTCTTCCTTCCGTTCGCCGCGAGGAGGTGCGGCACCGGAAACTGATCGAGGAATTGATCGATTTTCTGGAAATGCAGGCCATTAGAAAAAAGACGGTGGCCTCTCTGCCTTACGGTCTGATGAAGCGGGTGGAACTGGGAAGGGCTTTGGCTCTGGAACCGCGACTTTTGGTTCTGGACGAACCCTTTGCCGGCATGACCCTGGAAGAAAAGGAAGACATGGTCCGATTCATAACGGAAATCAACAACGCCTGGGGGCAGACGATCATCCTGGTGGAGCATGACATGGCCATTGTCATGAGCATATCCCACCGCATTGCCGTTTTGAATTTCGGTGAAAAGATCGCCGAGGGAACGGCGGAAGAGATCCGCCGGCATCCCGAGGTGATCCGGGCCTATCTGGGTTGAGGCGGAGGTGAAGATGGAGACGCCATACCAGGATGACGCTTCGTTGACTCTGCCCCGGTTGCTCTTGAAGCAGGCGGAGACATTGGGGAAAAGCGGCATCGCCATCCGGGAAAAGGCCTACGGCGTATGGCACAAGTTCACCTGGGAGGATTATCTCCGCTATGTCCGCCACAGCGCCCTGGGGTTCACATCGCTGGGGGTCCGGCGGGGAGAGAATGTGGTCCTGGTGGTGAACAATCATCCGGAATGGCTTTTCTCCGAGCTGGGAGCCCAGGCCGTCGGGGCGGTAACCATCAATCTTTTCACCTCCTCCATTCCTGAAGAACTGCGGACTTCCATCCAGCGCACCCAGGCGGTGGCGGTTATCGCCCAGGATCAGGAACAGGTCGATAAGCTCTTGGAAATCCGGGAAAGGATCCCCCACGTAAGAAAGGTCGTCTATATCGATCCCACGGGGATGAGATCCTACCGTAACGAAGCCTGGCTCATTTCTTTCGCCGAATTCCTGGCGGAGGGAATGGAGGAGGATCGTCGCCTTCCCGACCGCTTTCTCCAGGAAATCAGGAAGGGAAACCCCAAGGACATTGCCCTGATGATTCAAACCTCGGGAACGACGGGGGTCTCGAAACTGGCCATGCTTTCCCACCGGAGCATGATCGCCATGGGACGGCAGTGGACTCGGGCCATCGATCTCAAACCGGACGAAAACTGGCTGTCCATGTCACCACCCGCCTGGATCGTGGATCAGATGTGGTGTCTGGGGGTAGGGCTCTACAGCGGCATGACCATGAATTTCCCCGAAACGCCGGAGACGGTGACCGAGGATTTCCGGGAAATCGGCCCGGCGGTGATAATCACCGCCAGTCGCTTCTGGGAGGATCTGGCCTCGAAAATACGGGTCAAGATGGCCGATTCCGGCTGGCTGAAGCGGAAACTCTTTCACCTGTCCGAACAAATCGGCACGGCCGTGATCAGCGCCCGGGACGCCGGAAAGTCACCTGCTCTCTGGCAGACCATGCTGCATCGCCTGGCCCGGATAATCATCTACCGGCCCCTGCTCGACCGGATCGGCTGTTCACATTTCCGCAACGCCTATACAGGTGGACACCCCATCAGTCCGGAAGTGATCCGTTTCTTTCAGGCGGTCGGCATGAACCTCAAACAGTGCTATGGACTCACCGAAGCCGGCGGGATATTCCAGGTTCAGCCGGACGGCGAAGTCAAACCCGAAACCGTGGGCAAACCCCTCCCGGGCGTCCAGGTGATGCTCGACGTCGATCAGGAGGTGCTGGTAAAAAGCGACTCCCTTTTTTCCGGTTACTACCGGGATTATCAGAATACGGAAAAGAGCTTTCATGACGGCTGGTTGAAGACCGGGGACGCCGGTTATCTCGATCAGGACGGGCACCTGATCATCATCGGACGCAGGGAAGACATCATCAAAAACAAGACCGGCCAGGCCTTCTCCCCGGATTTCATCGAAACCCGCCTGAAATTCAGCCCTTATATAAAGGAAGCGGTCGTCTTCGGCGAAGCCAGACCGTATATCACCGCCATGATCAATATCGACATGGAAAACGTGGGCAACTGGGCCGAAGAACGTCTTATCCCCTTCACCACCTATCTGGATCTGTCCCAACAGCCCGCCGTGGAGGATCTCATTCGCGGAGAAGTCAAAACCATCAACGAGCAACTGCCCGAAATCATGAAAATCAAAAAATTTCTCCTGCTCTACAAACTCCTGGACGCCGATGACGAAGAGCTCACCCGCACCGGCAAGGTACGACGGCGCTTCATCTACGGCATCTATCTCCCGCTTATCGAGGCCATGTACCGGGATGTCAAACAGGTGGAAACCAAAGGGAAAATCCGTTACCGGGACGGCAGGGTAGGGGAGATTACCACGAACGTAAAGATTTTAACCGTCGCCACATCGTAAAACGGAAAGGAGCAATATGGAGTTTTTTGTCCAGCTGATGGTAAACGGTCTGAGCGTGGGTTTTCTCTATGGAATTTCCGCCATGGGATTTGTCATGATCTTCAAGTCCTCCAGCGTCCTCAACTTCGCCCATGGTGAGTTGCTGGCCATCGGGGCGTATATCTTCCTCGTGCTCGCTACGGGTGCCCAACTTCCTGTTTATGCGGCGTTCATTATCACCATGATTGCCTGCTTCTCACTGGGCTTTGTCGTGGAACGGCTGTTTTTGCGGCCTCTCATCGGCGAGCCCCTGATCTTTGTCATCATGCTCACCGTAGGTCTGGCGGCGATGTTCAAGGGCTTGATCCTCCTGATCTGGGGCGGCAACCTCTACACCTTCCCCGATTTTCTGCCGCCATGGCTGACCCTGACCTGGGGCAGCGTTACCGTGCAGCCGGTCTATACCCTGGCGCTGGTGGTGGGGATCGTCTTTCTCGCCCTGTTCGGGCTGTTCTTCAAGTTCTCCTCCCAGGGGATATATATGCGATCCGTGGCCGACAACCAGCGGGCCGCCCTCTCCCTGGGGGTCAATGTGCGGAACGTCTTCGCCCTCTCCTGGGCCATTGCGGCCCTCGTCGCCGGCCTCAGCGGTATAATCCTGGGCATCATCAACGGGGTCAACGTCCATGATCTCAGCGCCCTGGGGCTGAAGGTCTTTCCCGTGGTCATTCTCGGCGGGCTGGACAGTATCGGCGGCGCCATCATCGGTGGACTAATCATCGGCATTTTGGAAACCCTTACCGGCGGCTATATCTCCCCTTCCCTCCGGGATGTGGTTCCCTATATCGTGCTGGTCGTCATTCTCATGCTCAAGCCTTACGGTCTCTTCGGGCAGGTAGAAATCGAGAGGGTCTGATATGGGCAAACGGATTTTCCATCCCTGCGGCAACTATCACGAAAGCTACGCGACCCAGCTCAATGTCTATGAAACTGATTACGGGCGCCTATGGTCCGCCGTCGGTCTGATCGTGCTGTTCACGCTCGTACCTTTGGCCAGCAGCCCCTATCTGCTGTACGTGATAAATTCCATCGGTATCGCCGCGATCGCCGCGATCGGGCTCAATATCCTTGTCGGTTACACCGGGCAGATCTCGCTGGGACATGGCGCCTTCTTCGGAGTCGGCGCTTACGGAGCAGCCTGGCTGGCGACCCGCGGGGACGTTCCTTTTCTTATGGCCGTTCCCGCCGCCGGTCTGATCACCGCCCTGATCGGTCTGATCTTCGGGCTTCCCTCCAGTCGTCTCAAGGGGCTCTATCTGACCATCGCCACCCTGGCGGGACAATTCATCATCGAATACGTCCTCGTCCATTGGGAAACGGTCACGAAAGGCACCATGGGGATCACCCTGCCTACGGCAACCATCTTCGGTCTGGAAATAGTCGGCGACCTCTCCTTCTTCTACGTCATCTTTATCCTGCTTGTTATCATGCTGTGGCTGGCGGTGAATATCATGCGGACCAGGTACGGAAGGGCCTTCGTGGCTATCCGGGATAACGACCGGGCCGCGGAAGGGATGGGGATCTCGATTTTCCCCTACAAACTCCTCGCCTTTGCCGTCAGTTCCTTTTACGCCGGTGTGGCCGGGGCGGTCTGGGCTTACTACACCATCAGCATCACCACCGAACCCTTCAACCTCGGTCTCTCCGTTGAATATATCGCCATGGTGATCATCGGCGGCATGGGCAGCATGTCCGGAGCGATCTTCGGAGCCGTTTTCATTACGGGTTTGAACGAGATCCTCCGCTGGGGCACGGATCTGTTGATGAATTTGGGCGTCGTTTCCCAGATGGGATTGAATATGGCCCCCCTGAGGGAGTTCGTATTCGGTCTGGCCATCGTCCTCTTCATTCTCTTCGAACCCCGGGGGCTGGCCGAGGTCTGGCGTATCGTGCGCTCCAGTTTCCGGCTCTGGCCGTTTTCTTATTGAGGATGTGATGCCATGCTGTTGAAGATCAATAACATCTCGGTGGTATATTCCGACGTCATTCAGGTCCTCAAGGGTGTTTCCCTCGATGTGGAAGAGGGGCAAATCGTTTCTTTGCTGGGGAGCAACGGTTCCGGGAAGACCTCCACCCTCAAGGCCGTATCCGGCCTGTTGAAACCGGAAAACGGGAAGGTGACCGACGGAGAGATCGTCTTCCAGGGGCAGGGGATCCATAACCAGGCCCCGGAAACGATCACCCGGATGGGCATAATCCAGGTCCTGGAAGGCCGCCAACCCTTCAAGTACCTGACCATCGAGGAAAATCTCCGGGTGGGTACGGCGGTGCGGCGGGATAAATCCTACAAACAGGACCTGGAGATGGTGTATCACTATTTTCCGGCCCTGGTAAACCGTCGCCGCGCCAAGGCGGGATACTGCAGCGGCGGCGAGCTCCAGATGCTGGTCATCGGCCGGGCGCTGATGGCGAAACCAAAGCTTCTCCTCCTCGACGAACCGTCCCTGGGTCTGGCTCCCCTCATTGTCAAGGAAATCTTCGATATAATCAAAAAGATCAACTTGGAGCAGGGCACAACCATCGTTCTTGTGGAGCAGAACGCCAACATGGCTCTGCAGATCGCCCATTACGGATATGTCATGGAGAACGGCAAGATCGTCATGGAAGGCCGGGCGGCGGAGCTGGTGGAAAACCCAGACATCAAGGAGTTCTATCTGGGCGTGGCGGCGACAGGCGACACCCGGGCTTATCGGGACGTCAAATCATACCGGCGGCGGAAGCGGTGGTTTTGAGCAACCGCCGGTTTTTCAATTCTCGGCAACGGCCATATCGTGCATCTTCAGCTGGATCTCGCTGATGCCGTTCCAGTGATTGAACTGGGGGGTAAAGGCGATATCCGAAGTCGTTCCGGAGGTTAGATGATGGACGAAATGCCCCTTGCTGAACCAGATGCCGTTGCAGGAGATACCGTCGCCGTTCAGGCGCAGGCGCAGATGATTTTTCCCCACCACATTCGAGGCGGTGACATTGACTTTACGCACGCAGAGGACCGGTTCCGGATTGCGGCTGCCGAAGGGCGCCAGCATCAGGATCTGATTGAGGAGTTCGTGATTGATGTCGCGTAACCGGCACTGGGCGTCGATGGCCGTTTGCGAAATCATGTTCCCGGGTTGGATTCTTTCCCGGATCGTCGCTTCCAATAGACGGCGGAAGTCACCGATATCCTCCTCACGGATGGAAATCCCGGCGGCATACTGGTGGCCGCCGTAGGAAAGCAAAAGGGAATCGCATTTTTTCAGGCCCTGGTAGATATCGAAATCCAGGATGCTCCGGCCTGAACCTTTGCCGATGCCGTCTCTGATGCTGATCAGGATGGCGGGACGGTAAAAGCGGTCGACTAGGCGGGCCGCCACAATCCCGATGACACCGGGGTGCCAGTTCGTCGAGGCAAAGACGAGGGCGGATTTGTCGTGCGGGTTTATCGTCCGGGTTATCTCCGCCAAAATCTCGTCCAGGATATCCTTTTCCAGGGCTTGACGACGGCGATTGTAACCATCCAGCAACCTCGCCAATTCCCGCGCCTCGTCGAGATCGTCGGTAAGGAGGAGCTTAACCGCCTCGGCCGGTGAGCCGACCCGGCCGGCGGCGTTGATGCGGGGGATAAGACAGAACGAAGCCCGGTTGGAGTCGATGATCTGCGTCTCGATACCGCAGATCTCTTTCAGGGCCTTGATACCGGCACGACGCTCTTCGGTAATGAGATCCAGCCCGATTTTGGTGAAGATTCGGTTTTCATCGATCAGCGGCGAGATATCCCCGATAGTCCCCAGCGCCACCAGATCCAGATATTCTTTCAGGTTAGGGTAGGGGCGTTTGTTCCAAAAACCGGCCTCCCTGAGTTTCCCCCGGAGGGAGATAAGGAAATTGAAGGCGATACCCACGCCGGCCAGATCCTGGAAAGGAAAGGGGCAGTCACGGCGGTGCGGATTGATCACCGCCACGGCCGGCGGCAAAACTTCCGGTACTTCATGATGATCAAGAATTATCGTGTCGATGCCGAGGGAGGCGGCATACTTCACTTCCTCCAGATCGGAAACGCCGCAATCGACGGTTATGATGAGATTGACGCCGCGATCCCGAAGGGAATCGATGGCGCTGCGGTTCAGCCCGTAGCCTTCCCGGATGCGGTCGGGGATGTAATAATCCGTGTCCGCCAGGAGGCCCCCGAGGAATCTGATGATTAGTGCGGTGGCGGTGATGCCGTCGGCATCGTAGTCTCCGAAGACGACAACCTTTTCTTTTCTATGGATGGCCTGGATGACGCGAGCGACCGCCTTTTTCATGTCTTTCATGAGAAAGGGGTTGTGCAGGTCGGTGAGAGATGGGGAAAGATACCTCCGGGCGTCGGTGATGTCGACGATATTCCTGCTCATCAAGATCTTGGAGATTACGGGCAGGATTCCGAGTTCCCGCGCCAAATCTTCCGTGAGATCATTTTTTTCCTGCGAAAACCGCCACTTTGTTACCGGTAATGAATGATTATTCCTCAATTTGCCACACAATATCCTTTTATTTTGTTTCGTTATGATAGACATATCAGTGACAATGTCAAGCAGGAAATTCCTTTTTTATTGACACCGGGGCCGCCGCTGTCATAGATAGAGCCGTGTCGGGTCGGAAATTACATTTAGCGGTTCCCCTGCGAACCTTTTCCTTGGGCGAAGAGACCACGCCGGTATGAAGATGCTCGATATAAATTTGCAGCTCTCCCGCCCTGATTTGGTGGTCTTCCAGTTTCTCCTGGAAGGGTATGACCGGGTGGCATCCATAACCACCATCGATGCCGGGGAAGGCCGGGTGCGGATATCCTTCCCGCCGGAATCCAGGGAGGAAGTAGAGCGTATCCTGGCGGCACTGGCGAAAACAGTTGCCTTTCGGAGGTTTGTCTGACCGGTCCGGAAAACATGGGCGAAGGTGGGAAAATGAAACTGAAATACCTGGTGGGCTTGCTAATCTTTTTTCTGCCCCTGGTCATGGGGATGAGTAACCTGGGAGACGAATCACCGGCGCGGATCCCGGTTCCGGAAAAGAAGTTCCGGGCGGCCTACATCGATCAGGCCGATACCTATACCGAGGTGGGAGAGGCAAGTATCGACGGCGGTACTTTTCTGGCGGGGAAAAGAGGAGAAGGGACCTACACCGTGGCCTTCGAGAACATTCATTATATAGATTTCCTTCATAAAAGTGACGACTTGACCGCGCATATAAAGTTGAGGGACGGTAAAGACATCACCCTCAGCGTCGGCCGTAAGGGCCGGGCCTACGGAAGGACAAAGTACGGTACCTTTCAGATCCGTCTGGCGGACCTGAAAAGGATGACGATTCTCGCACCGGGGAAATGATCCCGACCATCGAGGAAGCCGCCTCATGCTGATGATGACCCATACCTGGCTCCTGGATCGCTTTCTCCGGGAAAGACACCTTCGGGAAGAGGACCTCGATCTTTTTATCTACAATATCTGTCCCGATCTTCTGCCCCTTCACAAGGGAATAACGGCGGCGGAAACCCACGGCATTTCCCGCGCCGCCCCTCTTCCCCCGCCCCATCGAAAAAATGCCTTCGTCTATTTTCACCTGATGGTGGACGATCTGTCGCATCACGGTATGATCACCGGCGAACCCATCCGGGAATTCAACCCCGACGCCAACGGCTACACCTACCTGAAAGGGAAACCCCTGGTGGAACCGCTGCTGGACATCTACGCAGCTCAAGGGACGCCCATTCCCTATGCCCAGGCCGCGTACCGGTCCCACATGGTGATCGAAATGACCTTCGATCTGGCCATGCACGGCGCGGAGCATGCGGAAGGAGAACGACTCATCGCCCTGCTGTGTGATGCCATGCGCTTCACCGTGGAGGAGAAGCTGGCGGAGTTCAGCGAAAACATCGGCTGGCTGTACGGAATCATGCCGGCCGCTGTTGCCGAGACGATGCGGGAAGGGGCGGCCTTTTACAATCGCGAGCGGATCGGGCGTTTCATGACCCTGGAGGGCAGGATCCAACTTTTTGCGGGTAAATTCGGCATTTCCCGGGAGGATGTAAGGGCGCTGGCGATGTTGGAGGACATTATGAAGCGGGGCCTGGAACTGGTGCGGGATTATAATGATTTCATGAAGCCGACCCTCGCGGAGATCGTGAGGACCGGCTTCGCTCCTGATTATTGATCAAAGGGCCTTCCGCACGAAGCCGGACCTGAGACAGCGTGTACAGATCTTCACACGGCGGACCGCACCGTTCTTCTCATCGAGAGCCCTTATCTTTTGCAGATTCGGGCGCCATACCCGTTTCGTCTTATTGTTGGCATGGCTGACATTATTTCCTACCACGGGTTTTTTTCCGCAAATTTCACATACTCTGGCCATAATCAAGACTCCTCGCAAACGATAGTGGCGTGGTTGCTACATCAACGGGCAAAAATATGCAAGTCTTTTTTCAGGAATCGTTTTTCATCACGAGGGGCTGACCGGTGGATTCGATGACCCGCATCCAGATGTTGCCGGCCGGATCCACCTTCTTGCCCGACATCACGGTCTGAAGGGGGAGATGTACGTATTCTCCGCGGAAACGTCCCACCAGCATCCCCGTCTTGCCGCTCATCCCGGCATGGACGGCGTATTGTCCCAGGGCACCGCAATAGATACTGTCGCTGGCATTGGCGGGGACACTGCGGATCATGTAGCTGGGATCTATATATTTCACGTTGACCGGGAGGCCGGATTTCTGGAAATGCTCTTCGATGGCCCCTTTCAGAAAGAGGCCGATGTCGCGGAGCTTCAAATTACCGGAAGCGTCGGTTTCGACCCGGTCCGCCTCAGGAAAGAAAAACTCCTGACCGGCCCCTTCGGCCACGAGGATCACGCAATGGAGGCGCTGCCGGAGGCGGGTTTCCAGCGCTTTCAGGAATCCTTTTTCACCGTGCAGGTCAAAGGGGACCTCGGGTATGAGGACAAAATTGGCATCGTTCCGGGCCAGGGCGGCATGAACGGCGATATGACCGGATTGACGGCCCATGAGCTTGACCAGACCGATCCCCATGGGCGCCCCCTTGGCTTCCACATGGGCGCACTGTATGGCCTGGACGGCCTCGGAAATCGCCGTGTCGAAGCCGAAGGTTTTGTCCACGAGATTCAGGTCGTTGTCGATGGTCTTGGGGATGCCGATGACGCTGATCTCCAGTTTTCTGCGGTTGATCTCCTCGGTGATGAGCTCCGTGGCACGCATGGTGCCGTCGCCGCCGATGCAGAAAAAAATGTCGATATTCATTCTCTTGAGGACATTGACGATCTCCCCGATGTCCTGCTTGCCCCGGGATGAAGACAGGATGCTACCCCCGACGTCGTGAACGTCCTTTACCAGCTCCGGGGTCAATTCCATGAGATCGTGACCGAAGGACGGGATCAGGCCCTGAAAACCGTATTTTATCCCCACGATATTTTTCACCCCGTAGCGGTGATAGAGTTCCATCACGATGGCCCGGATGACGTCATTGATCCCCGGACAGAGGCCGCCGCAGGTAACGATCGCCGCTTTGGTTTTCGGCGGATCGAAGTAGATCGTCTCCCGGGGACCGGCAACCTCGATGGACAATGGGGTCCCGACCTCCCAACGATGGCCGGAAAGATGAACCAGATCGTTGTCGTAGATGATCCTCCGGCTGTCCGGGGTGAAATAACTGACGGTTATCGGCGAGGGGATCGTCGGTTTCCCGAGGGATTGGACTTCAAAGTTCAGTTCTCTCATTGTCCTGTAATTCCCTCCGTAGGTGGAATGAAACTTTAGGCAACTGCCCGATAATTTACATCTATCGTTTTAAAAGCGTCGAGTATGGGAGTTAGCGTGAAAAAGCCCCAGAGTCTTCCTTTGAGATACTTACATCTTTCGCGCGTGCCGCATCGTCATGAAACCCGCATGACGGCACGCCGTCACAAAGCAGGATGAAAATGCTGGGACGCGCGCCACCGCATCCGTAGCGGTCCCGTTAATGATAAACCTTGGTAGATCAATAACATAGGCACGCATTTGCGAGTGAAAAACGTTGTTCATGCCGACAGGGGAGGGTTGTGTTGCGGCATAATCCCCCCCCCGGGGGCATCCCGGAGGATGACCCGGCGCCCCTCCACGGCCAGCCTGCCTTCGGCATACCACTGAATCGCCTGGGAATAGATCTTGTGCTCCTCCCGGAGGATCCGGGCCGACAAACTGTCCTCGTCGTCATCGCCGTATACGGGAACCACAGCCTGGATGATGATGGGCCCCGTATCCACCCCGCCGTCGGCAAAATGGACCGTACAACCGGAAAAACGGACCCCGTAGTCCACGGCCTGTTTCTGGACATGCAGACCGGGAAAGGAAGGGAGCAGGGCGGGATGGATATTCATGATCCGCAGGGGGAAGGCTGTCAGGAAATGATCGCTCAAAATCCTCATGAAGCCGGCCATTACCACCAGTTCTACACCCCGGGAGCGCAGAACGGCGATCAGTTGCCGGTCGAAATCATCCCGGGACGAAAAGGAGCGATGGTCGACGACCGTCGCCGGCACGCCATGGCGGCGGCATCGTTCCAGAGCGAAGGCTTCGGCGTTGTTGCTGATGACGATTCCTATTTCCGCGTCCAGCCGGCCGGCCTCGATATTGTCGATAATCGCCTGAAGATTGGAACCGCTTCCGGAAACGAGGACGCCGATCTTGATTTTCTTTCTCATAGGTCTGTAAACACCACCGGGGGTTCACCCGCATCGCGTTTTTCGATATGGCCGATGTTGTAGGGCTGCTCGCCCAGCATGGCGATTCTCTCCATCACCTCAAGCCGGTCGCTTTCGGAAACGACGATCAACATCCCCATCCCCATGTTGAAGACCCGCAGCATCTCCATCTCCGCGACCCCGCCCAATTCCCGGATGATCATGAAGATCGGCGGAACCGGCCAGCTCCGCCGGTAGATAACGGCCTTGCAGGGACCCGGCACGATCCGGGGGATATTGTCCAGAAAGCCGCCCCCGGTGATATGCACCAACCCTTTGATTTCGAAATTCTTCATGAGCCGGAGGAGGGGCTTGACGTATATCCGGGTAGGTTTGAGGAGTTCCAGGCCGATTGGTGAATCCAAACCCGGCGGACAGGCGTTGACGTCCAGGGCGGCCATCTCGAAGATAATCTTCCGGGCCAGCGAATAGCCGTTACTGTGCAGGCCGCTGGAGGCCAGGCCGATGATGCTGTCCCCCACATGGATTTCCGAGCCGTCGATGATGCGATCGCCGTTGACTACCCCGACGCAAAAGCCGGCCAGATCATATTCCCCGTCCTGGTAAAAACCGGGCATTTCCGCCGTTTCACCACCGATGAGGGCACAGCCCGCATCCAGACATCCCTGCACAATACCTTCCACGATGGCCACCCCGGTATCGATGCTGATCTTGCCCGTGGCCAGGTAGTCGAGAAAAAACAGCGGTTCCGCTCCCTGGACGACCACGTCGTTTACACACATCGCCACCAGGTCGATGCCGATGGTGTCGTGTTTCCCCATCAGTTGGGCGATCTTCAGCTTCGTGCCCACCCCGTCGGTAGAGGAAACGAGCACCGGGTCGGGGGTACGGTTCAGATCGAGATGGAAGAGCCCCCCAAAGCCGCCGATGCGACCCATAACTTCTTTCCGGGTGGTCCTGCCGATCAGGGGTTTAATTCTTTCCACAAAGAGATTGGCCTTGTCGATATCCACGCCGGCCTGCTGATACGTTGTCGTCATTACGGTATCCTTATTTTTCCCGGGTAATCAGGGATGTGAAACACCCTTCATGCGTGTATGGATTACGAAGATATTTATCTCAATATCCCGGGAAAGTCAATTATGATGAACTCGTATAAAGAGATCACCGCGACGAGGAAGAAAAATCTTCGCAGGCAAGGCGCACGCAACCAAGGAAGGAACGGAAAAGAAAAGAGGATGATTTTCACTCGCAAATGCGTGCATATGTTATTGATCTACGACGGTTTATCATTAACGGGACCGCTGCGGATGCGGTGGAGCGCGTCCCAGCATTTTCATCCTGCTTTGTGACGTCGTGCCGTCGGGAATTTGTTTTGACAAATGTATGCCGCTATTATAAAACGCAGAACCAAAATTTAGGACATCCGACCATGAAGAAAATTTCGCTGGGACTGATAGGCTTCGGAACGATAGGTTCCGGGGTGGTGAAGTTGCTGCGGGAGAACGGCGATCTCATCGAGAGACGGCTGGGGGCCCGCCTGGATTTGAAACGGATCGCCGACCTGGATATCACCACGCCGCGGGTTGTCGCCGTCCCTCCCGAACTTCTGACGACGGAAGCGGAGCAAATCCTTACCGATCCGGAGATAGATATCGTCATCGAACTGATGGGCGGGTATGAGCCGGCCCGTTCTTTCATCATGGCGGCCATGGAGAGACGCAAACATGTCGTAACCGCCAACAAGGCTCTCCTGGCAACCTACGGCAATGAAATATTCCGGACCGCGGACCGGCAGAAGGTTGATATTCGTTTCGAAGCCAGCGTCGGCGGCACGATCCCCATCATCAAGACCCTCAAGGAGTCCCTGGTGGGAAACCGGATCACCTCCTTCATGGCGATCATGAACGGAACCTCCAACTACATCCTTTCGAAAATGACGGATGAGGGAAAATCCTTTGCCGCGGTCCTCAAGGAGGCTCAGGAGCTGGGTTTTGCCGAGGCGGATCCGACCTTCGACGTCGAGGGGATCGACACGGCGCATAAGCTGGCCATCGCCCTTTCCCTGGCCTACGGGAAGCGGGTGAACATGGAGGAGATCTACCGGGAGGGCATCGCTCACATCAGTCAGCAGGATATAGAATTCGCGAAAGAATTCGGCTATCGCATCAAACTGCTGGCCCTCGCCTTTGCACGGGGCGATTCTGTAGAGGCCAGAATCCACCCCACGATGATCCCCAATGATGTGATGCTTGCCAATGTAAACAGCAACTACAATGCCTTTCACATTGTCGGCAGCGCCTCGGGGGCGGTATTTCTCTACGGTCAGGGGGCGGGCATGATGCCCACCGCAAGCGCCGTCGTCAGCGACGTCATCGACATCGCCCGGGGGATCATCCACAATGCCTGCCGCCTGGTGCCTTACCGCTCCATGGGAGAAGACGTCATCGACGATATTCAATTGATACCTTTTCCGGAGATCAAGACGAATTATTATTTCCGCTTCATGGCGGCGGACAAGGCGGGGGTCCTTTCCAAAATCAGCGGTATCCTCGGGGAAGTTAACATCAGCATTGCCTCGGTGATCCAGAAAGGACGCAAGAAGGAAGGGGCGGTGCCGGTGGTCATGACGACGCACAAGGCCCGGGAGCGCGATGTCCGGGAGGCCCTGCAGCGCATCGACCGACTGGATGTCGTCCATGAACCGACGGTCTTGATCCGCATCGAGGATGAGAGGCTCTGATGAAATACATCGTTCTGCTTGGCGACGGTATGGCCGATTATCCCCTGGAACAGTTAGGCGGGAAGACCCCCCTGGAGGCGGCGAGAACGCCGCACATGGATTTCCTGGCCCGGGAGGGGATCCTGGGGCTGGTGGATACCATTCCCCGGGGATTCCCCGCGGGTAGCGACGTCGCCAATCTTTCCGTACTCGGATATGACCCCGGAAGCTGTTATTCGGGCCGCGGTCCCCTGGAGGCCGCCAATATGGGGGTGGCCCTCGGCCCCGGAGACGTGGCCTTCCGGTGCAACCTCGTCACCCTCGGCGACGGTGACGACCCGCTTATGGATGATTTCACCGCCGGGCATATCGGCAGCGGCGAAGCGGCGGAGATCATCCGCACCCTCGACCGCGAGCTGGGCAACGACGAGTTTCAGTTCTATCCCGGCGTGAGTTACCGGCACCTGTTTGTATGGCGCGACGGAATCGCGGCGATGCACACCACACCTCCCCACGACATTACCGGTCGGAAGAGCAACGGCTACCTCCCGGCGGGCGAGGGAAGCGACGTCGCCATCGCGATGATGAAGCGGGCCCGGTCGGTCCTGTCCCGACACCCGGTCAACGAGGCGCGGAAACAGGCGGGAAAGAAGCCGGCCAATGCCGTCTGGTTATGGGGACAGGGCCGGGCGCCGCGGATGTTGAAACTGACGGACCGCTACGGATTCCGGGGCGGGGTGATCTCCGCCGTGGACCTCCTTAACGGGATCGGCGTCTATGCAGGCCTGAAACCCATCCGCGTGCCCGGCGCTACGGGCTATACCGATACCAACTATCGCGGCAAGGCGGACAGCGCCCTTGATGCCCTACGGGAGATGGATTTCGTTTTTGTCCATGTCGAGGCACCGGACGAAATGGGACACGAAGGCAACCTGGCCGGTAAAATAAAGGCTATCGAGGACTTTGACGAACAGGTGGTGGGAACGGTGATCCGGGGAATCAACGCCGTCGGACCGGCCCGGATCATGGTCTTAAGCGATCATCCCACACCGATAACCATCCGTACCCATGCCGCCGATCCCAGCCCGTTCGTCGCCTATTCCACAGTCAGCGGCGAAAACCGGCCCTCCGGCCGGCCATACGGAGAGCATGCGGCCCGGGCCACCGGCTTGTTGGTTTCTCCCGGCAGCGATCTCATGGATCTATTCATCGCCCCGGAAAGGCCGTTTTTTGCTAAACAGTACTAAGATACGCGTCATATATGCCGACACGGACGCCATGGGGATCGTCTATCACACCAACTATATCAAGTGGTTTGAGATCGGCCGGACGGAACTTTTCCGGGACTTGGGCATCGTCTTCTCGGAATGGGAGGGGGAGGGGGTGAGTTTTCCCCTCACCCGCGCCTATTGCCACTACCTGCAGCCGGCGCGGTATGACGATCTGCTTTGGATCGATACGGAGATCGAGTATTTACGGCGGGCGAGCATCAAATTTCGCAGCGTCGTCCGCAACGAAAAACGATCGCAGGTATTGGCCGCGGGATACACCGTCCATGCCTGCCTGGACAGAGAGGGAAGAATCGTCCGCATCCCCCGGAGGATGGCAGAGATGATCGCGAAAGGAATCAACACCAAGACAGGAGATAATTATGGCAAGTAAGACGGAAAAGCAGGAGATTCTAGCCCCGGACAAATTTCAGGTTTTCCTTGAAAGAACCAGGGATTACATCCTGTCCCACAAGCGTAATATCGCCGTGGCGGCGGCGGTATTGCTACTCGTTTCCCTGGTCGGCGGCGGTTGGGCCTACTGGCGCCATAAAGAAGAGACGACGGCCATGAATGTCTACAATCAGGCCGTAATCAACAACTCGCGTCTGGCGGTAACGAACCAGGATGTCGCCGTGACCGTCAAACCGTTTGCCGAATTGACGGCCAAATATCCCGCCACGCGGGCGGCGATGCTGTCTCAATACCGCATCGGCAACGCCTATCTGAATGCCGGCAAGATCGATGAGGCCATGAAGGCCTTCCAGATCTATTTACGGGAAAAAGGCGGTGATAACGAATTGACGGTCCTCGTTTACAACAGTCTCGGTTATTGCCACGAGGCCAAAGGGGATTTCAAGCAGGCCCTGAATAATTACGAAAAGGCGCTGCAATCGAAAGCGGGCTCCCCCTTTGCCGGCGATATCCTCGCCGGCATGGCCAGGAGTTACGAAGGGCTGCAGAACCGGGAGAAGGCCAGGGAATATTACCGGCAGGCCCTGGAGAAGATTCAGGATCCGACGATGAAGATCATTGTCGGACGTAAAATCGCCATGCTGGGATGAAAGCAACCGGGAGATAACCATATGAAAGTATTGATGTCGGGAAACGAAGCCGTTGCCAGAGGGGCTTACGAATGCGGGGCGAGGTTCGGCTCCGGTTATCCGGGGACACCGAGCACGGAGATCCTGGAAGAATTTGCAAAATACGACGGCGTTTACGCGGAATGGGCCCCCAACGAAAAGGTCGCCCTCGAGGTGGGAATCGGCGCCGCCGTCGCCGGGGCGAAGGCGCTGGTCACAATGAAGCATGTCGGCGTGAACGTGGCCGCTGATCCCCTTTTTACCGTCAGTTACACCGGAACGAACGGCGCGTTGGTGATCGTCTCTGCCGACGACCCCTCCCTCCACAGTTCCCAGAACGAACAGGACAACCGTAACTACGCGAAATTCGCCAAAGTGCCCATGCTCGAGCCGGCGGACAGCGACGAGGCCAGAAGGTTCGTAAAGATCGCCTTCGAGCTCAGCGCGACCTTCGATACGCCGGTATTTCTCCGTTCCACCACCCGGGTATCCCATTCCAAATCCGTGGTACACACCGAAACCCCCCTGGCCTACGAGGATCGTACGGAGCTGCGGATCACCCCGGCGAAATACGTCATGGTTCCCGCCATGGCCCGAATGAGGCGGCTGGAGGTGGAAAAGCGACTCCAGGCCCTCCGGGAATTCGCTGAAACCTTCCCCGAAAACCGGATGGAGATCAACGACACCGAGGTGGGTATCATTACCGCCGGGATGCCCTACAACTATGCCAAGGATGTCCTGCCGGGCTGTTCCTATCTGAAACTGGGCCTTGTCTATCCGCTGCCGGAAAAACTTATCCGTAACTTTGCCGCCCGGGTCAAGAAGCTCTATGTCCTCGAAGAACTCGATCCTTTTCTCGAGGAGCAGATCCGGGGCCTGGGGATCGAGATCACCGGCAAGGCGGTTTTTCCCTTCACCAACGAATTCGATCCCGGTGTCGTCGCCGCAGTTCTGACTGAAAAAGCCGCGCCCCCGGTGAAACTTCCCGAGGTGGCCATTCCTCCCCGGCCTCCGAATCTCTGCCCCGGCTGTCCCCATCGCGGTCTCTTCCATGTCCTGGGCAAGATGAAGACCTTTGTGGCCGGGGACATCGGTTGTTACACCCTTTCCTTCATGCCGCCTCTGGAGGGTCTCCATTCCTGTATCTGTATGGGGGCCAGCGTCGGTATGGCCCACGGGATGAGCAAAGCCCTCGGCGAGAAAGGGAAGGGGAAGGTGGTGGGAGTCATCGGCGATTCCACATTCATCCATTCCGGAATCACCCCCCTGTTGAATCTGGCCTACAATCACGGTGAGGCGGTGATCGTCATTTGCGACAACCGGACGACGGCCATGACAGGGATGCAGGAACATCCCGCGACCGGCTTCACCCTCCAGGGTTCCCCGGCCAAGGAACTCGATTTCTCGGCCCTGGCAACGGTCCTGGGCATAGACGGTGTCCGGGTCATCGATCCCTACGATATCAAGAACACCAGGGCGGTTATGCGGGAGGAACTGGCCAGAAGCGGCTCTTCCCTGATCATATCCCGCCGGTCGTGTGTGCTCTTCAAACGGCATTATCAGGAAAAACGCAAACCCCTGCGGGTAAACGTACAAAAATGTATCGGCTGCAAAAATTGTCTCGATTTGGGCTGCCCGCCCATTGCCTGGCGAAGTTTCCAGGATCAACCTGCGGAGACCGTGATCAGGAACGCCAAAAAGCAGGAGGGGAACTCCTACATCGACGCCGATTTGTGCACCGGCTGCACCCTCTGCCGGCAGGTTTGCAGAGTGGGCGCCATCGAGGAGGTGGAATAAGACATGAACCGGAAAAAGAGAGGATCTGAAACCAAGACGACTGCGGATGTAAGCGCCGTCCTGATGGCCGGTGTGGGCGGACAGGGGATTCTCCGGGCCAGCGATATCATGTGTCAGGTAATCATGGCGGAGGGTCTGGATGTAAAGAAGAGCGAGGTCCATGGGATGGCCCAGCGGGGCGGCTGCGTAACCAGCCATGTGCGGTATGGTCAAAAGGTTTTCTCCCCGATCGAACGGAAAGGAAATGTAGATATTCTGCTGGCCTTCGAGAAACTCGAAGCCCTTCGCTACCTCGAATATCTGAAACCGGAGGGGCGGATCATTATCAACGATCTGGAACTTTATCCCCCGGCGGTCAATCTCGGGAAGATGCCCTATCCGACAAATGCCGTCCCGCTTGTCCGGGAGGCTTTCCCCACGGTACGGGTGGTGAAAGGTCGCAAGCTGGCGGAGACGGCCGGTAATATTCGTACGGAAAACACCGTCCTTTTGGGGGTGCTTTCGCAATGGCTGGATTTCAAAGTCGACACCTGGGAAAAGATCCTCGCGGCTGCTTTTCCGCCGCCGGCGGTCGCAGCCAATCTCAAGGCCTTCCATCTGGGGCGGGATTACCGGGAAGTTTAGCCGGCGGCAAAGCGCTTTTTCAGGGCGGCCGTCATCCTAAAGGCCTTTACTGAGAAAATATACCATGAGTCTAATAAATCCAAATACTTAAATGATTAATAGGACACAGCAGGGGGTCGATAACGAGATTATTATCGTTCGCGGGTGCCGCCCCGGCATGAAAATTTTTATGAATTCTTCCTTTTCATCCGGAATATTGTCGGCTTTTTCGCTCCTTCCACGGGTATGGTTTGAGAGCAGACGAAGATTCAGACGTTTAATGTAATTTCTTGACAAATAGGCCTTAGTTGTTAATTTAGCGATATATTTTTTTGAAAAGGAAAAGAGATGGCTGAGGATTATTATCAATTATTGGGCGTCGACAAGAAGGCGACCGCTGAGGAGATAAAGAAGGCCTATCGTAAATTGGCCTTCAAATGGCATCCGGACAAGAACCCCAACAACAAGGCCCAGGCGGAAGAAAAATTCAAGAAGATCAGCGAGGCTTATGCCGTCCTCAGCGATCCGGGAAAGAGAAAAGAATACGATATGTACGGGTCCGCCGATCAGTTCCGTCAGAAGTTTTCCCAGGAGGACATCTTCCGCAACTTTGATCTGAACGACCTGCTGAGGGGATTCGGCTTCGATTTTACCGGGGGAGGGGGCAGAGCCAAGAGCTTCTCCGGCAGCAGCCGCCGTCGGGGCAGCTTTCAACAGTCCTTCGATCCCTTTGCCGATCTCTTCGGCGGCGGGGGACAATCCTATGCCCACATGCCCCAACAGGGACAGGACCTGCAGTACAATCTTTCCATCACTCTTGAGGAGTCCGTCCGGGGGGTGGAAAAGAAGCTGGCCCTCCAGCGCGAGGACCGGGTCGATGAAATCAACGTCAAGATACCCCCAGGCATCGGCGCCGGCAAGAAACTGCGCCTCAGTGGTAAAGGCGGACCCGGTTTCGACGGCGGCCCCGCCGGGGATCTTTATCTGCATATCGATATCCTGCCGCACCCCTTGTTCGCCCGGGACGGTAACGACATCTATGTGGAAAAATCCATAACCTTTACACAGGCCGTGCTGGGAACAATCATCGAGGTGCCGACTATCGAAGGCGTAACGAAAAGAGTCAAGATACCTCCGGGTACCCAGAACAACACGAAGATCAGGATGAAGGGTTACGGGATTCCCGCTCTGAAAGGCGGCGTGAAGGGAGATCAGTACGTAAAGATCAACGTACTGGTCCCCAGGACGCTGACGGACAGACAGCACAAACTCGTCAAGCAACTGGCCGAAGAAGGTCTGTAATCACATTTCTGAATAAAAGCAACATGTTATAATCAATGAATTAATGTAATGCTTCAAGCCGGGGAGTCATTTTTGCGCCCCGGAACAATGTCGCATAAGATATGTTATGTAAACTTTAATCGCAAAAATTGACTTTTCCCCAGGCCCCCATCGTTTTTCCCATGATGATGACGATCCCTTGGACACCGGGGATCGCGGCGCCGGAGGCCAAAGCCTTTTTGATATCCCCGGCCTTCCGCACCTGATTGCCGATATGGGAAGCCGCCGCGTCGGCCAACGCCGCCGAAGGGGATAATACACATACCGCATCGGCGTTTCCGAAACTCAAAGACGGGCCGACCGTGGCCGAGGACGTGCAGACCCCCAAAGGCATGTCTTCCGGCGGAATTTCCAGGACCAGCCGGTTACTCAAGGGCGAGGTACCGGCAAAAATGGCGACCCGACGCGCCGAGGAGGCATCGAGATGGATGTCCCCGCCGTTTTCGACGATCACGTTTGCCGAGTCCTCCCGCAGCTCCCGGCCGACAAACTCCGCCATCGCCCCGGCCACGGACGCCATCGGACCGACATCGGCGGTCATGGCGGCGCGGAGCATCGCCCGCACAAGCGGCGGAGCCAGGGGATCATCAGGAAGCGGTGCCAGAGAATGGCGAAACGCTTCGTGGGTCTTGATATAACTTTCTAATTGATGACGATATTTTATTACCGATTTATACGTCCGGTCGGTGAGATCACGATCGGCGGCGACGAAGAGGTCCGTTTCCCGGACGGAGACTTGAAAGGTGATCAAGCCCGCGGCCGTCACGGAGTTGCGGTAGGTTCGCTCGCGATATTCCATTTCCGGCTATTCGGACGACCCGCGTCCCATTTTAAAGATAACGGGCCGCCTGCGGTCCTAGAAGCAACCGGGCCGCCTTCAGCAGTTCGGGTGTCAGATGGAAACGGCAATCGTTACCCAGATAGACGATCGTTTCACTGCCCCCGTTCAAGAGATGGATATATCCTTCAGACGTTCCTTTATATTTATTTGCCAAATACTTGATATTCAAGATCATATTGTCATTAGTAGGAATACGGGTATCCAGATAGAAATGTACGGAATTGTGCGGCGATACTTCCGGGACATCCTGCAAAAGCTTGATTTCATTGGCTATAATCTTCACTTTTTCTTCCGATACATCCGTTTGTCCTCTGATGAGCAGCGGCTCGTCACTCTTCAGCAACTCCCGCGATTTTTGATAGACCTCGGAAAAACAGATTATGTTCATGGAGCCATAAAGGTCTTCAACGGTAACGTAAGCCATGATGTCTTTTCTCTTGGTGGTCACTTCTCTGATGTTGTTGACGATTCCGGCGATGAGAACGTCCTCTTTGTCTCGACGTTCCGGCAGATTCTCCGAATTGGCGTTGGTGACGAAGTTGAGTTTTTCCTGTTGGCGCAGGAGAGGATGACCAGTGATATAGAAACCAAGGGCCTCCTTTTCGTACATGAGCAGTTCTTTGTGCTCCCATTCGCCGGTATCCGGGATCTCGAACCCGCCGCCGGCCGCCCCACCCTTCCCCGTTTCCTCCAGATCCGTCAGGAGACTTACCTGACCGCTGCTTTTTGTTTTGCGTGTCTTTTGCGCCGCGTTCATGATCTCTTCATAAACAGCGAAAAGGGAACGGCGCTTGTGACCGAGAGAATCGAAGGCCCCGCATTTGATGAGACTTTCGATGACGCGCTTGTTTACCTTCCTGAGATCGACGCGCTGGCTGAAATCATGAAAGGACTTGAATTTCCCCCCCCGGTTCCGGGATTCCAGGATCGCCTCCACCGCCCCGAGGCCCACATTTTTAACCGCCGCCAGACCAAAACGGATATTCCGCCCCGGCACGGTAAAGTCACTCCGGGACTCATTGATGTCCGGGGGCAGGACACCGATCCCCATCTCCTTGCAACTGTTGATATGACGTATGATCTTGTCGCGATCGTCCTTCTCGCTCGTGAGAAGGGCCGCCATGAATTCCTCGGGATAGTGAGCCTTCAGATAGGCGGTTTGATAGGAGATGATCGCATAGGCGGTGCTGTGGGATTTATTGAATCCATACTTGGCGAATTCTTTCATCTGCTCCCAGATGCGAACCGCCTTGTCTTCAGGAATGTGGTTCTGTTTGGCCCCGGAAATGAATTTCGGCATCTCCTTTTCCATTTCCTGGTCCTTTTTCTTGCTCATCACTTTCCGGAGGGTGTCCGCTTCGGCCATGGTATAACGGCCGACGGCGCTGGCAATCTGCATGACCTGTTCCTGATAGAGGATGACACCGTACGTTTCCTTCAATATCGCCTCGAGTTCAGGGATGACATAACTGATAGGCGTTTTCCCCAGCTTCCGGGCGATGAAGTCCGGAACCATATTCATCGGTCCGGGGCGGTAAAGGGCGATGAGGGCGATGACGTCTTCGATACAGTCGGGCTTCATGCCGACGAGGAGCTCCCGCATCCCCGCACTTTCCAGCTGGAAGATCCCGTCGGTGTTTCCCCGCTGTAAAAGTTCGTATGTTGCCTTATCGTTCAGCGGCAGATTGTCGATATCGATGTCGATGTTTCTATTTTCCCTGACGAGCTGCAGGGCATTTCTGATCACCGTCAGGGTTTTGAGTCCCAGAAAATCGAATTTTGTCAGGCCGACGGTCTGGATGTCGTTCATGGAAAACTGAGTGGTAACGGCATCGTCCTTGGGGCCCTTGTAGAGGGGAACGCGTTTGTGCAGGGGGACGTCGGAAATGACAACCCCGGCGGCATGGGTTGAGGAATGGCGGTACAGACCCTCCAGGGCCTGGGAATAAGTCAGCAGTTTCTGAATCCGTTCGTTCTTCTTCGCCTCTTCCTGGAGACGGGGTTCCATCTTCAGGGCTTCGGCAAGGGTGATGTTCAGGACGTTGGGCACGAGCTTGGCAATGGCGTCCACCTCTCCGTAAGGTATATTCATGGCCCGACCGACGTCTCTGATCACCGCCTTCGCCATCATTTTGCCGAAGGTGATGATCTGTGCCACATTGTCACGTCCGTACTTCTCCGTCACATAACGGATAATCTCATCCCGGCGTTCCTGGCAAAAATCAATGTCGATATCAGGCATGCTTTTCCGGTCGGGATTGAGAAATCGTTCAAAGAAAAGCCCGTAGCGGATGGGATCCACCTTGGTGATCCCGATGGCATAGGCGACGAGACTGCCGGCTGCCGAACCTCGACCCGGACCCACGGGAATGCCCTGCTGTTTCGCATAGTTGACAAAATCGGCCACAATGAGGAAATAGCCGGCAAACCCCATGTTTTTAATCATGGCCAGTTCTTCGAGGAGGCGCTGTTCGTATTTGCGGGCGATCAGAGCGTCACCGGTGGGGTTGAGAGAAGGCAGCAGCCGGGCCAGCCCCTCCTTGGCCATCTTCGCCAGATGATCGTCAAGACCGGTTTCTCCCTCCAGGCGATAATGGGGAAGATAAAATTGTCCGAATTCCAGGGAAAGATTGCATTTTTCCGCCACAGCCACAGTATTGGCCACCGCCTCGGGACAAAAGGAGAACAGCTCTTCCATCTCCGCGGGAGAGCGGAAATAAAACTGATCGCTGTGAAAACGCATCCGGTCCCGGTCCTCGATCGTCTTGCCCGTCTGGATACATAGCAATATCTCGTGGGCCTCGGCATCCGCGCGGTTGAGGTAGTGGCAGTCATTGGTGGCCACGAGGGGGAGGGAGAGCTTTCCGCCGATTTCCATCAGCCCCTCATTGGCAATCCGCTGTTCCGGGATACCGTTTTCCATAATCTCCAGATAGAAATTACCGTCCCCGAAGATATCACGATACTCTGCGGCGGCCCGGAGGGCGGCTTCCATATCCTTTTTGACGATATGGCCGGCGATTTCCCCGTGGAGGCAGGCGCTCATGCCGATCAGACCCTCGTGATGAGCGTCCAGCAGTTCCTTGTCGATCCGGGGTCGGTAATAATAACCCTCCCGGTAACTGTCCGAGGACAACTTCAAGAGATTCTTGTAGCCCTGCATGTTTTTTACCAACAAGACGAGATGACGGGAATTCTCCCCGCTTACCGAGGCGGTCTTTTCGTGCCTGCTCCGGGGGGCGACATACATTTCGCTGCCGATGATGGGTTTTACACCGTGGCGATAAGCCTGCTGATAAAAATCGATGGCCCCGAAGATATTGCCGTGATCGGTCATGGCCACGGCGGGCATCTGGTATTCCCGGGTCCGCTTCAGAAGGTCTTCGATGCGGATAGTTCCGTCCAGGAGGCTGTATTGGGTGTGGACGTGCAGATGAACGAACCGGGCGTGCTTCATGTTAATCCAGCCAATAATTGGGGGCTTCCTTGGTGATGATTACATCGTGAACATGGCTCTCCCGCAATCCGGCGGAGGTGATACGGACGAATTGAGCCTTTTCGTGCATTTCCTCGATCGTGCGGCAGCCTATATATCCCATCCCGGCTTTCAACCCCCCTACCAACTGATAAATGCTGGCTGACAGGGAGCCCCGGAAGGGGACACGTCCTTCGATGCCTTCCGGAACGAGCTTCAGATTGCTCTCCATATCATCCTGATAGTAACGGTCACGACTGCCCGATTTCATCGCCTCGAGGGATCCCATCCCCCGATAGACCTTATAGCTCCGCCCTTGAAAAAGAATGGTTTCCCCGGGGCTTTCCTCCGTCCCCGCAAAGAGTCCGCCGATCATCACCGTATGAGCGCCGGCCGCCAGGGCCTTGGCGATATCCCCGGAAAACTTGATACCCCCGTCGGCGACGACCGGGATCCCCCGGCGGGAACAGACCTTGAATGTCTCCCGGATCGCCGTCATTTGCGGGACCCCTACCCCGGCCACGACCCGGGTGGTGCAGATGGATCCGGGGCCCACACCCACTTTCACCGCATCCACCCCGGCTTCGATAAGTGCTTCCGCACCCGCGGCTGTGGCCACGTTGCCGGCGATAAGTTCGCAATTGGGAAAGTTCCGCTTGGTATCCCTGATGGCGTCGAGAACGCCACGGGAATGACCGTGCGAGGTATCGATGACGATCACATCGGCGCCGGCGGCAATCAGGGCCTGAACCCGCTCCTCACGATCGAGGATGCCGACCGCGGCCCCGACGCGCAGACGCCCCAGGGAATCTTTGCTGGCATTGGGATATTTGCGAATCTTTTCTATATCCTTGATGGTAATCAACCCCTTGAGGTTATACTCGTCATCCACGACGAGCAGCTTTTCGATGCGGTGGGCATGCAGGAGCTGCTTGGAATCTTCCAGAGAGATGTTCGATGTAACCGTTACCAGCCGGTCTTTGGTCATCACGTTGGCCACCGGCTGGTCGAGATTGGTCTCGAAGCGCAGATCCCGGTTGGTAAGAATTCCCACCAGCCGCTTACCCTTAACCACCGGGACGCCGGATATGCGGTATTCCGTCATGAGGTGCAAGGCATCCTGGACCTTCTGCTCCGGGGCGATGGTGATGGGATCGACGATCATGCCGCTTTCCGATTTCTTGACCTTGTCCACCTCGATCACCTGCCGTTCGATACTCATGTTGCGGTGGATGATTCCGATCCCCCCCTCCTGAGCCATGCAAATCGCCGTCTTTGATTCCGTCACCGTATCCATGGCGGCACTGAGGATAGGTATTTTGAGGATGATGCTGTTGGTCAGGTGGGTCGACGTATCGACGTCTTTCGGCAAAATTGACGATTCGGCGGGAACAAGAAGTAAATCGTCAAAAGTAAGGGCTTCTCCGACATCATCGGCGAGCATGAATCTACCTCCAGTGATTATTTGTGTTATCCGAGCCGTTTATATTACGTTTCTGACTTCGGTTATCCGGACTTTACCCCGATATCGAAAACCCGTCCGTCCATCCGGAGACAAAAGACGCTGCGCTCGTCATCGTATTCGATATTTTCGGCAAGTTGATAGTAAGCAGCCCGAAAAAAGCGGGCGGGAAACTGTCCGCTCCGCACCCGGCAGTAGCACACGTTATCGTCGCCGATATACAGTGTCTCCGGATCAAGATCCTCCCGCGTGTCATCGCAAAGCAGGACCTGAAGATTCAAAAGCCTTCCGCCTTCATCACGCTCCGGATAAACGGCTTTGACGAAATAGGGCGTATCTTCCGCTTCGATATAACAACGGTCGTTGGGCAATTCGATCACATATCGACCCTGGGTATCCCGACGGAGATGTTGATAAAAATAGTTAACGAATTCCCGCCGGAACATCTCGGCGCCCTGATAGTACCAGACGCCTTCTTTGTCGATCCTGATCTGGCAGGCGGGGATGGGGTCCTTCTCCTTCAATATTCTCATCACTCCTAAAAAATATTCTTGCTGTCCAAAACCAAGGTCACCGGTCCGTCGTTGACCAGATCGATCTTCATCATGGCCTGAAATTCCCCGGCACCGACCTTTTTCATCCTTGCGGCCGCGGCGCTCACGAAATAATCGTAGAGCCCTTTTGCCCGGGTCGGCTCCTCGGCACGGTAAAAGGAGGGTCTTCTTCCTTTCCGGCAATCTCCCAGGAGGGTAAACTGGGAGATGATCATCAGTTCTCCCCCTAAATCGTCAAGGGAGAGATTCATCTTACCGGCGGTGTCTTCGAAAATGCGCAGGTTGATTATTTTTTCCAACAGATAATCGGCATCGGATTGACCGTCTCCCTTTTCGATGCCGAGGAAGACGATCAATCCCTTCCCCGTTCGGGAGATCTCCCGGTCTGCCACCGTGACGGCCGCCCGGTCAACCCTCTGGACTACTGCCCGCATACCTCTTCCGTTTCAACCCTTGATCAATGGCGGGGGATGTTAGCAGCAATCGGGCCCACCTTCAAGTATTTTATGCAGAGGTGTTTAATGCGGCGGTTTGTTTTGCGAATTGTCCCGCTCGTTGATTTCTGCTATTCTCCTTGGCCATGAAATCCTCTGTCTTAACGATCAATCCCTGGATCTACGATTATGCGGCCTATGATTACTGGATGAAGCCCCTGGGCCTGCTTTATCTGGCGGCGTGCCTCCGGGAAAACGGCCTTGATGTCCGTCTCATCGACTGTCTCGATCCGGATTACCGGCGGGGGGCATCAAGGCTGCGCCGCCCTCCCCCGCGAAAACCCGGGGGACACGGCAAGTTGCTCCGGGAACGGATCGCCGCACCGAGCCCGCGGGCGGCAACAGGAAAACCATACCACCGTTACGGTATCGATCCGGATTCCCTGATCGCTATCCTCACGTCCCTGCCGCGGCCGCGGGCGGTTTTCGTCACCTCCCTGATGACGTACTGGTACCCCGGGGTCGACGCGCTGATCGGAATCATAAAGAACATATTCCCGGGTGTTCCGGTCATTCTGGGAGGCGTCTATGCCACCCTCTGTCCCGATCATGCGGCGGCAAATTCCGGCGCCGATCTGATCCTTCCCGGGAGAGGGGAAACCCAACTGGAATTCATCGTCCGTGATATCATCGGGGCGTCTTTGTCCTACCTCCCCCAGGACGGGGACCTCGATTCCCTCCCCTACCCCGCCTTCGATCTCCTCCCCCGCCCCGACCAACTTCCCGTCCTCACTTCCCGGGGCTGTCCATACCGTTGCCCCTATTGTGCCTCCGGGCTTCTCTATCGCGGTTTCACCAGACGCAAACCCGACCTCGTGGCGGCGGAGATCAGGCACTGGAAACACGCCCTGGGGGTCGATAACTTTTCCATATATGACGATGCCTTCCTCATACGGCCGGAAGAGTTGGCCGTTCCGCTTCTCCGGGAGATCATCACCCGGAATATGGATGTGAGCTTTCATTGTCCCAACGGCCTTCATCTCCGGGAGATAACACCGGAAATAGCCGTTCTACTCCGGCGGGCGGGGTTTCGGACGCTCCGTTTCGGTCTGGAAACCACCCATGGGGAGAGACAGCTTCAATGGGGAGGGAAGGTGGAAAACCTCCATTTCGAACAGGCCGTCGCCTATCTTCAGGAAGCCGGCTATACCGCCGGGGAAATAGCCGTTTATCTTCTCTGCGGCCTTCCCGGACAGACCGCGGCGGAGATCGAGTCCAGCATCCGTTACGTTCAGTCCCGGGGGGCACGGCCTATTCTCGCCGAATACTCGCCTATACCCGGCACCCCGTTATGGAAAGACGCCTGTGCGTCATCGCCCTACCCGCTCGCCGAAGAACCGCTTTTTCACAACAATTCGCTTCTCCCCTGTGCCCATCCCAGTCTCACTACTTCCGTTTATCACGAACTGCGGCGCCTGTGCCGATCTTCTTAGGGTCGGGAAGCGGTCTTAATAAAACCAGGATAGCGGCGCGGTCTCCGGAGGGCGCTTCGGGCTTGATTATCCGGGCGGAAAAGGTTAATATCGGCGGCATGAAAATAGAATCGTCACCCGGCTCTCTGCGCTGGTGGGGCAAGCTCATCGCCGTCGGCGGCATCTCCCTGCTGCTTTTCTGCTGGGGGCTCGGCCTTCTCTTCAATGCCTATGCGCTTACCAATCCACATGAGTTCATCATGATCTTCTTCTCCGCTTCATTCATGATTATGCTGGGCATCACCGGCCTGTTTTACCCCGCCTGTCGCATCTATTCCTATTACAAACACGAAACCATCACCGACAAACCGTTGCCTTAATTAACTTAAACCCGCATGACCCCCGAAAAGCCCCATGAAAATATGTCAATGAACGGATGGCCGCACATCTTTTCTCGTCGCGCGAAAAAGATATTTCTCCTGTTCTTCTTGGTACCCTTTGTCCTCCCGTTATCTCCCGCGGCGGTGTCGGCCGGTGCTCAGTCCCCGGTCGGGATGATGGACCGGGTCGAAGCCTTCACCATGAAAAACGGCATCCGGGTGTTGATTCTCCGGCGCCCGTTCAGTCCCACCGCTTCTTTTTATATCCGTTTCCGGGCCGGAGCGGTTGAGGAACGCAACGGCAAAACAGGTTTGGCTCACCTGCTGGAACACATGATGTTCAAGGGAACGACGACCATCGGCGGGAAGAATCCCGCTCAAGAGAGGAAGCTGTTGCGAAAAATCGCCAAAACCGGGGAAGCACTGGACAGGGAGATCGCCAAAGGCCCCGCCGGGGACAAACAACGGGGGGATGAACTGTCGAAGCGACTGGCGGGCTTGCAAAAGGAGCACCGTCACTGGTATCTGTCCAACGAAATAGACCGCCTCTACACCGAAGCGGGGGCCGTCCACATAAATGCCTCCACCGGTCAGGATATGATCACCTATCACGTGAGCCTCCCCGCCAACAAGGCCGAGCTTTGGGCACGCATCGAGGCGGATCGCCTGGCGAATTATGTCCTGCGGGAATTCTACCAGGAAAGGGAAGTGGTCAGGGAAGAAAGAAGGCAGCGTATCGATGCCGACCCGGATGGACTGTTATACGAAAGATTCGCCGCCGCCGCCTTTCTTGTCCATCCCTACCGGCGTCCCGTCATCGGCCGGCCGGAGGACATCGAAAGCCTCAACATGAAGGATGTTGAACGCTTCCACCGTCAGGCCAAGGCTCCGCACAAAATGGTCATCACCATTGTCGGCGATGTCAAGACCTCGGAAATGCGCCGTATCCTGGAAAAGTATTTCGGTGTGCTACCTCCCCGACCGGAGACCGCCTCACCGATACCGAAAGAACCGACCGCCACGGCCGAAAGACGGATCACCATCCCTTTCGATGCCGGTGAGCGCTTGATCATGGGATTTCTCAAGCCCCCGCCTCCCGCCCGGGAAGACTATGTTTTCGATGTTATCGCTTCGCTTCTTTCCCGGGACCGTACCTCTCGATTTTACAGGTATCTTGTGGAGGACAAAGGATTGGCGGAAAGCGTCCAGGCGGTAAATGGAATGCCCGGCAGCCGGTATCCGAATCTATTCTGTGTGTTCGCCTCGGTGCGCCGGCCCCACAGGATCGAGGAACTTGTCGTCGCCGTCGAGGAATCATTGAACCAACTGGCCGCGGAACCGGTTCCGGAGGCGGAACTAAACAAGGTCAAAAAGCAACTGCAAGTGGATTTCATAAGGCGTCTGAATACCAATGAGGGCATTGCCGGGCAGCTCTCCTATTTCGAAACCCTCCTGGGCGACTATCGCTACCTGATCGACTATGCCGACCGGATCGCCGGTGTTACCCCCGCCGAGGTCAGAGCGGCGGCCCGAAACTTTTTTAACCGTGACCGGCGAACACTGGCGATCATGGTGAAGGAGTGAGGACCGGCGATAAGCATGGGCGGGGATTCTTGAGAGACATGCACTGCCTTTCACTCGCAAATGCGCGCATATGTTATTGATATGCAACGTTATATAATTAACAAGACCGCTGCGGAAGCGGCGGAGCGCGTCCCGTCATTTTCATCCTGCTTTGTGACGTCGAGCTGTCATGCGGGTTTCATTTCGTTCATTTCTTTTTCGATGCAGCGGCTCCGGGGCACCCTGATCGTCAGGGTCTACCTCTCCGTCATCGTCCTGCTTTGCGTGACGTTGACGCCCGATGCCGGCGCCCGCGACTTACCCGACCCCGATCGCCTGGTCTATCCCCCCCTCCACTTCTCCCCGCCGAAGCCCCGGCATTTCCGACTGGAAAACGGCTTGCGGGTATATTTACTTGAAAACCGGGAACTGCCTGTCGTGCAAGTCACTTTGTTTGTCAAGTCCGGGGCCGTATATGACGAGGCGGGCAAGGAGGGCACCGGAGAGCTGACGACGGCCCTGATGCGCAGTGGGGGCACGGAAAAGATGGACCCGCGCTCGCTGGACGAGACCCTGGCGGCCCTGGCAGCCACCATTGAACCCGTCGCCGGTCTGGAGCAGGTCCAATGGTCGCTGTTTTCGCTCCGGGCCGATTTTGATCGCGTTTGGGATATTTTCGCCCAGATTATCATGTCGCCCCGCTTCGATCCGGAACGACTTCGGCTCCTCAAGGAACTGAAAAGCGAGGAAATAAGAAGGCTTGCCGATGAGCCAAAGGCGTGGGCCTTCAAGGAGTTCTTCCGGCTCATGTATCAGGGCAATCCCCGGGGGAGACTGCCCACCGTTACGGGGCTGAAAAAGATCGCCCGTGCCGACCTTGTCTCCTGTCACCGCCGCTATTACACCCCGGACAGAATGATCCTGGCAGTCTCGGGAGATATCGGTCAGGAGGAACTGACCGTAATGGTCCGGAAGACCTTCGGCTTTCTCCCTGCCGGTAATTCTGCTCCCGAAGCACCCCCTCCCCTTTCGCCCTTCCGCTCGGGGAAGTACTATCTCGTCAAGGATACCCCCCAAACGGTGACGGTTATCGGTTGTCCCGCACCGGCGAAAGGTTCTCCGGACTATTTTGCCTTCGATGTCATCGATCATGTCCTGGGCAGCGGCGGTTTCCGTTCCCGCATCTTTCAGGAGGTGCGCACCGACCGGGGGCTGGCCTATGCCACCGGGAGTTTCTATCGTGCCCGTAACGATTACGGGATCTTCGGGGCCTATGCGGTGACCAAAACCGACAACGCCGGAGAGGCCTTATCGATAATCCAGGCGCTGGTGCGCCAGGCAAACCGCCAGGGTATCCTTCCGGAAGATCTGGAAAGGACAAGAAATTCCATCCTCAACAGGTTCATTTTTTCCTTTGCCGCCCCCCATCAGCTCGTTTATCGTCAGGCTTCCCTGGCATTGGAAAACCTTCCCGGAGATTTCATCTGGAAGTACCGGGAGGAGATAGGGCGTTTGACTAACGGGGAGATCAACCGTACCGCCGCCGCCTGGCTCGATTTCGACCGTTCCCTGATCCTTATGCTGGGAACGGCATCCGGTTTCGACAAGATAAAACAGACCCATCCCGACTTTCAAATGATTGAGGTGAATTATGATTGACGAAGACATTTTCCGCCGGGTCAGCGCCCGAATCGAATCCTACTGCCGGGAGATGATAGATCTGCAGATTGCCCTGACCGCCGTCCCGGCCATGGCGCCGGAAAACGGCGGCGACGGCGAAACGGCCAAGGCCGAACTCCTCCGGGAGCACCTGGCCCGCTTGCAGATACAGAACATCGAAACGATCAATGCCCCGGATCGACGTGTTTCTTCGGGCCGGCGCCCGAACATCATCGTCCGCTGGCCCGGAGACGTGGAGTCAAGTCTGCAAACCTGGGTGATCAGCCATCTCGATGTGGTGCCCCCGGGGGAAGCGAGCCTCTGGTACTCCGATCCTTACCGGGCCTATGTCCAGGACGGCCGTATTTACGGTCGGGGGGTCTTGGACAACCAGCAGGACCTGGTCGCCTCCCTTTACGCCTTTCGGGCCTGCCTCGACGAAGGGGTGCGACCTTTCCGTTCTCCCGGCCTGATCTTCGTGGCGGATGAAGAAACGGCCAGCACTTATGGACTGGCCTACCTGCTTGAACATCCCCGGAACCCCTTCCAAAAAAGCGATCTGATCTGTGTCCCCGACTCGGGCAACGAAAGGGGAGATCTCATCGAAGTCGCCGAAAAGAGTATCCTGTGGGTCCGTTTCCGCACCCTGGGCAAACAGTGTCACGGCAGTAAACCCTATCTGGGAAAGAATGCCTTTCTGGCCGCATCCCATCTGGCAGTGCGCCTGCATGCCGCCCTGCCGGAGCAATTCCCGGCCGTCGATCCGCTTTTCGATCCCCCGGAAAGCACCTTCGAACCGACCAGAAAAGACGCCAATGTGCCGAACGTTAATACCATCCCCGGTGAGGACAATTTTTACATGGATTGCCGGATTCTCCCGGAATACGATCTGGAGGAAGTAAAGGCGGCGATGCGCCGAATAGCGCAGCAGATCGAAAAGGAGCGGGGGGTAACCATCCGGATCATGCCGGTTCAGGAGGTACAGGCCCCGGCGCCGACGGATTCCAACGCCCCCATCGTCACCGCCCTTCAAGAGGCGATCGGCGGGGTATACGGCGTTCAGGCGACCCCTCAGGGAATAGGCGCCGGCACGGTCGCGGCTTATCTCCGCCGGGCGGGATACCCGGCGGCGGTCTGGTGCCGGACAACCCCCATGGCCCACCAGCCGAACGAATATTGCCTCATTGCCGACATGTTGGGGAATGCCAAGGTTTTTGCCCATCTCTTTCTCCAAAGGCCCGACATGTAAAGACCGGAGAAAAAGCAGGTAAGGCATCCTGTTGTCGACGACGGAAACGGGACAGAAGGGTTTGATTTGACTCCGGAGGACATCTCTGACATAATTAAGACGATTCCAACGATACGATGTCTCCCCCAGTCCGGCAGCAGCGGGAAAAATAGTCGCGGCAGCACCGCGCCCCGGTAGGGAATGAAAACACTTTGAAAAATAAAAACCAACATCCGCAAACCGAACATCTCCATTTTCCGGACACCGGCCGGCTGCGCAACCTCCTCGGTGAGCATGACAAGCATCTGCGTCAGTTGGAAAAGCTGGCACCGGTGAAAATCGGTGCCCGGGGCAATGAAGTCTCCCTTTCCGGCGATGCCCTTTCCGTCCGCCTGATCAGTGATTTACTGCTCCAATTGTACGGTATCGTCGAAAAGGGCTACCCGCTCTATGCACAGGATATCGATTACGCCCACCGTATCCTTTCCGAGGACAACACCGCCTGCATCGAGAAGATATTCCTCGACAAGGTCTTCATCTCCGCCAAAAAGAGGATTATTTCCCCGAAGAGCATGGCCCAGAAACTCTATATCGACGCCATCCGCAATCATGACATGGTCTTCGGCATCGGCCCCGCCGGCACGGGCAAGACCTACCTGGCCATGGCCATGGCCGTTGCCGCCCTGATGGAAAAGCGGGTGGCGCGTATCGCCCTGGCCCGGCCGGCAGTCGAGGCCGGGGAGAAACTGGGATTTCTCCCGGGAGATCTGGCGGAAAAGGTGAATCCCTATTTGCGACCCCTCTATGACGCCCTCTTCGATATGATAGACGTCGACAAGGCCGCGGCGCTTATTCACAAGGGGATCATCGAAGTTGCGCCTCTGGCCTTCATGCGGGGGCGAACCTTGAACGATGCCTTCGTTATCCTTGACGAGGCCCAGAACACCACCTCCGAACAGATGAAGATGTTTCTCACCCGCCTCGGGTTCGGCTCCAAGGCGGTGATCACCGGCGACGTCACCCAGATCGACCTGCCTCAGGAAAAGACCTCCGGCCTCATTGAGGCCGAAAGAATACTCGGTAAATCCAAAAGAATAGCTTTCGTTCATTTCTCCGAACTCGATGTCGTCCGCCACCCCCTCGTCCAGGAAATCATCCGGGCCTACAATCACCTCGACGCCACGCGCAGCAGAACCCGTTAGGAATATGCCGCCATGACCTTCTGGAAAGAGATAGCCCGCAAATCCATAGCCGAGCTGCAAAGACAGTTCACACGTCCGGAAATTATTCCTGAGATCGTCAGGAATCCCCAGACGCAGCTTTGGTTTATCCTCGTGACGTTGAGTCTCTTTTTGACCTTTTTGATCCTTCCCACCGTCACCAGTATGCCCCCCCGCTACAAAATCGGTGCCATCGCCGATAAAAACATCAAGGCCGACCGGGATTTCCTCGTTGAGGAACGGGCAGCCACGGAATTAAAAAAGCTGGAAGCGGCCAAGACGTCTTTGAATATCTTCGATTATGACGAGACGGTTCTCCCCCAAATCCGGGGGAATATCATGAAGGCCTTTCTGGCCGTCCAGGAGGCAATGAAACAATCCGCCGCCGGGGAGAGCGACTCCCCTGCCACTTTCGCCTCCAACAAAGAAAAGATTATGACCCTCTGCCAGCAGTATCTGGGGGTACGTCTTACCGACCAAGATTTTTCGGCCCTTGCCGACCGAAGTTTTTCATCGGCGACTGCGACGGATATCGTCAATCTCATGACGGCGGTCTACAAGAATCGAATGATCACCAATGTCGCCTTTTCTCCCCTGGAATACGAACGGGGACTGATCGTGAAGAACGTCCGCACCCGGTCGGAGACGGAGCAGAAGAATGTCGACGAAATCCTGCAGATGCAGGATGCCTTGGGGATATTGCAACAAAAGGCCAAGAACGCTTTGCCAGGCGGCGATGCCGGCTACAGGAAAGCGGTTCTTAATATCGCCGCCAAGCTCCTCCAACCCAATCTTACCTATAACCGCGTCGAAACTGAAAAGCGCCGGCAGGCGGTGGTGGATGGGGTGAAACCGGTCTATTTCGAGGTACAAAAAAATGAAATGATCGTCCGGGAAGGGGAAAAGATTAGCGCCACCGATCTGGACAAGCTCAACGCCTTTTTCAAAGAGCAGCGCCGCCAGAAATCTTCCCGCTTCTCGGGATTTGTCGGCCTTTTTCTCCTGATCTATGCTCTGGTGACGGCCCTGTTTTTCCTCTCCCGGAAGGCCTTCGTACCCCGGGAGATCTTGCCCGACCCCATTCTCCGCCTTCTGTGTCTCAGCGTCATCGTGGTCATCCAGATCCTGTTGATCAAGGCCGTCCTCTTTATCTCCGATGCCGTGCATCAGGCGATGCCCCTTCTCACCAAGGAAACGCTCCTCTATTCACTTCCCTTCGCCGTCGGCACCCTTTTGACGGCCTATCTGTTCAATCGCCGGGTTGCCCTGCTCGTGTCGCTGTTCATATGTTTCCTGATCCCTTTTCTTGTCAGCATCCCCCAAGCCTACCTCTCCCTGTTCGCCTTTTTGGGGTTTGTTATCATTATCTGCCGGAATGATCATTACCGGCGACGTTCGGTATTCATAAAAACCGGTCTGCTTTTGGGTCTGGGCAACGCCGCCTTCATTTTCGCCGTCTCCCTCCTTTCCGCCCGGTTCTTGTCCCTGGACACCCTTTGGAAAATGCTGGGCGGTTTCGCCGGCGGGATGACAAGCGGTATCATCGTCGCCGGGATCAGCCCCATTTTCGAGACCCTCTTCGACTTCACCACCGACATCAGGCTGCTGGAGCTGGCCAATCTCAACCAGCCGATATTTCAAAAGATGATCATGGAGGCGCCGGGCAGTTATCATCACAGCGTCATTGTCGGCTCCATGGTCGAAGCGGCTGCGGAGGCCATCGGCGCCGACCCGATCCTTAGCAAAGTCGGCGCCTATTACCACGACATCGGCAAGATGAAAAAACCCCTCTATTTCATCGAAAACCAGGTTCGCGGGGAGAACCGGCACGACAGACTTTCTCCGCGGATGAGTGCCCTAATCATCATCTCCCATGTCAAGGACGGCTGTGAACTCGCTGCGGCAAGTAAGCTGGGGAGAAAGATAACCGAGATCATCCGTCAGCATCACGGTACGAGTCTGGTGGGCTATTTTTACGAAAAGGCCAAACGTGACAAGGATCCATCCATGAGAAACCTGCCGGAAAATAATTTCCGTTATCCCGGTCCCCGTCCCCAGACCCGCGAGGCCGCCCTGATCCTCCTCGGGGATGTCGTTGAAGCCTCTTCCCGGAGCCTCGTGGATCCCTCACCGGCCCGGATTCGCAATCTGGTCCGGGACCGCATGGAAAAGGTCTTTTTGGATGGACAGCTCGATGAATGTTCACTCACATTGAAAGACCTCAACATGATCCAGGACAGTTTCGTAAGAACTCTAAACGGCGTTTTTCACCACCGTATCGGCTATTACGAACCCTTACCGGGAAAGAACACCCGCCCGGGGGGGAGATCAGATTATGAATATTCGGATCGAAAACAGACAGAAGGCGATAACCGTCGATAGCAGGAAGATCCGCAGAACCTTGACAAAACTGTTGAGGAGCATGGGCGAAGCGGAAGCCGAAGTAAGCCTCCTGCTGGTGGATGACGAAGGGATAAGGGAGATCAACCGCTCCTACCTGAACCGTGATTATCCCACCAACGTCATCTCCTTCTCGATGCGGGAAGGCAACTGGGGACAGTTAAACCCGGACCTGCTGGGGGATATCGTGGTTTCCGTGGAAACGGCAAGACGGGATGGGGAGCGATCGGGTCTTTCTTTCACGGAAGCAGTGGATTTTCTTTTGATCCATGGTCTACTCCATCTCCTGGGTTACGATCATGAAGGGGATGACCCCCGGGAAAAAAGACGCATGGAGGAAAAGGAGGAAGAGTTGTTCTTCCTCCTCCATAATTTCCATCTACAGCGCTGACCCGGTCTTCGGAGCGTCCTTGGCTTTTGCGATGTGTTTGACCATCTGGCCGAAAACGCCGACGATTATTTCCGGAGCCAGAAAATAGTCCGGGTGGTTGGTGTAGAGCTCTTCGGTAAGCAAGCGGGCAGCCCGGTCGATATCCTTAGTTTCGCCGTACACCTTTTCTATCCTTCCCCGGAGTTCCCCGGCAGCCGTAATCGAATCCCGGACATAATCACGGGCCTCGGCGCCGACGATATACCCGTAATGATCCGCCCCGTAGTAATCCACCTCCAGATCTTTCATCTTCTCCAGACTTTGCTGGTACTGGGTGTAATTGGAATTCCCGGACGGGAAAATCGCCGCGTCGATGGGTATTCCTCCGGCGTCTGAGGGAAGGAGTGTTTTCAGGGCCGGTATATAGGCGGCAATGGAACAGGATGAATGTCCCGGCGTCTCCAGGATGTGAACTTCCAGATCTTCCAGCTTCAATACATCCCCGTCGCCGACCGTTGTTCCTGGAACGTCGTTACGCCATTCCAGGTCATAACCGTCCAGGACATCCCCACAACCCGCCTTTTCCGCCACCATCCGGCTGAAAGAGTTCATCGTTTCTATCGCCTTGGGCATGGAAAGAATATCCCAGGCCCGCTGGGAGGCATAGACCTTTAAAGCCGGATATTTCCTCTTGAAATAGGGAACCGTTCCCACATGATCGAAGTGGGCGTGAAGGATGAGCAGCGAAGAGATCCGGTCCGCGTCAATGCCGAATTTTTGCATCTGTTCCAGAACATCCGCGAGGACGAAACTGATGCCGGCACTGATGAGCATGGACTCCCTCTCCCCGGTCAATAGATACATTCCTGATTCTTTCCGGCCCAAATACCAGATCTTTTCATTCACCTTACCCGCCGTTCTGATCCTCATAAGCCCCCCTTTTTCATGACATTTCCCCCACCACGATATGCGCCCTGGTCTTGAGTTGAGCCACAATGCGGTTGAAGGCTTCGTATTTCTTTCTCTCCCGGAGATATCCCGCAATCCGGTCCTGTGTCTGTCTGTCGAGCTGCTGCGTCCGCGCCTGTTTATGATCCAGAACCTGAATGATATGGAAACCGTAATCCGTTTCCACGACGGGGCCGATTTCGTCTACTTTCTGGGCAAAGGCGGCGTCCTCGAACGGTTTCACCATCTGGCCCCGCGCAAAATTCCCCAGATCACCACCCTGGGCCTTACTCGGGCAATCGGAATTCTCTTTGGCCAAGGCCGCAAAATCCTTTCCGGAAAGGAGCTGCCGCCGGAGTTGTTCCGTCTTTTCCCGGTGGGCGGCCCGTGCCTTTTCGTCTTCGCCTTCCTTTTTGGCCACCAGGATATGCCGGGCGTGGACCGTCTCCGGTAACTTGAATTTATCCTGGTTCCGGCGGTAGAATTCCTGGATCTCTTTTTCCGTGGGAGGCGTTTTCACGCCCTTCTGCGTCTCGACCAGTTTGTTGATCTTGATTCCCAGGGCGATTTCCTTCCGGAGCTGTTCCGGCGTCACGCCGCTTTTTTTCAGCATCTCCGCCATGGAAACACCGGCCGGCATCCCAGCCTTCATCTCGTCCAGGGCGGTGGCGATCTCCTTATCCGTCGCGACGATCTTCAGGCGTTCGACCTCTTTGGTCAACAGCGTTTGCATCACGAAATCGTCGACAATCTGTTTACGAAGCATCCCGGTCACCTGGGCGGCCCGTTCCGGAGGCAGCGGTGCGGGCAGGTTTGCGAGTTTCTTCCTTACCTCTCCCTCCAGCTGTCCCCAGGTCATTTTCACTCCGTCCACCTCGGCAATGACATCGCCGGAAAGATGCCTGACCGCGGCAGGGGGAGTGGCGAGAGCGGCGGACGGCGCGACGGCGGTCGGCGGCGGAGCGCCGGCGGTTTCCGTTTCCTGAACTCCCTGAACCTTCCGGGTTTCCTCGGCGCGGTTACAACCGAGGACGGCGAAGAATATCGCGCTTGCTATACATATCCATATGAATTTCTTCAACTAATCATCCTCACTTCCTTTTTGTTGCACCCGGGCGGGTGCTTCTGTGACCGTACTATATGCACATTCACGATCGCTCGTCAAGACGGACACGGGCGATTGCCGGGGGGTATAGGTACGGTACGATTTCGTAACACATGAATTGGTAACTTTTCAGACCGCGCAAGGGGGATGATTTGGCGGCGGAACGGCGCAATAATGCGGTTACCATACATGCAAAGTACATGGATGAGGATTAACCGCTTGCAATCCCTTTTGTCTCCATGCTACCCCTCGGACATGAAAGAAAAGGTGTTGCATCTCGGCAGCGGGCCCATCCTCCCCCTGCTATTGAAAATGAGCTGGCCGTCCATGCTGGCCATGCTTTCCATGGCCGTCTACAACCTCATGGACACCCTCTGGCTGGCCAGGTTGAGCCCCCAGACGATTGCCGCCTTTACCATCACCTTTCCTATCCAGATGGTCTTCGCCGCCATCGGGGTGGGTGTCGGTGTCGGCGCCGGTTCCTACGCCTCGAGGATGTTCGGCGCCGGCGATTTGGACAAGGCGAGAAAAACGGCCGGTCAGGTCATCTTCATATCCGTTGCGGCTGGGTTGTCGCTCATAGGGTTCACCTATGCCTTTCCGGATTTTCTCCTCCGGTTGTTCGGTGCCTCCGGGGATATGCTCCTGCTGGCCAGGCGTTATCTGCTTTTGATTGTTCTGAGTTCCCCGTTTCTCCTTTTCATGATGATGGCCAACAATCTCTTTCGTGCCGCAGGGAAGCCCAATCTGTCCATGTACGCCATTCTCTCCTTCACCTTTCTGGGAGCGATTCTCGATCCCCTGCTGATCTTCGGCTGGGGCGTGTTTCCGGCGCTGGGGATTGAAGGCGCGGCATTGGCGGCCATTTCCGGACAGTTATGTTCCGGGCTGCTTTCCTTATATTTTCTTCTTTACAAATCGAAGCAATACCGCCTTGCCCTGCGGGATCTTCTTCCCGATCCGGCCATCATCCGCGCCATTCATCAGACGGGTCTGCCCTCGGTAATCATGAATCTCGTCTTCAGTGCCGTTATTATCATCTACAACAATACCCTTGCCGGCTACGGACATTTGGCCCTGGCGACGCTCGGGATCTGTTTTCGCATCAACGGCCTGGTGATGATGGTCCTGTTCGGTATCGGCCACGGGGTCATGCCCATGGTCGGTTTCAGTCTCGGCGCCAAACTCTACGAACGTCTCATCGACACCATAAGCGTGGCGGTCCGCTGTTCCGTCGTCTTCGCCGGCATAAGCAGCGCTTTCATCTTTTTCGGCGCCGATATTATTCTGGGCTTTTTCACGGACGATCGGGAACTGCTTGCCATCTCCGCGCCGGCTTTGAAGATCTTTATCTCCACCCTGGTCCTCGCCGCACCGAGCATCGTCTGGATCAATCTCTTCATCGGTATCGGCAAGGGCTTGACCTCTATGACCCTGATGTTCATCCGTGATGCCCTCCTTCTCATCCCCCTGATGTATGTTTTTTCGTCATGGCTGGGAAGGGACGGTGTCTGGATGGCCCAACCCGTATCCACAGCGGCGGCTTTCTTGATTATTAGGGCTTGGTCCGGCAAGGAGCTGAGAGCGATCAGGAAACTGGGAGGTGTTAAAGAAAATGCCCCTGTGCCGGGCGATATCACAGGGGCAGGAAACTAAAAAAACGATTTACGAAAGGGGTTGAACATTTACAGCCGCCGGACCTTTCTTTCCCTGCTCGATATCGAAACTCACCCGTTGTGACTCGAACAGGGTTTTGAATCCGGAGCCCTGAATGGCACTGAAGTGGACAAAGACATCACCGCCTTCGTCGTTCTCGATGAAACCCCAACCCTTCTTTTCATTGAACCACTTAACTTTACCTTCAGCCAAAACATACCCTCCTTTCATCATAAAAAAATAAAAAACCACTTCGGATAATTCAGTCTACCCGAGGTGGCGTGATCTTGCTTCTGGACACGTTTTTCAAAACCAACCTGCAATGCCGTTATTCTCTCCGCCGGCGGCACGAAACATACATGCCCTCCTGCATGCCTGCTTCCGCTATCATTACTCACTTAGGAATGCAAGTATTTTGTGCATTCTATCCGCCGAGATGGCAGGCATAGAAATGCCCGTTGTTGAGCTCCTTGAAAGCGGGGACCTCGATCCGGCAACGTGGGAGTGCTTCCGGGCAACGGGGGGAAAAGGCGCATCCCGTTTCGGTGTCGCCGCGACGGCCGGGTACGGCATCTTCACCCCCCCTTCGGCTCCGGGAACGTCCCCCCAGGCGGGGAACGGCATCCAAAAGCATGGCCGTATAGGGATGGCGGGCATTGGAGAACAACTCCTCGTTGGGGGCCGTCTCCACAATACGGCCTCCATACATCACCGCCACCCGGTCACTCATGAACCGGATCACACCCATATCGTGGGAGATAAAGAGATAGCTCAAGTCAAATTCCGCCTGGAGATCCTTCAACAAATTCAAGATTTGGGCCTGCACGGAAACATCGAGGGCGGATACCGGTTCATCGGCGATAACGATTTCCGGCCTCAGGGCAATCGCCCGGGCGATCCCCAGCCGCTGTCGCTGGCCGCCGCTGAATTCATGGGGATAGCGGTGCTTTTGGTCCGGGGACAGACCAACCATTGCCAGGAGATCGTCAAGGTATTGAAGACCGCTTCCGACGGGTTCGCCATGTATCCGGAAGGGCTCGCCGATAATTTCGCCGGCGTTGAGGCGGGGATTGAGAGAGGCATAGGGATCCTGAAAGATGTACTGCACCCGTTTACGGTATTCCCGCCGTTCTTCTCTGGTCGCCGTGAAGATGTCCCGGCCTTTGTAATATATATGTCCCGAGGTCGGCTTTTCCACGGCGGCAATCATCCGGGCCGTCGTGGTCTTGCCGCAGCCGCTTTCCCCGACCAGACCGAGGGTCTCTCCGGACTGCAGGGTGAAGGTTACCCCCCGGACAGCCCGAACATCATCGCTCCCGGGGGTGAATAAACCCCTGGGCACAGGGAAGGACTTATGAACCTCTTGCACGGAGAGCAGGGAGGGATTCATTTATTGGTACTTCCAACAACGCACATATCGGGAAGACTGCCCCCATTCCTGCCAGGGAGGTTCCCGAAGGCGGCACACGGCCATGACGTCGCCGCAACGTTCCTGAAACCGGCAACCCGGCGGGAGCTGCGCGAGATCGGGGGGGCTGCCCGGAATCATGGGCAGGCGCTCTTGCCGCCCCGATTTACCCTCGATGCGGGGAATCGACTCCAGGAGGCCCAAAGTATAGGGGTGGAGGGGTCGGGAAAAAATCGCTTCCATATCGGCATATTCCACAAACTGGCCGGCGTACATCATGGCGACCCGGCGGGAAGTCTCAGCGATAACACCCAGATCGTGGGTGATCAGAATCACCGAAGTCCCCAACTCCCGCTTCAGTTCGTCCATCAGCCCCAGGATCTGGGCCTGGATCGTCACATCGAGGGCGGTGGTCGGTTCATCGGCGATCATGAGTCGGGGACGGCAGGACAGGGCGATGGCGATCATGACCCGTTGGCGCATGCCGCCGCTTAACTGATGGGGGTAGTCGTTCATCCTTTGTTCCGGTGCGGCGATACCGACGAGGCGCAGCATCTCCACCGCCTTTTCCCATGCCTCCCGGCGGTTGCTGCCCTGATGGAGCCGGACCGTCTCCCGGAGTTGATCACCGATGGTGAAAACCGGGTTCAGGGAGGTCATAGGTTCCTGAAAAATCATCGAAATGTGTTTCCCCCTTACTCTCCGCATCTCCTTTTCCGGCAACGTCAGCAGATCGCGCCCGTTGAGAATGATCTTCCCGGCCGCATATCTGCCCGGGGGCATGGGGACCAGTCTCATGATCGACAGGGAGAGGACCGTTTTGCCGCATCCCGATTCCCCGACGATTCCCAGGGTGTCTCCGGTTTCCACCTGAAAACTCACATCGTCGACGGCACGGATATCCCCCCGCGGGGTCGTGAAGAAGGTGGATAAATTTTCGACCTCCAGCACCGGCATCATCGGCAGGACCTCAGTCGCCCTCCCGCCAGTCAACGAGAAACTGGAGGAGTAACCGTACTCCCACCCCCGAGGCCCCCTTGGGACAATACGGCGTCTCCTTGGTAACCCAGGCCGGACCGGCGATATCGAGATGGACCCAGGGATAAGTCCCGGCAAATTTGCTCAAAAAAGCAGCAGCGGTGACGGCCCCCCCGTTTCTGCCGGCGGAATTCTTGAAATCGGCGATATCGCTCTTGATCTGTTCGTGATAATGCTCCCATAAGGGCAGCTCCCAGACCAGCTCGCCGGTCTTTGCGGCGGCCTTCTTTATCCGTTCCTTTAGTTTATCATCCGTACCCATCAGGCCTGCCACCCGTTCCCCCAGAGCCACAATACAGGCCCCGGTAAGGGTCGCGAGATCGATGATCGCCGCAGGATGATATTTCGAGGCGTAATGAAGGGCGTCGGCCAGGATCAATCTTCCCTCGGCGTCGGTATTGACCACCTCGATCGTCCGGCCGGACATGGAGCGCAGGATGTCGCCGGGTTTACAGGCGCGTCCGCCGGGCATGTTCTCCGTCGCGGGGATCAGCCCCACGAGGTTGACGCGCAATCCCAGATCGGCGGCCGCGGTTATGGCCCCCAGAACGGCCGCGCCTCCCGCCATGTCCGATTTCATCTCGTCCATCTTTTCCGCCGGTTTCAGCGATATGCCGCCGCTGTCGAAGGTAAGGGCCTTCCCCACAAGGACGATGGGTGGTAAAGATGATTCGGCGCCTTGATAATTAACAATGATAAATTTCGGCGCCTCACCGCTGCCCCGGGCCACCCCCAGGAGGGCATGCATCCCTAAACGTTCCATCTCTTCCCCTTCCATTACCGCCACGTTCATCTTCGCAAATCGTCCGGCCTGTTCCCGGGCCTTTGCGGCCAGGGCGGCGGGGGTGAGTTCATTGGCGGGCAGGGAAACCAGGTCCCGGGCGAAATATACGGCCCGGCAGATCTTTAACGCCTTCGCCGCGGCCTCCCTGACCGGCGGTAAATGCTGCCGGCCCGACACGTGGAGCGCCAGGGTGGACAAGGGCTTGTTTTCCTCTTTTTCCAGGGTCTTGAAAAATGTAAACCGGTATGTCCCCAGGAAGACCCCCTCCACGACGGCCTCGGTTGCCGTGCTCCAGTCGAGATTGAGCTGATCGGCATCCAGGACCAGGGACAGCGTGCCGGCCCGACAGGATTGCGCCGTTTTCCCCGCCGCGGCGGCGGCAATGCGGAGTTTTTCCGGAGAAAAGTCGGCCTTCTTTCCCAGTCCCGCCAGGATGATACGCACCGGTGTCCCCTCCCGGACCGTATAGGCGACCGCCGCTTGTTCGAGTCTGCCGGTAAATTCCCTCTGCATCAGTATTTTCCGGATGAAATCGCCGGCATTCATGCCCGGGAACCCGCCGGATTCCGGCAGGGACGTCTCGTCTTCGAAGATGAATATCCCCAGCGTATCCGGATCTTTGCGCAGCTTGTCGCCGGTATGGACGACAACCTCAACCTGCCGGGGATCGACATTACCTAAAGAAGATTTCATTGGCAAACGCTCCTCTAACCTATGGAATTAGTAGTTTACAGGATCTCCTCCCTGCCAATGAAAATAAAGACGGGAAGGAGGTCGCTTTGCTATTTATGAACATCAAGCTTGACGGCGTGATAAAAAAGGCCCGGCTGACATGAGCCTATCTGCCTATGTTTATCCTTCTTGGGGCGTGAAAACAAAAAAGCGGTTGACTGTCTTTTGCAAGAAATCAACCGCTCATCCTGACTGCTGTCACTGTCCGGGTGCCCAGGCGACGTGAATTTAATCAATTCATCGTCCCTTTCAATTTATGTGGAGGCGGCAACCGGATTCGAACCGGTGAATAACGGTTTTGCAGACCGCTGCCTTAGCCACTTGGCTATGCCGCCGTTTCTTCCTGGAGCGGGCGAACGGATTTGAACCGTCGACGTCCACCTTGGCAAGGTGGCACTCTACCGCTGAGTTACGCCCGCATATCTGGGTTTTTCTGGAAGGCTGACTATACCAGATGCCGTTGTTTGTCAATAAAAAAGTTCAAGCTCCATCCCCTGTCCGGGAATCCCGCCCGGTTGCGGCCAATTTGACGATAGCGGCCATATATTCCGTCATCCCGGCGATGAAGATGTTGTTGTGGTTCGCCCCGGAAATGCGGAGGAGCCGTTTGTTCTTCGCGGGGCACGCCGCGTAGAGGGCTTCCCCCTCCCGGAAGGAGATGATCTGATCGTACTGGGCGTGGATGATAAGGGTAGGCCCGGTGACTTCCCTGATTTTGGCTATATTGTTAAATCCCTGCTCCTCGGTGAGGTTGAGGAGTTCCATCTCCACGCCCAAAAGGCGCAGCAGCGGACCGAGATAGGCAAAACCGCTCTCGATGATCAGGCCGTCGATCTCCGCGCCGTGACGGGCGGCGATCTCCAGGGCGGAGGCACTGCCCAGGGATCGCCCCATGACCAGCAACCGCCCGGTAAAGCTGTTTTCGAGCAGCCATTTTCTTACATAATCATATATCTCCAGGGCATCCGCCATCATGGCGCTGACCGACGGCAGCCCGGAGGAATTACCGTAACCGCGATAATCGGCAACCATTAGATTCAGCCCTCTCCCGGTGAAAAAAGGGGCTATTTCCTGATAATCAGAGGCAATTTCTCCGTTACCATGGAAGAAAAGGATGGTCGGCGCCGCCGGGGAATAGATATGTGCCTGGATCTGGATCGCGACATCGGGGGCGACCGGAACCATCAACGAGGCCGTATAACGATTGTTCATGGTCAGGGCGTAGTCCGGGCGGGGATAGAAGAGGACCCGCAATATCTCCGGCCGGTCCAAAAGACGATAATCGCTCTTTTCAGGCATTGCGATCCCCTTTTCTCAGCAGAATGTTGCGATAGAATTTCGCGAGGTAATCCAGGCCGGAGTAGATACTGAGGATCAACGCCAGAAAGAGAATCGTCGTCCCGACAACGTGGGCGTCGGCTCCGAGAAAGGGATAATGGATCATCAGCGCGGAAACGGCAAATACCTGACAGAGGGTCTTCTGTTTGCCCAACCAGCTCGCCTGGATGACGTACCCTTCCGAGGAGGAAATATTCCTGATCCCGTCCACGGCGAAATCACGGATGACGATGATCGCCACCACCCAGGCGGGAATCCTGCCGATGGGGATCATCAGAATCATCGCGGTGTTTATAACCAGCTTGTCCGCGATGGGATCGAGAAATTTTCCCAGTGTCGTGACGATCCCGTAGCGACGGGCGACATAACCGTCGAGCATATCCGTCAGGGAAACGGCGATGAACAGCGCGGCGATCACCAGACTCATGGTCTGTCCCGGAGACAGCAGGAGGAGAAACAACACCGGCACGAACGAGATCCGCACCATGGTGATGGTATTGGGAAGATTGATGATCTTCTTTTTCTCCGGGGCGATGGGCAGCGCTTCGAAATATCGTTGCAGATTGTCGATCATAAACCGCCGGTAAATGTCTTTTGTGATGGCGCCGAGGCAGATAGTTTCATTTCTCCGGAACCCGCCGCCAGTCCGACAGAAACGCCTCCACTCCCCGGTCCGTCAGGGGGTGCTGCGCCAACTGCCTGATCACCTTAAAGGGAATGGTGGCAATGTCCGCGCCCATCATCGCCGCTGCCAGAACATGGCCGGGATGCCTCACACTGGCGACGATGACCTCCGTGTCGAATCCGTATTGATTATAGATATTGAGGATCTGTTCCACGAGCGCCATCCCGTCGTGGGCGATATCGTCGAGCCGCCCTACGAAGGGGCTCACGTACGCGGCGCCGGCCTTGGCGGCCATCAAGGCCTGGAGGGGCGAAAAGATCAGGGTCTGGTTCACCGGTATGCCCTCCGCGGCAAAAAGGCGGGTGGCCTTCAGTCCGTCCATGGTCATGGGGACTTTGATGACGACCTGACTGCCGAGCCGGGCCAGCTTCTTTCCCTCTTCAAACATCTCCCCGGCTTCGAGACTCACCACTTCCAGGCTGACCGGTCCGCTCACCGTTTCGAGAATTTCCTTCACCACCTCGACAAAAGGTCTCTTTTCCCTGGCGATCAGGCTGGGATTTGTCGTCACTCCATCCACCATCCCGAAACCGGCGGCCTCTCTGATCTCTCCGATATTGGCGGTATCGATAAAAAACTTCATAATTGCTCCTAATCTCCCCTTGTTGCGGATTTGTTTATGTAATTTTCCATGCACCTGCGACTGCAAAAATAAAGGGTCCGACCCTCATCCTGCCATACCCAGGCGTTGCTGAGCGGGATATAGGTGTGACAATAGGGATCCTCGACCAGGTCCTCACCGACGGATATATGCTCCTGTTGTTGCCTGGATATGGGTTTGACGGTCTTTTCCCCTGTGAGAAAGAGGAGACGGAAAAGACGATACATCAGATAACAAATTATGACCGCTACAAGCAACCGGAGAATCATGATTCTTTCATCCCGTCGGGCGCCTCCTGCTCGATCGGGACGACGGTCGCCCGATCGTATCCTTCGAGACGGCTCAACAAGCCCCGCATCGAAATGCCGAAAACGGGATGGACCATATAACCGGCAAGCTCACACATGGGCACCAGGACGAAACGTCGCCGGTGGCATTCGGGATGGGGAATGACCAGATCATCTTCCCGGACTATCTTTTGCCCGTAGAGGATGATGTCCAGATCGATGATCCGGGGCCCCCAGCGTCGGGATTCCCGGCGTCCCAGTTCCTGTTCCGTCTTCTGGAGACGGGCCAGCAATTGCCGGGGGGTAAGAGTTGTCCGCAGCTCCGCCACGGCATTGACAAACCAACCCTGATCCGCAACCCCCACCGGTTCGGTCCGGTAAAAAGAAGAGGCTCTCAAAAGCCGGACGTCCTTACCGTTCCCGATCTTTCGCAAAGCATACCGACACTGCTGCAGCGGCTCCCCGAGATTGGCGCCGAGGCCGATATAGGCGATTGTCCCGGCGTCCCCGTCCATCTCACTTCGACTTCAGGCCCAGGACGTCCTGCATATCGTAAAGGCCCTTTTCCTGCTTGATAATCCATCTTGCCGCCCGGAGCGCTCCCCGGGCGAAATTATCCCGGTTGTGGGCGCGATGGATGAATTCGAGCCGTTCACCGTTGGTAACGAACATCACGTTATGTTCGCCGACGATGTCACCGCCGCGGATGGTCTGGATGCCGATCTCCGCTTTCGTCCGTTCGCCGATCATCCCCTTGCGGGTATAGATCCCGTCCCGGTCGAGATCGCGTCCCAGGGCGGCGGCGATGATCTGGGCCATCTTCATGGCCGTGCCGCTGGGAGCGTCCTTTTTCAGGTTGTGATGGGCCTCGACGATCTCGACATCATAATCGTCTCCGAGGATGGTGGCCACATTCTCCAGGACCTTGAACATGACGTTCACCCCGACGCTCATATTGGGGGCGATGACGCAAGGGGTTTGTTCGGCGAAGCGTTTGGCCTCCTGCAGTTCCCCGGCGGTGAACCCCGTCGTACCGATGACGATAGGCCTTGCCGCCTTTGCCGCCGCTTCCAAGTTCCGCAGGGACGCCTCGTGAAAGGTAAAATCGATGATCACGTCACCTTTGTCGATAACCGCCCGCAAATCGTCGCCGACAACCACCCCGGTCCTTCCCAGACCCAGCACCTCTCCCAGATCCTTTCCCACCGCCGGATGGCCCTGGGCTTCCACGGCGGCGGCGACTTCCATATCTCCGGCAGCCATGACGAGATGGCCGATCCGGCCGCCCATCCTGCCCCCCGCACCCATGAGGATCACTTTTATCATCTTCATCACCCCTTATTTCAACAATCCGTAATTCACCATGTTCTTCCGCAGTTTCTCGTAATTCCCGTCCGCCATCTTCGTCAGGGGCGGTCGTACTTCGTATTCGATCTTTCCCATCATGGCCAGCGCCGCTTTGACAGGTACAGGGTTCGTTTCAATGAACAGGGAGTCGACAAGGGGCGCCATTTTGAAGTGCATCTCTTTGGCCCGCTGCATGTCGCCGGCGGCAAAGGCGTCCACCAGGGCCGCCATATCCCCGGGAACGATATTGGAGATGACGGAGATGATCCCGTGCCCGCCGAGACAAAGCAGGGGATAGGTGAAGAAGTCGTCTCCGGAAAGGACGACAAAATCAGGTCCGCAAAGCTGAATGACGTCGTGCATCTGCTTCAGGGATCCGGAAGCTTCCTTCGTGCCTACGATTCCGGGGACTTTGGCCAGCCTGGCCATGGTTTCCGGCAGCAGATTGACGCCGGTCCGGCCGGGGATGTTATAGACGATGATCGGTAGGGCGACCTTTTCCGCAATCATTTTGTAATGCTGATACAGGCCTTCCTGCGTCGGGCGGTTGTAATAAGGGCAGACCATCAGGGCGCCGTCGGCGCCTACTTCCCGGGCATGTTCCGTAAGACGCAGCGCCTCGGCCGTGGAATTCGAACCTGTCCCTGCGATTACGGGTACGCGCTTTTTAACGGCGTCCACGGTTATTTCGATAACCCGGTCGTGTTCTTCATGGGACAGGGTCGGCGATTCCCCGGTCGTTCCGCAGGGAACGATGCCGTCGGTACCGTTTTCAATCTGAAATTCGATAAGTTCCCGCAGTTTTTCCTCATCCACTCTCCCGTTTTTAAAAGGGGTGACAATGGCGACAATGGCTCCTTTAAACATAGGCCCTCCTTGAAATAGATTTTGCGTTGTTTTTTAACACATCCGGTATTTTCTCTCCACGAATAAGATCGCGGAAGTCTTCCCGCTTTCGGATTACGTGGTAGTTGTCTCCCACGACGAGGACTTCCGCCGCCCGGGGTCGGGAATTGTAGTTGGAAGACATGGTAAAACCGTAAGCCCCGGCGCTCATGACCGCCAGCTGATCACCCCGGACGAACCCGGGCAGTTTCCTGTCTTTGGCCAGATAGTCTCCCGATTCACAAATCGGACCCACCACATCGGCGACGATCTCTTTCCGCCGTGATTTTTTCACCTGCTGGATGTGGTGATAGGACTTGTAGAGACTGGGACGGACAAGATCGTTCATCCCCGCATCGACGACGATGAACCTTTTATCTTCATTTTCCTTGGTGTAGAGCACCGTGGTCACCAGGATGCCGGCATTGCCGACGATAACCCGTCCCGGCTCGAAGATGAAGGTGCAGGAAATGTCCCGGGAAGAGCCGATAATGGCATCGGCATACTCGGAAGGATGAGGCGGTGTCTCGTCTTTGTAGGTGATCCCCAAGCCGCCGCCGAGATCGAGGTAACGGATATCGATGCCGACTTCCTGCAGGCTCTGGAGGAGATTCTTGATGCGTTTGAGGGCGTCGATGAACGGGGAGATCTTGGTCAACTGCGAACCGATATGGCAGCTGACCCCCTTTAAATCGAGGTTTCTGTATCGCCGCGCCTGAAGATACATTTGATATGATTTTTCCACATTGATGCCGAATTTGTTTTCCTTCAGGCCGGTGGATATATAGGGGTGGGTCTCCGGATCGACGTCCGGATTGACCCGCAGCGCCACACCGGCCTTTTTCTTCATCCGCCCGGCACAGGCATTGATGACTTCGAGTTCCTGAAAGGACTCGATGTTGAACATCAGGATTCCCGTTTCCAAAGCGTATTCTATCTCCTCGATCTTCTTGCCGACCCCGGAATAAACCACCTTGCCGGGATCCACCCCGGCGCAGAGCGCCCGGTATAGTTCCCCTCCGGAAACGATATCCACCCCGCCGCCGGCCCGGACGAAGATCTTGAGAATGGCGATATTGGAATTGGCCTTGGCGGCAAAACAGGTGAGGTGGGGGATCTCGGAGAAGGCATCGTCAAAGACGCGAAAATGATTTTTCAAGGTCCGATGGCTATATATGTAAAGCGGGGTTCCCACCTCCGCCGCGATCTTGGCGACGGGCGTTTCCTCACACCACAGTTCCCGGTCTTCATAATGAAAATCGTTCATGATTCCTTCAGACCCTCATTTTACGGTTTGAAAATAATTTCCACCATATTCGACTGCTCGCTCACCGGTCCCGCCGACGATCCCCCATCGACACGGTACCGGTAACTGTGTCCGCCGACGACTTTCCGGTCCAGATAAAGACATCCTCCGGGACTGCCGGCAGCGGCGCTCACGTTTTCGGCGGCCGTTTTCACCAGCAGGGTAAACGGGAGCGGACAGCCGGGACAGACATCATCACCGGGCCCCCACGCCGCCCGCCATATCCGGAAGTACTCGTACCTCTCCCGCACCCTTCCGGGGATGGTCCAGGTCAACAGTACGCCGTCGTTCACCGCCTTCGCTTCCAGATCGTCGATCCGTTCGAGACGAGTCTGCTGCCGCGGCACCGGATCACCCTTCTTTCCGCAACCGGCGAGAGCCGCGGTCATCAACAGTCCCGACAGGATCAGCAGGACCAGGGTGAACAGATCAATGCGCCTTTTCAATCTCCGCAATCCTTGCCGCCACCCGTATCGGGGAGGTTCCGCCGAGGGTTTTTTTCATTTCTACCGACTTTGCCGCGTTAAGACGCGCCCGGACATCCTTTGTGAAGGAGGCATGAAATTTCTTCAGCTCCTTCACGGTTAGGGCGGTCAATTCTTTGCGGTTCTCCAGACAATAACCCACGATCCTGCCGACCACGCCATGGGCTTCCCGGAAAGGGACGCCCTTGAGGACCAGATATTCGGCGAGGTCCGTGGCGACCGCAAACCCCTGTTCCGCCGCCGTTTTCATCCGCCGGCGATGGAAATCGATCCGCCCGAGCATCTCCGTAAGGATCGCCGCCGCGGCCGTCACGGTGTCCACCGTATCGAACAGCGGTTCCTTGTCCTCCTGGAGATCGCGGTTGTAAGTCATGGGCAGTCCTTTCAGGACGGTGAGAATGGCGATGAGGTGGCCGTAAACCCTGCCCGTCTTACCGCGGATCAGCTCCGCCACATCGGGATTCTTCTTCTGGGGCATGATACTGCTGCCGGTGGTGAAGGCATCCGCTATCTCCGCATAGCCGAATTCGCTGGATGACCAGATGATGAGATCCTCACAGAAACGGCTCATGTGCATCATGAACAGAGAGGCGGCAAAGATGAACTCGGCGATGAAATCACGGTCCGATACGGCATCCATGCTGTTGCGGCTGACCCGGGGAAAATTCAGGAGGGCGGCCGCATATTCCCGGTCCAGGGGGATGCTCGTACCGGCCAGGGCCGCCGATCCCAGGGGCAGGACATCGATCCGCCTCCGGCAGTCCCGGAAACGGTCTTCATCCCGGTCGAACATCTCCCAGAAGGCGAGGAGATAGTGGGCCAGCAGAACCGGCTGGGCCTGCTGGAGATGGGTGTAGCCGGGCATGACGGTCCCGATCTCCCGCTTGGCCGTTGCCGCCAGACGCTCCTTCAGTCTTCCCAGGAGCTCGAGAACCACATCGGTCCGGTCCCGGAGATAGAGCCGGACATCGAGGGCCACCTGGTCGTTGCGGCTTCTTCCCGTATGCAGCTTCTCCCCGGTCTTGCCGATCCTGGCGATCAGGGCCTTTTCGATAGCCATATGGATATCTTCGTCGCCGGCGTCGCAGCAAAAAGTACCTGCCGCCAGCTCTTCCTTGACGGCCAGTAATCCCCGGCGGATTTCCGCCTCTTCTTCAGATGTAATGATACCCTGACGGGCCAGCATCCGGGCATGGGCGAGGCTCCCTTCGATATCATAAGGATAGAGACGCCGGTCAAAACTCAGCGACTCCGTGAAGGACTCGACCTGCCGGTCCGTCTCTTCCTGGAAGCGCCCTCCCCACAACTTCTGCTTCGATTCCGTCATGATTACCCGTGCGGACATTGTTATGCCTTGGTTTTACGACGTTCCCGGGTCCTTCTTTCCCCTTTGCGCCGTTCCTGCCGGTTCTCCCTGCCCCACCGCTCCCGCTGCAAAGCCTGTATCCTGAGACGGAGGGCATTGAGGCGGATGAATCCCGTGGCATCCATCTGATTGTAAACCTCCTCCCTTTCAAAGGTCGCAAAGTCCTCCGCGTAGAGAGAAAAGGGCGATTTTCTTCCCACGACGATCGCGTTCCCCTTGTAAAGTTTCAGCCGGGCCGTGCCGGTCACGTTTTCCTGGGTGGCGTCGATGTAGGTCTGCAGGGCTTTCATTTCCGGTGTGTACCAGAAACCGTTGTACACGAGCTGGGCGTATTTGGGGATCAGGGAATCCCTCATGAGCATGACCTCGCGATCCATAGTCAGGGACTCCACGGCCCGGTGGGCGATCCAGAGGACGGTTCCCCCCGGTGTTTCGTAAACCCCCCGGGATTTCATGCCGACAAAACGATTTTCCACCATATCCACCCGGCCGATGCCGTTGGCACCGGCCATTTCGTTCATGACCTCCATGAGCCGCGCCGGGCTCAGACGCCGGCCGTCCACCGCTACGGGGTTGCCGTTCTCGAAATCGATCTCCACATAGGTCGGCCGGTCCGGTGCCGCTTCCGGAGACACGGACAGGACGAACATATCCTCGGGAGGTTCCGCCCAGGGATCCTCCAGGATACCGCCTTCATGGGAAATATGCAGGGAATTGCGATCGCTGCTGTAAGGCTTCTCCTTGGTGACCAGGGGGACGGGGATATTGTACCGGGCGGCATACGCGAGCATCGACTGGCGGGAATCGAAAGACCAGTGCGGGTCCTTCCAGGCGGAGATGATCCGGATATGCGGATCGAGGGCCATGTAGGTCATTTCGAACCGGACCTGATCGTTCCCCTTGCCGGTCGCACCGTGACATACGGCGTCCGCCCCTTCGGCATGGGCTATTTCTATCTGTCGCCTGGCGATCAGGGGCCGGGCCAGAGAGGTCCCCAACAGATAAACCCCTTCATAGACCGCATTGGCACGCAGGGCCGGAAAGATGAAGTCCCGGGCAAATTCTTCTGTGAGATCGTCGATATATATCTTGCTGGCCCCGGTGTTGACGGCCTTTTCCCGGAGGCCGTCCAGTTCTTCCTTCTGGCCCACGTCGGCGGCGAAGCAGATGACTTCGCATTTATAAGTTTCCAAGAGCCAGCGGACGATAACCGATGTATCCAGCCCCCCCGAATAGGCAAGAACTACCTTTTTCACCTTTGTATCCATTACCTTGTCTCCTTCTTCATTAGTATTTCCAGGATCGCCTTTTGGACATGGAGGCGGTTTTCCGCCTGATCGAGGACGACGGAATGCGGTCCGTCGATGACCTCGGAGGTGATTTCCTCACCCCGGTGCGCCGGCAGGCAATGCATGACTATACAATCCCCCTTGGCACGAGACAAGAGGTTTTTGTTTACCTGATAGGATCTGAAGACACGGGCGCGCAATTCCCGTTCCCCTTCCTGACCCATGCTGGCCCAGACATCCGTATAGATGATATCGGCCCCTTCCACCGCCGCGATGGGGTCACGATGTATGGAGATCCCAGCCGGGGCCTCTTTGCGCGCCCGGGCGAGGAGTTCCCCATCGGGGTCGTAACCTTCCGGACAGGCCAGAGAAAGCGCGACGGGCAGCCGTGCCGCCACGTTGATCCAGGAGTTGGCCACATTGTTGCCGTCGCCGATATAGGCGAGCTTGACCCCCCGGTAATCTCCCTTCTTCTCCATGATCGTGAAGAGGTCGCTCAAGATCTGGCAGGGGTGGAGGAGATCGGTAAGACCGTTGATCACGGGTATTTCGGCGTGAGCGGCCAGGTCTTCGACGGTCTTTTGGGCGTAAGTCCTGATCATGATGCCGTCCAGATAGCGGGACATGATTTTTGCGGTGTCGGCGACGGTCTCACCTCTCCCGAGTTGGGTGTCACTGGTGTTGAGAAAGAGCGCCAGGCCTCCCAGTTGATACATCCCTACCTCGAAGGAAAGACGGGTCCGGGTCGAGGCCTTTTCGAAAATCATCCCCAGAGTCTTGCCCGCGAGGACCGGATGGGGCCGGCCCTCCTTTAGAAACTGCTTCAGTTCCCGGGCGCGGGCAAAGATCACCTCGAAATCTTCCCGTTCCAGATCGTATTCGGTTACCAGGTCCTTTTTCATACCATCTCCTGCAAGACCGCTTCCAGGATCGCCACCGCCCGCTCGATGTCCCCGTCGGACACGATCAGGGGGGGGACAAAACGCAAGACATGGGGGCCTGCCTGGGCGATCAGCAAGCCTTTCTTCATCGCCCCGGCGATAATGTCCCCAACTTCCCGCTCCGTTTCCACACCCACCAGGAGTCCCCGGCCCCGGACCTCCCGGAGGAGGGGATACCGGGTCCGCAATCCCTCGAGCTTGGCCTGCAAATAGGCGCCGCGCGCCCGGCATCCCGCGAGGACCCCCCCGTCGATCATCACCTCCAGGGTCGCCCGGGCCGCCGCCATGGCCAGGGGGTTGCCTCCGAAAGTAGAGGCGTGGCTTCCCGGTGTAAAGGCGGCGGCGACATCTTCCCGGGCCAGCACCGCCCCCAGCGGAAAGCCGTTCCCCATGGCCTTGGCCATGGTGATGATATCCGGGACGATACCTTCGTGTTCGTACGCGAAGAGCGTCCCCGTCCGGCCCATGCCCACCTGCACCTCATCGAGGATCAGGAGGATCTTCCGTTCGTCGCACAGGCGGCGCAGACCCGGGAAATATCCCGGCGCCGGGACTCTGATCCCCCCCTCCGCCTGGATCGGCTCGACCATGACGGCACAGGTCTCCGGGGTGATCATCTTCTCCAGGGTCTCCAGATCGTTGAACGGGGCGTATTTGAATCCCGGCAGGAGGGGATGAAAATCCTTCCGGAATTTCTCCTGGCCCGTGGCGGTGATGGTCGCCATCGTCCGGCCGTGAAACGACCCCGCCATGGTGATTATTTCATTCTTGAGGCCGCCGCTGTTCTCGTTGCCGAACTTTCTTGCCAGTTTGATGGCCCCTTCGTTGGCCTCGGCACCGCTGTTGCAAAAAAATATCTTTTTCAGAACGCAGTTTGCCGCCAGGAGCCGGGCATATTCTATCTGGGCTTCGATATAGTACAGATTGGAAACATGGAGGAGCTTTTCCGCCTGGTTCCGTATCGCCTCCGTGACGGCCGGATGGGCATGACCCAGGCTGCAGACGGCGATGCCCGCCACAAAATCGAGATATTCTCTCCCCTCGGTGTCCCAGAGGTTCATTCCCTTCCCCCGGGTGAAGACAACCGGGAAACGCCGGTAGGTCCCCATGATATACTGATCGGCGATATTTATTAATTCTTTTTCATTCATAAGGTGTTACACTTCTTTCTTAAAGTTTCTTTTTATGTGCTCGCACCGCGACGCCTCACGGTACGGCGCCGGCGGACCGGGGCGGCGGCTCTTCAGATAACGATTTCCGTGCCGATACCACGATCGGTGAACATCTCCAGAAGGATGGCATGCTTGTGCCGACCGTCGATGATATGGGCCTTCCGCACCCCGCCCCGCAGCGCCTTGAGACAACACTTGACCTTGGGAAACATACCGCCTTGAATGATGCCGTCGTTGATCATCCCCAAAGCTTCGGCATTGCTCATGGTGTTGATGAGATTCTTTTCCGCATCGAGGACGCCGGCGACGTCGGTGAGGAGGACGAGCTTTTCCGCCTTGAGGGAGGCCGCTACGGCACCCGCCACGATGTCCGCATTGATGTTGTACGTTTCTCCCTGATCGCCGTGACCCGTGGGGGCGATGACCGGAATGAAGCCATCCCTTACCAGGGCCGTCAAAAGGTCCGCATCGACCTCCCTGACCTTCCCCACCAGACCGAGATCGATGATCTCCGGCGGGGTGTCTTTGGCCTTTTCCGCGTTGAGGAAATATTTGTCCGCCTTGATGAGTCTCCCATCCTTGCCGCTCAGCCCCACGGCCCGGCCGCCGTGCTGGTTGATCATCCCGACGATTTCTTTGTTGACCTTGCCCACCAGGACCATCTCGACGATGTCCATGGTTTCCTGATCCGTGACGCGCATGCCCTGGACGAACCGGGAATCCTTACCCAGTTTCTTCAGATAGCCGCCGATCTGGGGACCGCCGCCGTGGACAACCACCGGGTGAATGCCGATGTATTTCATCATCACCACGTCCCGGGCGAACATGTCCTTCAGGTCTTCATCGACCATGGCATGGCCCCCGTATTTGATCACGATGATCTTGTTGTAAAAGCGGCGGATGTACGGCAGGGCTTCGAGGAGGATCTCCGCCCTTTCCATCGATTTTTTAACCGTGTCCATAATTTCCTCTTCCGTAAAGATTGTTTAAAGGATGTAGCGACTCAAATCCTCGTCTTCGATAATGTTTTCCAGCTTTTCCCGCACCTGTTCGGCATCGATGACCACGACCTTCTCCGTCAGATCGGGGGCGTCGAAAGATATATCCTCCAGGAGGGTCTCCAGAATGGTATACAACCGCCGCGCCCCGATGTTTTCCGTCCGTTCGTTGACGATGGCGGCAATTTCGGCGATTTCCGCCACCGCGTCGTCGGTGAAGGTCAACTCCACCCCCTCGGTGGCCAGCATCTCGATGTACTGTTTTATCAGGGCGTTGTGCGGTTCGGTAAGGATCCGGATGAACTCTTCCTTACCCAGCGAATCCAGCTCCACCCGAATGGGGAAGCGGCCCTGAAGTTCCGGGATGAGATCGGACGGTTTCGAGGCGCTGAAAGCCCCGGCGGCGATAAACAGGATATGATCGGTCTTCAGCATCCCGTGACGGGTATTCACCGTCGAACCCTCCACGATGGGCAGGAGATCCCGCTGCACCCCCTCCCGGGAGACATCGGGTCCGTGGGCGGCGTCGCTCCCCACGATCTTGTCGATTTCATCGAGAAAGATGATGCCCGACTGTTCCACCCTGCGGATGGCCTTCCTGGTCACCTTTTCCATGTCGACGAGATTCTGGGCCTGTTCCTGGGTCAGGATCTCGAGGGCTTCCGGCACCAAAACCCGGCTTTTCTTTTTCTTGGGAGGAAAGATATTGCCGAACAGCTCCTTGATGTTCAAACCCATATCTTCCACCCCGGCGGTGGAAAATATCTCGATCATGGGACCGCTCCTCTGTTCCGACACCTCTATCTCCACATAACGGCCGTCGAGCCGGCCTTCCCGGAGGTAGCGCCGGAGTTTCTCCCGCGTCGTGTCCTCCCTTCGCAACTTCTCCACCTCCCCGGCGGTTTCTTCCTTGCCGTCGTTCAACATCTCCCCTACAGTCCGTTCCACCGGTTTCGGCGGCAGCAGGACATCCAGGAGGGCCTCCTCCGCGAGGGCCGCCGCTTTCGCCCGGACCTGCTCCTGCTCCTCGGCCTTGGCCATGTTGATGGCCAGTTCCACGAGATCGCGGATCATGGACTCCACGTCCCGGCCCACATAGCCGACTTCCGTAAATTTGGACGCCTCGACCTTGAGGAAGGGGGAGTTGTCCAGTTTGGCGAGCCGACGGGCGATTTCCGTCTTCCCCACTCCCGTGGGACCGATCATGATGATATTTTTCGGCGATATCTCCTCGCCGAGTTCGGCGGAGACGTTCTGACGGCGCCAGCGGTTACGCAGGGCGATGGCGACGGCCCGTTTGGCATCCCCCTGGCCGATGATGTACTGATCCAGTTTTTCGACGATCTCCCGCGGGGTGAGGGCCTTGATTTCCGTGTCCTTTCCTTCCTCGGGGGCGATTTTCAACATTGGTTCGGCGTTAATCATTGTCTATTTCCAATTCCTCTACGGTGATGTTGTCGTTTGTGTAGATACAGATCTCCGAGGCGATCCTTACGGACTCCACGGCGATTTCCGTCGCCGAAAGTTCGGAAAAGCGCACCAGGGCCCGGGCGGCGGCCAGGGCGTAGGGGGCGCCGGAGCCGATGGCCATGACTTCGTCGTCCGATTCGATGACATCGCCGTTGCCGGAAATGAGCAAAAAGTGGTCTTTGCTCACAGCGATCATCAGTGCCTCCAGGTGTCTCAACACCCGGTCCGTGCGCCAGTCCTTGGTAAGCTCCACCGCGGCCCGGAGGAGGTTGCCGTTGTATTGATCCAGCTTCTGGTCGAAACGGTCAAAGAGGGTGAAGGCATCCGCCGTGGTGCCGGCGAAACCGACGATCACCTTGTTGTGATAAAGGCGTCGGACCTTGCGGGCGCCGTGTTTCATGATCGTGACGTCGAAGGTCACCTGCCCGTCGCCGGCGACGGTCACCAAACCGTTGCGTCGAATGGCGATGATGGTTGTCCCCCGCATTTTCATTCTTTTGCTCCTCCCCGCCCCTGCGGATGGGCCCGGTCGTATATTTCCATGAGCCGGCCGACACTGACCGCCGTGTAGCGCTGGGTCGTCGAGAGACTTTTATGACCCAGCAATTCCTGTATGCTCCGCAGATCCGCTCCCGCATCCAGAAGATGGGTGGCGAAGGAATGGCGCAGGGCATGGGGGCCGATCTTCTTTTCCATCCCCCGCAGGCGCATGTATTTGTCCAGAATCCTCTCTACGGTCCGGGGATTTATCCGCCGGCCGTTTCTGCCCTGGATCAGTGCCGTCTTCCCGTCGCTTTTTTTTCCGTCCCGGCCGGGCAGGCCGTCCAGATAACTCCGGAGCGCCGACAGGGCCGGGTTCCCTACGGGGATGATACGTTCCCGTCTCCCCTTGCCGCGGACCCTGATCAAGGACTGTGCAAAGTCCACATCCTCCCTGTTGAGGTCCGTCAGCTCCCGGAGGCGGATACCGGTGGAGTAGAAAAGCTCCAGCACGGCCCGGTCACGTCTCCCCCGGTCGTCATCCGGGAAGGGATGGTCGAGGAGAGCATGGGTTTCGTCGACAGTCAGGTGGACCGGCATGAGCCGGTCCTTCCGGGGGGCGGACAATCCCGCGGCGGGATTCTCCGCGATCCATCCCTCGCGGAGGAGATAACGGAAGAAGGTATTTAGCGCCGCAAGCTTTCTCCCCACCGACGATTTCTTCAGGCGCCGCCGGTACAGGGAGGCCAGGTACCCCCGGATTTGCAGTTGCTCCAGGGACCGCACCGGGGTGGATTCCAGATAAGACGCCTCTTCCTTCCCCGCACACAGGAAAGAATAAAAACCAGTAATATCGGAAAGGTAACTCGCTATTGTCCGGGCGGAGAGGTTCCGCTCCATCGCCAGATGGATTCCGAAATCCCGCTGCGCTGCCGCCAGGGTCTTTTCCGCTGCCATCGTTGTCTACCGTGCCGCCTACATTTTGTATTTGCCGAAGGCCTCCGGGGAAAGATTTTCGAGAAATTCCTTCAATTTTTCCTCCTTCAGCTTCTCCATGTCCGCCACATTGGCCCCGATGTCCACATTTCGGGATTTTTCGATCACCTTTTCGGCGACGAAAATCGGGGCATCCGTACGTATGGCCACGGCGATGGCATCGCTGGGACGGGCATCGACGACAAAGTGCCTTCCTTCGCCGCGCAAATGGATATTCGCAAAAAAGGTGTTGTTGCGAAGATCGTGAATTTCCACCCGGTCCACATCTACTTCCACGGTCCTCAAGATATCCTTGATCAGATCGTGGGTCATGGGCCGCGAGAAGGTAATCTTTTCCAGTTGCGTCGCGATGGCGCTGGCCTCGAAAAGTCCGATCCAGATGGGGATGGCCTTTTTTTCCTCCCGGTCCTTGAGAATCACGATCGGGGTACTGGTTATGGGGTCAATGGTCAGCCCGGCGATCTTCATTTCTATAAACATCAGCCTTTCCCTCTTTTCTCGGCTCGCCGCGAAGCGAATGCAAATATGCCGCGGTAATGCACAGGGACACCGTCTGCCCCCGCAGATCACCGGAACCGGCGAAATTCACGATTTTGTTCGTCCGTGTCCGGCCCGTCATTTCCCGACGGTCGTTTTTGCTCGCCCCCTCGACGAGGACGGATACGGGTTTACCGATCAGGGCCCGGTTCTTTTCCAGGGTGTGACGATCCTGAAGGGCCTGGAGGATCATCAACCGGCGTCTCTTTTCCTGTTCCGGCACCTTATCTGCGAATGACAGGGCCTGCGTCCCCTCCCGCTCCGAGTACATGAAAGAAAACAATCCGTCGAAGCGTACCGCTTCCATGAGCGTCAGGGTAGCCTCGAAATCCGTCTCCGTTTCCCCGGGGAACCCCACCATCACATCGGCCGTGACGGCGATATCGGGGCATCGCTTCCGCAACATTTCGATACGGCTCAGATATTCTTCCCTCGTGTAACCCCGGTTCATCCTTTCCAAGACCCTGTTCGCTCCGGCCTGGAAAGGTAAATGAATATGCTCGCAGAGCTTTTCCAGCCTTCCGAAGCAGGAGATCAGCCCGTCGCTCAGGTCTTTGGGGTGGGAAGTGGTAAAACGGATCCGCTCCAGTCCGGGAATGGCGTTGATTTTTTCCAACAGGGCGGGGAAAGAAGTCTCTTCCGCCAGACCCCGTCCGTAGGAATTGACGTTCTGGCCCAAAAGGGTGACCTCGCGAACGCCCCGGCCCACCAAAGCCTCGATTTCTCGGATAATGGCCGCCGCCGGACGGCTTCTTTCCCTGCCCCGGAGATAGGGGACCACACAATAGGCACAAAAGTTGTCGCAGCCCTGCATGATCGTGACGAAGGCCTGTAAATTCAATCTGCCGTTACCGTTCGTGACGGCGGCACAGATGTCGAGGGAGGGGATATCCTCCCGGAAAGCCGTGTCCATAACCATCCGGTATCCGTTTTTAACCCTCCCGACCAGTTCCGGCACCTCATGGAGGACGTGGGTTCCGAAAACAAGATCCACATGGGGCGCCCTTTTGAAAATTTCCCGTCCCCAATGCTGGGCGAGGCAACCACCGACGCCGATTATCAGTCCGGGATTCTTGATCTTCCGGGTGCGATAGCGCCCAAGCTGACTGACGATCTTCTGCGCCACCTTGTCGCGGATGCTGCAGGTGTTTACCAGGATGACCGCCGCGGCGCCCTCGTCTCCGGTCCGCTCGTATCCGGCTTCGGTCATAATCGTCGCCAACTGCTCGGAATCATGAACGTTCATCTGACATCCAAAAGTACGGATAAAGAACTTCTCCCCGGCCAATTTCTCCATACCCAAGAAAAAAAGTAAAGAAGTTGACTATTATAAGGACTCATCAGAGTCAACAGTTTTTTGACGCCTCTTCATCCGGTGCACCCCGACTCACCCGTTCCTGCAAAATTATCCCGGTGACAATGAGAATCAGGCCTACAAAGGAGGAGATGCGGATCTCTTCACCGCCCACAAAGTGAATGAAAACAAGAGAAATGAAGGGAGACAGGTAGATCAGGCGGGTCACCTGCGCGGCGGTTCGGGACAAGGTCAGGGCTTTCATCCAGACGAAAAAGGTGATCCCCATCTCGAAAACGCCGATGTAAACCGCCCCGGCCAGTCCGGGCCATGCCGGTGTTCCGAGACCCGTCAGCACGGCCAGGAGCAGGGTATAGACAAACCCGAAAACAAAATTGAGAAAGAGTTTCACCCCTTCATCGCGGCGGTCATTTAGATTTGCCAGCCAATATGCCGCCCAGATGACGGAGCTGCCGACCGCCAATAGCGCCCCGGGAAGATTCGTCACCCGGAAACTCAACAGGTCACCACGGGTGGAAATGGTAAGAATCCCCAAAAAACTCAAGAGCATGGCCATCATCCGCGGCAGCGTGAGCCTTTCCCTGCCGGTGAGGGATGCCAGCAGGACCAGCATCAGGGGCCAGGTATAGTTAAGCGGTTGGGCTTCCTGCGCGGGCAGGAGGGCGTAGGCCTTAAAGAGGATCAGATAGTACAAAAAGGGATTGAGGAAACCCAGGACTAAAGAGTGAAGGTAATCGCGCCGGGAGCATTTTCCGAGGAGGGGCCATTTGCCCTGGCACCACAGCACCGTCCCCAGGGTTACGGCCGAGATCAGGGAGGCATACAGGAGCATCTCCAGGAAGGTGAGATGACGGAGGGTTATCTTGAATGCCGTGGCTACCGTTGACCAGAAAAGAACGGTGAGGATTGCATAACCGTAAGCCTGCTTTTGCCGGTCCATCGTTCGGTATTCCCCTGGGCGGCGCGGTCTGCGTCGCCGGCGGCAGGACCGCCGCTGTTCTCCATGTCTGCAGCCGCGGAAAAATATCGCCTCACCCCCGACGATTTTCTCCGGAGGAGAGAATTCCTTAGCACACCCGGACAATAATTGATAACGTTTCTGTAAAATGTCGTTAAAGAACTGAATATTCTTATGATATGACGTCTCTCCGGGTATGCCCCGGGGCGGCGGCTGGTATCGATGCGGCCTCCCTCCGGAACGTCACCGGGATTCTTTTGCCTGCCCTGTTTTCTCCTGCTGGACATTTTCCTCCAGATATGCAAAATCACATTCCGGTGTTTCGTTGTATATTTTTTCGCGACCCAGTTGGGGAAGGCGGCGCCTTGTCGTCGCACCTATGCGGACTGCTCCCCCGGAAGGAGAAGGAGAATTATGATGGAAACTGTAGATATCCTCATCACCGGCGGCCGGGTGGTGACCATGGACGAAGCGGGTACGATCCATGGGGACGGCGCCGTCGCCATCGATCGCGATGCAATCGTCGCCGTCGGCCCCTCCGAAGACCTCCAGGCCAGATTCGCCGGCCGGAAGACCATCTCCGCCCGCAACCACATCGTGATGCCGGGGCTTGTCAACGGCCATACGCACGCCGCCATGACCTGCTTTCGCGGGATTGCCGATGACATGGAACTGATGAGCTGGCTCAACGACTACATGTTGCCGGCGGAGGCACGGAATCTCTCCCCGGAACTCGTCTATTGGGGAACCATGCTTGCCTGCGCGGAGATGATCAAATCCGGGACGACCACCTTCTGCGATATGTACATTTTCGAAGACGAGGCGGCGCAGGCGGCAAAACAGGCCGGCATGAGATGCCTGGTCGGGGAAGTCCTGTATGATTTTCCGTCCGCCAATATCGCATCGCCGGCGGCCGGGATCAAGTACACCAGGAGTCTGATCGAAAAATGGTCCGGCGACCCCCTGGTGCAGATCGCCGTTCAACCCCATGCCCTCTATACCTGCGCGGATGCCCTCTTGAAGGATGCCAAAGCCCTGGCCCGCGACTGCGATGTCCCCTACGCCGTCCACTTCCTCGAAAACCAGGCCGAAGTTCGGCAACTCAACGATAAATATGGCAAAAGGGCAATTCTCCATCTGCGCGATCTGGGGTGCCTCGACGAGAAAACGGTTTTCCTGCACGGGGTGTGCATGGATGAAGAGGATATCGCGATTTGCGCCGATCATGGCTGCAAAGTCGTCCATAATCCGGAGAGCAACATGAAACTCGCCTGCGGTGTGGCGCCGGTAGCGAAAATGCTGTCCCGGGGCCTCGCTGTCGCCCTGGGAACCGACGGCTGTGCCAGCAACAACAACCTCGACATGTTTCAGGAGATGGATACGGCGGCCAAGCTGGCCAAGGTGGCGGCCCTCGACCCCACCCTCCTCCCCGCCCCGACGGTGGTCCGGATGGCCACTGCAACAGGGGCTTACACCCTGGGCATGGGTGGTCTTACCGGTGTTTTGGCGCCGGGGAAAAAGGCCGACGTAATTCTGATCAATACCCGGAAGCCCCACCTGACGCCGCTGTACAACGAGTATTCCCATCTCGTTTACGCGGTCACCGGTGCGGATGTGGAGACGGTTATCATTAACGGCAAAACCGTCATGGAAGGGCGCCGGATTCAAACCCTCGACGAGGAGGAAGCCATGAAACGGGTCAACGAACTAGCCGTGCAGATAAAAAACAGCTTTTCGTGATCGACGAGGAAAGTCCGTGCAAAATTGCCGCGCCCCCATCGACATTCTCATTAAGGGCGGCAGACTGCTGACCCTCGCCGGCGCCGAAGAGATCGTCGAAGCCCCCCTCATCGGCATCCGCGACGGCAGGATCCTGTTCATCGCCGCCGCCCACGATCCCCTGACCAGCCTCTATGCCCCGCGGGAGGTCATCGACGCCACGGGATGTTTGATCATGCCGGGACTCATAAACACCCACACCCATGTGCCCATGGTCTGTTTCCGCGGCCTGGCCGACGATCTCCCCCTGATGGACTGGCTCCGCGATCACATCTTCCCGGCGGAGATGAAATACGTCAGCCGGGAAATGGTTAGTGCCGGTGCCCTGCTGGGGATCGCGGAGATGATCCTGTCCGGAACGACCACTTTCTGTGACGGCTATTTCCACGCCGGCGCCATCGCCCGGGCGGCGTTGGCAACCGGCATGCGCTGCGTCGCCGGTATGGGGATCCTGGACGCCGACATCGACCGGGTGGACGATGCCGATGTCGCCGGGCACGTCGCCGCGGCGGAAAGATATCTGGAAAAATGGGCAGAGGAAAAGCCATTAATCACGCCGGCCCTTTTCTGTCACTCCCCTTACACCTGCTCACCCCGCACCATCCGGGCCATCAAGGATGTCGCCCGGCGTCACAACGCCCTGTTTTTGATCCATCTCTCCGAAACGTCTGAGGAAAGACTGATAATAAGCAAGCGTTACGGCACCGCCCCGGTCTTTTATCTCGAAGCGCTCGGCGTCCTCGATGCCATGACGGTGGCTGTCCATTGCAACTGGCTGGACGGGGAGGAGATTGCCTGCCTGGCAAAAAATCAGGTCAAGGTGTCCCATAATCCCCAAAGCAACATGAAGTTGGCCACCGGTGTCGGTCCCGTTCCCGCCCTCCTCGCCGCCGGGGTGACCGTCGGTCTGGGTACGGACGGCTGTGCCAGCAACAACGATCACGATATGTTCGGGGAAATGGACAGCGCCGCCAAATTGCACAAGGTATTCCATAACGATCCCCGGGTATTGTCCGCCGCCGCCGTGGTGAGAATGGCCACTGCGGACGGGGCGAAAGTCCTGGGACTAGAAGGCACGACCGGTGTCATCGCCGTGGGGAAGGAAGCGGACATCATCCTTGTCGATCTCGGCCAACCCCATCTTACCCCGATGTACAACCCCTATTCTCAGCTCGTATATGCCGCCCGGGGGGCGGATGTCCGGACCAGCATCATCGCCGGAAAGGTCGTCATGAAGGACCGCCGGCTGCGGACCCTGGATGTGGAGGCGGCGATGGATGCCGTGGAGGAGATAGCGGCAAGGATCAGGAAGGACCGCTGATGAGGGATTACCACCCCGGCCACCCCTATACAGGCGCCCCACGAGGCCGCCACGGACGTTTTTACACAACCCCCCCATGCCCGGTGTGGACATATGGAAACGTGATAACAATCGGACCCTTGCCGACATTTCACTCGCAAATGCGCTCATATGTTATTGATCTACAAATGTTTATCGTTAACGGTGCCGCTGCGGACACTGCGGAGCGCGTCCACAATTTTCATCCTGCTTTGTGACGGCACGCCGTCATGGGGGTTTCATTTAAATTTTCATGTCGGGGCGGCACCCGCGAACGATGAAAACGGTTTATGGAAATCACCCCGTTGTATTTTCTGACTAAAAATGCGGGCAACTCATTCGGAAGGAGAATTGACTATGCCAAAACAAACTTTGAAGATCATTCTCGTTGTCCTGATGCTTTCGGTTCTGTCGTCCGGCTATGCCCCCGCCGCCCCGGTGGAAGCAACCCTCTATCCGACATCGGCCCTGATCAACGAGATCCAGAAAGTGCGTCTGAAAGAGACCGACAACCGGCTCAGCCAGGCCGTGTTTATAATTCCCGGCCAGGCCGATCCGGAGACCCTGGTTACCAAGATCATCACCCCCCAGACCATGAAGGTCATGGACCAGCGCTGGCGCCAGATCACCCGCCAAGATGAAGACGCCGTGCTGGCCTTGAAAAAGGAACTCGACGGCCTCAAGAAGGAACATAACCGTCTTCAGGCCGATATCAAGGCGCTGGATACACAGCTCCAGTTCTGGCAATTGCAGACCAAGGCCCGGATGAAGACCGTCGCCGACGCCGGAAACATGTCCACCGCCATCGGCAGAAACATGAAGAAAACCATGCAGGACAAACTGGCCCTCGAACCCTTGCTGGCGGAGCTGGCAAAAAAGATCAAGGAACGCGAGGATAATCTCATCCAGACCTCCGGCAGGAAAGAGACATCCTGGGAAGTGACGGTGATCCTTGCCGGAGCCGCTACTCCCGAAGCCACACTGGCCTACGGTTATGTCATGGCCGGCTGCGGCTGGTCGTCCCTGTACCGTCTGGAGGCCCAGCCCCGGCAACAGCGGCTCCGCTTTACCTGGGACGCGGAAATTTGGCAGAGTTCCGGCCTGGATTGGCGTCATGTCAATATCCGTCTGGCGACCCTGCAACCACGGAAGACCATTGTCCCCGGCGAAATCCCGCCCTGGATCATCAAACCCCGGGAAAGATTGTTTTTCCGCCCCCAAAAAGCCGACCGTTCCGCCTTGGCGCGGGAAGCCATGACCGTGGAAGCCGCAGAGGAAAATGCCGGGGCGGCACCGACCCTGACCAGGCAAAGCGCCTTTCATGTCTGGGAGATCGGCAAGCGGAACCTGGCCGCCGGTCAACGACAGCGCATCCAGATACGGGAGGAGGAATGGCCGGTGGAGTTTCTGCACCTGGCGAGGCCTTCCCAGGGAGAAGAGGTCTATTTCCGGGGGGTGGTCAAGTTTGACGAGGACAGGGAGATTCCCGAAGGGACGGCTTTGTTCCTCATCGACGGCGCCCTGGTGGGCAAACGGCCTTTCGCGCTTACCGGTCGGGAGGGAACCGTCTTCTTCGGCACCGACCCCCTGGTCAAGGCCACGGCCGTGCTGCTAGACAAGGCGGCGGGGGAAAAAACCCTCTTTGCGGACAAGCAGACCTTCCGGTGGGAGTGGCGGATAGATGTCGTCAACGCCCGTGGTCATGCGGTGCAGGTCCGGGTCGAAGAACCCCGGCCTCAGTCCCGGGACGAGCGGATCCAAATTGTCCTGAAAAGCGAACCCGCTCCCGTCACCACCACTCCGGACACGCAGGTTTGGTTGCTCGAGGTGCCGGCGGGGGCCAAGCGGCAGTTGCTGACGTCCGTCACCCTGGAGGCGCCGAAGAATCTCCCCCTGGATATGGGCTGGCGGCGATGAAGAAAGCAGGGAGGCGCCGTCCCGCGGCGGAAACACGCTCGGCACGGCCGATGCTTTTCCCGCGGGCGGCGGCGTCATTTACGACAGGGGCTGGTCGCCGTTGAGACGCTCATAAATACGAATGTATTCGGCGATCATGGTGCCCAGGTCGTATCTCTCCCGGGCCTGCCTCATGATCCTTTTGATCTGGGCCTCCCGGACCTCCCGGGGCTTCCGGTGAAAACGGACGCTCTTGTCCAGGGCGTACCAGAGTCCGCCGGTATCGTAATCCCGGAAGAGGAAACCGTTCCCCACATCCTGGGGGGCACCGTCCTCCTTCAGGCGCAATTCCCTGATCTTGTCGTGATAGCCGCCGGTGTCCCGGTTGGTCGCCGTGGCGCCGAAAAGATTACCCACCTGATCGATCTGACCGCACGGTTCGTACAGTGAGGCCCCGAAAACATCGCTGGCGGCGGCATATCCGAGCATGGAGAGACTTTCGCTGAAGGGCTGGTAGGCGATCCGTCCCCCGGAAGAATAGGCGATACGTCCCAGGATGTCCACATGCGTGCGGTCGTTCCCCACCCCGTCGCCCACGATGGCGATCTGAACATCCGGATAGGCGTTCACGAATTCTTTTGCGATGCCCTCCAAAAGCTCGACGCCTTTTTGAAAGGGGTCGAGACGGGAAGGCCAGTAGAAAAGGATGGCACCGGGATCGATGTTCAACCCGAGGCGGCGTTGAAATTCGCGGCGATTCTCCTCCTTCGCCGCCAGGACCTCGTCGTCTACACCGTAGGTCCGCACGAGATGCGGGCAATTTTCCGGGTACATTTGGGAAGCCGGAGCATTGATGATCGCCTGGGCGGCACCGTAATGAAATTTGGCCTGCACCTCCCGGCGGACGCTGGGGGGGATGATCGGCCGGTCCAGAAAGTAGTCGTCCACCACCTCCTTAAGAAATCGTTCCCCGACGAAATTGATCACCGTGGCGTTTTTGATGGCCGTTGCCTGACAATCGATGCACTCCCGCCCCTGATCGACGGTAAAATAGAGGTTGTGGGCGTAACTCTGCCAATTCACCCCCCCGAGGTACTCCACGGGCAGGTTGGCGGTGAAGACATTGTGGACGGTGTGGAGGAGCGGCAAGCCCGTTTCCTTGGCATAGGCGGCAATGATCCCGCCGGCCATCCAGTCATGGCTGTGGAGGATGAGTTTTCCCTGATGCTGGGCCCGGACCGTCTTGATGACGTTGTTGACTATCTCCCGCTGGAATTCCGCCGCCGTGAGCAGTTGGTTGCCGGCATAGGCGCTCATACTGTCGGCAAAAACAGCGGAGCTGACCAAATGGATACGCTTCGGATCGAGCTTGTAACGCTGCTCGCGCCATTCCCATTCATCCAGATTGCACTCCCGCTGGAAGCGCCGTTTCAGGTTCAAAGTCACCAGATGGACATGGATGCCCCGTTCCGTCATCCCTTCGCAAAGGGCCGATACCACCTCTCCCTGACCGCCGCTCTTGCCGGAGATATATTTGGCCAGATCGCCCATTTCTTCCGGCAGGGGACCCGTTTCGGGAGTGATGATCAAAACCGCCGTCTTCTCCTTCCTTTTGATGATCTCGAACCGCTGGAGATCGTTGAGGAGCTGGTCTATCTTGCGGGTCAGGATATAGGTCGGCTGCGATATGGAGCCGCCGTAGGGATTGAAATAGGCGTGGACGGCATGATCCTCGCCGATACTCTCGTGGAGGAAATATACGTGATCGGAGGTGGTCAAATGCCGCCACCGGGTCATCAACTCCCCGCCTGCCTTGCGGGCATCAGCTTCCATACCTTCGATATCCTTGAATAATTCATATTGGGTCATGTTACCGAGCCAGCCGAAGGTATCACGGGTGGCGTCGGCCCAGGAAGAGGTCGCCAGCCCGTCGATATCCACAGTCGGGCACTGTACATCCTGGAAATGTGCGGCGACCTCCGTCGGGTTGGCCATGACGATGGCCGGATAGTGGGCCAGGGCGGCGGGAAGGTCCCGCCAGAATTCGAAGATGCCCCTGTCCGCCCAGATATGCTCGCCGATGTGCTCGTAATCGAAACCCAAAAGGACCGCCTCACCGTCTATACCGGCGATGTAGGAGACATACAGGTCCGGCGACAGGGGACGGTGGGGAAACCGGAAGGCCACATCATCGCTCAATTCCCGGTGGCGCGGCAGAACGATGAGGTTCGTCCCCTTGGCGCGGAAAACGGCGTTGGGAGAAATGGGGGTACCGGCGCTGTCGAACATATCGTCGCGCTTTTCGCAAAGAATGGCCCGGTATCCCATATCCGCCACGACGGCGGCGATGTTGTTGTTGTACATCAATTCGGTGTTGCGGAAGGCGGTGGGAAAGAAACCGAAAAGACGGCGTATCTTGTCGCGATGGAGAGATACCTGATCGCGGAATTCCCTTTTCGCCGGGTCCTCAAACAGGCTCGTCAGTGAGTGATAATAGGTTTCATCGAGGAACTCGATCTGTCCCCGTTCCTGACCGGCATCCACCAGCCGCTGCAGGGCCTGGATCAGGCGTGGTTCATAGTTTTCCGCCTGCTCGAGAAATACGCCGGACATGCTCATGGTGATCTTGAATTGAGGATATGCCTTCAGCAGTTCCGTAAAGAGATAGGTGGCAGGCAGATAGCACTTCTCGGCCACCTTGGTAAAGATCTCCCGGTTCTTTTCCTCCCAGAGAAACTTGTTCCGGTCCGGATGAAGCCGAAAAGGCTGGTGAAGTTGGAAATATATCGTGAGCAGCGGCATGATGATAATCTCTTTTTTTTGCTGAAGTTATATGTTTTTTTCGCCAAAAGTCAACTCCGGATCGCCCCCCGGGTTGACAGAAGATCGAAAAATGTGAAATAGGGCCGTTATGGTCGACCATACCCAGCCGCCGCGACAAGAATCCTTTGGGGCGCGCCGCGCCCGGCTCCCGGTGATGCGCTACCCTGAAGAACTGCCCATATGTCGACGGAAAGACGAAATCGTCGCTGCTGTGGAGAAACATCAGGTTTTGATCGTTACCGGCGACACGGGCACCGGTAAATCTACCCAACTGCCGAAGATGTGCCTCGACGCCGGGAGGGGGAGCCGGGGACTGATCGGCTGCACCCAGCCCCGCCGGGTGGCGGCGGTCGCCGTCGCCCGGCGGATCGCCGAAGAAATGGGCGAGGAAATAGGCGCCGCCGTGGCCTACAAGATCCGTTTCGACGAAAAGTGCGGCCCCCAGCCCCTCATCAAGGTGATGACGGACGGCATCCTTCTCCAGGAGACCCAGCACGACCGCCTGCTCCGGCGCTATGACACGATCATCGTCGATGAGGCCCACGAACGGAGTCTCAATATCGATCTTCTGCTCGGCCTGCTCCGGACGATCCTCCCCAAACGCCGGGACCTGAAGGTCATTGTCACCTCGGCCACCCTGGAAACGGAAAAGTTTGCCCGGGCCTTCAACGAGGCGCCGATAATCAATATCTCCGGGCGTCTCCACCCGGTGGAGACAAGATGGCGGCCCCTGGCCGGGGATGACGACCGGGAGGACAGCGCCTCCTATGTGGAAGGGGCGGTGGCGGCAGTGGAACGGATCGTCGCCCGTGCCGGGGAACCAGGTCCGGGAGACATCCTGATTTTTATGCCCACCGAACAGGATATCCGGGAGACCTGCGCCCTGCTCACCGGTCGTTTCGGTACAGAAAAGCTGATCCTACCCATGTTTTCCCGTCTGTCCTGGGGGGATCAGCAGCAGGTCTTCCGACCTGCGGAACGGCAGAAGATCGTCGTCGCCACCAATGTCGCGGAAACCTCTCTCACCATCCCCAATATTCGCTATGTCATCGATACGGGGCTGGCCCGTATCGCTCAGTACAATCCCCGGACCCGCACCGCCGGGCTGCCGGTCGTACCCATTTCCCGGAGCAGCGCCGATCAACGCCGGGGGCGCTGCGGTCGGGTGGGGGAAGGCGTCTGTATCCGCCTCTACGATGAGGAAAGCTATCTCTCCCGGCCCCCCTTCACCCCCCCGGAGATCATGCGTGCCAACCTGACCGGGGTAATCCTGAAAATGCTCTTTCTGAACGTCGAGGATGTCTACAATTTTCCCTTCCTCGATCCACCGTCCAAAAGACTTCTTCATGCCGCTATGGACGACCTCCGGGAACTGGGGGCGGTGGGGAGGGGCGAACCTCCCGCGCTTACCGACACCGGACGGTTCATGGCCCGCCTTCCCATAGATCCGCGCTTCGCCCGGATGATCATGGCGGCGCTTTCCCGGGGATGTGTCGAGGAGATCCTCATCATCACCGCCGCCCTGAGCATCGCCGACCCCCGGGAACGACCGCCGGAGCAAACAGACCGGGCGGCGGCGGCACATGCCCGCTTTCAGGACCCGGCGTCGGATTTCATCACCCTTCTCAACATTTGGAAACGCTACCATGAGATAGGGGAAGAGACGGGTTCACAAGGAGCGCTGCGGAGATTCTGCCGCGACAATTTTCTTTCCTGGCGACGCATGCGGGAATGGCAGGATCTCCATCGTCAGCTCCAGACCATTGTCGCCGGCGAGCTGAATCGCAACGGAAGCAACCTGGAAAACAGCCCGGACAGAACACCGGGAAACCGGGGATCCCGACCGGAAGCGCCGGACGCCTTGCCGCCGGGCCGACGGGACAGCGGGCATGACGAAAAATATGCCCTGATCCACAAGGCCGTTTTGAGCGGTTTCCTCTCCGGTATTGCCGTCCGGAAGGAAAGAAACATCTACACCGCTCCGAAAGGCCGGACGGCCATGATCTTTCCCGGCTCCACCCTCTTCAAGAAGGCAGCCCCATGGATCGTCGCCGCGGAATGGGTAGAGACCTCGAGGCTCTTCGCCCGCACGGCCGCCGCCATCGAGCCGGAATGGATCGAAGAAGTCGCCGGGCCGCTTTGCCGGACAATCTATTCCGATCCCTTCTGGAACAGGGAACGGGGCGAAGTACAGGCAAGCGCTCAGATTTCCCTCTTCGGTATCGTCATCGTGCCCCGGCGTGTGCTCTCCTATGGACGCATCGACCCCGTTCTTTCCCGAGAGATCTTCATCCGGGAGGGCATCATGGCAGAGGCATTGAAGAACGAATATCCCTTTCTCGTCCATAATGCCGGCGTAATGGCAAAGGTACGTCTCATGGAAAACAAATTGCGCCGTCATAATTGGCTCTGGAATGAAGAAGCCGTTTTTTCCTTCTATCAGCAACGGCTGCCTTTGGTTAGCGACGAACGGGCCCTGCGGAGGCATATCCGGCAGATCGGAAACGATCTCTTTCTCCATATGCAGGAAGGAGACATCCTGCTCGAACCTCCGGCAGACCGTCTCTTGCAGGACTGGCCGGACGAAGTCTGTATGCCGGGTCTCCGGGTTTCTCTGAGCTACAACTTCTCTCCCGGCAGCGAGGACGACGGCGTCACGGTCCAAATATCGCCGCCGCTGCTCGCCGCTGGAGCTGCCGACCGCCTCGAGGTCGCCGTTCCGGGCCTGCGGCGGGAAGCAGTCCGGGAACTGCTCCGCGTTCTCCCCAAGTCTTTCCGGCGCCGTCTTCCCCCGCTGGCGGAACTTACGGAAGCACTGCACCGCCGTCTGGACGGTCAGGAAGGACCTTTGCCGGCAGCGCTCCGTATCCTCCTCAAAAGGCATTATGATCTCGAGGTCCCGGCGGACCTCTGGCGGAGCGAGGAACTGCCCGTTCCCGTAAGACTGCGTTACCTTGTGACGGACGATGCCGGTCGCCGGCTCGCCAGCGGTCGCGACCTGCCGGCCCTACGCAAGCTGTTGCTTCCGGAGCTGCAAAGCACGCATCTGGAAAACGCCCGCCGGGAGTGGGAACGGGACGACATTCAGCAATGGGATTTCGGTGACCTCCCGGCAGCCATCCCTTTGGGCGCTCCGCAGCAACCCGTGGGCCATGCCTATCCGGCCCTCCGGTATGCACCGGGTGTCGTCTCCCTCCGGCTTTTCGACAACCCCGCCGCGGCCGACGCCGCCCACCGGCGCGGTGTGGCGGCCCTCTACGAAAAACACTTCGCGGCATCATGCCGTTATCTCAAAAAGAACATTCTCCCCCCGGAGAAACTCAAGGAGTTTGGGGACTTTTTCGGGGGAAGCAGGAAGCTGCAAAGGCTACTTTATGATAAAACGATACTTGATCTATTCTCTATAAATATACGTAATAAAGATTCTTTTTATAGATACGCCGAGGAGGTGAAAGGAAAGATCCTCCCCCATGGCCAGGAAGTGACGGCTCTGGCTACGCCGGTTTTGGCAGCCAAAGCGCAGGTGTCGTCCTGTCTGGAGCGTCTGGAAAAACAGTATGGTCGCCGGAAAGCGCATCGGGAATATCTGGATCTCCTGCGCGGGGAACTCAACCGGCTGGTTCCGGAAGATTTTCTCCTCCGGTATCCGGACGAGCGGATCAAGGAGCTGTCGCGTTTCCTCCGCGGCCTGATCATCCGGGCGGAAAGGGGGATGTTGAATCTCGAAAAGGCCCGGGAAAAAACCGGCGCAGTGGAAAGCTACCTGGAGCAGTGGCGGCGACTCGTCGCTGCGGAAACAGAGGCGACCACACCGGAAAGGCGACAGGCCCGGGAAGATCTTTTCTGGTTTATCGAGGAATACAAAATCTCCCTTTTCGCCCAGGAGCTGAAAACATCACAGCCCGTATCTCCCAAACGCCTCCAGGAAAAAATCGACGCCCTCCGGGAGATGCCCTGAAGAAATAACGATGGTCTTCTCCTGCTGAGTGTGGTAGAAGTGCAAACAATTCCCGTTCGCAGCCGGGCGTAAGAAAAGAAACAGATTATCGATTGGTTGAGTAAATTTTCGGGTCATCCCTGTCAACAAATATGAAAATGTCGGCAAGTAGCCGACTATTTTCACGTCTCATCGTGCCTTTCCGGTGGGCATGAGCTCAGTGTCATCAACAAGGAGTAAAGATATATGTCCCTTTCCAGCCTCTCCAAACTCAGCATTCAGGGCCAGGGTCTTCAATACAAGCTCATCATCATCCAGGGGTTGGTCTTTGTCCTCCCCTTCTGCATCCTCACCTACATCCTCTACATCAAGGAGGCATTTCAGACCATCGAGTACGTGGTGGCCTATCTATTGATTCTGCTGGTCGTTCTGGCCGGGATCATTACCCTGCGGCAGATTTTCGACCGCATCTTCAAGTTCGCCGAGCAGGCCGAAAAGGCGGCAACGGGCAGGGACTTCGCCATTTCTCGGACGACTGATTATGAAAACAAGGATGATTTGAAGGAAATCAGCGGTGCTTTTCAGACCCTGCTTGAAAAATTCGAGGAGGTCGGCGGAGAACTGGCAAAGCGGACCAGCGATCTGCTGGCCATCAAGGAACTATCGGAGACCGCCAATCGCCACCTCGATCTTTCCAGACTCATGGAATCCCTGGCCGACAAAGCCGCGGTGGTCGTCAGGGCGGCGGTCACGGCGGCATATTTCGTCGAAGGAGACGAGCCCTTCCGGATCATTACCCCCCCCGGGGTCGACCTGAAACGGGATCACGGCGATTATGTCTATGCCATGGAGTGTCAGGCAAGACTGGCCCTTCTGGATATGAAGGCCGGCATTTCCGCACCGGCGGAACAGGATTTTTCCATGCTCTCCCTGCCCGTCGTCGATGAAGACGACATCAAGGCCGTTCTCATCCTGCTCAGGAAGAAGGACAGCCCGCCCTTCCGACCCGAAGATCTCGACACCCTGGGTATCATGCTCAACACCGTGCAATCCTCCCTCAAGAATGCCGTGCTCTACCGACGTTCCGAAGAACAGCGCGCCCTTTTGAGGGAAAAGAACGACTTCCTCACCATGGAAATAGAAAAGCGGCAGGCCGTCGAGGCTTCCCTGCGGCGAACCCAGGAAAAGTGGCGCCGGTATTCCTTCATCGTCAACACCGCCAAAGAGTTCATGACCCTGATCGACAGGAATTACCGTTATGAGGCGGTGAGCAATTCATACTGCCTCGCCCACAAGAAGAGTCCGGAAGAGATCGTCGGCAAGAGCGTCAAAGAGATCTGGGGGCCGGGAAGCGCGGAAATCATCAGCCGGCATCTGGAACGCTGTTTTGCCGGCGAGGAGGTTTATTACCAGGAAAAATTCGAATTCAACCATGGCGGCGTCCGTTACTACGACGTCAACTACTACCCCTATCGCAGCCAGGATCATGCCGAGATCACCCATGCCATCGTGATCACCCATGATGTGAACGAGCATGTGCTCAACAAGATCAAGCTGGAAGAAACCGTCAAGAAGCTCCGGAAGATGAGGGACGGGATCGTCGCCACGATCTCCAGCGTCATCGAAATGAAGGACCCCTACACCGCCGGGCATCAGCATGCCGTGGCCGACATCGCCTATGCCATCGCCACGGCGATGAACCTGCCGCAGGAGCAAAGGGAGCTGGTGCGGATCAGCGCCGAGATCCACGACATCGGTAAAGTCAGTATCCCTACGGAAATCCTCAGCAAACCAAGCAAGCTGAGCGAAACGGAATGGGCGATGCTCAAATCCCATCCCGAGATGGGCAATGTGATTCTGAGCAATATCGACTTCCCTTTCCCCCTCGCCCAGATAATCTTCCAGCATCATGAACGTCTCGACGGGTCCGGTTATCCCCGGGGTCTGAAGGAAGGGGAAATCCTCCTGGAGGCAAAGATAATCGCCGTGGCCGACGTCGTCGATACCATGTCCACCCACCGTCCCTACCGACCGGCGGTAGGCATGGCGGCCGCCCGGGAGGAATTGATGAAAAACCGGGGGATCCTCTATGACGCGGCGGTTGTGGATGCCTATCTTTCCCTTCCGGAGGGCCGATTCGCCTTTTGAGCGGCGCTCCCGGTCACCCGCAACCGGTGATCCGCCTGCTCCTGCCCCTGTGTGCGAATCCTTGTCCCTTTTCCTCAGGAATACTGGCGCAGATAGCGGCGGATATACTTTTCGACGGCGGCCCGGGGCTGAAAGATACCGAAATGGCCCTCGCAGAGGATGTCCGCATGCAACTCCAGGAGTCTTTCCATGGATGAACGCCACCGGTGGAGATCGGATCGGAAGGCCGGCAAAAAAGGGCCGTGGATGTCCTGACCGAAGAGGATCCGCTGTTCGCCCCGATCCAGATAGAGGCAAATGGAGCCGGGGGTGTGACCGGGGGTGTGGAGCCAGTGGAGCTCCGTGTTTCCGACCTTCCATACCCCCTCCGGACCGGACAACTTCTCGTCGATGGCCAGCGGAGGAAAGTCTGTTTCATACCAGTTGGCCGCGGTCATGACAGCGTCGCCACTCTCGACGGCTGCCGCGTCTTCCTCATGAATGGCGATCCGGCACGAGAATTCCCGCCGAAAATAGGCGGCGGCGCCGATATGATCGATGTGACAATGGGTCAGCACCAACAGGGCGATCTTCCCGGGCTCCAAACCGACTTCACGGATGTTGTTTTCCAGCATCCGGGCGCTCCGCCCGGCGCCGGCATCGATCATCACCAGTTCCCCGCCGCCGTCGACGATAAAGACCGTTGCGTCTTCCGACCGGGAAATGTTCGGTCCCCCGACCAGATATACCCCCGGGGCGATAACTTCCCCTGTTCCCATCTTACCCACCTCCTCAAAGGTTCTGTGTGCGCAGCGAGCCGACAAGCTCCCCGATCCGCCCGATGCCATGCCTTTCCAGATACGCTTCGATCCCGGCAATGATCTCCAGCGCCGCCTGCGGGTTGATGAAGTTTGCCGTACCCACCTGGACGGCAACCGCGCCGGCGATGATGAACTCCAGGGCATCCGCGGCCGTCGCGATGCCGCCGATGCCGATGACGGGGATCCGAACCGCCCGCGCCGTCTGCCAGACCATTCTCAGGGCCACGGGTTTGATGGCCGGCCCGGATAAACCGCCCGTGATGTTGTACAGATGGGGGACCCTTCTCTCCACGTCCACGGACATCCCGATCAGGGTGTTGATGAGCGAAATCCCGTCCGCCCCGGCGGCTTCCGCGGCTCTGGCCATGACGGTGATATCCGTGACATTCGGAGAAAGCTTGATGATCAGGGGCAGATCGGTCACCCTCCTCACCCCGGCAGTCACTTCCGCGACCATATCCGGGTCGGTCCCGAAGGCGACGCCGCCTCTTTTCACATTGGGGCAGGAGACATTTATCTCGAGGGCGTGGACCCCCGGCGCCGCCGTCAGGAGTTCGCTCACCCGCAGATATTCCTCCACCGTTTCCCCGTAAACGTTGGCAATTACGGCCACATCGAAATCTCTCAGGAAAGGCAGCTTCCCGGCGATAAAGTTTCTCACGCCGATGTTCTGCAATCCGATGGCATTGAGCATCCCGGCGGGGGTTTCCATGATCCGCGGCGCCGGATTTCCCAAACGGGGCTGCAACGACAATCCCTTGACGACGATGGCCCCCAGGCGGTTCAGATCCACACGGGAGGCATATTCCTCGCCGTAACCAAAGGTCCCCGATGCCGTCATGACGGGGTTTTTCAGGGCGAGGGACCCGATAACGACCTTCATCCCGCCGGCGGAACCGTTGCCGGAAGGTCCTGTTTTCTTGTCCTGTCTCTTTTCCATCGATCTTTGGGCCTCGCTCTTTACATACCGCCGGATAGCGGGGCGCCGGTCACAACGCCTCCCAGCAAATCTCACGCAGATCGAAGACCGGTCCATCCCGGCATACGGTCTTCTTGACGATCTTGTTGCGGCGCGTCACCGTCGAAATGGCGCAGCCGAGACAGGCTCCGAGCCCACAGGCCATCCTGGCCTCCATCGAGACCTGACAGGGAATACCGGCGGGGAGACAGGCGGCCAGGGACCTGAGCATCCCCGGAGGGCCGCAGACATACAGACTCGTGACCCGCGGATTCCAACCCGCGGCGAGCCCCGGGAGCATGTCCGTCACCAGCCCGCAGGTCCCCAGGGTACCGTCATCGGTGGCGATATGGAAGTGTCCACCGATCTCCTCCAGCCGCTCCAGACCGACAAAATCATCGCTGCTTTTCGCCCCCAGACAAAACGTCATCCCCTTTTCACGGCCCATTGTTTGCTGCAGAAACTCCGCCAGAAAACTGATCGGGGCGATTCCCATACCACCGGCGATCAAGACATGATTCCTGACCGCCCTGCCGATCCGGAAGCCGCGGCCCAGCGGCCCGAGTACCTTTACCTCCGTACCGGAGGGCATTTGGGAAAACAATTTAGTTCCCCCGCCGACGACGCGGTACAGAAGCTCCAGAACGACATGACCGCGATGACGGGTAAAGCGATAGACACTGAAGGGACGCGACAAAAGGGGTGCCGGCGCCGTCGTTCTCAGCATCACGAACTGCCCCGGGAGGGGATCGGCAAAACCCGTGGGCAGGCGTAAGGCCAGATGATAATCACCCGCCTTGAGCCGGCGGTTGTAGATGACATTTCCCGAGTTCATGTCAAAAGAATCTTTTCCCGCTCACATGACCCCGCAGTTTCCGACAGCGCCGGTCAAAAGCAGGGCGTCCTCACCGGCATCATGATAATACCCCCGGCGCCGTCCCGTTTCCTGAAACCCGAATTTTTCATACAATTTCACCGCCCGAATGTTCGACCGGCGCACCTCCAGCTGGACAGTCGCCACCCCCGACCTCCGGAGGGACTGCAGAAGGTGCCGGAGCAGCCGGCCGGCGATGCCGCGCCCTCGGTACGCATCCTTCACGGCCAGACGGTGCAGTTGCCCCTCGTCACCAACGATCCAGTAATTTATGTATCCCACCGGCGCCGCCCTTAAACCGTCGCCGGCGATCACGGCCACATCGGTCCGGGCCAGGGTATTCGCCAGCTCCTGTTCCCAGACGGCCGCGGTATACGGCTCCCCGAAACATTCTTTCTCCAATTCCGCCAGGATGGCGATGTCTCCCCTTTCCATGGGACGGATCCGGATCTCCTCAAAAGGCATGGAGCAGCTCGATAACGACCAGCGAGGCCAGGACCAGGGCACAAAAGACAGGTCCCAACCGGCGGAATTTAATGGTGTTCAGAGAAACGGCAATGAGGACCACGGGGATGAGTACGTACATGAGCTGCAAGGCCCGAAGCGCACGGGCGGGCAAGAGGGGAAAGAGCGCTCCGACCAGAACGATCCCGGCGGCCGAGGCGAGAAACAAAAAGGACACATAGGCGGCGAGGGTCCGGAGGACAGCCTGGTGGTGCTGCCGGCGTATCGCTTTGACATCGCCGGCAGCCGCCGCTCTGAGGGCGTTTTCGGAAAGGGTTTCGTTCCCCCGGATGAGAGCGGCGTCCAATTTTGTTGTTAGATAACCCATCGGAATCATGGATAAAAAGGCAAAGGCCGTCAGTTCCTGACGCCGGGTGGTAAGTTCCACATCGGCCAGGAGGAGCGAAGTAACGATGACGATGGCGAGCAGAGAATCGTTGGGAGGCACATAAATACCGATCTGCTGTTTATCGATCCACAACAGTTCCAGAAACGCCCCGACGATCAAACCGGTCCGGATGTCGCCCAGGGCCCATCCCGCCAGCGGCGCGACGACCACGGGCCGGGAGATCATCATTTGCACACAGGTGCGGTCCAAGCACAAAAACCCGCCGACGATGGACACAGCCGTCATTTCCAAAAACATATGCTTTTCGTCCGCTCGACGCTATAGAAGCGGTTTAAGCAGCTCCGCAATACTGACGGGACGTTCTCTGGGTACACGCCTCACCTCGATGTTCACCCCCCGCTGCAGGAGGCTGCGGATACTGTCCAGGTCCTCGTCACTCAATAAAACGCAGGCCGACAGCTTGTGACGGCATTCTTCATTGTAGATGTTGCCGATATTGATCTTATCGAAAACAAAGCCGAGGGCATAGGCGCGGAGGGCGTCCCAGATGTTAGAAAACAGAACGATCGTTCTTGTTCCGCCGGGTGCCTCCTTGATCGCGTCCCGGACAAAATCCTCGACCCCTTTGATCTTCACTTCCACCTCGCTGGGAACCGCCATCTTGATGACCGTCTCCCGGAAGAAATCGCTGGCGACTTCATCATCGACCACAATAATCTGGGAAGCTTTCAGAAAGGGAATCCATGCCTCGAGGATCTGTCCGTGGACGAGGCGATTATCCACCCTGACGAGGACGTAGTTCATAAACTCAGGCGCCGATCTTCTTGTTGAGTATCTCGCTGGCCAAATATATGTTTTTTATCCCGTATTCCTTGATGAAATTGGCGAATTCCCGGAGGCTCATATCGCTCCGGGCATCACTGAGTTTGAGGAGCATGGGCAGGTTGACGCCGGTAATTACCTCGACCTTTCCCTCTTTGAGAAAGGAAAGGGAGATGTTGGACGGTGTTCCCCCGAAGAGATCGGTCAAGATGATCACCCCTTTACCCTGGTCGAGTCTTTTTATGGCCGTACTGATCTCCTTCTTTATGTCTTCCATCCCCTTGGTTTGATCCACGGAAATATGGGCCACCCCCTTCAAGTTGCCTTTGATCAGTTCCGCGGCCTTAATCAATTCATGCCCCAGTTCCCCGTGGGTGGTAATCAGCACTCCGATCATATCGCTCTTTACCTCGACGCTCGTTAATGGGCGGTACGCTAATGGATTGACGGGGAATTGTCAAGGCCTTATAAACCGGTCTCAAGAAGTGTCGCCGTTCCGGTTCCGACGTCAGCCGCCCACCCCGCACGTCGCCGCACCGGGTGAGGGCTTCCCGCCGACGATCGTCCGTCGGTTGCAATCCGCTGTCAAGAATATACGGCGTCGCCCTCTTTTCAGTTCCTTTCCATGCGCGGGGGCCCTTTGGGACGGTGCGGAAAAGGCGGCCACGGCACGCTTGACAAAAGGGATCGGAATGGATATAGATAAATCAAACGAGGCATCTGCGATGTGCGTTACGTGTTATGTCGCTGGAATCGAACACGATAAGCCTGACAGGGTCTTAGTGGTGATTGCCACCCGGAGAAGACCAACCAATTGGAGACGTGACTCCAGCCTGCAATCGGACGGCATATGCGGACCTCGTTTTCTTTTTTCCGATAGTAATGTCTCAAAAGCCGATAATCACTAGCATTTATATTCCCATCCCCGGGCAGACGGGGAGGGATTGAAAGTCGGATCGGTGTTTTCATCCCCGTTCCGAAGTCCGTCTCTCGACAGCGTATCCTGATCCTTTCAAGGTGTTGAGTGTCAAGCAATAGGCGTTGGCCCCTTCCCGAATGATATCTTCACCCCCACAGGTAAATAAAGCCGCCGTGATTGCCGTCGTTGCCCTTTCGGGAATCTGGGGTTACAACTGGGTGGTCATGAAGGAATGTCTGCATTACGCTTCGCCCTTTGATTTCGCAGCCCTGCGCACCTCCATCGGGGCGGCGAGCCTCTTCCTCGTCCTCCTCGTGCAGGGAAAGCCGTTGAAACCGAAGGAATTATTTATGACCCTCTCCCTGGGTCTCCTTTCCACCACCGGCTGCATCGGTCTGGTTACCCTGGCCCTTTACTACGGCGCCGTGGGGAAAACCGCCATCCTCGTGTATATTATGCCCTTTTGGGTGCTGATCCTTGCCTGGCCCCTCCTGGCGGAACGTCTTGCCGGGGCGCAATGGCTCGCCGTTATCCTCGCCTTTGCCGGTCTCATGGTCATCCTCGAACCCGGGAAGCTGCGCTCCGGAACGATCGGCAATATCCTCGCCGTGGCTTCGGGAATCGCCTGGGCAGGAAGCGCCGTCCTGACAAAGTTCATGTGGAAGAAATATTCCCTCGAGCTTATTTCCCTTACGGCCTGGCAGATGTTCCTCGGCTCCCTCCCCCTGATCCTCATTGCCCGACTCGTTCCCGGTCCACCGGTGCAATGGACGCCCTATTTTATCGCCGGTCTCACTTTCAGTTCGGTGATCAGTCAGGCCCTGGCCCTGCTGCTGTGGTTTTACCTGCTCAAGGCTCTCCCGGCGGGCATGGCCAGTATGGCGACGCTGGCGACGCCCGTGATCGGTATGATCGCCGCCGCCATCGAGCTCGGGGAACGCCCGACGCCCTGGGAAGGGATGGGGATGCTGCTCATACTGACGGGTTTGACCATCCTGAGCCTGCAAGGAGTGCTTCGCTATCGGGAGTTGAAATCACTGATCAGCCCAAATAACAAAACTTTATAAAGGAGGTACAAGCATGGATAAAAATCTTCTCGACAACATTGAAGAAATTCTCCTCATGGGACCGGGTCCATCCTGTGTCCCCCCCGCCGTTTACCGGGCCCTGGCCCGGCCGACGCTGGGCCATCTGGACCCTTATTTCCTGTCGATCATGGATGAACTGAAGCTCCTGCTGCAGAGGATCATGAAAACGGAAAACAACCTCACCGTGCCGGTATCGGGAACCGGTTCCGCCGGGATGGAGGCCTGTTTCGTCAACCTTGTGGAACCGGGTGACCGGGTACTGGTATTGATCAACGGGGTCTTCGGCATGCGGATGCGGGAGGTCGCCCTCCGGCTCGGAGCGGAGGTCGATGTCATCGAATTTCCCTGGGGGACACCGGTACAAACGGCGGCCGTGTCGTCGCGGCTGCGGGAAAGGGATTATCGGCTCCTGGCGGTGGTCCATGGGGAAACCTCCACCGGGGTGTGCAACCCCGTAGCCGAGATCGGCGCCCTCGACAAAAACGAAGATTGTCTCTTCCTCGTCGATGCGGTGACCAGCCTGGGCGGGATCGAGGTGAATATGGACGCCTGGGGAATCGACGCCCTCTACAGCGGCACGCAGAAATGCCTTTCCTGTCCCCCCGGTCTCTCCCCCCTCTCCTTTTCCGAAAAGGCGGTGTCCAGACTGAATCACCGCCGCAACAAAGTCCCGAACTGGTATCTCGATCTCTCCATGATCATCAATTATTGGGGGAAAAGCAGGGTCTATCACCACACCGCCCCGGTGAACATGCTTTATGCCCTCTACCAGTCCCTGCAGTTGATCATCGCCGAGGGTATGGAAGGAGTCTTCTCGCGTCACCGCCGCAATCACGAGCTGCTGGTCCGGGGCATAGAGGATTTGGGATTGAAAATGCTGGTGGAGAAACCTTTCCGCCTGCCCATGTTGAACACGGTGCTCTGTCCGGAAGGGATAGACGAGGCGGCGGTGCGCCGGCGGCTGCGCAGCGATCACCGGATCGAAATAGGAGGCGGGCTCGGACCCTTGGCGGGCAAGATCTGGCGTATCGGCCTGATGGGCCATACGGCGTCGGAAGAAAACGTCCATCGTTTCCTCCAAGCCCTGAAAACAGTGTTATAGAAGCTCAGGAGGCGACGGCGGCGCTTTCCTTGATGAGCATCGTGGCGGGATCGAGGATCAGTACCGGCCGTGGGGAAGGGATCTGGCTGCTCTTGAGGTCCCGGATATGCATTTCATTACCCTCGGTCACCAGGAGGAGCGCCACATCGAACAGTTCATCCGCCGGCAGGAGCGGCTTGGGAACCCCGTCCTCATCCGCCTTTACCTGCCGGTGGACGTGCACGGTAAACCAGGCCCGCAGTCCCAGCTCCTCTACCATCGCCTTCATCTCCCGGAGGACTGGTTCCGCACCGTCATCACAGATCAAACCGTCCATAATGATCGCTTCGGGCCGGAATATCCCCTGTTCCGTGAGGTCGTTGAGGCGCTCCCGGAGCCGGGGGACGCTGAAACCCTCTACCTTGAAGGTCATGATAAAACGAAGGGGCAGGATCTCCTCCCAGAGTGTCCGGATCTGACCTACCTGATACTGAACGGCGAGGTGGTGAAACAGTTCCCGGTACCACACATCCACCTTCTGCACCGGGTCCTGAAGGCTTACATGAAGAACCCGTTTGCCCCGGAGCATCGTGTTGAGGGCGAACTGCACCAGCAGTGCCGTTTTTCCCACCCCGGCCCGGGCCAGCACGGCACCGAACCCCCCTTCGGGAATGATGTCGTCATGCTCATATCCCATCTGACGGAGGGGACTTCTTGAAATAAGGTCCTTTTTCAGCATTTTGATCCTCCTGCCTTTGAGTTCGATTACCACCGCCATGGATTTGTCAAGCGGCATGCTTCTTCCGGGCCGCAATCTCTTCGGCGATTTTTTCCGCAATCGCGGCGGGCACCTGGCGGTAAAGGGAAAATTCCATGGTAAACTGCGCCTTGCCCTGTGTCGCCGATCTCAGTACCGTAGAAAACCCGAACATCTCCGCCAGCGGTACTTGAGCTTCCACGATGCACATCGCCCCTTCATCCTGGGCGCCGACGATCATGCCCCGGCGTTGATTGAGGAGCCCCATGACCGGGCCCTGAAATTCCGTAGGCGCTTCGACGACCACTTTCATTATCGGTTCGTGAACAACGGGACGGGCCCGGAGATAAGCGTCACGGAAAGCACCCCGGGCAGCGGCCTGAAATGCCATGTCGGAGGAATCTACGGCATGGTAGGCGCCGTCGTTGATTACCACCTTGATACCCGTAATGGGGAACTCGAGCTTGGGACCTTTTTCCAGGGACTGGCGGAAGCCCTTTTCGCAGGCCGGGATATACTGGGTGGGAATGGCGCCGCCGGTTATTTTGTTCTCAAAGATGAAATCCCCCTCGGCGGTGGGTTCGATATAGCCGGCGATTCGGCCGTACTGTCCGGCGCCGCCGGTCTGCTTCTTGTGAATGTAATTGAAATCGGCCCGCCGGGTGATCGTTTCCCGGTATGCGACCCGGGGATTGCCCGTGGAGACCTCCGCACCGTATTCCCGCCGCATCCGCTCCACATAAACCTCAAGGTGCAGCTCCCCCATGCCGGCAATGATCGTTTCATTGGTCTCTTCGTCCACATGGCACTTAAAGGTCGGATCTTCCTTGGTAAAACGGGACAGGGCCTTGGACATGTTGATCTGGGCCTTGTTGTCTTTGGGAACGATGGCCAGGGAGATGACCGGCGCCGGCACATACATGGAGGTCATGGCCAGGTTCAGTCCCGGCGAGACGAAGGTGTCTCCCGACGCGCACTCGACACCGAAAAGGGCGCCGATGTAGCCCGCCGGGATGACCTCGATGTCTTCCATCTGGTCGGCGTGCATCCTTGCCAGGCGTCCCACCTTGATCTTTTTTCCCGACCGGACATTGACGATTGTCGTGCCCCTGGCGATGGTACCCTGATAAACGCGGATATAGGTGAGCTGTCCGTACGGGCCGTCTTCGAGTTTGAAGGCCAGGGCCACGACGGGTTCATCGGGAGCGCTTTTCAGGATCACCGGCGCCTCGTTTTCGTCGAGGTTCAGGGCGGTGTTCTCCACGTCCGCCGGACAGGGAAGGAGGCTCGTCACGGCATCGAGCAGTTTTTGTACCCCTTTGTTTTTATAAGCCGATCCCATGACAACCGGCGTCAGCTTTCGTTTCAGGGTGCCCCTCCGCAGCGCGGCCAACACCAGCGCCGGGGTGATCTCTCTGTCTTCGAGGATGGCCTCGGTCAATTCATCGGAGTACATGGAGGCCTGGTCGATCATTTCCTCCCGGAGCCGCTGCGCCTCACCGGACAGCGCGGCGGGAATTTCCCCGTACCGCAGCTCTTCACCATGCGCCCCCTCGAAATATACGGCTCTCATCTCGATAAGATCCACAACCCCCTGAAAATCGGATTCCAGACCGATGGGCATTTGCAACGCCACGGCATTGTGGCCCAGTTTACTCCGCAACTGCTCGATGACCCGGACCGGGTTTGCCCCGCTGCGGTCGCACTTGTTTATGAAGGCGATGCAGGGAACGTGATATCTCTTCATCTGCTGATCCACGGTAATGGACTGGGACTGGACCCCGCCTACGGAGCAAAGGACCAGCACCGCTCCATCCAGAACCCGGAGGGATCTTTCCACCTCGATGGTAAAATCCACATGTCCGGGGGTATCGATGATATTCACTTCATGGCCGTTCCACTCACAGTAGGTTGCCGCCGAGGCGATGGTGATCCCCCGTTCCTTTTCCAGTTCCATGGAATCCATGGTGGCCCCGACGCCGTCCTTTCCCTTTACTTCATGAATGGCGTGGATACGTTTTGTGTAGTAAAGTATCCGCTCGGTGAGGGTGGTCTTGCCGGAGTCGATATGGGCGCTGATGCCGATGTTTCTTACCTTCGCCAAATCCCTTTTCATTTTCGTGTTCTTCCTGTAACTTATAATTGATGAAAGTCGGAGCTTCTATTTGAGTCCTGATCGTTTGTCAAGAACTATTTTTCAAGAGGATCGGCAGGCATTGATCTTTCCCTGCCGCAGGCTGCCCGCGCCGTGGCGGCGGCACCGGCGCCGCCGAAAAAATCAGGTCGATACGGTTGAAGTACTTGACATAAGTTGATAAAAGGGATTTGTTGCCGCAACGGCAATGCCGGGAGACAATGAACAAATTATGCCTTCGCTACGTTCCACATCCGAATATCACCGTCGGGATCTGAAGACCCTGGGCTGGGAGATGACCCTGTGCAACCTCCTGGCGGCTCCGGACAGCCCATGCCGCGCCATCCCCGGCATCTCCGCTTCCTATGGAGAGCTCCTGGCCGATTATCTCAGGCAATTCATACCTTTCTCGAAGGTATCCCACCTCGTCGAGGTCGGCGGCGGCTACGGCCTGCTCATGAAAGATCTACTGTGTTGCCATCCCTTCCCCCGGGTTACGATGATCGATATCTCATCCCGGCTCCTGGCACATCAGCAGGCGAGATTGAAACATTATCCAACGCCGATATCCTTTCGGGAGGAAGACTTTCTGGACACTCCCCCGGAGTTGCTCCGCGGCGCCGACTTGGTGATCCTCAATGAAAACATCGGGGATTTCCCGACCCTCAGCGATCTCGACAGGGAGCGCCTCCGGAACTGCAGCGAACACGATGACGGCATGCCGGGCACTGTTCGTGCCTTTTTCGAGGAATACCGTCTGCCGCTTCCCGACTCAGGGACATTCCATTTTAACATCGGGGCGTTGCAGGCGCTGGAAAAGCTTTGCCGCGCCGATGTCCCCTATATCTTTCTTTCCGAACACAGTTGCGAGGCTACCGTCCCCGCGGAGTACCGGGATATGATCCGTGTTTCTTCCCCCGGTGATCCCGAATGTATCCACCTCATGGGCCACGACGAGTTCACGATCCGGTTTTCTTATCTGGAACAGATGGCCGATCGTTTTGGTTACCGGATCAAAAGGGGTCCGGTCGCGGATTTCATCCCCTTCCGGATGACCCCACGGGTCAGGGCCATCCTCAAGGCACCCAGCCCCTGGCGGGATGAAGACGAGATCGTCCGTTATTTCCTCGCCGATCTCTTCAAGTACGAATATTTGCTGCTGTGTAAAGATAAAGATGTGGTCACCGCCCGTAAAGGCGATGTGTCCTGCCGCCGGTGCGGCAAGTGCTGTCTCGCCGACTTCGCTGCCTATGTCAAAGAGGAAGACCTGCAGCGCTGGGAGCGGGAAGGAAGAAAGGACATCTTGAGCGTGATCGATCGTGAGCATGCCGTCTGGGCGGGAGACCATCTCATCTCCGCCGCCGACGGCCGGTATCTGCACGGCTGCCCCTTCCTCGTCTGGGAGGGCGGGCACACCGCCTGCGGCATCTATGCGACCCGTCCGGCGGTCTGCAGGAATTTCCTTCCCGCATCCGCGGAGATCTGCCCGCAATGGCGGCCTGGTGATCCGGGATGACGGCATTTACATTGCAATATTTCGAGAGTTGTATTATTACGGGGACCGGGAAAAGCGATGGTCAAGGATTGGGAAGGAGTATTTATCATGCTGCGACATATCGTCTTGATGAAGTTCAAGGAGGGGGTAGAGGAAGTCCGGGTGTCGGAGATGGCCGCGGCCCTGGGATCCCTGCCGCCGAAAATAGCCGCCATCAAAGGCTTTGAGTTCGGCCGGGACATCGTCAAATCCGAACGTTCCTATGATTTTGCCCTCGTGGCAAGTTTCGAGAATCCGGACGCCTTGAAGGAGTACCAGGTTCATCCCGAGCATGTTCCTGTTTTACAACTGGTGAGAAGTATTTGCGATTCCCTTGTCGTGGCCGATTTCATCTGGCCTTGATCACAATTCGTTAATAAAGGAGGTAGACAGTCATGACCGCTCCGGTAAAATTGTATTCCCTAAGTACGTGCAGTCATTGCAAGGCAACGAAAAAATTCCTCAACGATTGCAATATCGCCTATGACTTCACCGACGTGGATCGCCTCTCCGGCGACGAAAAGCAACTGGTGATCAACGAGGTCGTAAAATACAACCCGAACCGTTCCTTTCCCACCATAATCATCGGCGACAAGGTTATCGTCGGGTTCAACGAAAAAGCCATCCGGGAGGCGCTGGGAATCTGATGGACGCCGCGCAACTTTATGAAACGCTGAAGAAGACTCAGGAGCCGAAGGGATTTCACTTCAATCGCGACAAGTCCTGGGTTCTGGAAATCCTCGGCGATCTGCTGGTCAACAGAGAGCGTTACGGTTATATGTCCTGTCCCTGCCGGCTCGCTTCGGGGAACCGTGAGCAGGACCGGGACATCATCTGCCCCTGTGCCTACCGGGAAGCGGACGTCAAGGAATACGGGAGTTGTTACTGTAATCTCTACGTCTCCCGGGAGTGGAATGAAGACCTGATCGAACATGTATATGTTCCGGAGCGGCGTCCTCCCGAAAAGACAAACTGACGGCCATGAAGACAAAAAAGCCGATACTTGTCGCGGGTAATCTCCCGGGCGAGGTGCTGGATTATCTCCGGGAAGACTTCGAGGTTGTCTATCATGCCCAGGACCGACCTCTGCCCCGGGAAAGGCTACTGCGCTCCCTCCCCGACAAGACCGGCCTTTTGTCCATGATCACCGACCGCATCGACGAGGAGGTCTTCGACCGGGCCCCGCACCTCGTCATGGTCGCCAATATGGCTGTCGGCTACAACAATATCGACGTCGCGGCGGCAACCCGGCGCGGTATCCTCGTCTCCAACACCCCGGGGGTCCTGACGGAAACAACGGCCGACCTGGCCTTCGCTCTGCTTTTGGCCGCAGCCAGACGGGTCATCGAGGGCGACCGGATGGTCCGGTCGGGGAGGTTCAAGTTCTGGGCGCCCTTTCACTTTCTGGGCCGGGAGGTCGCGGGGAAGACCCTGGGAATCATCGGCATGGGCCGGATCGGCCGGGCCGTGGCACGCCGGGCGCGGGGCTTCGGAATGACCGTGGTCTATTACAGCCGGTCGCCCCTGAAAAAGTCACTGGAAAAGAGACTTCATGCCACCTTTCTGCCCCTGGAGGCTTTACTCCGTGAAGCCGATTACGTATCGCTTCATGTCCCCCTCTCCGCGGAGACGACACATCTTATCGGCAGCGCCGAATTGGCCCTGATGAAACCGACGGCGTTTCTCATCAATACCTCCCGCGGTCCCGTGGTGGATGAGGAGGCCCTTTTGGCAGCTCTTCGACAGGGCGTCATCGCCGGAGCGGGAATCGACGTTTATGAGCACGAGCCGGCGGTTACCGCCGGTCTGGAAAAGATCGCGTCGGCGGTCCTCCTCCCCCATGTGGGCAGCGCCACCCTGGAAACAAGGACCAGAATGGCCTGGATGGCCGCAGAAAACCTGCGCACGGGGCTCCGGGGGGAAAGGCCCCCGCACCTCGTCAATCCCCAAGTCTGGAGAAAAAAGAAAAGAAACAGCTGATGCCTTTCACCTTTTCAAACCTGGAAATACCTGGAGTGATCCTCGTCTCGTACCGGTCGTTCCGCGACGACCGGGGCTTTTTTGCCGAAACCTACAAAGCATCCGATTTCATCACGGCCGGCATCAAAGAAAATTTCGTTCAGGATAATTTATCCCGCTCCCGTCACGGGGCGGTGCGGGGTCTGCATTATCAGCTCGACCCCATGGCGCAGGGAAAGCTCGTCATGGTAGTGCAAGGGGAAATATTCGACGTAGCCGTCGATGTCCGCCGTGGTTCCCCGAGCTTCGGCCGTTGGGTGGGCCGGAAGCTTACGGCGCAGGAGGGGACGATGCTCTATATCCCTCCGGGATTCGCCCACGGCTTTTCCGTGTTGAGCCGGGAGGCGATCGTTTCCTATAAGGTCACCCGGGAGTATGCCGCCGCCCTGGACCGGGGGATCATCTTCAACGATCCCGATCTCGCGATTCCCTGGTCGGTGGAAGAGCCGCTGCTTTCGCCCAAAGACGCCCTCTGGCCGCGCCTGCGCGACGCCGATCTCAATTATGTCTATTGATCATCGCTCGTGGACGGTTGGGTGGTTGACGATATTTTATGACCGTCCATATGCCCGTCGGCGGGAACAACGATAGAAGCCGATATTGCGGATAATTGCCGACTATTACGTCTGAATTCCGGGAGGGGTGAGACTATGGAAAATCGTATTCGGGGGAAAAGGGCGCTCATAACCGGGGCCAGTGCGGGCATCGGCAAGGCCTGTGCGGAACGACTCGCCGCCGCCGGGGTGCATCTGCTCCTGGCCGCCCGGCGCTTCGACCGGATCAGGGAACTCCAGGTGCAGCTCACTAAAGACCATCCGGTGCAGGTCGATATCTTTACCCTCGACGTCCGGGATCGCAAAGCGGTGAAAGAGTTTGTTTCCGGACTGACGGCGAGGAGTCTCCTGCCCGACATCCTGATCAACAACGCCGGTCTGGCTGCGGGTCTGAACAGTCTGCACGAGGGGGACTTCGATGACTGGGACCGGATGATCGACACCAACGTCAAGGGTTTGCTGAACGTTTCCCGCTACCTCATCCCCCTGATGATCGGCGCCGGTCGCGGTCATATCGTCAATGTGGGCAGTATCGCCGGCTATCAGGTCTACCCGAAGGGAAACGTGTACAACGCCACCAAATTTGCCGTCCGGGCTCTTTCCGAGGGCATGAACATCGATCTGGCCGGCACGGGAATCCGGGTATCCATGATCTCCCCGGGGGCGGTAAACACGGAATTTTCCGAGGTCCGCTTCCACGGCGACCGGGAAGCCGCCGCCAAGGTTTATGAAGGTTATACCCCCCTTACCGCCGCGGACATCGCCGCCGCGATTTATTTCATCGTCAACGCCCCGCCCCATGTCAACGTCCAGAACATCGTCATTACCCCCACCGCCCAGCGGAACGTCTATTGTGTGGATCGACGGCAATGACTCAACGTTACCGGCAGAAATCGAGGACCGCGGCGATCGCCTCCCGGGTGTAGGTCTTGAGTCCCCAAACTCCGGCCAGGGCCACGGCGTGCTCGGCAATCCTCCCGATGTCCGTCTCGGGAATGTCGGCCTCCCCGAGGGTGACAGGCGAACCGATACCGGCAAACCAGAGACGCAGCTTCTCGATACCCAGCCGGGCCGCCTCCCCGTCGTCGACCGCGGCGACGTCGAAAACCTCCCGGGCCAGGCGGGCGAAGCGCCTTTCCTTTTCCTGTCTTTGCCATTCCATCCAGCCGGGCAGGACAATGGATAGTCCGGCACCGTGGGCGATATCGTACAGGGCGCTCAAGGAATGTTCGATCATGTGGACCGGCAGGGCGATCTGTCCCATACCCGCCGTGGTCAAGCCGTTGAAGGCCAGGGTCGCCGCCCACATCATTTCCGCCCGAGCATGATAATCACCGGGGTGGACAAGGATCTTGTCCGTGGCCTCCATGATCGTTTTTATCAGCCCCTCCACCAGCCGGTCCTGGAGCGGGCTGGCACCGGTCTCGGTATTGTTGAAATACCCTTCCAGCATGTGAGTTATGGCATCGACGGCACTGTAGGCGCTGTACTTCCTGTCGAGGCTGAACAGCACGGAAGGATCGAGGATGGACACCTTCGGCTGTACGTGGAGGGAGCGGATACTGTACTTCTGTCGTCCCTCTTCTTTGGTGATAACCGCCGCGGCGTTCATTTCCGAGGCGCTGGCGGCTACGGTCACCACGGTCAGAACCGGTAGCGCCGCCTGGACGGTCTCTTTGTAGATAAAAAAATCCCAGACGTCGTGAGCGGTCCGGGCGCCCGCGGCAATAGTCTTGGCGGTATCGATGACGCTGCCGCCCCCGACGGCGAGGACGACCTCGATTCCCTCCCGTTTCGCGATTTCGATGCCCCGGACGGCATGTGACAGCACCGGGTTGGAACGGACACCCGGAAATTCGCAAACCATCAAACCGCTTTCGTCCAGAGATGCCCTGACCTGCTCATAGACACCGTTTTTCTTGATGCTTCCCTGACCGTAAACCAGCAGGATCTTTTTCCCGAAGCGTGCCGCCTCCGGGCCGATGCGCCTGATCTGGCCCTGACCGAAAATTACCTTCGTCGGGTTCTCGAAAATGAAATTTTGCATCTTCTTTTTCCTTTCCAGATTTTGTTTTTTTGAATATACTGAGGCACTTTTGTATTGTCAATAAGCTTCACGGCGCCGACAGCGGCGTTTGGCCCCACCCGCGGCGGCGAAAAATCGGCAGGCACGGCGGTTTTTAACTTCAAATCCAAATAAGGAGGGAAAGCATGAAAGCTAAGAATCACCTGGATGCACTGTTCCAACCCCGCAGCGTCGCCCTGATCGGCGCCTCTGCCACCCCGGGAAAGCTCGGCTATGACATCCTCTACAACCTCATCCACGCCGGATTTCAGGGTCCGATCTACCCCATCAACCCCAAGGCCGACGAACTCCTGGGGAGAAAGGCCTACCCGGACATCGGCGCCACCCCGGAACCCGCCGACCTGGCGGTGATCGTTATCCCGTCCCGTATGGTCATCGGGACCATTGAGAGTTGCGGTAAAATCGGGGTGAAGGCGGCCGTGGTCGTAACCGGCGGCTTCGCGGAGGCAGGCGCGGAGGGGGAGAGGCTCCAGGAGGAACTGGCCGCCGCAGCCGCCCGCTACGGCATTCGGGTGGTAGGCCCCAACTGCCAGGGCATCAACTATCCCCATCACAACCTCTGCGCATCCTGGCCGCTGCTGACCAACAAAGGCGGCATGGCCTTCATTTCACAGAGCGGGACCGTAGGGGCGGCGTTGATGGACTGGGCCAGCGAGGAGAATCTCGGGGTGAGCGTCTTCGTCAGTCTTGGAAACCGGGCGGACGTGGACGAATCGGACTGTATCCGCTATTTCGACAAAGATCCCCATACCCGGGTGATCGCCATTTATATGGAAGGGGTCAAGCGCCCCCGTTATTTCCTCGCCTCCCTGGCGGGCGCCAAAAAACCCATCGTCGTTCTGAAAGCCGGCCGCACGGCCCGGGGTCGTATCGCCGCGGAAAGCCATACCAAATCTTTGGCGGGTAGCGACGAGATCTATAACGCCATTTTCAATAAATATCGTGTGCACCGCGCGGACAACCTCGAAGAGCTGTACGACTACGCCAAAGCCCTGGCGTACATGAAAAAACCAAAGGGCCGCCGGTTGTTGAGCATCTCCAGCTCCGGCGGCGCGGCAATTCTCGGCATCGACGAGGCGGAGAAACTCGGATTTGAAAACCCCGCGCCGAGCGAAAATTTGAAGTCCCGACTGCGATCCTTTCTGCCCGCCCACTGCGGCGTCAGTAATCCCATCGATCTTACCGGCGATGCCATCTCCGACCCCAGCCTTTATTCACAGGTAATCGCCGCGGCCAAGCAGGACTTCGACACGAGTGTGGTCATTTTTGGCGACCCCATTCACGGTGCTGCGGACATCGTCACCGGCGACGGGGAACTTGTTGTCTTTTGCGGCGGCGCCGACGTGGAACGGGAGGAATCCCGGCGCATGCATGCCAAGGGTATCCCGGTCTATCCGACCCCGGAGCGGGGCATCAGGGCCCTCTACCAACTGGTATGCTTCGATCCCCCCCGCACAAAAAAGACCGTCCGGGCTGTCAAACCGGATCATTCCGGCCGAAAACCCCTGCCCCTGACCGAATCCATGGCCCTGATGGAAAAATACGGGGTGACGGCCGCGACGACATATTTCGCGTCTACGGCAAAAGAAGCGGCGGCATTAGCCAAAAAGATCGGCAGACCGGTGGCGATGAAAATCGCCTCGCCCGATGCCACCCATAAAACGGACGTCGGCGGGGTAAAGCTCAACATCGCCGGAACGGCGGCGGTACGCCAGGCCTATGATGAAATCGTGACCAACGTCAGGACGGCGCTCCCCGATGCCCGGATCGACGGTGTTACCCTGTCCCCCATGGCGGCACCGGGGGGATTGGAAGTGATCCTCGGGGTCCTTCGCGATCCCCAATACGGTCATGCCTTGATGTTCGGACTGGGGGGCATCTTCACGGAGATCTATCGTGATGTGCGCTTCTGCCTCCTGCCCGCTACCGACCGGGAATTTCTCCAGGTCATTCACAGCATCAAGGGCTATCCCCTCCTGGCGGGGGCGCGGGGGCAAAAACCACGCGACGAAAAGGCGCTGGTCGCCTTGATGAAATCCCTGGCCCGGATGGTCAAGGAAAATCAGGGTATCGAACAGATCGACCTCAATCCGGTCCTTGTCTATGAACAGGGCGCTCTCGCCGTCGATTTCCGGATCTACGGCGAGATCAAAACCAAGGAGAATTCATGAAAATCGCAGATGATCTCTACAGTTACGAATGGTCAGACTACTTTGAAAACAATTGCAACACCTACTTCATCGGCGGAAAAACCGGCGCCCTTATCGACCCGGGTTTGAAGAGATTCGTTCCCGATCTCCTGCAGCGGATGTCCGCCGACGGCTTGGAAAGTATGGACATCAGGTATGTGATCAATACCCACTCCCATCCCGACCATTTCCAGGGGTCGGAATATTTTTACGGGAAAGAGATCCGGATCGGTCTTCATCAAGACGAGATCGCCTTTCTTGCCGGAGAAGGGGGAGAGCTATACGGACTCTTCGGCCTGCCCCAGCCCCAGGGCACTGTCGATCTGGTGCTTTCTCCCGGCATCCTGACTCTTGGCGAAGAAAACTTCGAAATCTTCCATGTCCCGGGTCACTCTCCGGGATCTATCGCCCTTTACTGGCCGCGTTTGAAGGCCCTTTTCCCGGGAGATGTAATCTTCAATCAGAACGTGGGCCGGACGGATTTTCCGGGAGGAAGCGGCAGCCTTCTCAAGCAGAGCATTATAAGTCTGAGCACTTTGGATGCGGAATGGCTCCTACCGGGACATATGGAGATCATCGCCGGTAAGGAGCAGGTACGCAGGAATTTCCAGACCGTGATCCGGCAGATCTTTCCCTACATTTAAGGAAGAAGCGCCCCATGCTCACCGCCAGAAGAACGGTATTCTTTATCTCCGACAGCACGGCCATCACTGCGGAAGCTCTTGGCCAGAGCCTGCTGACCCAGTTCGACCATGTCCTTTTCGAGCAGATCACCCTGCCCTTTATCGACACTCCGACCAAGGCGGAGCGGGCGGTAAATCAGATCAACCTGGCGGCACGACAGACGGGACTCCCCCCGCTGGTCTTCAGCACCCTGATCAACCGGGATATCCGGACCACGATCATGAAGAGCCGGGGAAGCTTCTTCGATCTTTTCGAAACCTTCATCGGCCGGCTGGAAAGGGAACTCAGCATGGAGTCGTCCCACACCGTCGGCCGCTATCACAGCTTCGTCAGCAACAGCATCTACGATGTGCGCATCGATGCCGTCAATTACGCCCTCGGCAATGACGACGGTATCTCGACGAAGAATTACGACCGGGCCGACATCATTGTCGTGGGGGTATCGCGGACGGGCAAGACACCCACCTGTCTTTACCTAGGTATGCAGTTCGGCATCTATGCAGCCAACTATCCACTCACGGAAGAAGACCTGTTCGGGCGATTCGGTGAATTGCCCGGTGTTCTCAACCACTTCCGGAAGAAGCTCTACGGCCTGACCATTAATCCTGAACGTCTGCACCGTATCCGCTCGGAACGACGTCCCGCCAGCCGCTATTCCTCTTTGGGGCAATGCCGTGAAGAAGTGGCGGCGGCGGAATCCATCTTTATTTCCGAGCATATACCCTACATCAACATCACCAGCGTCTCCGTAGAGGAGATAGCGGCCATGATTATGCATGAATGTGGTCTCCAAAGGCGGGTTCTGTAATTTTTTCCTTGATTTTGTGCTTCTGTTGCCATATCAGTCGCGATAATTGTAAAAAATCATTCCGGTAAGCAAATGACCTTGAGAAGAAAACTCTATATTACCATAACCCTGACTTTTCTCACCCTGACGTTGATTCTCGTTTTTTTCTCCTATCACATCCTTATAAAAGGCATCAAAGAGATTGAATCGGAAGATGCTCGCGGCAATCTGGAAGGCGTCTTGACCATTCTGAACCAGCAACTGTCGGCCTTGGATACCAACACCCGTGACTATGCCTCCTGGGATGATATGTGCAATTTCATAGCGACCAGGAGCAGGGCCTTCCTCAAGTCCAACTTCGTCCCCGCGACGTTCAGCAATCTCAAAATCAATTTTGCTCTCATCCTCGACCGAAACGGCAATATTGTTCATACTGCGGGATTCGATCTGGAAAGCCTTAAATCGATACCGGTTGACAAGAGTGTCCTCGAGAATCGCCGGGCCATTCATGAGCGGGTCTTCTCCTCTGCGGAAGCCAAGCCGCTCCGGGGTATTATCACTTTGCCCACAGGTTTAGCCCTTTTGACTGCACATCCTATTCTTCCCAGCAATCTTCAGGGAAAACCCCACGGCCTTTTAATCATCGGCCGTTTTCTCGACCAGAGGCAGGTCACCCGGCTCGGCGAACCGTTGCGCTTGGGCGTTGCCCTTTATCGTCTCGATCGAAGCGACCTGCCGCCCGAGATCGTCTCCGCCCAAAAGCTGCTGTCTCCGGAACAGCGGCTGGCAATCAAACCCAAAAACGGTAAGGCTATCGCCGGATATGCCTTATTGACCGATATCTTCGGAAAAGACTCCCTGCTTTTGGAAACCACGGGAAACCGGGCCATCTTCAGACAGGGAATGAACACCGTTATCTATTTGGTTGCGTTCGTGATTTTCACGGCCTTGGTTTTCACCGTCGTGTTGGGCCTTATCCTGGAGAGATCCGTGATCCGGAGGATCCTCCGCATCAGTGAAGACGTAAGAGCCGTCGAAGCGGACGGCAATATGAACCTCCGCATTCAGGCGGAAGGTAACGACGAAATTGCCGGTCTCGGCAAAGATATCAACAGCATGCTGGAGAAGCTGGAAACATCGGAGGATTGTATCCGTAGAGAAGCGGAGAAATATCGGACCGTTGTTGAAGATCAAACGGAATTTATCTGCCGTTTCGATACCGACGGGATCTTGAGCTTTGTCAATGATGCCTATTACCGGTTTTTCGGCTACCGCCGCCAGTCGATGATCGGCCGGCATTTTCTCTCCTTCGTTCCCGACGACGATCGCCGAAACATATTCAAATGGCTGGAAACGCTGACCCCTACATCGCCCACGGTCTCTTACGATCATCGGGTGATATTTCCGAACGGGCAGGAATTCTGGCAACATTGGACCTGCCGGGCGATCTTCGCCGATAACGGCAGGATCTTTGAATACCAGGCCGTGGGAAGGGACATCACCGAACGTAAACAAACGGAAAACAAGCTCGCGCAACTGAACAGTCAGCTCGAGGAAGCCAACGCCCAACTGGGCCAGGCCTACGCCAAAATGAAGCAAAACCTCGATTCTCTGAGGAAGCACCTGTTCAAGGAGGAGTTTGCCTTTCTCGTGGACCGGGAGGGAAAGATTTTCGGGATCACCGAGCGGGTGCTCGAATATATGCAGCTCTCCCGCAACCAGATGCTGGAAGCCAACATGACCGATTATCTCTCTCCCCAGGACCGCCCGCAATTCAGTGAGGCCCTTCGCGATGCCTGGATCGGCATCACCAGGCAGGCGAACATCAAACTTGTCCAACCGCATGAAGAGGCGGCGGCGCAAATGTTTGAAGTCAATTTTGCCCGCCTGACCCTGGAGGGGAAACGACTCCTTTTAGTCGCCCTCAGGTGAAAGGAAGATGAAAACTTGAATAGATGTCCATTTTTATTGTATGGAGACGGGAGATAATTGACGATTCTTTTTATTTGCACCGCCAATATCGTCAGGAGTTTCCTGGCGGAGAGGATTCTGAAGGGCATGCTGCTGAAAGCCGACCGCCGGGACGTCGTTGTTTGTTCGGCGGGATTGATCGACATGCACGGCGCCCCCGGCGATCCAACGGCGGCAAAGATACTTGCCGAGCACAATTTTGACGGCCGGAATCATGTATCGAAACCTTATCAGGAAGACGACCTCCTCCAGGCGGACATGATTGTCGTCATGGAAAACTCGCAACGGGAACAGCTTTTACGGACTCATCCTCAACACGAGGGAAAGGTGCGGCTGCTGAAGACATTTTCCCGTGATTACGACGGTATCAACGGGGACATCAAGGATCCCTACCGTCTGTCTCCCTATCATTATCGGCTTTGCTTCGCCGAGATCTATACCGCCATTGTGGGCTTGTTGAAATGTATTTAGATTACTGGCAACTGAGAACATTTCCCTTTGAAAATGTCCCCGATCCGGATTTCATGTACTATTCTCCGGAACATGAAGAGGCCCTTGTCCGCCTCCTCTATGCGGTAAAACGGATGAAAGGGGCGGCCCTCCTCACCGGTGAAATCGGCAGCGGCAAGACCACGCTGAGCCGTGTCTTTATTCAGCAGTTGCCGGACGATGAATTCGATATCGGCCTGATCACCAATCCCTCCCTGAACGCCCTGGATTTCATCAAGGAGGTCCATTACCAACTGGGCATCGAGTCCAAATCCAACTCCAAAACCGATCTTCTGGTCCTGCTCAACAACCGCCTTCTGGAAAATGTAAACAACGGGCGGAGTACCCTCCTTATCATCGACGAGGCCCAGCTAATCTTTGGTGAAACTTTCGAGGAAATAAGGCTGTTGCTGAATTTTCAAATGAACGACCGCTTTCTCATGACCTTTCTTTTGATCGGCCAGCCGGAGCTGCGGGAAATGATCCGCAACTACAGGCAGCTCGATCAAAGAATAGCCATCAGGTATCACCTCAATCCTCTCTCCGAGGACGAAACCGTCAAGTATATACGCTTCCGTCTGGAGAAAGCCGGCGGGAACAGGGAGCTGTTCACGGAGAAGGCGTACGCGGCGATCTTTCAGTACTCCGCCGGTATCCCCCGGAAGATCAACAACGTGTGCGACCTGACCCTGCTGATCGGTTTCAGCCTCAAGGTCCGGGAGATCGACGAGGCCCTCGTTTCCAAGGTGGTCAAGGATTCTCTTTGAAACAACGACACATCCATATCGGGGGTCTAATGGGCACCGGCCCACATCCTCACCGTGCAATACCCTGACCCGGTTATTCCATTTTTACTTCTTCGGGAGATACACTCCGGTCGATATTCAGGATCGGATAATTTCGCAGATCGATATTCCGGGGCGGTTCGATCTTCTTTCCTTTTTCATCGACGATCAGTCTTATCGTCGGCTTCATGGGGTTGCCTTTGTTCGTGGCCGTTACCACGCCGATATTCCGGTTGTTCAGGCGGACATAGCTGCCCACGGGATAAATGGAAATCTCGTCGAGAAACGCTTTCATAATCCGGGCATCGAAGAGTCTGCTCCGTGATCCGATAAGTTCCTTAATGGATTCAGTCTGGAGAAGGGGCTTTTTGTGGGGACGATAGTGAGTCATGGCCTCATAGGAATCGCATATGCCGATAATCTTTGCAAAGTCACTGATCTCGTCCCCTTTGAGGCCACGGGGATAGCCCTGACCGTTTGTCCGTTCCTGGTGTTCATAAATCGCTCTGATCATCCCCGGATAGACGTCTTTGTATGGCGAGAGGATTTCCACTGCTGTTTCCGGGTGGCGTCGGATAACGGCTATCTCCTCGTCGGTAAGTTTACCCTCCTTTTTGAGGATCGTATCCGGTACCAAAAACATCCCGATATCGTGGAGCAAGGCGGCCAGACCGAATTCAATCAGGTCCATCTTTTCGTAACCCATGTTTCGGGCCACTTTCATTCCGTAACACAACGTGTTTACCGGTGAGGACAGGTAATAATCGTCTTCCTTCTCGTAATCGACGGTCAACTGGTAGATTCGTGAAGTCATATCTTCGGAAGAATTGAGGATATTATTGACATATACCAGTGCCTGTTCCAAGGGGAAGGATTGCCCGGCCTGCACCCTTTGGCAAACTATGGCCATATACTGTTTTGCAGCCAGATATATCCTCTCGATGCCCCGCTCCGTCGGAGACAAAGCGCCGGAGAGCCCTTTCGCCAATTCCCCATCACCCTGACTCCCTATAGCCGTTTGGTATTCTCCAGTTTTTTTCACGGCCTCTGCCGGAGCGGAGGTGATTTCCGCTTTCGCTTCATCATCATAACTATCGGTCCGGCTTCTTTCGTAGGAAAGATTTACATATTCCTCTGCTTTTAATTTGAGGATGTCGATGTCACTCAAGCGCAAAGAGTCCTTTTCTTCCTGGGAAACCTTACTGTCCGAAAGCAAAGGATGATCAAGTCCATTTCCTTCTTTTGCATTACCGAAAATCTTTGCTTTACCTTTGACTAAATCGGAAGCGCGCATGTCATTTCGTCCTTTATTACCTAATCACTTTAAATTACTAAAAAATAAATCGCTAAAGCTGACGTAGAAGGCACGATGAAAATGACGTTTGAATATTCATGAAGAAAAAAACCGCTGGGGTATTTTTCCTTTCGTAAATACTTTGATAATATAGTTTTTTATCCTCCCATGGCTTCCCTGCCCTCATCCACCGTAATTGGAGAAAATATTTACTACTTTTTTTGAAGATAATCAACGTTTTATAAAGAAAATCATCCCCGAATGCGCCCGCACGAGATAAAATTATTCACATTATTTCATTCTCAGACCTGCAACAGTATCTCTTTAGAATGTGAAGGATATCAATTGAATGCACGACAACCAGAGGCAAAGAATCCTGTTTGGCCATGCCGTTATATATTATAGCTTGACTTTAACCTGGTTTTATTGAAAAATTTCCTGGATTAACAAAGGCGCCATCGGAGGTGAAATGGAGGGTATATTCAGGCGGGTGTGGGCGGCTATTTTCCTGGTCCTGCTTACATGTTCCCTCACGGCCTGTTTTCCTTTCCTGGAAGACACCGGCATTCCCATCACGGAATACGATTTAAAGAAAATCACCCCCGAGGAAGAAGCCCGCCTCCAGAAAGAACATCAGGAACGCTTGGCGGAACTGGCCAAACTCTCCCGGGTGAAGAGCAACAGCGTCTTTACGGAAAAGCGGGGGGTGGCGGACTACATCGTGGGACCCGGCGACGTCCTCACCGTGAATTTCTGGACGATTGCCGTCGCCGGCGCCCAAACCTTCGAGGGGTTCAAGCAGATTACCTACAACGTCGAAGTCCGTCCGGACGGGAAGATCTCCTACATGTACGGCGACGATATCCCGGTCAACGGCAAGACGGTCTATGAGATCCAGGAACTGCTGCGTGCCGATCTGAAGAAATACTTCCGCAACCCCCGTCTCGAGGTCCTGGTCAAGGAGTACAAGAGCAAGACCGCCACCCTCTTCGGCCAGATCAACGTCCTGCCCACGGGCACCTCCGGTCCCGGCCGCTATCCCCTCACCGGCAAGACGACGATGATCGACCTCATCTCCAAGGCCGGCGGGGCGATCACGGGACGGAGCGATTATTCATCCCTGCCGGGCAGTGTTGCCGCCGGCCAGCAGAACGTCGCCAATGCGGACCTGAAAAATGTAGAGCTTCTGCGCAAGGGTAAGAAATACACCGTCAACCTCTACAGCGCCATGTTCTACGGTGACGAGAAACAAAACCCGGTTATCGACGACGGCGACATCATCACCGTCCCGGCCCTGCCCTTCTTCGCCGACCGCATCTATGTCATGGGTCAGGTCGCCAATGTGGGCATCTACCGGCTCCAGGACGCCCCGGACCTCCTCGCCGCCCTGGCCCAGGCCGGCAGCATCACCCCCTTGGCCGTCAAATCGGACATCAAGGTCATCAGGGAATTCCGGGAGCGGGGGGGCAAACCGATCATCCTTTCCGCCAACTACAACGATATCCTCAAACGGGGTGACCTTTCCCAAAACATCAAACTGCAAAGCGGCGATGTGGTCTATGTCCCCCGGATGTTCATCGGGGATATCAACGAATTCATCGCCAATACCACGCCCCTGCTGAATTACCTGCTCATTCCGGCGTCATATCGAGACAAATATTTCAAAGACCAGAGCGCCATGAAATGGTAACCACTGGAGAAGCCGGCGCATGCTGAAATACGATCTCAATCTCCGTGAATACTGGCGCATCATCAAGCGCCGGAAATTCATCATCATATTTACTTGCATCATCATGGGGGTTTTCAGTTTCGTCTCGGCCATCCTCAACAAACCCGTTCCCATCTACAAGACTTCCTCGACCGTCAAGGTGGAAAAGACCCAGTCGCTGATCGGTTTCGGAACCCCTTCTTCCGCGGGGGCCAATCTGGAAACCCAGACGATCATGATCAGGAGCTATTACATCCTGGAGCTGGCCGCCAAGAAGATGGGCATGATCCCGGAAACCCTTTCCTCGGAAGACGTGCGGAACAACCCGCAATACATCGGCATCATCCTCGATCTGAAAAACAAGGTAAAGGCGGAACAGGAAGGGGGGAGCGACCTCATCAATATCGAGGTCACGGCCAACGAACCGAAATTCGCCACCAATTTCGCCAACATCCTGGCGGAGGTTTACCAGCGGCAGCACACCCTGGAGCTGAACCGGCGCACCATCGAGGGCAAAAAGTTCGTCGAAAGCCAGTTCGCCGCCGCCAAGGAAAAGATGACCAAGTCGGAGGAGGCCATCAAGAAATTCCGGGAGGAAAACAAATGGACCTCCGTGGAAGCCGAATCCACCTATACCCTGGGCGAAGTGAAACGGCTCAAGACCCAGTACAATCAGGATCAGATCGTCCTGCAAAAAATCCTGATCGCCGAGCGATCCTTGAACAACGCGGAGTCTCAACCGCTGAGTTCGAAAAACAGCTTTTACTTCGAGGAGGCCTCCCCGCCCTACAAGGCCCTCAACGACAAGCTTGTGGGCTACATGGTGGATCGCGATACCCTCCTGCTCACCTATACGGAGAATTTTCCCCAGATTCAGGCCATCCGCAGTCAGGTCAACGATACCATCGCCGGGATGCGCACCCAGTTGCGCCTCCAGAAAAACAACCTGCTGGAAAATCAGCGGATCCTCAAAAACCAGATCGCCGCCCTGGAGGAGCAATTCAAGCAACTGCCGGAGAAAGGTCTGGAACTGGCCAAACTGGAGCGGGAAATGGCCATCAACCGTGAGGTTTATACCCTCCTGGAGAAGAAATACCAGGAGATCCTCATCGCCGAAGCGGAAAAGATCGAAGAAGTCAAGATCGTCAAGCCGGCCCTGGAACCCTCGGGGCCGATCAACCCGCCGAAGATCGGCAACAACGCCGCCATCGGGACCCTCATGGGCCTCATTCTCGGGGTGGTGTTCGCCTTTCTCATCGAGACCTTCGACACCTCCATCGGCGCCATCGAAGAGGTAGAGGAATTTCTCGGTGTCCATGTCCTGGGGGTCATCCCCTTTGTCAGCCCGGAAGAGGTGCGGCTGCTATTGAGTGACGAGAAGGGCAACCTGACGGTAGAAGAGTCAAAGCTGCCCCGGTACCTGCGGATGGTTTCGCACTTTGTTCCCTCCTCCACCCTCTCGGAAAGCTACAAGGCCTTCCGGACCAGCCTCAACTTCGCCTGCATGGAAAGCAATTACAAGAGTCTGGTTTTGACCAGTTCCTCTCCCGGTGAGGGGAAGACCTCAACGATCGTTAACCTGGCCCTCACGATGGCCCAGACGGGCCACAAGGTTCTGCTCATCGACGGTGACCTGCGCCGTCCGGTGATCGCCGGTCTGTTCGGTATCGATTCCACCCCGGGACTTACGGACGTGATCATGGGCAATTACGAATGGCGGAATGTGGTCAAGAACATTTCCGACTTCATGATGGGGCAGATGACCGTAGAAGAGGTGATGCTCACCCCCGGTCTGGACAATCTCAACATCATCACCAGCGGCACCCATGCCCCCAATCCGGCGGAGATCATCGGCTCCAAGAGCATCGCCGAATTCATGCGTCAGGTGCGGGCGGAATACGATATGGTCCTGGTGGACGCCCCGCCCGTCCTGGCCGCCACCGACGCGGCCCTTTGGAGCTCCCAGGTCGATGCCACCGTCCTGGTATATCAGGTGGGCAAAATCGCCCGGGGGGCGCTGAAACGGGCGAAAATGCAATTGGACGCCATCAAGACCAATATCATCGGGGTGGTCTTGAACGGCATCCGCGCCGAGATAAGTACGGATTTCACGTATCACGACTACTATTATTACCACTACCGTTACGGCGACAGCAAAAAGGTAAAACAGCCCTGGTACAAGGCAATCCTGAAAAACCTGAGTTTCGAACGGCTCATGAATTACGGTCTGTTCTATAAAAAACGCTATCCCCACCGCCGCAAAAAGACGAACGGCGGCGAGATCTACAAAAACGGCACCGCGACCCAAACGGCGTCCGTCCGGAAGGCGGAAGCCACAGCGCCGCGGGAGGATCGAAAGGGAAACACAACCGCGGCGAAACTGAAAAGCTTTTTTGAAAAGTTCTTGCCGATGATAAAGATCGTCGTCACGGTCCTGGCGATACTGTTCCTCACCTTCGGCATTCTTTACCAAACAGGTTATCTGAAGGCCTACCTGCCCGTCGGCAAGGGCGGTCCCGGATCCAAATCATCGCTGCGGCCTATAACGAATTCCATCGTCGTTGACGCGCCCGCTGCAGCCAGGCCGGCGATGTTCAAATGGTGAAGAGATGAACGGTGATAACCGGAACAAAAGCAGGAAAGAGGAACACCGACGCCGGGTCGCCCAACGCCGCGCCCGGAGACGCCAGACGTTGATCTGGATGATCATCATTACCATCATCGCCGTTCTCGTAATCGGCATTGCCCATTTCGCCCCGGTAATCATCGAAAAATTCACCATTGTCGATGAATATCTGCCCCGGGACATCGAGCGCCAGTACTGGGAGCTTCAGGATACGCGCAACCGTCAACCGGCAAAACAGGATATTGCCACCCCCCTGGCAAAATGATCACTGCCGGAAACAAAAACGTCATGCTTATTCTTTGGATCGTCGGCCTGACCCTGGCCGGCGCCCTCATCATCGCCAAGGCGACGACCTTCCTGGCGGTGACGATCATCATTTCGGTCCTCATCGGCGTGTTGACCTTCATCAACACCGAATTCGCCCTATACATTCTCATCGCCGCCATGCTACTGGGGCCGCAGTTCGGCATGGAGGGAGCCGCCGGAGAAGGTGTCCGCGGCCGGGGCGTGACGCTTCGGGTAGACGATTTTCTGCTGGTGATCATCGGCCTGAGCTGGTTTCTCAAGACCGCCGTCCAGAAGGAAATTGGGCTGTTTCTCAGAACCCCCTTGAACAAACCCATTGCCTACTATTTTCTCGCCTGCGTCTTTGCCACCATGTTCGGCTATATGATGGGGCGGGTAAAGGGCACGGCGGGATTTTTTTTCGTCGTCAAGTATTTCGAGTATTATGTCATCTATTTCATGGCGGTAAATCATCTGAAGGAAGAGGCGCAAATTCGCCGCTTCACCTACTTCATGCTTATCGTCTGTTTTCTGGTATGCCTGTTTGCCTTCAGTCAGATTCCCACCGGGCAAAGGGTGTCCGCCCCCTTCGAGGGTAAGGAGGGCGAGCCCAACACCCTGGGCGGCTATCTTGTCCTCATGCTCTCCATCATCTTCGGTCTACTCTTGACTTTGAAGGAGCGTAAACCAAAAAAATATCTCGTGATCCTCGTCTTTTTTATCGTGGTGGCCCTGGCCGCCACCCTTTCCCGGAGTTCCTGGGTCTCTCTCGGGCCGATGGCCCTGGCCCTGCTCTATTTCAGTGAAAAAAAGAAAACCATCCTTACGGTGCTTATCTTGATACTTGTCGCCGGTCCCCTGATCGTGCCGTCAACCGTTCGCGAACGGGCACTTTACACCTTTACCCAGGGAAAGGAACAGGGACAGCTCCAGGTAGGCAACACCCGGATCGACACCTCCACCTCCGCCCGCCTCATGTCCTGGAAGGTCATTCTTACCAGGGATTTCATCCAACAGCCGCTTTTAGGTTACGGCGTTACCGGCTATCCTTTCGTCGATGCCCAGTATCCCCGCGTCCTGGCGGAAACGGGTCTGATCGGCTTATTTTTTTTCTTCATGCTGCTCTATACGATTTACCGCAACGCCCAAATGACTTTCCTGCAAACAAAAAACGATTTCTTCCGGGGACTTTCCCTAGGCTACCTGGCCGGCTTCTTCGCCATGCTGGCCCACGGCATCGGCGCCAACACCTTCATCATCGTCCGGATCATGGAGCCCTTCTGGTTTCTAACCGCCATGATCATTATGATCCCCGTCATCGAAAAACAACAACATGCAGAAACGTCCGCCAAGGCGGATTTTCAGATTGCAACACCGGATCGTGTATGGCATAAATAATTTGTTTCCCATATTTGCGGTCATACATGGCGGTAATTTCGTCTTCCCGGGCGGACGGTTTCATGTAACCGAGGGTGCGGAGCAATATATAAAATCGACATGCCTTCATTATCTTCGCGGGAAAATGTCCTGATAATCGAACCCGGCCGCACCGAAAAAAATTACTGGGCCGACCTCTGGCGGTTCCGGGAACTCTTCATCATCCTCGCCTGGCGGGACCTGGCGGTGCGTTACAAACAGACGGCGATCGGGGTCCTCTGGGCGGTCCTGCGCCCCTTTCTCACGATGGTGGTCTTCACCGTCATCTTCGGCCGCATCGCCAAACTCCCCAGCGACGGAAACGCCCCCTACGCCCTTCTCGTCTTCGCCGCCATGCTGCCCTGGTCACTCTTCGCCAATGCCCTGGCCGAGGCCTCCAACAGCCTCATCAACAACGCCAATCTCATCGGCAAGATCTATTTCCCCCGCCTGATCATCCCCCTGGCAACACTGGTGACGGCCTTCGTCGACTTTCTCATCAGCTTGGCGATCCTTCTGGCCATGATGCTCTTCTACCGTTTCACCCCCGGCTGGCAGATCCTCCTCCTGCCCGCTTTCATCCTGTTGGCCCTCCTGGCCAGCCTCGGCCCCGGCCTCTGGATCACCGCCCTGAACGTCAAATATCGGGATTTTCGTTACGTCATCCCCTTCGTCGTCCAGTTCGGCCTCTACATATCCCCCGTCGGGTTCAGCAGTGCCGTCATCCCCGACAACTGGCGCCTCATCTACAGCCTCAACCCCATGGTGGGGGTCATCGACGGTTTCCGCTGGTGTCTCCTGGGGGGGAACAGCCCCCTGTACCTCCCCGGCTTCCTCCTGAGCCTGGTAATCACCGCCTTCTTCCTCTGGTTGGGCTTGGGCCGCTTCCGGAAGACGGAAAAGGACTTCGCCGACCTGATCTGAGACCATGTCCGATATCGTCATCAAGGCCGAACATCTCGGCAAGCGCTACGTCATCGGTCACCAGACCGCCGGAGGCACAACCTTCCGTGAGGCCCTCGTCCGCAACGTCCGGGAACTATGGAACAAGACGCGGGACCTGGCGAGGGGTAAGCCTATCATCCAGGGGGACAGGCAGGAAGAGGTCTGGGCCCTGAAGGACGTCGGTTTCGAGATCAAACGCGGCGAGGCCGTAGGGATCATCGGCCGCAACGGCGCCGGCAAGAGCACCCTTTTGAAGATCTTGAGCCGCATCACCGAGCCCACGGAGGGACGGGTGACGATCCGGGGCCGGGTGGCGAGCCTCCTGGAGGTGGGCACGGGATTCCACTCGGAGCTCACGGGCCGGGAGAACATCTACCTCAACGGGACGATCCTCGGTATGACCCGCGACGAGATCAGAAAGAAGTTCGATGAGATCGTCGCCTTCGCCGAGGTGGAGAAATACCTCGACACCCCCGTGAAGCGCTACTCCAGCGGGATGTACGTGCGGTTGGGGTTCGCCGTCGCCGCTCACCGGGACCCCGACATCCTCCTCGTGGACGAGGTCCTGGCCGTGGGGGACGCCCAGTTCTACACGAAATGCACGAACAAAATGAACGAGATCAGGGAAAAGGGGACCACGATCCTCCTGGTCTCCCACAACATGTGGCTGATCCAGACGGTCTGCGAACGGGTTTTTCTTATCGACGAAGGGAGGATTCTGAGGGTGGGCGACCCCTTCCCGGTTATCCAAGATTACTACGGCCTCCAGGAACAGGCGGCGGAAAAAGACTCTTTAGAGGAAGAAAAAGCCGTCGTCATCGGCTTCGCCGAGGTGAGGGACCCGAACGGCAACCCCGTAAAAGAGACCTTGCCCGATGGCGGTTTGGTGATTGCCGCCCTCTACCAGTGTCGTCAGGAGGGATTCCGCGGTCACTTTTTCCTGCGGGTGACGACCCCGGACGGTTTCCCCCTCTACACGGCCTACAGTAAACCCAGAACGTTCACGTCCGGCCGTGGCGCCACGGAGACCTTTATCCCTTCCTTTTCCCTCCTGGAAGGCGAATACCGGATCTGGGTCGGTGTCTGCGGTCTCGACAAGGAAAAGGAGAAAGTATCGGAGCGGATGCTGAAGATAGACGTCCTGGCGGACCCAGGTTATCCCGACCCCAAATTCGGAAAATTTTTCAATAAGGTGATCTGGAAGGACGACGGGGTTGGGTAACCCCGCGACCCCGGGGGTCAAAATTGCACGTCAATATCTTCGGCAGACCTTGAAAATACTCTACATCACACCTGAATACCCCTTGCCGAACCCCAGCGGCGGGATCGCGGGCTATCTGCGCGACATTGCCCGGGAAACGGCGCAGAGGGGGCATGAGGTGAAAATAATCTGTCAGGACGAGGCCTACGCCGGGGAAGGGGCGGTTCACATAGATTTTGATGAGGGCGTCGAAATCCACTTCGTGTCCAAGTCACTCATGCGAACCTTGGCCAAGGTCCTGGAAACCCCCAGACTGCGCCGTCTCTTCCGGTTTGCCATCCCCGACCTTGTCCCGCTGATACCGCCGTTGACCGCTTTTTGCTACTGGCGGCGCCTGCGGCGTCACTGGAGACCTGACATCATCGAGACCTTTGACTGGAAGGCGACGGGTTTGCTCTTCGCCCCCTTCGAGGGAGGCATCCCCGTGGTTTTCCGGGGAGGAGGCCATTGCAAGGCCTTGATCCCCTACAACGACCTCCCCTGGAACCACTTCTTTGAATCCCAGCACCGTCTCGAACGGTGGACCGCCAGGGCCTCTACCCTCCTGGTACCCTGCTCCGAGCTCTTAGGCGAAGACGAGGCGAGGGATTTCCAGATCCCAAAGGAAAAGATCCTGCCGGTGCCGAACTGTGTCTCCCTCATCAGGACGGGCGATCCCGGCGGCGATCCTTCGGGAAGGGGAACCACAAAGGTCGCCTTCGTGGGGAGACTCGAACTGCGCAAGGGCATCGATCTCCTGGTCAAGGCCGCCGAAAGCCTCTATGTAAAGTACCCCGAGGTCGATTACTATCTCGTCGGCAGGATAGACAAAGACCCCTTTCAGTTCCTGAACACAAAAGGGCCGGGAAGGGGGTTAAGGGAAAAGATACACCTGACGGGGCCGATACCCCGGGATAAGGTTTACGATACCCTCGCCGGGTGCGATTTCGCCGTTTTTCCCTCCCGATACGAACCTTTCGGTAACGTGGCCCTCGAGGCCATGGCCTGCGGCCTACCCGTCATCGTCAGCGACCGGGGGGGGTGGAGGGAGGCCGTGGAAGAAGGCGAGACGGGTTTCGTCTGCCGCGCCGGTGACGTCGACTCCCTGAGAGAAGCGATGGAAAGGATGATCCTCCTTTCTCGAGAAAAGAGAGTGGATATGGGACGCCGGGGACGGGAACGGGTAGTGAGAGACTATTCCGCCCGGGCCGTGGCGGACCGGATGATCGCCATCTATGAGAAACTGACGCCGGGCGGAAGAACGACCTATAAGGGGATGGGGCCATGAAAGCGCCCCGGGTCAGCGTCGTCATGAGCGTCTATAACGATGAGCGCTACGTGAAGGCGGCGGTGGAGAGCATTCTCCACCAGACCTTTCGGGATTTCGAGTTCATCATCGTCAACGACGGCTCCACGGACGGCACGCGGGAGATCCTTTCGTCTTTCCATGATGGACGGATCCAGGTCTTCGACCAGGAAAACCGGGGCTTGACGGCCTCTTTAAATCGCGGTCTCGCCCTGGCGCGGGGGGAGTACATCGCCCGCATGGACGGTGACGACGTCTCGATACCGGAACGTTTCGCCCGGGAGGTGGCCTTTCTCGACGAAAACCCCTCGATCGGACTGGTGGGCACCTTCGCCTATCGCATGGACACCCGCGGACGGCGGGTCAATCTCTATACCTATAAGACCGACCCGGTGGAAATCCGGGAAAACCTGTGGGTGGACTGCCCCTTCTGTCATTCCGCCGTCATGTACCGGAAAGCCTGTATCGATACGGTGGGTGGTTACCGCCAAAGGATCGGCCCGGCGGAGGACCTGGACCTGTGGTTTCGGATCACCGAACACTTCGACGGGGCGAACATCCCGGAACCGCTCCATTCTTTCCGCATCGACCCCCTGGGAGTGACGGTGGAGAAACGCTTCGATCAACTTCGGGCCGGACGTCTCGTCCGCCTTCTCGCCGAAAAGAGGAGGGAAACAGGTCACGACCCCCTGGACGACTGGACGGAAGAAGAGCTGAACGAGACCCTGGAAGAACTTTATCCAAAGACTTTGGAGAATATAAGGGCCGTAAATCTTGCCAACGCCATCTACCTCGCCGAGGTCTTTTACGTGACAGGCGCCCTCCGGGAATCGGCCTGCTGGTTGTACCGTTATCTAAAGGGCAAACCCGCGGATACCCGGGGCTGGAAGCTTCTCTTCAAACTGGCTGCGGGGACCGCCCTGCCCCCGTCGGTGTTGACGAAGATCAAAAGGCTGCGGCACCCATAACCGCCACGACCATGAAAAGGGTCCTCTTCGTCACCCCCTACAATCCTTTCACCTTACCGCGCGGCGCCGCCTCCCAGAGTGTGTTCTATCGTCTTGTTAACCTGTCCCGGATCGCCGAGGTCCATCTCGTGAACTTTTCTTTCTCTGCACCGCCACAAGAGGAAACGGCGTTGCCGAATGTTTTCAGGTATTTTGTTCCCTACCCTCCCTACGGCGATGAAAATCATTCCCTGGTGGCTCGCATGGTGCGCCTTATTTCGGGCCGCCTTCCCCTGTTTTCACGCATCGAGGTTCTCTCCGGGGCCCTGGAAAGAAAAATACGCGACCTCGCCGCCGATAAGACCTTCGATCTCATCCATATCGACGATGTCATCATCGGCCCCGTAGCCGCCCATTGCCCAAAAGATGTCAAGAAGATCCATTTTTTTCACAACGTCCTGACCAACCAGTACCGTAATATCTACCGGGGGCGCAGCAATCCCCGGACCCGCCTGGCGTCTTATATCGAGTACCTCCACATCAGGCGTTATGAGAGAAAAATCTTTCAAGACATTGAAACCGCCGTCGTGCTGACTGCGGACGAAGCGGCCGTGGCCGAAAAGCTCAACCCCCGGTCTCGGATCGTCGAGATTCCCCTGGAAATCGACACACAGGAATACACCCCGGCCCCCGAAAAAATAGAGGAAAACCGCCTTGTCATGACGGGGACCATGAGTTATGACCCGAACCATGAAGGGGCCGTGTATTTTATCAAGAAGATCCTGCCTTTGATCCGTCTGGAGGTTCCTGCGGCGACCTTTTGGGCCGTGGGGATGAATCCCCGCCCGGAACTCCTGGCCCTAAATGGCGATCGTGTTTTCATTACCGGCCGTGTGGCGGACATAAAAGATGAGTTGAACAAGGCGGCGGTGATCGTCGTTCCCCTCCTCGCGGGGGGGGGTATGCGTTTCAAGATCCTCGAGGCCTTTGCCCTCGCCAAGGCCGTGGTCTCAACCCCCGTGGGCGCCGAAGGGATCCGCTACAAAGAGGGCCGCGATATTCTCATCGCCCGCAGTGACGAAGATTTCGCCCGCCAGGTTTGCAGCCTCCTGAAGAACCCGGACAGGGCCCTCAGCTGCGGCGAAAACGCCCGCCGCCTCGTCCGGGAAAAATACGACCGCGCCGTCGTCGGTCGGCAATGGCGGCATCTGTACGAAGAGATACTGGGATCGTGATGGGTCTCATCGATTTTCACGCGGTCCATCCAAGAAAAAGTGACCAATTAGTCGTTTGAACGACCGGAAAGGACCGATGACTGACAACGTCAAAAATCCGCAAACCATTGCCAGGGACGCTCGTCCTCCCCGATCTTCATCAGGGCGACACAGTTCGGACGCCGCGGCTGGAGGCGTCTGATCACGAAGAGGAGATAGG
>DAOTJR010000002.1:0-161549 GCA_035448805.1 Syntrophales bacterium
GATCGACCACGGCCGGCGCTTCCTCGGCCTTCATCAAACGGATCCTGTATTCACCATATTCTCGAGTCGGTACATTGATCGGCATCTCCTCTTCTCCTTTCTCTGCAGTATATTTAAAGATCTTCAATCGGTTTGTGATGTCACCCTTTCCGCCCTGACAGCAGACCGGCGTTTACGGATCGGCGGGATTCACCGGCTGTCTCGAGGGCACCAGTAGCCCCGGTCATGCTCTCCCTTTACAATCCCTCCTTTCTGTGATAGCCTCCTTCAGCAAACGCCCGGATATTGCTTCAAAATGGAAACGTTATAATTATATACACAGCGGCGGAATTATTTGCGCATGAATATGACGTCGCCAATTATAAATAACCTTCAACATGCGCATTTATTGATGTTGTTGTGTATAATATATAACCTTTTGCCTGGTCAAGGCCGGCGTGTCAAAATCACGGGTAAGAAACAATTGTTCAAACCTGTAGCGGGATCGTCCGGCGGCCCTTACCCGCAGGCAAGACGGAATCTACACCGGATTTGCCGCCCCCACGCCGGGCGGTCATCTTTCCGGAGCTCTCATCGGCACCGGGCAGGATGAACTCCTGAAAAGTCATCATAACGGTGACGAAGCAAGACGTTACCGAGGCAAGGCGCACGCATCCCGAATAAGAAGTGGAAACGGGCCGCTGCGCCGCTCGCACCGGTTTCCCCCCGCGATCACGCCGGTCACGCCCCGGCCGGGACAAAGTGACCCCCGGCCGGGATCAGGAAGTACGGCAGCCCCCGATCATAGCGGCGCGCAGGAACAGAAAGGGAATCGCAATGAAAAAGGCGAACATCATCTTCATCTCCATTCTCCTTATCATCCTCGTCGTTGCGCCCCTGTTTTCTTCCCTTCTGAACCTCTACATCGACTGGCTCTTCTTCAATGAAACCGGATATACGGCGGTTTTCTCCACCACCCTGCTCACCCAGGCGGGCTCGGGGTTATGCTTTGGCACCCTCTTTTTCGTGGTCGCCCTGGCCAATCTGATTCTCGCCCGGCGACTCGAATTCACCCGCCCCGACCGCTACAACATCACCGGTACCCCCATCACCATCAATCTGGCCCCGCTGCGGACCCTGCAGCGGGTGGTCACTTTCTTCATCCTGGTGGTCGTCGCCTTCATGATGGGGAAGTGGGGCGCTTCCCTGTGGTCCGAGGTCCTGATGTTCGCCAACGCCGTCCCGGCAGGTCAGAGTGACCCTGTCTTCGGAAAGGACATCGGTTTTTACCTTTTTAAGTATCCCTTCTTCGAGTCCCTGAAACAGTTCGTCGATTTTACCATCGTCCTGTCCGCCATCCTGGCGGGAATCGTCTATTTTCTCGGCGGCGGCATTCTCCTCAACCAGCGGCAGATAATGATCGATCCCCGGGTAAAGAGACATCTGGGAATCCTTGTCGGCCTCCTCATCATAAACATGGGGCCGGGTTTCTATCTCGAAAGCCTGAAGATGCTCTATGCGGAGCACGGTGTCATTTTCGGGGCCTCCTACACCGACGTCCACGCCAAGCTGACGGCCTACCGCCTGCTCGGCTTCCTGGCGCCCCTGGCCGGGGCGGCCATGATCACCGGCATGTTCAGAAGCCAGAGGAACCTCACCCTGATATCTCTGGGCACCCTCTTCGCCGTCTATCTGCTCGGCATCCTCGTCTATCCCGCCGTCCTCCAGAAATTCAAGGTCGCCCCCAACGAGATGATCATGGAGACCCCCTATATCGAAAACAACATCCGCATGACCCGGTTTGGTTACGATCTGGACCGTATCCAGGAGATCCCCTTCGATGTCGCCTACAATCTCACCGGCCGGGACATCGACAAGAACGATGCGACGATCCGGAACATCCGTCTCTGGGATCACGCCCCGCTGCTGAGGACCTACAGCCAGTTGCAGCAGATCCGCACCTACTACCGTTTCCAGGATGTGGACAACGACCGCTACCAGGTCAACGGCCAGTATCTCCAGGTCATGCTTTCCCCCCGGGAACTCTCCTATGCCGATCTGCCCAGCAAGAACTGGATCAACGAGCGTCTCATCTTCACCCACGGCAACGGCCTCACCCTGGGCCCCGTAAGCCGGATCAGCCGGGAGGGACTGCCGGAATTCTTCATCAAGGACATCCCGCCGGCCGGCACTACGGACTTGAAGGTAAAACGGCCGGAAATCTATTACGGGGAAATGTCCAACGATTATGTCATCGTCAAGACAAAGATCCCCGAGTTCAGCTACCCCACCCCGGAAGGAGGCAACATCTACACCTCCTACGGCGGCACCGGCGGAGTGGAGACGGGTTCGCTCTCCCGGCGGCTGCTTTTCTCATTGAAATATCAGACGGAAAAGATTCTGTTTTCCTCCGACATCACCGGGGACAGTAAAATCCTGTTCTTCAGGAATGTCAGGGAAAGATTCCAAAAAATAGCCCCTTTCCTCGTCTTCGACAAAGACCCTTATCTGGTGATCACCGATGAAGGACGGTTGGTCTGGATGGTGGACGCCTATACGACATCATCCCGACTGCCCTACTCCAAACCTGCGATCCGGAGGATCAACTATGTCCGCAACGCCGTGAAGGCCACCCTGGACGCCTACAACGGCACGGTGAATTATTACGTAAGCGACCCGACGGACAAGATCGTCCAGGTTTACATGCGGATTTTTCCTTCCCTCTTCAAAGACATGGCCGCCTTGCCGGCCGATTTGAAACGCCACATCCGCTACCCCCAATGGCTCCTCCAACTGCAGGCATCGGTTTATGCCGCCTACCATATGACGGACCCGAAGATCTTCTACAACAAGGAGAACCTCTGGGAGATCCCCGTCTTCGAAGAAAAGATGATGGAGCCCTACTACACCATCATGAAGCTCCCCAGCGAAAAGCAGGAAGAATACATCCTGCTGCTGCCCTATACTCCGGCCAAACGCGACAACCTCGCCGCCTGGCTGGCGGCGCGTTGTGATGCCCCTCACTACGGCAAGCTTGTCGTCTATACCTTCCCCCGGGACCGCCTCGTTTTCGGCCCCAAACAGGTCGATGCGCGAATCAATCAGGACTCCTATATCTCTCAGCAGCTTACCCTTTGGAATCAGCGCGGTTCCCGGGTCATCCGCGGGAGTCTCCTGGTCATTCCCGTGGAGCGCTCCCTCCTCTACGTGCAGCCCCTCTATCTGGCTGCTGCGGACACCGTGGGTCTGCCTGAGTTGCGCCGGGTCATCGTCGCCTATGAAAACGAAGTGGTCATGGAGGAGAATCTGGAGCTGTCTCTCCAGCGCCTCTTCGGCGCCCGCAAGGCAGGGACGGTTCCCGCGGCGTCTCCCGGCGGCACCGCCTCCTCATCCCCGGCGTCCGCCGGAAGCCCGTCTCTGAAAGAACTGGCTGCGGAGGCCATGAAAACATACCAGCGGGCGACGGAAATGCAGCGTCAGGGAAACTGGTCCGGCTACGGCGAAGAGATCCGAAAACTCGAGGTGTTGCTTAAAAAGATGGCGAATTGAAAATTGCTCCGGCCTCAGAAGCTGACCATGGCCACCACACCGCCGACAAGATAGGAACTCTGGCGATCGGCGAAAGCCGTATCGATCTGCATGCTCCGGGTTCTCATGTCGTACTTCGCATCGTCGCACAGGGGAAAGACGTAGGACAACTGCGGCGTGATCGTGAACTGCCGCCACGGCTTCACGGGCAGGCCCACCGTGACCACGGCGTCATGAAAATTGTTGTAACGGTCGTTCCGCCTCCCGTTTACCTGCGTATCCGTGCCGTCGCTGTTGATCTTCAGGCGGTTGTCGTCCTGGCTGAGCAGGTAGCTCGCCGAAGCATACAGCGACAAACCCGCCACTTTATTGAACTCGAAGGTGTGGGACAGGCTGAACAGGAAATACCAGATCTGGGTGCTGTCGAACGACCGGGCCGCCTTGAGGGTGGGCGACAGGAGGGTATTGATCCCCAAAGAGACACTGAGCTCCTGATCGTCTTTTTGATCCGGACCGCCCCCGGCACCGTCGGAATTCCAAAAGGCGGCGTTTCCGAAATAGGCATAGGCGACGCCGGCGTTCACGATCCCGAAGGCATGGTTATAACCGATATTAACATCGGTCTCCGTCCAGTTGTGTCGTTTATCCCCCCGATAGGTTGATGTTTCGGCAAGATAGGGGCGGGTATCCAGATTCCCCCAGATATTGAAGTAAAACCCTTTGTAACCCACATTGAATTGCGGCTGAATGACGATGCTGTTGCGGGAGAGCTCATCACCTTTGGAGATATAGCTGCTCAAAGCACTGACCGTTATCTCCACCTCCGGTCGCTCCGGTTCCTGGGCGGCCACTCCCGTCTCGGTCTTCACGGCCGGTATTTCCTTTCCGGCAGCCGTCGTCGCGGCGGCCCCCTTTATCTCCTCCGCCGCCGCCAGGTAAGGCATAATGAGGAACATGGCCAGCAACAGCCATATCCCTGTATATTTTTGCAAATTCATTCCTCTATCTCCCTCCTCCACTGTAAATAATCCGCAACTTTTTCCCCTTCGTTGTGCCCGCGCCGGGCATGGGGGTTTGTTTGCAATCCGGTGGAAAATTCTTTGTTATTATTATAATATGATCATATAGCACAAAACTTATTGTAACTTAAAGAGGGAATATAGAAGGACTGTCTGCTCTTGTCAAGAAAGATATAACGTATTGCATTGACAGGTTCTTCCCGGGGGGATACCCCATGGGAACCGCGGAGCGGGACAGTGGTCGATCAGCTTGCTTTAATGTAAAAAATGGGTTAGTGACTCCGATTATTTTCCGGACACATGGATGATGAAGGCACTGCGGAAGCTTTATGACTGGGTTCTCCACTGGGCCGACACCCCCTACGGGGCGCCGGCCCTGTTCATCCTGTCCTTCATGGAATCTTCCTTCTTTCCCATCCCGCCGGACCCGCTCCTCATCGCCTTGGTCCTGGGGGGGCGGGACAAGGCATTCCGTTTCGCCGCCAACTGCACCACCGGCTCCGTGCTGGGGGCGGTCTTCGGTTACGCCATCGGGTACTATGTCTGGTGGTCCGGTCCGGATAAGTTCTCGGCCGTGGCCTGGTTCTTCTTCCATCATGTCCCGGGTTTTTCCGTGGAACTGTTCCGTTACATCCAGGCGCTGTTCGAAAAGTGGAATTTCTGGATCATCTTCACCGCCGGTTTCACCCCCATCCCCTACAAGGTCTTCACCGTTTCCGGCGGGGCCTTCAACGTCAATCTCCCCATGTTCCTTATCGCCTCCATCGTCAGCCGCGGGGCGCGTTTCTTTCTTGTGGCCTTCCTGATCTGGAAGTTCGGGCCGCAGATCAAATCATTCATCGACCGCTACTTCAACTGGCTCGCCATCCTCTTCACGATTCTCCTCATCGGCGGTTTTATCGTCGTCAAATGGTGGGGATCGCAGCTGTGATACAATACAGGCAATAAATCAGTTTCCATGGTATGAAAATGTCGGCAAGGACCCGATTATTTTCATGCTTCGTTGTGCCCGCGCCGGGAATGAGGGTTTGTGTAAAGCCCCTGCCTCCCCGACCGGATTATCGCATCAGCACGGGCTATGTCCGGGGAAAGATGAAGATCCGAGTCGGTCCTGAACATGAAAAGAGGGCGGCCTCCGGACCGAGGTGGACACAGAGACAATAAAAATACCGAGAAAATCCTTGACAGCAAAACCGATCTGTAATAGATACGGCAGACTTGAATGAACGTTCATTCGCTATCCCAAAACATAGAGACATGAAAAACTTGGACAAGCGCAAAGAGATCATGGCGGTGGCCATGGAGCTCCTGGCGGAGAACGGTTTTCACGGCGTTCCCATGTCCATGATCGCCGCCCGGGCCAACGTGGCGGTGGGCACGATCTACCGGTATTTCCGCAGCAAGGACGAGCTGATCACCGAGCTTTTCAGGGAACTGGAAAAAGAGATCGCCACCATGCTCCGGGAAGAATTTCCCGCCCAGGGCTCGATCCGGGAGCGGTTTCTCTACCTCACCGGGATGATTCTCCGGTACTTCATAATGAACCCCCTGCACTTCCGCTATCTCGAGCAGTTCATGAACTCGCCCTACGGCGCCACCGTGCGGCGGGACCGCTTGCTGGACAAGCGGGGCCGCGACGACTTCTTCCTGACCCTCTTCAATGAGGCCGTCACTACACGGGTGGTCAAGGATATGCCCGTCAACGTCCTGTTTTCCCTCACCATCGCCCCGCTGATCTTTCTGGTCCGGGACCACGTTCTGGGTTTCGTCAATCTGGACGAAGCCCTCATCCGGCAGACCACGGAGGCCTGCTGGGATGCGGTGCGGCGGCAGGGAGGAGACAGCAAGGAAGGGACAGCGTAAAGATGCCGAAGGGGACAAACTTGATGATCCGGCCGGGCATCCCTGTCGCCGTGCCGGTGGAAAGAAATGAATGATTCAAGATGTTTGTTTGCCATATCAGCCAAGTTTACGTCCGGGAAACGACCCCCGGCGTCCCGCCGCCGGTGCGCCGGGGGCGGCGCAATATTTACCATGACCGAGGTGCCCAATGTCCGTTCGTGAAAAAGCAAGATCCATCGTCCTGGGGTTGATGTGCGGATTGCTCGTCTTTGCCGGTTGCGGCGACGGGACCAACAAAGGTCCAAGGTCGGCCGGTCCCCCCGAGGTGGCCTTCGTAACGTTAAAGACCCAACAGGTGCCGGTGACCACTGAATTGTCCGGCCGGACCTCCGCCAATCTCATCGCCGAGGTGCGGCCCCAGGTGGGGGGCATCGTCCAGCAGCGTCTCTTCACCGAAGGCACCGACGTCAAGGCCGGGCAGGTCCTCTTCAAGATCGACCCCGCCCATTATCAGGCCGTCTATGACAACGCCAAGGCCGCCCTGGGTCGCTCCGAGGCCAATCTCTCGGCGATCCGGCTCCGGGCCGACCGGATGCGGGAGCTGGTGGCGGAAAAGGCGGTCAGCCAGCAGGAGTACGACGACGCCGCCGCGGCCCTGAAACAGAACCAGGCGGACATCCAGTTCTGGAAGGCGACCCTCGAGACGGCCGGCATCAACCTGAAGTACACCTCCGTCACCGCCCCCATCTCGGGACGTATCGGCAAATCCAACGTGACGGTCGGCGCCCTGGTCACGGCCAACCAGCCCGTCCCCCTGGCTACCATCCAGCAGTTGGACCCCATGTACGTCGATGTCCCGCAATCCACAACGGAAATTCTCCGCTTAAAACGCAACCTGTCCGCGGGGCGCCTCCAGCGCGAAGGCCGGCCCCGGAACAAGGTCCATATCCTCCTGGAAGACGGCAGCCGCTATCCCTATGACGGCACCCTGCAGTTCCGGGACGTCAGCGTCGATCAGACCACCGGCTCGGTGATCCTCCGGGTGACCGTCCCCAATCCCCAGGGGGTCCTCCTGCCCGGGATGTTCGTTCGGGCCGTGGTGGAAGAGGGGGTGGACAAAAACGCCCTCCTGGTCCCCCAGCAGGCCGTCTATCGGGATCCCAAGGGAAACCCGCTGGTGCTGCTCGTGGACGCCGCCGGCAAGGCGGAGCAGAGGGCGATTGTCGCCGAACGGGCCATCGGCGACCAATGGCTCGTCACCTCGGGGTTGTCACCCGGTGACCGGGTAATCGTCGAGGGGCTGCAAAAGGTCAGGCCGGGCGCCACCGTGAAGGCGGTCCCGTTCGCGGACGATGCCGGCAAGGCCGGGGGCGACGCCCGGTCCGCCGTTCCGGCCGCGCCGCCGGCCGCAAAAGCGAAGTGACGGAGGGCCGCAATGCTGTCTAAATTCTTCCTGGACCGCCCCGTCTTCGCCTGGGTCATCGCCATCGTCATGATGGTCCTGGGGGGACTGGCCATCTACAATCTCCCCATCTCCCAGTACCCCCCCATCGCCCCCCCCTCCATCGCCATCACCGCCTACTATACGGGCGCCTCGGCGGAAACGGTGGAAAACAGCGTCACCCAGATCATCGAGCAGAAGATGACGGGTTTCGACGACATGCTCTACATCTCCGGCACCAGCGATTCCTCCGGATCCTCCCGGATCGAGTTGACCTTCAAGCCCGGTACCGACCCGGATTTGGCCTGGGCAAAGGTGCAGAACAAGCTCCAGCTCGCCATGACCAGTCTGCCCGAGGCGGTGCAGCGCGCCGGCGTCACCGTGAGCAAAGCCACCCGTAATTACCTGATCATCGTGGGCCTCGTCTCCGAAGACGGCAGCATGGACGGCAACGATCTGCGGGATTACGCCCAGTCGAACCTCGAGAAGGTTCTGGCCCGGGTCCCCGGCGTCGGCGAGGTCCAGATCTTCGGCAGCCAGTACGCCATGCGCGTCTGGCTCAACCCCGAGAAGCTCAACGATTACCGCCTGACCGTCGAGGACGTGATCCAGGCCCTCAAGACCTACAATGTGGAGGTCTCCGCGGGGCAGTTCGGCGGGGCGCCGGCGGTGAAAGGCCAGCGCCTCAACAGCTCCATCATCGTCCAGAATCTCCTCAAGACCCCGGAGGAGTTCGCCGCCATTCCCATCCGCATCAATCCCGGCGGCGCCGTCGTCCGGATCCGGGATGTGGGACGGACCGAACTGGGAACCGAAGCCTATGATATCGAGGCCTTTCACAACGGTAAGCCGTCGGCGGGCCTCGCCATCCGCCAGGCCCCCGGCGCCAACGCCCTGGACACCGCCGACGCCGTCCGGGCGAAAATGACGGAGATGAGCCGTTATTTCCCCAAAGGGATGAAAGTCGTCTATCCCTACGATACCACGCCCTTCGTCCGGGTGGCCATCAAGGAGGTGGTCCAGACCCTCTTCGAGGCCATCCTCCTGGTGTTCCTGGTCATGTGGCTGTTCATGGGCAACCTCCGGGCCACCCTCATCCCCACCATCGCCGTGCCGGTGGTCATCCTGGGCACCTTTGCCGTCCTCGGCGCCTTCGGGTTTTCCATCAATATGCTCACCATGTTCGCCATGGTGCTCGCCATCGGGTTATTGGTCGATGACGCCATCGTCGTCGTGGAAAACGTGGAGCGGATCATGTGCGATGAAGGGCTGCCGCCCCGGGAGGCCACGGCCAAGTCCATGGAACAGATCACCCCGGCCCTGATCGGCATCGGCCTGGTGCTCGCCGCCGTCTTCGGCCCCATGGCCTTCTTCCCCGGTTCGACGGGGGTCATCTACCGCCAGTTCTCCGTCACCGTCGCCACGTCCATGCTCCTGTCCGTGGTGGTGGCCCTGATCCTCACCCCGGTGCTTTGCGCCTCCCTTCTCAAACCGGTGGCCTGCGGCCATCAGGCCTCAGACAATGCCGTCTTCTTCCTCCGCCCGTTTTTCCAGTGGTTCGACCGGAACTTTTTCGGTCTCCGGGACCGCTACGTCCGGCTGGTGGGACGCGTCCTGGGCCGGAAAAAGCGCTATCTGGCCGTATTTGCCGTGATCCTGGTCCTGCTGGGGGTGCTCTTTATGCGGATGCCGACCAGTTACCTGCCCGATGAAGACCAGGGGATCCTCCTCTGCCAGATCCTCCTGCCCACCGGCGCCACCCTGGAGCAGACCCAGGGGGTGGCCAACCAGGTCCAGCGCCATTTCCAGGAAAAAGAGAAGGAAGCGGTGGAATCGTGCATGACCATCGTCGGCATCGGTTTTTCCGGGCGGGCGCAGAACAACGGTATGGTGTTCGTGAAGCTGAAAGACTGGCACCTCCGGAACAGGGCGGATCTGAGGGTGAAGGCGATCGCCGGGCGGGCCATGGGGGCCTTCGCCGGGATCCGCAATGCCATGGTCTTTGCCTTTCCGCCCCCCGCGGTGGTGGAAATGGGCAACGCCCGGGGGGTGGATTTTCAGTTGCTGGATCGGGGCGGTCTCGGACACGGCGCCCTGATGAACGCCCGGAACCAGCTCCTCGGCATGGCCATGAAGGACCCCCGGCTGGCCAATGTGCGCCCCAACGGCATGGAGGACGTCCCGGAGTTCCGGATCGATGTGGACTGGGAGAAGACCGGCGCCATGGGCGTCCCCCTCCCCTCCCTGCACAACACCATCGCCGCCGCCTTCGGGGGTGCCTACGTGAACAACTTCATTCAGGCCGGGCGGGTCAAGAAGGTCTATGTCCAGGCCGACGCCCCCTACCGGATGCTCCCCAAGGATCTGGAGAAGCTCTACGTCCGCAATGCCGCCGGGCAGATGACGCCCTTTTCCTCCTTCGCCACCACCCGCTGGGCCACCGGTTCCCCGCGTCTGGAACGCTTCAACGGCTTCCCGTCCATGAACATCTGGGGCGAACCGGCGCCGGGGAAAAGCTCCGGGGACGCCATGGCCGCCATGGAGGAAATCACCGCCAAACTGCCTGCGGGGATCGGCTTCGACTGGGCGGGCCTTTCCTATCAGGAACGGATGGCCCAGTCCCAGGCGCCGCTTCTGTATGCCTTCTCCATTCTCGTCATCTTTCTGTGCCTGGCGGCCCTGTATGAAAGCTGGCCGATCCCCATTTCCATCCTCCTGGCCCTGCCTCTGGGGGCTATCGGCGGCGTCATCGCCTCGAGCCTCCGGGGGATGTCCAACGACGTCTATTTTCAGATCGGCCTGCTGACCACCCTGGGCCTCACCACGAAAAACGCCATCCTCATCGTCCAGTTCGCCAAGGCCCGGGCGGACGAGGGGATGGACCTCATCGAGGCGACGCTGGAAGGAGCGCGACTGCGCTTCCGTCCCATCGTCATGACCTCCCTGGCCTTCGGGTTCGGCGTCCTGCCCCTGGCCGCCGCCACCGGTGCCGGCGCCGGGGCCATGACGGCCATCGGCACCGGGGTGCTGGGCGGGATGATCACCGGAACGGTACTCGTGGTCATCTTCGCCCCTCTGTTCTATGTGGTCATTGAAAGGGTGTTCGGTAAAAACCATCGCCACGCCTCACTAACCGCCGGGGGCTACGGGGCGCTGGTGAAGAAGTTTACGGCCCGGCTCCCGGGCCGGCGCCGGGAGGGCACCCCGCCCGCCGGCACGGAAACCGTCGTCACGGAGGATCGCGGAAATGAGTAGGAACCGTTTGATCGTCAATGCCCTGATCTTTGTCGCCGCGGCCGGACTCCTTCTGGGCGGCTGCACCATGAGCCCGAAATACGAGCGGCCGGCGGCGCCGGTCCCTAACGCCTGGCCGGCGGGAGAGGCCTACGGAAAGGTTGCGGCCGGCGGGGCAAAAACCCCGGCCGAGATGAAATGGGAGGAGTTTTTTACCGACGCGAACCTCCGGCAGTTGGTCGCAATGGCGTTGAAAAACAACCGTGATCTGCGCCTGGCGGCCCTGAACGTCGAAAAGGCCCGGGCCCTTTACGGCATCCAGCGGGCCGAACTATTCCCGGCGGCAAACGCCGTCGGCACCGGCAGCAAGGGACGGACGCCGGCGGACCTGTCCTATACGCGGCAGGAGACGACCTATGAGCAGTACGGCGTCAACTTCGGCGTAAGTGCCTGGGAAATCGACTTCTTCGGCCGGATCCGGAGCCTCAAGGACCGGGCGCTGGAGGAATATTTCGCCACGGATCAGGCCCGGCGGAGCGCCCAGATCCTCCTGGTTTCCGCCGTGGCCAACGCCTACCTCACCCTCGCCGCGGACCGGGAAAGCCTGAAACTCACCGCCTCCACCCTCGAGGCACAGGAGCATGCCTACAAGCTGATCAAAAGACGTTACGAGGTGGGGATGGCCTCCGAGCTGGATCTCCGCCGCGCCCAGAGCCAGGTGGATACCGCCCGGGGGGATGTGGCCCGCTATACCCAGATGAGCGCCCAGGACGAAAACGCCCTGCAGCTCCTCGTCGGGTCGCCCGTGCCCGCCGCGCTCCTGCCGCCGGAGCTGGGTAAACTCCGCCCCCTTCGGGACATATCCGCCGGCCTGTCCTCGGAAGTCCTCCTGAACCGGCCCGACATCCGGGCGGCGGAGCATCGCCTCCGGGCCGCCAACGCCAATATCGGCGCCGCCCGGGCCGCCTTCTTCCCCCGTATCTCGCTCACGACGAGCTTCGGCACCGCCAGCGCCGACCTGTCCGGCCTTTTCAGAGACGGTTCCAGCACGTGGAATTTCGCCCCCCAGATCGTCATGCCGATCTTCGACGCCCGGCTGTGGTCCTTGTACGACGCCACCAAGGTGGAAAAGGAAATCACCATCGCCCAGTACGAGCGGGCCATCCAGACGGCCTTTCGGGAAACGGCGGATGCCCTGGCCGTCCAGGGCACGGTGAACAGACAGATCGAGGCACAAAAATCGCTGGTGGATGCCTTCGCCGAAACCTATCGCCTCTCCGGCATGCGGTATCAAAAAGGGATTGACAGCTACCTGAGCGTCCTGGACGCCCAGCGTTCCCTCTACGGCGCCCAGAAGGCGCTCATCAGCCTTCAGCTCTTCCGTCTCACCAACGACATCGCCCTTTACAAGGCCCTGGGAGGCGGCGCCTGACCAAAATAACATTTCCGGGCTTGAAAAAAAAACGATGACATTTTATGAGTTCGTCAACCATGGAAACGGATAATCCCCGGACCTTTGCTATCTGGACCAGACCCTTTGCCGCCCTGGGAAGGACGGCCATCGCCTGGGTGAACAACCTGGGGGCGCTGGCCATCTTTTTTCTACTGGCGTCCCTGAAGGTCTTTCACCCCAAGCAGCTCGCCAAGATCGTGCAGCAGATCTACGACATCGGGGCGCGCTCCGTGTTGATCATCCTCCTGGTGGGCCTCTTTACCGGCATGGTCCTGGGACTCCAGACCTATCACGCCCTGGTGACCGTGGGGGCGCAGGGGGCGCTGGGAACCCTGGTGGCCCTGTCCCTGGTCCGGGAGCTGGGGCCGGTGCTCACCGCCTTCATGATCACCGCCCGGGCCGGCTCGGCCATTACGGCGGAGATCGGCATCCAGCGCATCTCGGAACAGATCGACGCCCTGGACACCATGCACATCGATCCCCTCCGCTACCTCATCAGCCCGCGGATCGTCGCCGCCGTGATCAGTTTCCCCATCCTCACCGCCCTCTTCGATCTGATCGGCATCATCGGCGGCTATGTCTCCGGCGTCATTCTCCTGGGGGCCAACGCCGGCGCCTACGTCTATCGCGTCCAGGCCAGCATGGAGCTCAAGGACCTCACCGACGGCTTCATCAAGGCGGTCGTTTTCGCCGTCATCGTCACTGCGGTATGCTGCTATCAGGGCTACTTCGCCCACCTGCGGGAGGACAGCCACGGCGCCCGGGCCGTGGGTCTTTCCACGACCTCGGCGGTAGTCATCTCCTGCGTCCTGATTCTCGTCGCCGATTATGTAGTGACGGCCCTGCTGATTTGAGAAAACGATATGGATACCCCCCTGATCGAATTCAAAAACGTCACCAAGCGTTTCGGCACGCGCACGGTGCTTCAAAACGTCAATCTCCGGATCTACGCCGGGGAGGTGACGACCATCATCGGCCTCAGCGGCGCCGGCAAGAGCGTGCTGCTCAAGCACATCATCGGGCTCCTCAAGCCCGATGCCGGCCAGATCCTCTTTCAGGGCCGGCCCCTGGACGGGATGAGCCGCTCCGAAACGGCGGCCAGCCTGGCTAAGATCAGCTATATGTTTCAGGACAACGCCCTTTTCGACTCCCTGACGGTCTACGAGAACATCGCCCTGCCGCTGCGGGAAACGACCAGACTGGGCAGATCGGAGATCCACCGGCGGGTTCAGGCCCGGATAGAACAGGTGGAGCTGGCGGATGCGGTCAATAAATACCCCTCGGAACTTTCCGGAGGGATGCAGAAGCGGGTGGCCCTCGCCCGGGCCCTGGTTACGGACCCGCGAATCGTCCTGTTCGACGAACCCACCACCGGTCAGGATCCGATCCGGAAAAACGCCATCCTGGGGATGATCGCTCAATACCAGAGGAAATTCGGCTTCACCGCCGTGCTGGTCAGTCATGAGATCCCCGACGTCTACTTCATCTCCAACCGGATCCTGGCCCTCTATGACCGGCAGGTGGTCTTCGAAGGCACACCGGCGGCGCTGGAAGCCTTCGACCATCCCTTCAACGACGATATCCGCCGGAGCCTGGAAGAGCTGGAGCGGGAGCTGACGGACCCTTACGCCCGAAAGCGGTTCGCCATGACCCACCGGGAGCTGGAAAAGAAAAAGCAAATCAATCAAATTCATGGATCGCCCCCCAACGGCCAGGGGGCGTAAACAATATATGCAGCGGCAGGCCAACGCAGGGAGGTGGTAAGATGCAAAGATACAAACTGGAGACGGCGGTGGGCATCTTTCTCGTCCTGGGGCTGATCGTCATCGGCTACATGACGGTAAAGCTCGGACATGTGTCGCTGTTCGGCAACGACACCTATCCCCTCTACGCCCGCTTTACCTCGGTAACGGGGTTGAGAACCGGCAGTCTTGTATATATCGCCGGCATCGAAGTCGGACGGGTGGAGCGGCTGTACATGGATCAGGAAAATCAGCAGGCGGTGGTGGAGATGAGGATCAAAAAGGAGATCCGGATTTACGACGACGCCATCGCCTCCATCAAGACCGAAGGTCTGATCGGCGACATGCATCTCCGCATCGATCCCGGCGGGGGCGGCACGCTCCTCAAGGCGGGCGGCGTCATCACCGATACCCAGCCACCCCTGGATATCGGGGAACTCATCGGCAAATACGCCTTCGGCGACGTGAAAAAACAGGAACAAAAAAATACGGAGCAAGGAAAACCATGAACAAGAAGATAGGCATCCTTTTGGGCGTCGTCGTGATTCTCCTGTCCGTGCTGCCGGCCCTGGCCGCAGCGCCCCGGGACGCTGTGGAGAGTAACGTCAACAAGGTGCTGGCCATCCTCCGCGATCCGAAGCTCAGGGGCGAGGCGGCCAGAGAGATCAAAAAGGCAAAGCTGCGGGCGGTTTATGAAGTCATGTTCGACGACGTGGAGCTGTCCCGGCGGACCCTCGCCAGAAACTGGAACAAATTCAACGCCGAGGAACGGAAAGAGTTTGTCCTGCTCTTTCGGCAGGTCCTGGAAAAGGCCTATATAGACAAGATCCTCGCCTACAACAACGAAAAGATCGTCTTCGAACGGGAGATCAGCCTCGCGGACAACCAGGCGGAGGTACAGTCGCGCATCCTCGCCGCAGGAAAGGAAATCCCCGTCTATTATCGTGTCCTCCGGAAGAACGACATTTGGAAGGTATATGACGTCATCATCGAGAATGTGAGCCTGGTACAGAATTACCGCACCCAGTTCGCGGGAATACTGACGAAAGAATCACCTGCGCAACTTATCGAAACCCTGAGGAAAAAGGTAAAAGGGTCCTGAGGATGAATAGGATACGGAAGCGGATTACGTTCGGGGCACTTTCCGCCCTGAAGCCCTGCCTGGTCCTGGCGCTGACGGTCTGGTTCGTCTGCACCGGGGGTTGCGCCCACGTCCCCAAACCGAATGCGGCGCCTCGCGAAACCGCGGCGGCTTCCCGGCCCGATGAACTGAACAGCCCGGTCCCTTCCCCGGCGGCATCACCCGCCGTTAAGGCAACAGCAACAGGTTCTTCACGGCCCCTAGCCTCTCCCCCCCGCAGCGGCATCCCTGCGTCCGCCCCGGCAGAAAAGGCGACGCCGGCCCCCGTCGGCGCGGAGGGCTCCGCAAAGCCGGCTCCTCCGGCGCTGACAACCGGTTTCGCCGGTCCCGAACCGGGTTCCGCTCCACCCGCCCCCCCCGGCCAAACCAATGAAATATCGACGCCAGACATCGCCGGGGATTACGAACCGGAAACACAGGAAGAGGGTAAGGAGCTCGACGCCGGACATGAGCGCGAAGATTACCCAACCATCGCCGATCCCTGGGAACCCTTCAACCGGGCCATGTTTCAGTTCAACGACCGTCTCTACTTCTGGATCCTCAAACCGGCGGCCCAGGGATACGCCAAGGTCGTTCCCGAAGCGGTGCGGGTCGGTGTGCGGAACATCTTCGCCAATATCGCCTTTCCCGTCCGGTTCGTGAACTGTCTGCTCCAGATCGATCTGAAGTGCGCCGCCGTGGAAACGGGCAGGTTCGTGATCAATTCCGTCTGGGGATTAGGGGGCTTTATGGATTTGGCCTCCCTCCCGACAATCAATCTGGTCAAGCAGCCCCGAGACCTGGGCCAGACCCTGGGAAGCTATGGCATCGGTGCGGGGTTTTTCATCAACTGGCCCATCTTCGGCCCCTCCAACCCCCGGGACACCATCGGGCTGGCAGGCGACATCCTCCTCGACCCCCTGGCCTGGGTCCCTCCGTGGTACGCAGCGACCGGCATCGGCGTCTACTACAAGCTCAACGACACTTCTCTCAATGTCGGCGACTACGAAGCCCTCAAGGAAGCGGCCATCGATCCCTATGTGGCCATGCGGGACGCCTATGTCCAGTACCGGCACAACAAGATCAGGAACGTGCGACCGGACAAGTGAAACCCATATGACGGCGTACCGTAACAAAGCAGATGGAAACGGCGGGACCCGTTCCTCCGCCTCCGCAGCGGCCAAGTCAATGATAAGCTGTTGCAGATCAATAACATATGCCCTCGTTTCCGGGTGAACAAGAAGGCACCGCCGGGGTCGAATGCGGCGTGAATCGCCGGACCTCCCGTTTATGGGGAAGGGAGAGGAACCCAGGGGGAAAGACCGACCGTAAGTCAACGCCCCGCCGGCGCCATCATCAGGGCAAAAGCGGTGTAACAACCGTCGTGGGAGAGACTGAGGTCGATAGCGGTCGGGTGCCCGGCGAGAAATATCCGCGGCGGTCCTTTGGTTCCCAAAGGGGTTCGGTCGCGGTGGATGGTGAGATGATGGGGCGGCACCGGCAGCGATGCGGTCAGGCGCTGCACCACCGCCCGGCGGACGGCAAGAGACGGATCGCAGGGGCCGGCATGCCGCTCCGCCTGCCAGTAAACCGTCTGACCCGCCGCCCGGTGGCCGGCCCTTCTTTTCCCCAGGACCAGGCAGTGAATCCGTAACGGCGACCAGGAAAAGACGGCCGCCATCTCCCCCGCCGGGGTCATGACGGCACCACCGGCGGCCACGGATTCCTCTTCCCCCCCGGACGTTTTCACGCCGGGCAAACGAGGTTCCCCTCGCCCTTTCCCTTGCTTCCCCAACCACGCCCCCGGAGATAAGGAAGGATTGCCACAGCAATCACCTCCCAACGATCCGGACATCCCTCCCGGCCCCCGGAAGGCAACGGCATACTCCCGGGGGCGGAAAGTTAGCGCCGGGTCGATCTTGACCGCCGCTTTGAAGGCCGCCTCCTTGGCGGCCCACAGCGCCCAGAGCGTCGCATCGGGATACGGTGAACAATCAATCCGTTCCTCTTCTTGCGCCGTGAAAACACGGGCGCGGAAGCGCCGGTCCCGAGACTTCCCCCTGTTCTCCGGGATTTGCAAGTCCACGATATCGTTGCCGATAGCGAACAAAATATTCCTCCTCCATCTGCGCCAGACGGGCGACAATCTGCCCTGCCAAATCCCGCTGCCCCCGCAGCCCTTCCCTTCCCGGACGCCGGGGTCGGAAATCGGTGATTTCGACGGTAAAGCGTTCCCCTTTGGCCGGCAGATCGCTATAGGTATCCTGGCCGTCACCCCGGAGATAAACGCACAACACCCGGCAGTCCGGGTGCTCCTGGAGAAAACGGCCGACGCCGTAAGAGAAGTTTTCCTGATCCACCCGGCCGCTGCGGGAACGCCTCCCCTCGGGGAAGACCATCAGCGACTGTCGGTTTTTCAGTACCCCATGGCACTTCGCCAAGGTATCCTGCAGTTCCTGACGGTCCCCGCCCCGACTGACGGGGATACATTTCGCCAGATAGCAAAGCGTCGCCTTCCATAGCTGCCGGTGGAAATTGGCACGTTCCGGCAGATTCCAGGGTATGGCGCGAAAATCGACCCCGTGGCTGCGCAGAGACATAAGGGCATAGGTTATGAGCATGGAGTCGATGAGGGTCAGATGATTACCGCAGATCAGCCACGGCCCGCGATGTTCCCGCCTTAGTTCCGCCCAGCGGCGGCGTGTCTCCTTAAGCCCCCGGACCCGGTAAGCCCGACAGTGCAGGTAGAGAAAATACAGGGGGGCGACAATCCCCACGGTCAAAAAACTCCCTGCTTCCTGGAGGCGGAGGGCCCGGGTCGGCACATGCCACCAAGTCGGTGTGCAGATAGAGCGCAAAGATCTAATTTTTATCATTATTTCACCGGCATCACGCCCTATCCCGTCCTTACGAAAGCTTCTTCACGATCAAATTCACGGCATCGCCGATGGTCCGGATCTTGTCGGCCTCGTCGTCTTCGATGGTGATCCCGAAGACATCCTCACACTTGATGATTACGTCCACCAGCCGCGCCGAATTGACCTTGAGGTCGTCGAGGATATGGGTGGCCATGGTCGCTGCATCCAGGCCCTCCCTGTTCTTGGCGTAGATCCTCAAGATTTCGATTATTTCTTTAAAGACTTCAGTTGCTTCCATATTTCGTTCTCCTTGTTTTCGTTCAATTCTCTTCCCATTTTTTGAAGATCAGACAACTGTTGACATCCCCGAAGCCGAAACCGGCCTTGGCGATGCACCGCAGCTCCGGCATGTCCAAACCCTGCCGGGGGATATTGCCGTTAAAGGCCTCGATTTCCGGGTGGATATCCTCACAATTCACCGAAGGATGAAGAAAACCCCTCTGCAGTTGGAGGACCGTCGCCACCGACTCGATGGCCCCGGCGGCCCCGAGACAGTGGCCGATCATGGATTTTGTGGAATTTATATAGGGAAAATCCCCCGGCGGACGTCCCAGGGTCGCCGACCAGTTCTTCACCTCCACCGGATCGGCATAGGTGGCGGTAAGATGGCCGTTGATCGCCTGGATCTCACCGGGAGAAACGGCGGCATCGGCCAGGGCGTCTTCGATGCAACGGCGCACGCCGTCGGGATTCGGTGCCGTCATGGAACCTCCCCGGCGCTGACCGCCGCAGTTCACCGCCCCCCCCGCTACCTCGGCATAGATCCGGGCCCCCCGGCGCCGGGCTGTCTCCAGTTCCTCCAGAACCAGGACCGCCCCCCCGGCGCCGGGGACGAAACCGCCGGCGCTGGCGCTCATGGGGCGTGAGGCCCGCTCCGGGGCGTCGTTGAATTTCCGGCAGATCACCCGCATGGCATCGAACCCCGACCAGATATACGGTGAAGCACCCTCGGACCCCCCGGCGAGCATCCGCTTCGCGAGACCGGTGCGGATCCGCCACAGGGCCGCGACGATGGCCTCGTTGCCGGTGGAGCAGGCCGAAGAGTTCGAGGTGACCTGGTTGCCGAGGGCCAGCAGGCCGGCAATCCGGGCGCTTGTCCCGCTGTTCATCACCTGTTCCACAATCCGGCTGCCCATACGGCGGACCCGGCCGGCGTTCACCATCGGCACGACGGTCCGGGCAATGGTATCCATGCCCCCGATACCCGAGCCGAGAATAACCCCCGTATCCCAGTCCACATCCCCGCCGTCCCCTTCGGGGACCTCGAAACCGGCATCCCGCCAGGCGTCGATGGCCGCTACCGAGGCATAACCGATGTTGTCATTGATGGACATGAGCTTCTCGTGATCGAAATAGCGCTTGCGAACCACTTCGAAATTTTCCGGGATGCCTCCTACCTGACAGGCGAAGTTCAGCTCCGCCAGTTCGTCGATACGGCGGATACCGGAACGTCCCTCCCGAAGGGCGGCGGCAAAGGCATCCAAACCGTGGGCGTTCGGGGCGACCACGCCCATGCCGGTGATGACCACTCTCTTTTTCATACCGATACTCCCTTTTGCACCTATTGAAACAAAGACAATTTCCCCGGCAGCAACGCCTCCCTCGCGACGGGGAGGGCGGCTACTCGATCTCCCGGACCCCGGTGCCGGCAAGAATCCCCCGGCAGACGACCTCCCCGTTTGCCCGCGCCGCCGTCACCGCCGCCTTGAGGGTACCGCGGCGGAAATAGATCTTCGTCCCCCGGCAGACGATTTCCTCGCCCGGGGAGACGATGCCCAGGAATTCGACCTCTTCGGCAAGGGTGAAGAGTGTCGTCATTTTCTTCACCTCCGCCGGGGATGCGCCGGTCCGGACCATGAGCAGGTAAAGGCCCAGCGCCACCACGCCCGTCTGGGCCATGGCCTCGATCAGGATCACTCCCGGGGTGACGGGACGACCGGGGAAATGACCCCGGTAGAAATACTCGTCGGGACGGAAGCGGTACGCCCCGGTTATATGCTCCTCATCCAGCTCCCGGATCTCGTCGAGGAAGCGGAAGGGGGGCTGCTGGGGCACCGCGGCGAGAATTTCCGCCCGTAAGGACCGCTCAGCCCCCATACAGACCTCCGTTCACATGCAGGACCGAACCGGTGATGTACGTGCCGCCCGTGGCGAGAAAGGCCACCACCTCCGCCACCTCCTCCGGTCTTCCCAGGCGCTGGAGGGGGATGTTGGCCAGGATCCGTTCCCGGATTTCGCCGGGTAGAACCGCCGTCATCTCCGTGGCGATGAAACCCGGGGCAACGGCGTTGACGAGGATGTTACGACCGGCGAGTTCCTTGGCGAGTGATTTGGTGAAGGCATCCAGGGCGGCCTTCTCCATGGTGTAGGGGATCTGGCCGCCGTTGCCCGTATGCCCCACGACGCTGGAAATAGAAATGATCCGCCCGTCGTTGCGGCGGAGCATAAAGCGGCGGAGAACACGTTTCGTCAGATACCAGACGCCTCTGCTCAAAAGACGCTGGGCGTCGAACTCCTCCAGGCGCATGGCATTGATATCGGCGTTCAGGGAAAAACCGGCGTTATGGACCAGGACGTCCAGGCGACCGGCGACAGTCTCGATCTGCGTGATCAGGGCGTCGATGTCCTCGCTGCGGGTCAGATCCCCCGGCAGGAGAAATCCCTCGCCGATCTCCGCCAGCAGGGCCCGGGCACCTGCGGCACTGCGACGATAGTGGATCCCCACCATAAACCCCCTCCCTGCCAAAGCCCGGACACAGGCGGCACCGATTCCCGTTCCCGCACCGGTTACCAAAGCAATCTTTTTATCCATCATCCGATCATTGACCTCCCATTACCGCCGACGGTAAAAAATCTCTCCTGCAAAACAATTATCAGCAATGCGGCCGGTTCGACCCGCCTCTCTACCGCACCCGGACAGGCTAAAACCGGAAGCTCAAGCCTGCAGACAAGCTGGGGCGCTCATCCCCGGAGACCAGGGATAGTCGCCATAGACGATGCCCCGAAAAAGGCCTGTCCGGGCCTGGCGGACTTCGGCGACAACCTCGCCGTCCACGGAGACGATGCCGTCGCCGATGATGACCCCGGCCCCGGACTCCGCCAGGGAGGCAAATCTCCGGATGGAGATCTCATAGCGGACGACACGATGATAAGGCCTTATCTGTCCCATGAAATTCACCCCGTCGCAACCCAGGGCCCGTCCGGCTCCCAGCCCCCCCCGCCAGACCCCATAGAAACCCTGGAGCTGCCAGATGGCATCGACACCCAGGCATCCCGGCTGGACCGGATCACCGGGCATATGACACTGGAAATACCAGGCGTCGATATGGATATCCTTTTCCGCCACGATCCTCCCCCGCCGGCCGTCCGCTTCCAGCAGGAGGATTCGGTCGATCATGAGAAACGGCGGGGCCGGCAGGCGGGCGTCGAAGCCGGCCGGGGGATCGGCTACCAGCCGGCCATAGGCAAAAGCGATCAGGTCGTCCAAACCGAACCCGCCCTTCTTCTTGAATTCCTCATAGGTGAGCATTTCCCCTCCCCTGTCCCCGCCGCAGTTCCCGGACCGGGGTTTCATTCCTTTCCCTCCATCGTCGCCGGCCTCATTTCAAGCCGTCACCGGTGCCGTCCGGTTCCCGACGGTTCTGCCCGTTCCGGGAACAGCGACCGCCGCCGACAATGACCCACAGAGCTTTTTCGCGCGCCGCCGACCTCACTCTGCATCCACCTCCCAGACCAGGGTAGCCCAGGTGAGACCCGCCCCGACCAGGGCCATGACCAAAACGTCACCGGCGCCAAGATCGTCGCGGCGCTGGCTGAGAACCGCAGGGGCGCCGGAACAGCCCGTATTGCCGAACAAGGTCACATTCCGCCAGTGGTTCTCATCGGGAATGCCCGACCGTTCGCAGACGGTGTTGAGCACACTCAGGTTCGCCTGATGACCGATGAATATCAACCGCCGGCCGTGGACGTCCCCCGGGGCGGCTCCCGCCGCCCCGTTCGTCGTCATGTACGTTCCTGGTCCGGTGGCGGATCGGAAATCTTCTCCCCCGGCCGTCCCCGCCGTTCCCTTGATGCCGGCGCGACACCGGCCCGCTCCCCGCGCTTCCCCTTCCCAATGTCCCTGAAATTTACGGACCGCCTCGGTCATCTTGCGGATGGCAAAACCCTGCACGGCATTCCCCTCCTGCCGGAAATAGCCCCCCCGGGGAATAACCGCCTTCTGCCAGGACGCCGGGTGTGAGGCACACTCACCGGCCCGCAGGCGGATCCGTGCCGGTTCCACCGCCGAGACCACGGCGGCGGCGCTGCCGTCCCCGAAGAGGACCGCGGTGCTGCGATCTCCATAATCGACACAGCGCGTAAGGTTCTCCGGATTTACAACGAGGGTGAACAGCGGGAGGGTATCGGACCGCATCCGGTCGAGGAAAGTCAACTGCACCCCGAAGGTGGCACAGGCGGCGTTGATGTCCAGGCAGGGCGCCTCGATACCAAGTTCCGCCGCCACCGTGGCCGCTTCGGAAGGGGTGACGTGGTCCGGGGCGGAACTGCCGGAGACCACGAGGCCGATGTCCCCCGTCCCAATCCCCGCCTGCGCCAGGGCCTGCCGGGCCGCCGCCGCCCCGGTCTGGGCATTGGTGTAACGGCTGGCCTCATGCGCCGCCCGGGGATCCCGGTTCTTAGTCTCCCGGATATAGGCGAGATCGAGAGAGGTGCGACGCTCCCGGATGCCTACCCGTTCCAGGACCCATTCGTCGCTGGTCCCGATGTCGAGATCCTCGAGGAAGCGGTTGGTGATGACGTTTTCCGGATGGAAATGTCCCAGGCCGTGGAGATACAGCATAATCAGCAGATCTCCCGGCCGATGATCATGTTCTGCACCTCCCGGACCCCCTCGTAGATGTCGATGATATGGGCGTCCCGGGCCAGCTTCGAGATCTCGTATTCCGTCATAAAGCCGTAGCCGCCGTGAAGATGCAGCCCCTCGTTGGCGCAGAAGAGGGCCGCCGCGGCGGCGGTGTTCTTCGCCAGGGAGGCGTAGAGACCCCGGTCATCCCGCATTTCCTGGAGACAGCAGGCCGCCTTCATGAGGGCCATTTCCGCCAGTTCCACCTTCTTCCACATCGCCGTCAGGGTCTCCCGGGCCACGGGCAGGTCGCAGATCCGCCGGCTGAACTGCTTACGTTCCCGGGTGTAGTTCAGGGTCACGTCGAGGGCCCGGCGCGCCAGGCCGACGCCGATGGCCGCCACCATGGGCCGGGCGTAGTCGAGGACGTCGATGACATACTGGAATCCCCGGCGCCGGTCGCCGATAATCTGCTCCGGGGAGACGGTGACCTCTACGAAGGTTACCGCGGCGGTGTTGGAAAGGCGCTGCCCCAGTTTGTCTTCCGGACGGCCCACGCTGATTCGCCCCCCACCGGGCAGGACGATCTCCCGCCCGAAGGGGAAGCCGGTCGCCAACTCGTCCGGGGACGGCTCCGGCACCGGCACGACCACGCAGGCCATGAAATTCCCCGTGGGCTTCCCCGCCTTGGCGAAGACGGTGAACTGGGAGGCGAAGGAGGCATTGGTAATGAAGCACTTCGCCCCGTTGAGGGAATAGGATCCGTCCTCCCGGCGGCTGAGGAAGGTGGTCATGGCACCGTTGTCCGAACCGGCACCCGGCTCCGTGAGGCAGAAGGAGGCCAGCAGCGGCTTCTCCACAAAGGGGCGCAATAAGGCCTCTTGCTGCGCCGCCGTGCCGTGCCGGGCGATAACGGCATTGGCCAGGTCGTTGCACATGGCCGAGGTGGCAATGCCGGAATCACCGTAGGAAAGCTCCTCGATGATCAGGGCGGAGGAAACGGCATCCAGTTCATAGCCCTTGACGGCGGCCGGGATACTCAGATTGAGGATGCCCAGCTCCCAGGCCTGACGGATGATGCCGTAGGGAAAATCGTGCCTGCGGTCCATCGCCAGAATGTGGGGGAGGATCTCTCCCCGGACGAACCGGCGCACCGTCTCCACATAGGCTCGCTGCTGATCGGATAAATTGAAATCCATGGTTCAATTACTCCCAAAGATCCGCGTCGCCGCCGAAAGGGTGGTCACGGAAAGGCAGTTGACGCTGATGGTCTTGAAGAAATCCCGCAGGGGGCGCCCCGGACCGATCTCGTAGATCTCGTCGGCCTCGGCGGCCAGGATTTCCATGTTCTCCCGCCAGCGTACTCTGCTGCCCAACTGATAGGTCAGATAGCAAAGGAGATCCTCCCGGTAACGGGTATGAAAGCGGCCGGTGTAATTGGAGGTGACCGCCACGGCCTTCCGGGCGTCCACACCCGCCTCCAGACCTTTCAAGACAATCGAGAACTCTCTTTCCACCGGCCGCATGAAACGGCTGTGGAAAGGGGCGCTGACATTGAGGGGGACGAAGCGGCAGGCGGCATCGGCGCCCAGGATATCGGTGATCCGTACCGCCGCGTCCGGCAGGGCCCTGGCATGGCCGCTGATGACAATCTGATGGGAGGAGTTGACGTTGGCCACATCCACGGGCAGATCGCTTAACGATCCCTCCAGCTCGTCGGCATCGAGATCGTCGGCAATGACGGCCGCCATGCCTCCCAGCCCCGGAGGAACGGCTTCCTGCATGAGGCGGCCCCGGGTATGGACAACCTGCACGGCATCGCCGAGCGACATGACCCCTGCCGCCACCAGGGCGGTGAACTCTCCGAGGCTGTGGCCGCCGAAGTATTGCGGGGAGAACCCGTAAAGGCTCTGCAACCCTCGAAACATGGCGATTTCCGTGGTGAGCAGACAGGGTTGGGTGTAGGCGGTATGGTCCAGCAGCTCATTTGCCCCGAAGCAGAGTTCCGCAACGTCCCAGCCGAGGGCGTCGGTCGCCTCTTCATAAGTCTGGCGGCAGATACTCAGTTTCTCGAAAAAATCCCTACCCATTCCCGGGCGCTGTGCCCCCTGGCCGGGAAAGACAACGGCAATAGTTTTCGATGGACTTGGCATACGATCTCTCCTTTTTTAAGAAAGTCAACCGCCCCTTAGCACCATCCATACCAACAACGCCCGCATGGACATCGAAACAGATAAGAAGCTATAATAAGAAGGATTATTTTCCACCGCTCTCTTTCCCGCCGCACCGGAAAAAGGCAGCGGAAAGAGATAAAACCGGATAAACATCTTTGCAGTGCGAATTGATTTTTACAGGGAAGCGGGACAGCGGCGACGGCAGGTTCCGCGGGACCGAAGCGCGAAAGCCGGTCTCAGAGCAGGCCATAGCCTCTTCATCGATACACCCGGCCTTTTTTACTCGAAAATGCGTGCATATGTTATTGATCTACAACGGTTTATCACTGACGGGGCCGCGGCGGAGCGCGTCCCGAAATTTTCATCCTGTTTTGTGACGGCATACCGTCAAGAGGATTTCCCTACCATATCGGCATATTACAGAGGCAAGTTTTTCATCACAAACGAAGGGCCGCCTTCCCGAAGGAAAGGCGGCCCTCGACAAGCCTAAATTGTTCAACCGGCCCTCTTACATCACCCCGAATCCGATAAGCAGGGCGAAACCGCTCAGCACCAGCCCGGACCAGAGGAGGGTCATGGTCGTGTAGCCCATGATGTCCTTCGCCGAGAGCCCCGCCAGACCCAGCAGCGGCAGGGCCCAGAAGGGCTGGATCATGTTCGTCCACTGGTCGCCCCAGGCCACCATCATCGCCGATTTGACCATATCGATGTTCATCATCTTCGCCGCCTCGATGGTGATGGGCCCCTGGACGGCCCACTGACCGCCGCCGGAAGGAACAAACATGTTGACCACCCCGGCGCCCCAGAACTGGAACATGTAGAAGGTCTCCGGGGTGGAGATGGCGACGAACCAGCCGGCGATGACCTTGGCCAGGCCCGTGCCGATGAGGATCCCCATGATGCCGCCGTAGAGGGGGAACTGCAGGGCGATGCCGCCGGCGGACCTGATGGCGATGTTCATGGCGCTTACATAATTGATGGGTTTACCGTGGAGGATCACGCCGGCGATAAAGAAGATGAAGATGACGATATTGAGGTTGAGGTCCAGGCCCTTGCTGGAGAAATGGAGGAAGAGATAGAAAACGCCCATGGCGGCAAAGATCATGTTGATGATGTAACTATGGTCGATGCGCTCCGCCAGGGTGGGATTCGCCGGCCGCTCCACCTTGACCGTCTGGTCTTCCATCTCCTTCAGGCGCTCCGGAGAGATGCTGATCGTATCCTCTTCCTTGGGGTGGATCAGATAGAAGAGCACCGGCAGGCCGAGGATGATGATGGCGGCGGGGATCAGGTTCCAGGTCGCAAAGATCGTATCGGCCACGGGAACGATCTTGCCGGTAAGCTTTTCGATGAGGTTCTGGGGTGCCTTGGGCGTCGCCAAAAGCAGGCCGATGGAGCTGGAAAAGCCCATATGCCAGCAGATGAACCCGCTGTAGGCCGCCCCGATGAGGATGGGGAAGTCCGCCTTCTTCGTCCGCCGGGCCACCTCCAGGGCCAGGAGCCCCGCGAAGATCAGGCCGAAGCCCCAGTTGATCCACGAGCCCACACCGCCCACAAAGGCGACGATCATCGCCCCCTTGACGGGGGTGTCGGCCATTGTCGCCACCCAGTCGAGGACCTTCTTCATGGGCGGCGTCAGGGCCAGGACGTATCCCGTCACCAGGATGAGGATCATCTGCATGGCGAAGGCGATGATCCCGTAGAAACCGCCTCCCCAGGTGGTGATCACCTTCATGATGTCCGCCGGCGTGAAGATCAGGGCCAGGATCGCCGAGATGAACGTCAGCAGGATGGCGAACAGGTAGGCGTCGGGCAGGTAATGACGCATGAAATAGGTAAAGAATGACGCAAGTTTTCTTAACATGACAACACCTCCTCCTTAGAATAATGGTTTATGAAAATAAAAAAATCCGCCGTCGTATGCTGACGCGGATTTATTGAACCTCATCCTCATAACCCCCTCCTGCAGGCGTTGATGAACGGAGAAGACAATGAAACGGTAACGCCGGGGATTCTACAGGAAGGCCAGGAGAAAATCAATCCTTATTTGGGGTTGTTTCCTCCCCTTTTTCACTGACGAACAATGCGGATATTGTCACCAATGGCGGCAGGGAAAAGACCGGTACCGGAGCACCCCCTGCTGCTTCTTGATTTTCTCCCCCGCAACGGCATATAACACCGCCATGGGTATTTCACTCGTCCACGCAATGGTCTTTCTGGGCGCCTTCCTCCTGTTTGGTATGGAACCCCTGACCGGCCGTCTCCTGGTCCCCTATTTCGGCGGGGCCGTGCATATCTGGCTGGTCTGCCTGATGTATTTTCAGTTTCTCCTGCTGCTGGGTTATCTTTACGCCCATCTCCTGGCGGCACGGGCGGGAAGATGGCATCTGGCCTTGATGCTGGCGCCCCTGCTGAATCTTCCCCTGGAGATGGCCGCAACCGCCGTCCCTACCGGCGATGTCTGGCCCCTGCTGGCCACCCTGACCCGGCACATCGCCCTGCCTTTCGTTGTCCTTTCCACGACCGTCGTCGTCGTTCAGCTTTGGGTCGCCCGGTCCTCCCTGGCACGCCCCTTCAACCCCTATGTGCTCTATGCCACCTCCAACGCCGGCTCGCTGGCGGCCCTGCTGGGTTATCCCCTCCTCATGGAGCCCTTTCTGGGACTGCGGATGCAGAGTTTGATCTGGAGCGGCGGCTATCTGCTCTATCTCCTCGCCGCCGCCGGTGTCTGGGGATTTCTCCGCCCCCGGCTGCCGCAACGGCCTCCCCCGGCAGGCGAGACCGTAACGACAAAATGGGGGACAACGCCCGGATTCTCATCCTGGCTGCTTTTGAGCTTCCTTTCCTCGGCGCTGCTGGTCACGGTGACAAATCTGGTCGCCATGGAGATCGGCTCTTTCCCTCTGGTCTGGGTCCTTCCTCTCGCCCTGTATCTGGCCAGTTTCATCATCACTTTCCGTGACGGCGAAAAACTATCTCCGCACCTGATGTATTTCTGGCTGGAGATCGTCGCTTTGGGGATCATCCTGTTCTTTATCCCGGCCAGCCACTGGATCTTTCATCTCCTTTTGCTTTGCGTCCTGTTTTTGGTTTGTGTCATGATCCACGGCGATCTCTACCGGCGGCGCCCCGACTCCGGACAACTGACGCGGTTCTATTTCGCCGTGGCCCTCGGCGGCTTTCTGGGGGGGGCCTCCATCACCCTGGCGGCACCGTTGCTCTTTCCCGGGATATACGAATATCCGCTCATGCTTGCCGTCGTGGCCGTTATCTTCGGGTGGAGGTACCGCAAGCTCATCTTCCGGACCTGGTCGCTCAGATACGCTTCCGTTCTGATTATCCGCCTGGGAACCGTCGCCGCCCTCTATCTGGTGCTGATTCTCGTTTCCGGAGCGAATCTGGCCGGGGACAGGAAGGCGGCGTACCGCAATTATTACGGCGTGAGCCGGATCTACGATTTTCCCGCCGACAAGGACGCCCCGGCCGGGGTACGGATCCTCGTCCACGGTTCTACCATGCACGGCCTCCAGTTTCGGGACCGGGATCGGGAAAAGATGCCGACCATGTACTATCATCGCCGGGCCGGCCTGGGTGATGTCTTCGCCGCCCTGCCCCCGCCCCGGCGCATCGCCGTCGTCGGCCTGGGGGCGGGCACGGCCGGGGCGCTCACCGCTTCCGGAGATACCCTCGATTACTATGAAATCGATCCGGACATGGAAATGATCGCCCGGCACTGGTTTTCATTTCTGGAGCACACCCCGGCAAAGCTCCGGGTGATCGTCGGCGATGGCCGGCTCAAACTCCAACAGGCAGGGGAAAAATACGATCTCATCCTGATCGATGCCTTCAGCGGCGACGGCATCCCCACCCACCTCATCACCCGGGAGGCCCTGGAAATCTACCGGCAGCGCCTCGCCGCCCACGGCCTGCTGGTGCTGCACCTGACGAACCGTTATTATGATCTCCGTCCCGTCGTCAAGGCCATCCTGGCCGACATGAAACTCCCCGGGGTGATGAAGCTTTCCGCCCTTACGAGCAGCGACACCTATATGCCTATCGCCACCCTGTATCTCGTCATCTCGCCGGAGAGTGAGGAGTTGAAACCTTTTGTCGAACGGGGATGGATCATGCTGGGGGAGCAGGACGGGCTCCCGCCCGGGGTGGCCTGGACGGACGACTACATCAACATCCTCGCCCCGGCGGCGGTCAAATGGCGGGCCAAATGACGAGCGCCCACGGGAAGCGGCATCAACCCGCCGGCCCGCCCGCTGTAAAAAAAAACGGCGTCCCCCCCGCGGCCGGGAGCGGACGCCGTTTTGTCATCAGTACAAGTTCCGGCCGAAGAGGCGTTTGCTCATCCCGGTGAGGTCCGCCCATTTCATGGGGCCGCCCTTGTCGGCGGGGAAGCCCACCCCCCAGATCATGCCGACATCGATCATCCGCACGTCCTCCACGACCTTCCGGTCGAGGAGGTCCTTGCCCGTCTTGACCATGGCTTCAAGGAGACCCTCCTGGATCTCCGCCGCCGTCCGCTCCCGGTCGCCTTTTCTGGCGATGAGGGGCAGGACCTCGGGATCGACGCTCCCGTCCTTGAGGAAGAAACCCTTGCCGGATTTCTTCAGGCCCATACGTCCCGCTTCCACGACATTGGCCAGGGTCTCCTGGCGGATCCCCATGCCCTTGAAGATCTTGTAGGGCACGTCGATGCCCACTTCGTCGGTAAGGCGGATGGGTCCCACGGGCATGCCGAAGGCCGTCATCGCCGCGTCCACCTGCTCGATGGCCGTACCCTCCTCGATATACCGGAAGGTTTCCAGAAGCATGGGGAACAGGAGGGCGTTCACCACGAAGCCCGCGTTGTCCCGGCAGACGAGGGGCCGCTTCCGGATGGCGGCGGCGAAGTTCAGGAGATTGTCCACCGTCTCCTGGCTCGTCTGTTCACCCCGGATGACCTCCACCAACTGCATGAGCCAGACGGGGGAAAAGAAGTGCAGGCCGCCGAAACGCTCCGGATTGGTCAGCATCGGCGCCATGGACTTGATGGGCAGGGAGGAGGTGTTGCTGGCCACGACACAATCGCCGGGGATCACCTGACAAAGTTCCTGATAAACCTGCTGTTTGATCTTCAGGTCTTCGAAGACCGCCTCGACGACGATGTCCACGTCCCGGAATTCCGGCCCGTATTCCGCGGTGGTGATGATCAGCTTCAGATAATCGTCCACGGCGCCCTTGAGGCGTTTCTTTTCCGCCATTCCTTCCAGGATCTTCCGGACGAAGGCCTTCCCCGGCTCCAGGGCCGCGGGGATGTCCTTGACGACCACGGGGATCTGCATATTCCGGACGATATCGATGACGATCCCCCGGCCCATGGTGCCGAAACCGAGGACGGCCGCCTTCTTCAGGGGCTTGGGCACGAAGCCTTTCGTCATCATCGCCTTGGGCTTGTCCGTCATGGTCTTTAGGAAAAAGGTGTTGATGCTTCCCTTGGACTCCCGGGACATGACGACCTCCACAAAGTTGGCCTTCTCGATCTCCAGGCCCTCTTCCAGGGATACCTTGAGGCCCTCCTGGATGGATTTCAGGGCCAGCATGGGGGCGGGGAGCTCCCGGCCCCGGGTGGCCTTGAGGATTCCCTGGCGGGCCAGGGCGGCGATCTCGTCGATCCGGGAGAAATCATGCGCCGGTCTTTTCAGGGCCGCCGTCCCGGCGATTATTTCCTCGATAAACCCCTTGGCCGCACTGAGCAGGTCGGCATCCGCCGGGATGAGACGGTCGATGATCCCCGCCTCCAGAGCCTTCGCCGCCGGGAGCATGGTCCCCTTCAGGATCAGCTCGATGGCGGGATAACCGATGAGGCGCGGCAGGCGCTGGGTGCCGCCGCCGCCGGGGAAGAGACCGACGTTGCATTCCGGCAGACCGATAAGGGTGGTTTTCCCCTCCTTGGCGATCCGGGCCGTGCAGGCCAGGGCGAATTCCAGGCCGCCGCCGAGGCAGTGGCCGTGGATGGCCGCCAGCACCGGCAGGTTGAGCTCGTTGAGCTTCCGGAACGCCCCGTGGAAGAGTTCGAGCACCTCCCGCACCGCCGCCGGGGTTTCGATATCGGCGATCATCTTGAGATTCGCCCCGGCAAAGAAATTATCCGGTTTCCCGGAGATGAAGATGACACCCCGGAGCCCTCCGGCCCGGGCCAGCTCCCCCATCAACTCGTCGAAGCTCGTGAAGGCCGCCTCGGTCCAGGTGTTCATGGCATCGCCGACGACATCGAAGGTCACCACACCGATGCCGTCTGCCACCTGCAATTGAAAAACCTTGCTCATAAGATACCTCCATTCATCTTGCTGCAATAAAATTAACGCCCCGGCGGCGGTATGGCGTACATCGCCCGCGCCGTCCGGGCATTTTCCATCTGAGGCCGGATATTTACTTCTTTCCTCCGTATTGCTCGTCGATCCACTTTTGATACTCTCCCGACCGGACCCGGTCCGCCCATTCCCGGTTTTCCACATACCAGCTCACGGTCTTCCGGAGTCCCGTGACGAAGGATTCCCGGGGCCGCCAGCCCAATTGCCCCCTGAGCTTGGAGAAATCGATGGCGTAGCGCCGGTCGTGCCCGGGGCGGTCCTGGACGTAGGTGATGAGGTCCCGGCGGGATTCGCCGCCGATCCGGGGCCGGATTTCATCCAGGATATCCAGGATCATGCCGACGATCTCGATATTCTCCATCTCCGCGGCGCCGCCGATGTTGTAGGTTTCCCCCCGCCGCCCCCGGTTCATGATCGTCCAGATGGCGTCGCAGTGATCGGTCACGTAGAGCCAGTCCCGGACGTTCCTCCCGTCGCCGTAGATGGGCAGGGGCTTCTCCTCCAGGGCGTTGAGGATCATGAGGGGGATGAGCTTTTCGGGAAACTGGTAGGGGCCGTAGTTGTTGGAACAGTTCGAAAGGGTGGTGGGCAGTCCGAAGGTCTCGTGGTAAGCCCGGACCAGATGATCCGAGGCGGCCTTCGACGCCGAATAGGGGCTGTTGGGCCGGTAGGGGGTCTCCTCGGTGAAGAGCCCGGTCGGGCCCAGGCTGCCATAGACCTCGTCGGTGCTGATGTGGTGGAACAGCCGGAAGGCATCGCCCCGGCTCCGGGCAATCTCCAGGAGGTTGAAGGTCCCGACGATATTGCTGAAGATGAAGCTGTCGGGCCGCTTGATGGAGCGGTCCACGTGGGATTCGGCGGCAAAGTGGCAGACGGCGTCGATCTCGTATTCCGCAAAGACGTCCTTCATGGTCTCCTGATCGCAGATGTCGGCGCGGATAAAGACATAGCGCCCCGGATCGGCCGCCGCCACTCCCTTGAGATTGTCCGGGTTGCCCGCATAGGTGAGGGCGTCCACGTTGACGATCCGCCCGTGAAAATCCTCCCGCGCCAAAAGGTAATGAATGAAATTGCTGCCGATGAAGCCGCAGCCGCCGGTCACCAAAAGGTTCTCCATACCGATTCCCATATTTGTTGTTACTCCTCGTTAGATGTGACGATTTTTAAAACTGATTTGCCTTTTCTCCTCCCGCTGCGGGGGCGACTTCGTTGCTCCCCCCGCTCCGGACGGTTCGTTTCTCCCCCCGGCACATGTTTCTGTATCCTCGCCCTATCAAACCTTAGAGGTGCGGAGGGGGATGGGGAGGGGTCTCAACCTTACTTCAAAAAGCCCTGAATGATGCGGTTGACGGCCTCGTCGTAGTCCAGCCCCAGGCTCATGAGCTTCATGAGCTGGTCGCTGGCAATCTTGCCGATGGAGGCCTCGTGGGTGAGGGCGGCATCGGGATGATGGGCCTTCAGCGCCGGTATCGTTTCGTTCTTGCCGTTGTCCATGATGATGGCGTCACACTCGATGTGGCCGAAGCAGGGCGCCAAGGCCTCCAGGGTGGCGTGGAAATCCTGCCGGGAATCACCCTTGATGACGGAGCGGGAGATCATGTTCGCCCGGCTGCCCTCCCCGGCCATGGTGATGGTGTTGGTCGAAACCGCCCGCTGGCCGCCTTCCGTGAGAACCCGTTCGGTGATGAGCAGCAGGCTGTCCGGACCCAGGGTCGCCTCGTTGACCCGGTTCGCCTCGTCCACGCCGCCGATCTGGGTCAGCTCCATCTCCGCCGCCGCGCCCGCCGCGAGGATGACCTTCGTCGTGGGATTCAATGAGCGGCGCCCCCGTCCGGAACCCCGGGCGTAATGCTTTTCCACATATTTCACCTTCGCCCCTTCGCCGACGTGAAACTCGTGGATCCCCGCGTGGCCCTCCGGTTCCGGGCCGCCGCAGTGGATGCCGCAGCCGGCGATGATGGTCACATCGGATCCCGCCCCGATGAGGAAATTGTTGTACACCACGTCGTAAAGCCCCGCCTGGCTCAGAATGACGGGGATATGGACGGATTCGTTGACCGTTCCCGGCTTGATGGTCACGGTGATCCCCTTGCCGTCGGCCAGGGATTCGATATTGATATTGGCGGAAACCTCCCGTTTCAGCAGTCGGCCGTTCTTGCGGATATTGAAGGCCCCCTTGGGGAGGCCCTCCAGATCCGCCACCGTTTTCAGCAGTTCCCTATCGATAGCATCCAACATCTCGATCTCCTACGCATTTTCTATAGTTGCAGACGCTCAGGTCGTTGAGCATGGGCAGGGCTCCCTGAAGGTCGCCCCGATAGACGAGTTTTCCCTCACTGATCATCAGGACGATGTCCGCCGCCTCCAGGAAGGCCCGGTTGTGGCTGACCACCAGGGTGGTGGTGCCGTGCTCCTTCTGCTCCCGCTTGAGGAGACGGACCATGGGCTGGATCGTCCAGAGGTCGATGCCGGTATCCGGCTCGTCATAGATGGCCAGCTTGGGATTCCGGGCGATGGTGGTCGCCAGTTCGATCTTTTTGATCTCCCCGCCGGAGAGTTTCGTGTCCACCGGCTTGTCGAGAAAGGAAAGGGAACAGATCCCGACACGGCGCAGAAGGGCCAGGAGCATCTCCTCGTCCTCCGTTCCCGCCGCCATGGCCAGGAGATCCCGGAAGGTGATCCCCTTGAAACGGGCGGGCTGCTGGAAGCTGTAAGCGATTCCCTCTTTGGCCCGCTCCGTGATGGAAAGTTGCGAGATCTCCTTGCCGTCAAAGAGGATCGACCCGGAATTGGCCGCGTTGATGCCCATGATGAGTTTCGCCAGGGTGGTCTTGCCGCTCCCGTTGGGACCGGTGATCCCGTAGAATTTTCCCTGCTCGAAGGTGTAGTTTATCCCGTCGATGATGTTCCTCTCGCCGACGGAGAAATAAAGATCCTTTAGTTCCAGCATCGTCTCAACCTCCTTGCTGCTTGCTGCTTTCCAGCGGTCTTATTGATGATATTCCCGCCGATGTCAAATCATTTATGGTCCGGGGAGGAGGCAACGAAACAAGTCTCGTCGATGACCACTCCCTGGGTCAGACAGTCGCCCACGGGGCAACGTTTCTTGACCAGGGCGGCAAACTCCCGGATCTTCTCCTCGGGGGCAGCGGCCCGGATGAACACCCGGGTCCGGATCCGCTGGTACCCCGGCCTTACCCCTTCTTGTCCCCTGATGAATCCCGCGGGATCGATGTCCCCCTCAAGTTCCACCCGGTACTCCTGCAGGTCGATGCCGAAGGGCCGGGCCAGAAACCGGGCGGTGATGCATTGGCAGGACCCCAGGGCGCACAGGAGCATCTCCACGGGATTCATGCCCTCGTCCGTTCCCCGCATGTTCCGGGGTTCATCGGCAAGGAGCGTAAAGCCGGCGGTCCGGTTTTCCACCGCCATACCGTGATCCAGCAACCGCGATGCCGCCTGAAAAGTTATCAAGGCCATGAACTGTTTTCCTCCCTGTCAAAGGTAATTCCGCGCCCCCAGGTAGCGCTTCCGGTAATAGTTGTTCGCCAGGACGTCACTCCGGATCTTCTTCCCCCGCCCCGGGGCGTGGATGAACCGGCCGTCGCCGATGTAAACCCCCACATGGGACACCTTGCCGCTCTTCCCGGTGGCGAAAAAGACCAGATCGCCCCGGCGCAGATCCTTTTCATCGACCTCCGCACCGGTCCCGAACTGTTCCCCCGAGGTCCGGGGCAGATCGATGCCGTTGAGCTGATAGACCGTCATCGTCAGGCCGCTGCAATCGAACCCGGTTTCCACGGAGGTCCCCCCCCAGAGATAGGGCACGCCGATGAAGCTCTGCGCCGCCTTGACGAGCTCCCGGCGGAGGTAATCCTCCCCCAGCTCCCCGGCCCGGGCCACGGCGTATTCCTCCGGGGCGACAAGATAATATTCCTCGATCAGCCCCAAGATCCTGAGGGCTTCGGCCTGGTTCGCCGCGCTTTCCCGGGTGGGGAAATTGCCGATGCGGACCTTGAAAAGCCCTGTTTTCGCCGCAAAATAGGTGGCGTCCAGTCCCTGGTCTTTCAGAACCTCCGTGAGGCGGGCGGCGTTTTCCGCCTGGGAAAAGGCGCCGGCCTGTATGGTGAAGCCCATGCGGGGGACCTTTTTCCCGGCGGTCATGGCCCGCTCCTTCTTTACCGGCGTCGCCTTGGCCCGGGGGGGAGGGACATACCCCTTGCGGCCGGAACATCCCGCCGCCGGCAGGAGACAGAAAAGACAGAGGACCACCCCCACCAGGAAGCGATAATGCCGCCCGCCGGTCACCACGCCTACAGGCACCGGGCATGAACCCGTCTTGCGGTCGACCGTCGCCCGGGCCTTATCTTCACTCCTCATGTCAAAACGCTCACCAGGAGACCCTTCAGATAGCGTCCTTCACCGTGGGCCAGGATGGTCGGATGATCCGGCGCCGCGGCAAGTCTCCGCAAGAGGCGCAGGTTTTTTCCCGCATCCCGGGCGGCGCCGAGGACGATCTTCTCGAACAGCGCCTCGTCCACACCGTTGGAACACGAGAAAGTGGCCAGCAGTCCTCCCGGATTCAGGTGTCGCAAGGCCTGGAGATTGATATCCTTGTAGCCCCGGGCGGCTTGGGAAACCTCCCGGCGGCTTTTGGCAAAGGCAGGGGGATCCAGAATGATCAGGTCAAAAATTTCCTCGGTGCGGCGCAGATACTGGAAGCAATCCTCCCTGATAACAGGATGACCGGCCGGATCGAAGCCGTTGGCCGCCAAGTGCCGCCGTGTCGTTTCTCCGGCCGCTTCCGAAACATCGACGGAAACAACCCGCCGCGCCCCACCCCGGGCGGCGGCGACGGAAAAGGCCCCGGTATAGGCAAAACAGTTCAGCACCGACAACCCCCGGCTGAGGGTCTCGATCATCCGGCGGTTGTCCCGCTGGTCTAAAAAGAAGCCTGTTTTTTGCCCGGCCAGGATGTCCACCTCGAATTCCAGCCCGTTTTCCCGAATGGAAACCGCCGGCGGGGGCGCCTCTCCCCAGACCACTCCCTGACGGTCGGTCAGTCCTTCCCGGCGCCGCGAACCTCCTTCGCTGCGTTCCAGGATGCCCCGGGGGGCATATTCCGCTGCCAGGGCCTCGATCAACTCCCCACGGCTCTTTTCCACCCCCGCGGTCCCGACCGCCATGACCAGGTAATCGCCGTAGCGATCCACGACCAGTCCGGGAATCCCGTCCCCCTCCGCGTTGACGAGGCGGCAGGCATTGTCTGCGGCGGGCAGGACCATCCTTCTCAGCGCCGCCGCGACCCGAAGCCGTTCCCGCCAGAAATCCCGGTCTATCCGGGCCCCGATATCCCTGGTTATCATTCGAAAGGAGATATCGGACCGGGAATTGTAAAAACCGAGGGCCAGCGGGGCCCCCGAGGAAGACGTTACCAGCACCACATCTCCCGGTTCCGGATGGCCGGCGGTCCCGGCCATTGCCCCGGAAAAAAGCCAAGGATGACCGTTCAGGAGGGATCTCTCCCGGCCGGCTTTCAGAACAAGCCGGGGGTAATCGGACCAGGAAGGACCACCTTTAAGTTGCGACATCGTCATTTCCCGTTCCCCATGTATCATATCTGCCGCCGGGATGGAAACAGGGAGGCAGGATGATGACCTGCACGTACATTTTGAGATTACCGGTGGTCGGAAAGACGGGTATGGATTCAGCGGCTGGTTTTCAGCACCGCCTGTCGCTCCACAAATTCCGCCCCGGAAGATCCCGATGCCGAAGTTGTCCCGGTACTGCCGGGACGGCCGCCGACGATCTTGACACCCCGACTTTTGACCCCGATGTCGGCACCGCGGGTCTTCACCCCGTAAACTTCACCGGCGGCGGCCAGTTCCAGGTCCCCAAGGGGGGCGGTGCTGGCGTGGAGGATCAACTGCTCATCTCCGAAAGGGGGAGCGATCTCCAGACGATAACGGTCCTTCTCGCCCTCGGGCAGCTCATAGATTACCCCGCCCTGGAAATAGTTGTCCCGGCGGTAGGGATTGGGAAGAAGCTGGATCGTCTGCCCCCCGGCGTCCCGGTAGAGGATGCGGGCGTAAAAGGGCCGGTTTCCTTTGATAAAAATCCGAATATGCTCCCCCTGCCGGTATTCCTTCCGACCCGTCCAGATCCGGACGTTCAACGGTGCGGCCGGGTCATCGGCCAGCTCTTCTTTTTTGGCGAGCTTATCCATGAAGCCGGCATCCGGGATCACCTCCGCCTTGATCCGGTAACGGAAGCAATCACCCGCCTTGTCGTCCCGGTACCATCCCGTTCCCTCCTTCAGCTCTTCCACCACCGTGACCTCCGCCCGGGAATAGGCCTCGACAAGGTCTTTTTCCACCTGAAAATCCTTCACGCTGGTCTGACTTTTGATAAAGGTCCGGGCCTGCTCCACGGCATTGCGCCGTGCCTCGGACCGGGCTTCCTTTTCCGTATCCCGCCGGGACTTGTCCACCCCCAGACACGAGTATCCTTCCGCCACGACGATGGCCGACTGGCCGGCAGCGGCATGCCGGACCATCACCGCGGCCGGCGGCAGGGCAAGAAAAGGCAGCAGCATTAAGAACAGCCATCTTCGGTTCTTCATAGGGCAACCTCCCGATAACAAAGAGGGAATGGGACTATCGGCATCCGCCGGAGTATTTCCTGCTTTAGCGGCATGTCCGCCCCCGGACGCAGGGGTTAAGGGCGGTATACATTAACTGTAAACGATTAACAAGCCCTATCGAAGCCCGCGGGGAAAAGGAAAAACCCCGCTCGTTCCCGGACTACAGGTTGACGAACTCTTAACCCCCATGCCCCGTAGGACGCCGGGAAGCATGAAAACGGCATTTTCATAGCAAGGTCGCGAATGTCACTTTATGAAAATTCTTACCTAATAATTACAGCACGTTACAAAGCCACTTTTGGCAAGTTCCGACTTGTTACGGGCTCATCGAGGTTTGTTTTCCGCCCGGCACGTCTCCCCGGGTCGGGCAAATGATCGATTGCAAATATTCGGCGTTAATGGCAAAGGACGCTGAAGCACATTTCAAGCCCGGCGGGGGCCAGCCACGGGCAGGATACTTTATCGACAAAAAATGAGCAGCAAGCAATCGGCAGACGGCAGCGGCAATCTCTTCCACGAACCGCTTTTCCCCGCCGTCATACCCGGCCGTTTCCGGCGGCGACTCAACCGTTTCGTCATCGAATGCGACTGCGGGGTACGGGTGGTGCAAGCGCACCTGCCCAATCCCGGTCGTCTGTGGGAACTCCTCGTTCCGGGCCGGACCGTATCCCTGGTTAAAAATGCCCCGGGGCCCGGACACAAGACCCCCTATACGGCCGTAGCCGTGGAAAGGGACGGCGTCACCGTTCTTCTCCATACGACAAAAACCAACGATACCGCACAATTCCTTCTCCAGGAGCGACTGGTGCCGGGACTGGAGGGAGCCGAGATCTTAAAAAGGGAAATCCCCCTGGGAAACAGCCGCTTCGATTTTCTCCTCCGGGAAAAAAAAGAACGGATTCTCCTCGAGGTTAAATCCTGCACCCTCTACGGACGCTCCCTGGCCATGTTCCCCGACGCCGTCACCGCCCGGGGCCGGCGTCACCTGACGGAACTGGCAACCCATGCCGAAAAAGGCCGGCGTTGCGGCGTCCTTTTTATCGTCCATTCCCCCGGTCCGGAATTCTTTCTGCCCGATTATCACACCGATTACGAATTCGCCCGCACCTTCCAAACCCACCGGAATCGTCTTTTTTACCTAGCACTCCGCATCTCCTGGCGTAAAGACCTGTGCTTGAACGCAATCACCGGCGCCGCGCCAATCCCTTGGGCGCTGCTGGAACGAGAGGCCCGGGATGAGGGCTGCTACATCCTCATCTTAACCCTCACCGCCACTCTCCGTATTCCCGCCGGTAACCTGGGCAGACTTGATTTTCCCGCAGGCTACTATCTCTATGTCGGTTCGGCGCGGAAGAATCTCTCGGCCCGGCTGGCACACCATTGCCGCCGGGACGGCCAAAACCTTCACCGCCATATCGATTGTCTCCGGCCCGCCGCCGCTTCCTGCCTGGCTTTGCCGATAAGAACGCAAGACGATATCGAATGCGAACTGGCCGCCGCCGTAAGTGCCATCGCCGTAAGGACGATCCCCGGATTCGGCTCTGCGGACTGTTCCTGTCCCGGACACCTCTTCTTCATGCCCGTCCACCCCCTCCACAGCCCGGAGTTCCGGAAGCTGCTCCAGTATTACCGGATGGACCGCCTCAACCCCTTCTGAAGGGGAGGGGGTGAAATGCCGTACCCGGCAAAGCCCTTGTCGTCAAACCGTCAGGGGGCTTAAAAATCCGGTCCTGCAGAGACAAATCACGGCCTTTTTCAACTGGGAAGCCGCACCGGCGGCGCTGTCTATCCGGGAATCGAACCGTTCCCCGGCCCCATCGCCGCTTGACGAAGGCAGCCCGGATGTCCGAAACAGGATTGTCGATGACGTTTAGTGTGTGGTGTCTTTACCGGTCTTGAATATTCATACCCATCCGCTTCAAACTGCCTTTGAAGAGGACGTCCATCCGCTGGTTTTCGAGGATCTTTTCCACAAAACCGATGCCGAAGGAAGGATGATCGATGATATCGCCGCGCTGATAGCGGTCGGTCATCCGATAAGGGATGATCTTGGCATCCTGCCCCAGTTCTTCGTACCGCTGCAGCCAGCGCTGTGTCTCCACTGCCTCGGCCTGCCGGCTTTCCTCCGCCGCTTTCGTACCGGTACGACGGGAGCGGTCACTGGCGGGCGCAGCCTTTCTTTCCCGGGATTTGGCGCCCCGGTATTTGTGTTCCGCTCCGCAGGTCTTACACTTGACGCGGGCGATGACGCCGCTGACCTCATAAAGGACGATATGGGCCAACGTCAAGCCGCACCGCGTGCAGAGACAGTCAACGTTTTTTCCCACCAAGGACATGATTGTACCCCTTTCCCAGCCTGGTTTTTTCATTGCCCGCCTGTCACCGGAGGGCAAACCGTTCCCGGCGCTTACCTATTCGGGCTGCCGCCCCCTGCGACGGTCTGAATCCACAACCCGCGCCCGTTCACACCACCGCTTCTATTGATACGCAAATTCCTGCAATTAGCAAGGAAAAATATCTCTTGCCGCCTCTGGAATAACTGATGCAAAAGCTCCTGTTTAGTGCTAAGAGGAACGCGGCATCCCGCCGGCGGGGATTATCGACCCTCCCGGAGACCGGGCCGACCGCCGAATCGACCACCGAAAGGATTATTTTACCGTTATGTATACCGTCATCATGGCCGGGGGCAAGGGATCGAGGTTCTGGCCCCGGAGCAGGAACCGCCTCCCCAAACATCTCCTCGATATTTGCGGCGAAAGGACCATCATCCAGGAAACCGTGGCCAGGATCCTCCCCCTGACGCCGCCGGAGAAGATCCTCATCGTCACCGGCGCCGCCCATGCCGAGGAACTGATCGCCCAACTGCCCGAGATCCCCCGGGAGAACATCCTCATCGAGCCCGTGGGCCGCAACACCGCCCCCTGCATCGGCCTGGCCGCCCTGGTGGTAAAGCACCGGTCCGGCGACGACGTCATGGCCGTTCTTCCCTCGGATCACCGGATCGGAGATGAAGAAACATTCCGGCGCGTGCTGTCCGCCGCCGCCGACATAGCCGCCACGGGGGAGCACCTGGTCACCGTCGGCATCAAGCCGACGGGTCCGGAAACCGGCTACGGCTACATCGAACAGGGACCGCCCGTGGCCCGGAAAAGAGGAGAGGAAATTTACAGCGTCCGGTCCCTGCGGGAGAAACCGGATCTGGATACGGCAAAGGCCTTCATCGCCCGGGGGGGATTCTTCTGGAACAGCGGGATGTTCATCTGGCGGGCCGCGACGATCCTCAAGGAAATCGCCGCCTCTTTGCCGGATATTCACGCCGGCTTGGTGGAAATCGACGCCGCCCTGGGAACGCCGGCGGCGGCGGCGGTCATCGCTGCGGTCTATAACCGTTTCCGCTCCATATCCATAGATTACGGCGTCATGGAGAAGGCGCGGGACGTTCTGATCATACCCGCGGATTTCGCCTGGTCCGACGTGGGGAGCTGGGACGCCCTGTGGGAGGTCTCGGCAAAGGACGGCTCAGGAATCGCCGCCCGGAACCCTGGCGGGCTGATCAGCGTGAATGCCCGGAATTCCCTGGTCCATTCCCCCCGGAAGCTGGTGGCCCTGGTGGATGTGGAGGATCTCATCGTCGTGGAGACGGACGACGCCCTGTTGATCTGCCGGCGTGGGGCGTCCCAGGATGTCCGCCGGGTTGTGGAACTCCTGGAGGAGAAGGGAGAAACCCGCTATCTCTAACCTCCGGACGGGGATGCTCCCCCCGTGGTCAGGGGCGGGGAGCTGTCGACGTCCGGAGCGGAACGTACACCGGCTTCCCCTGGACGGTAAACCTCCCGTTCTCCATGGCCCGGACGATTTTCGCCGGGGAAGTCCGCTGATCGTCGAAAACGACCACCACCAGACCCGCACTCGGCATTTCATAACTGATCATCCCGGCGACATTCTTCAGGACGGACCCCATCCTGGCGCGTTCCCCTCAGGTGTGGCACCCGGCCACCCGGAGCTGCACCGCCCTGGTCGCCGCCCAGACCGTTTGCCCACTGTCCGGGATCAGCAGCAGGCATATCAGCGGGATGATTATCCCCCCAAGTATTTTCATCTCCCTTTCCTCAGTTATCTACCGCCTTGCCAGCGGTCACGGCTGCCCTCCGGACGGCGGCGCCAACCGTCCGCCCGCTGCCCGGCGGCACCCCTGCCGCCACCGCCGGCCGGGTATTTTCTAACGGCGCGGTGCTTTGCTGTCAAGCGATATTCACTAAGGCACGGCGGCGCCATTATTGCCGGCACATGGACAGACGGAGAAAACTGTGCTAGTCAGAAGGAAAAACATCTGCCGCGGCGCCGCCGGAACCTGAAAATTAAACTTCATGGCCCTGATGCTCACCCACCCCCTGATTCTCGCCTCCGCCTCGCCCCGGCGGGAGGAGTTGCTGCGCCTCCTGGGGTTGGATTTTCAGGTCATTCCCAGCCGGGTGGACGAAACCTTCTTCGTCAATGAGAGGCCCGCCGAACATGTGCTGCGGCTGGCGGAGAACAAGGCCCACGCCGTCGCCCAGCTCCACCCCCGGGCCTGGGTCCTGGGGGCCGACACCATCGTCGTCATCGACGGCGAGGTATTGGGAAAACCGGTGGACCCCCCGGCGGCGGCAGCGATGCTCGAAAAACTCAGCGGGCGGACTCACGAGGTCTTTACGGGTTTTGCCCTCCTCCGCGTCGCCTCCCGGGTCGCGATCGGGCAAGCGGTCCGGGCATCCGTAACCTTTCGTAATATTTCCCCGGAAGAAAAAATGTGGTATATCCGCTCTCCGGAACCGTACGACAAGGCCGGGGCTTACGCCGTGCAGGGACGCGGGGCCTTTTTCATCAAGGAAATAAACGGCTCCTACACCAACGTCATGGGTCTGCCCCTCTGTGAGGTCGTGGACGCCCTGAAAGAGGCCGGGGCCCTGGCCTTTGCGCCCGGATGATGGCGGTCCCGGAGGATTAGTTGCGGAAGACTTCGCACCGCGGAAAATTGTTTCGCAAGCAGCGAAGCCGCGGGCCAATTTGTTAATGAAGTCATAAGATAAAGACGATGGACGATTCTGTAGCCAGGAATATCGGGATTATCCGGGGGCGTATCGCGGCCGCCGCGGCCCGGTCGGGTCGCCGGGCGGAAGAGGTGCGCCTCATGGCCGTCACCAAGACCGTGGACGACGGGCGGATCGCCGCGGCCATCGCCGCCGGCGTGGATATGATCGGCGAGAACTACGTTCAGGAGGCGAAACGCAAGATCGAAATCATGGGGCGGACCCGGGAGTGGCATCTGATCGGTCATCTCCAGACCAACAAGGCCAAATACGCCGTCAAGCTATTCGATATGATTCATTCCGTGGATCGGATCGAAGTCGCCAGAGAGCTCGATCGCCGGGCTGCCGGGGCGGGTCTGATCGTCAAGATCTTAATCGAGGTCAATGTCAGCGGGGAGATGACAAAGCGGGGGGTGCCCCGGGAAGAGGCGCTGAACCTCATCGAGGAGATTGCGCCGCTGGCAAACATCTCCATCCGGGGTTTGATGACCATGGCCCCGTGGAGTGACGACCCCGAGGAAGTCCGTCCGTGCTTCGCCGCCCTGAGGACCCTCCGGGATCGGATCGCCGCGGCCGGCATCCCCGGTGTAGCCATGGAAGAACTTTCCATGGGGATGTCGGGTGACTACGAGGTGGCCGTCGAGGAAGGGGCGACCATCGTCCGGATCGGCCGCTCCCTTTTCGGGGAACGGCCGCTCCGGAGCTCGGCAAAGGATTGAGCATGCGTCGTTTCCTGCCCCCGAGCCCTGCCGTCACAAGCATTTTTCAGCATTTCTAAATGGTTAGCACAAATTTCACGGGTTGACATTTACGCCGTGATCATGGTAGGGGGTTGCCCCTGAACCAGCTTCAGGAGGTGCAAATGTTTCTCAAACAGCTACAGGTGAGTCAGATGGCGGTTTTTGCCTATCTGGTGGGCGATGAGGATTCCGGCGAGGCTATGGTTATCGATCCCGCTGCGGAGACGGCAAAGATCGCCTCTCTGGCGACAACGAACAATTTGAAGATAAAATATATCGTCAACACCCATGGTCATGTGGATCACATTTCCGGCAATCGGGACATGCAAGAGCTTACCGGCGCCAAGATCATCATCCATGAGGCCGACGCGGCCCTGCTCGTCTCCACTCCCGCCCTGTACCTCCGGATGTTCGGAGCCAAACCGTCCCCCCCCGCGGATATTACCGTCCAAGAAGGCGACAGGATTTCCGTAGGCAATATCGTCTTTCAGGTAATCGCCACTCCGGGGCACTCCCCCGGCAGTATGTGCCTGCTCGGCGAAGGACTCGTTTTTACCGGGGACACGCTGTTTGTAGGCGCCATCGGCCGGACGGATCTGCCGGGGGGATCATGGAGTACCATGGCCCGTTCCCTGAGAGACAAGTTGTCCGTCCTGCCCGACGAAACCAGGGTGCTGCCGGGCCACAATTACGGCGCCGCACCCACCTCGACCATCGGCTATGAGAAACGGCACAACCCTTATCTGAAGTTTTGACCGCTGACCCGGTTACCTTTTTTATACCGAAGGCAAGGAAAAACAACCTATGGGGGATCTAAACATGACTGCGCCGCTGATTACCACGTCAATGCCCGACCTGAAGTTGATGGGACGGGGAAAGGTCCGGGACATATACGCCCTGGATGATCGGTTGCTGATAGTGGCCACGGACCGGATATCCGCATTCGACGTCATTATGCCCAATCCCATCCCGGGAAAAGGAAGGGTCCTCACCCAGATGTCCGCCTTCTGGTTCCGGACGATGGCGGATATCATCGATAATCATTTGCTCTCCACCGATCCGGAAGATTATCCCGAGGCGTGCCGTCCCTACCGGGAGATGCTGGCAGGGAGAAGTATGCTGGTCAAGAAAGCCCGGCCGTTACCGGTGGAATGCATCGTCCGCGGCTATCTCAGCGGTTCGGGATGGAAGGACTACCAGCGTGAAGGGACCGTTTCGGGAATTCGCCTGCCCGCGGGCTTGAAAGAATCTTCCCGCCTTCCGGAACCTATCTTTACGCCCTCCACGAAAGCGCCGGAGGGGGAACACGACCTGGCCATCACCCGTGAGGATATGGAGCGGATGATCGGCAAGGAATTGACGGATAAGATCATCACCATCAGCATCGCCATCTATAAAAGGGCGGCATCCCTGGCCGCCGCTCGGGGGATCATAATCGCCGACACCAAAATGGAATTCGGTATTTACGAAGGGCAACCGATCATTATCGACGAACTTCTCACCCCTGATTCTTCCCGCTTCTGGCCCCGGGACAGTTATGAGGAGGGGCGGGGACAGAGTAGCTTCGACAAGCAGTTTCTCCGGGACTATCTTCTGTCCCTCCCGTGGGATCAGCGCCCGCCGGCCCCTCCTCTACCGGAGGAAATAATTATAAAAACAGCGGAAAAATATGAAGAGGCGTTGAGGCGTTTAACGGCCTGAAAAGGTCACGACCATCTTGACACTACCGGCAGCGCTAATTAAATTACGTACGTTTGCCTGGAACGAACCCGTTCGGAATGATTTACATAAAGGAAACCCATATGACGGCGTGCCGTCACAAAGCAGGATGAAAACGGCGGGACGCGCTCCGCAGTGTCCGCAGCGCTTCCGTTAATGATAAACATTTGTAGATCAATAACATATGCGCGCTTTTGCGAGTGAAGAGGGGAAAAGGGATCAGGACAACCCATGACAAAGAGATGTTACTACGAGATCCTGAATGTAAGCCGTGACGCCACAGAAGAGGAAATAAAGAAAAGTTACCGCCGGTTGGCCATGCAGTATCACCCGGACCGGAATCCCGGCAATCGGGAGGCGGAGGAAAGATTCAAGGAAGCCGCCGAGGCCTACGAGGTACTAAGCGACCCGCAAAAGCGGGAAATTTACAATCAGTACGGCCATGAAGGACTGAGCAGTTCCGGGTTCCAGGGCTTCTCCGGTTTCGACGACATCTTCAGCAGTTTCGGCGATATCTTCGGCGATATCTTCGGCTTCGGCAACGGCCGCTCCCGCTCGCGGACTTCGGCCCGGGGGGGTGCGGATCTCCGGTATGACCTGCAAATATCCTTTATGGAAGCCGCCTTTGGCCTGACCAAAGACATCGAAATAGAAAAATTCGCCCGGTGTCATGAATGCGGAGGTTCAGGGGCGGCACCAGGAACGTACCCGGAGGCATGCCCCCGGTGTCGCGGCCGGGGACAGGTGACCCAGTCCAGCGGGTTCTTCAGTATCAGCACCACCTGCCCGAATTGCCGCGGCCAGGGGCAGATCATTAACCAGCCCTGTAAGAACTGCCGGGGCTCCGGACGAGAAAAAGTAAAGAAAACAGTACAGATAAAGATACCGGCCGGTGTCGAGACGGGATCGCGTCTCCGGCTCCGCGGGGAAGGAGAACAGGGGGAGTTCGGAGGCCCCAACGGGGATCTGTATATCTTCATTCATGTCCAGGAGCATGAATTCTTTCAACGTTCCGACGACGACATAATTTGTAAGGTACCCATATCCTTTGTTCAGGCAGCCCTGGGTGACAGCATCGAAGTACCGACCCTGACGGGAACGGAAAAGTTGAAGATTCCCCGGGGCACCCAGAGCGGCAAGATTTTCCGTTTGAAGGGAAAAGGAATCGCCCATCTCCGCGGCTTCGGCCGGGGCGACCAGATAATCGAGACCGTTGTGACCATCCCTACCAACCTCAACAGGAGGCAGGAGGAAATATTAAGGGAATTCGCCCGGATCAGTAACGATTAATCCCTCAGCCAGGGACCGGGCCGAACGATATTTTATATATTCCAGGGAGGTAGAAAATGGATAAAAAGCTTCGCCTTTCCTCATCACTGCTCGTCATGGGGATCCTGTTCCTGCTGTCGGGTTGCGCCGCCGCCCTGATAGGCGGCGCCGTGGTCGGCGCCGGCAGCGGCACATATGTGTACCTCAACGGCGAGTTGAAAACGGATTACAATGCCGGCTACGACCGGGTCTGGGCTGCCGTGGAAAAGACCGTTGCCGACATGCGCGGCACGGATGTCATCCCGGCAAAAGGTATCGGTAAAGGTCATGTCGAGGCGATAATCAACGGGGAAAAGGTACGCATCGCCGTCACTTTCAAAGAAAAAGCCATCACCGAGGTAGGGGTGCGGGTCGGCTTGATTGGCGACGAGACGGCGTCCCGGCTGATTCATACGAAAATAGGAGGCAATCTGAAAACCAAATGATTTTTAACTATAAAACGAAGATTTAACCAAAGATGACTCCCCGGAGGTGGACAGGGGTTAAGCTAAGGGCGTCCGACGCGATTTGCCGGGTCGTGTTCTGCCTGTTTTTCTATCTGTGTTCTCAGCCCGCCGTCGTCTCCGGACAGCAGATCCCGATTCATCAATGGCCGGACGGGTTGACCCTGTGCGGCGAAGCGGTACCCCTGGAACGTCAGGACGTCGGGGAGATGATGGATCAGGCCTTTATCAGCTCCGTCTATAATCATCCGCAGGTCATCCTCTGGATCAAACGGGCCCACCGCTACTTTCCTTACCTGGAAAAACGCCTCCGGGAACGAAATCTGCCCGATGATCTCAAATACATCGCCATCGTGGAAAGCGCCTTGAAGACGTATGTAACTTCCAGCTCCCAGGCCGTGGGTCCCTGGCAGTTCATAAGCGGGACAGCAAAGAGGTACGGCCTCCGCACGGACCGTTGGATCGACGAGCGCTACAACTTTGAGCGGGCGACGGAAGCGGCTCTCGATTACCTGACTGACCTGTACGGTGAATTCAGAAACTGGCCCCTGGCTATCGCCGCCTACAACTGCGGAGAAAACCGTATGGCCAGAAGTCTCCAGGCCCAAGAAGTCAAAAGTTTTTATGACTTGGATCTCCCCCTGGAAACGGAGGCGTATATCTTTCGCATCCTCGCCGCCAAGACCATCCTTTTACAACCGGAAGTCTACGGGTACGCCATACCGACCGCCCAACGCTATCCACCCTTGAAGTACGACGAGATCAATGTCATCAGCCAAGGGGAAACGCCCCTGCTCGCCATAGCCCGCGCCGCTGGTACCACCTATAAGACCATCAAGGAAATGAATCCGGAAATCCGCCAGAATGTCCTGCCGGCGGGGAATTACAAGGTGCGGATTCCCATGGGAAAGGCCATGGACTTCGCTGAGCGGCTGAAGAAAGAACTTCCTTGACCGCCAGACCAACCGATCTTTGACAGTTTTAAAAATATATTTAACGATATTGGACATATAGATGTCCTAAAAAATTCTTGTCACTACACTTTACGGTTCTTATATAATCTATAGCTCTCTGATTGTGGGGGGATGGCAACGCCAGCCGCGGCCCGTCCGCAGGAGAGGACCTTCCCGGCAGAATCTTATCGGAAAGGTCCGTTTGCATTCATGGAACCGTTGCGGAGGCTCCGCGCCCGACAGCCTCGAAGGAGGAACGTGTCATAAATATTTCTTCCTTATCGGGCTTAATCGCCATCAGAAGTCGCCGGGAGGAATCTGAAACAACCCGGCGATGACGACGTCAAAATAGTCCGGCAGGTAGCGGTTCCAAAGCTTTACGGGAAGATCTTTCAATTCCCCCCGGGGCGAAGAAAGGGGAAAAAGAAAAAGATAACGCATCAGATATTCCACGTTCTTCGCCAAATGGCCACGATATTGCTGGCGAAGGCGCTGGTTTATGGTCCGGTCCTCATGCATGCACCGGCCGATTTCACTCTCCAGCATCTCCTGGTAGTCGGTGATAATGATTTCCAGATAGACATCCTTCTCTCCGGTCAGAACGAAAGCGGCGAAATCCCGGTCGGCCTGGGCCGGCGGCAGGCCCCGTCCGGTCATGACGGCACGGATGGTTTCCGGCAGGGGCTCCCGGATCAATTCATCTCGGGGCGGCTCGATGCGGATCACAAGATTGACGGCATTATACAAACCACGGTGATGTTCCTCCTCGACGACGCGGCAATGATCGATATTGTTGAGCGCCGCCCTGACCCGACCCGTATCCCCGTCATCCATCAGCACCTTGACCCCGGCTACATCATTGATGATCAGCTCGGCCGGCCCCTTGATCTCCCGCTGCTGTCGCAGATCCTCGATAAACCGCTGTTCCGCATCGAGAAATTCCGCGAGCATCTCCTCCGGAGTGGAGAGGAGGTATTCCCGGGAGATACAGAGGCGGGCGGCCCTTTCATCCGCCATAGTTTCGGCGTTCCGTTTGATCGCCGCAAAGATCCAGTCGATGATCCGCCGCGCCCCTTTTTCCGCCAGACGGCGGATCCGTTTGATCCGCCACGAACCCAGATATTCTTCTCCTCCTTCCCGACGCCGGAAAAACAGCATGGCCTGGCAGGGTGTCTCCCGGTAGAACCTGCCGGGGTAAGTTTCATAGTCCCGGATCAACTCCTCGATCCGGTGGTTGCGGTACGGCGGTCTGCGGACCATGGCATCCTTGATTTCACCCTTACGGTAAATACGCTCCCAGCGCAGATCCCCGCCATGTAACTCCCGGAACAGCTTCACGGCAAAATCTTGAAGATACCGGAAAACATACAGCTGGTTGAAATGGACCAGACGGGTGATCAACTCTCCGTCGCCTGCCTCCACCACCCCGTACATCCAGCGGCGGATAATGTCCTCCAATTCCCGTCGGTGTAGATAGCTGTTGATCGTGATCACCAGGGTCCTCCTGCACCGGCGGGCAACGTCGGTGCTGATCCGCGTCCCGGCCCGGAAAATGGGTTTGCCACGCTCATCATCGTTTCCCTGTCCCCCACCCCACCCCAAAATAAGGTCTCGGCATGGTGAATATGGGGTGTTCACCCGATAGACCGTTCCCCGTTTGCTTTCTATTCTACTCCCCGAAAAACGATCTTTCAATCGCCAATATCGCCGCAGCGGCAAAACAGCGGCATCGGCTTTCAGAATTACGGGTTACATTAAAAAGCAGGAACGGCATTAACAAACGGACATCGCAGAGGTGAAGACATGACACAAGACGACGCAGCGGACCGTACCTTCACAGATATCAACATCGGCAGAAAAGTGAAGGAGCTCAGGGAAAAGAGCCAGTTGACCATCATGGACCTGGCGGCCAAAACCGGCGTCTCCAAATCCGTCCTGGCCGAGATCGAATCCGGAGACGTCATCCCCCCCGTCGCCACGCTCCTCAAGCTCGCCAAGGCCATGAACGTCGGCATGGCCTTCTTCTTCCAGGACACGACATGGACCGACAAGATATCCGTGACCCGCAAAGACCAACGGATTCGGATTCGACGGCGCCCCCATCACCATGAGGGAGAGGTGGACTATATCTACGAGTCCCTGGAGACAAGAAAACCAGACAAACACATGGAACCGCTGTTCGTGGAGTTTCAGCCCATGGAGACGGGGGATATGGTCTTTTCCTCTCACGAAGGAGAGGAATTCGTATATCTTTTGGAGGGGAGACTGGAATTTCGTTCCCACGAGCGCATCGAGGTCCTGGCGCCGGGAGACGCCATCTATTTCGATTCGGACCTGAGCCACGCCTTCCGAGGTCTGGACAACACGGCCGCCCGGGCGATCGTCGTCGTCTGGAATAAACCGTAGGCAGGATGGGGAGGCGAAAAATGTTGGAAATCCGTTTTCACGGTCGGGGCGGGCAGGGCACGGTAGTGGCGACGATCCTTCTTTCCAAGGCCTTTTTCCAGGCCGGCTACGAGGTGCAGAGTTTTCCCTTCTTCGGGGTGGAACGCCGGGGCGCGCCCGTGGAGGCCTACCTCCGTCTGGACCGGAAGAAGATCCTGGCCCGGACCAACGTCACCGCCCCGGATCATGTAGTTGTACAAGACCGGACCCTGCTGCAGAGCATCGACGTCACCCGGGGTTTGAAACCGGGGGGATGGATTCTCCTAAACAGTCCGGCCTTACCGGCTGATCTCCAACCTTACCGGGGAATGAAACTCGCCGTCGTGGATGCCACCCGGATCGCCCTCCGCCATCTCTTAGGAAGCCGCACCCACCCCATCGTGAACACAGCCATGATCGGCGCCTTTGCCAGGATGATGGAAATGCCGCCTCTGGAGGCCGTCTGCAGCGCCATCCGGGAAGAGGCGCCTGCGGAACCGGAAGCGAACATCGCCGCCGCCCGGGACGCTTACGAGGAAGTACTTTTACCGGGTTTGATATCATAGGTGAGGAATATGGAAGCACCCATCCCTTTGAAGAACATCCTGTACATGCCGCGGACCTCCACCACCACGGAGATGAACAAGACAGGTTCGTGGCGGTTTCTCCGTCCCCGCTACGAAGAAAAGACCTCCCCCTGCAGCGCCGCCTGCCCGGCGGGAGAAGATATCGCCCGGATCGAGATGCTCATCACCCAGGGCGCCTTCAAAGAAGCCTGGGAGACGATCCTCCTGGAAAACCCCCTCCCCGGCGTCTGCGGCCGGGTGTGCTATCATCCCTGCGAAGGAAAATGCAACCGCCGGGAGTTCGATGCCGCCGTGGCCGTTCACACCATGGAGCGCTTCCTCGCCGATGCCGCCGCCCGCAACGAGACCAAACCGGCCTTGCCGCGGCAACCGGCCACAGGCAGGAAGATAGCCGTTATCGGCTCCGGACCTTCGGGATTGTCCGCCGCCTGGTTTCTGAACCTTCTTGGATACGAAGCGGAGGTCTTCGAGGCCATGCCCGCCCCGGGCGGGATGCTCCGCTGGGGAATTCCCGCCTACCGTCTCCCCGAAGCGGTTTTGAACCGGGAAATCAACCGGATTGTAGACCAGGGGGTCAGCATTAAAACCGGGGAGACCGTTTCCGCCGGCCGCTTCGAAGAAATGAGAAAGTCGTATGACGCGATCTTCCTCGGCTGCGGCTACTGGCGCGACCGGCATCTGAACATCCCCGGCGAGGACGGCCCGGGGGTGGAGGACGGCCTCTCCTTCCTCCGGGAGATCCGCAGCGGCGTAAAACGGAAAGTACCGGGCCTGGCGGCGGTCATCGGCGGCGGGAACACAGCCATCGACGTGGCCAGAAGCGTTATCAGGCAGGGAGGACAAGCGGTCATAATCTATCGACGCCGTCGTGATGACATGCCCGCCTTCGCCGAAGAGGTACAGAGCGCCCTGGAGGAAGGGGTTGAACTCCGGGAGCTGCTGGCGCCGGTGGAAATCACCGCCGTCGGTCCGGACTGTCTGCTGACCCTTCAGCCGATGCAGATCGCCGGCCGGGATCGGGACGGGCGGGGTAAAATCGCCCCCGCCGCCGCCCCCCCGATACAGATTACCGTGCAGCGGGTCTTTACGGCCACCGGCGCCGAGGCGGCCGCTTCGTGGTACAATCCCACCGCGGGCGGGGCGCCGGAAACGGGTGTGATATTCAGCCACTGCCGCTTACATGCAGACGGACGGGGTGCCCCGGTGGTTTACGGCGGCGATCTCACCACCGCCGACAAGAACGTCACCCAGGCCATCGCCTCGGGGAAACAGGCCGCCCTGGCCCTCGACATCTTTTTCCGTCACGGCGCCGACGCCATTGAAGAACGTCTCGCCCCCTGCCGGGTCGGCAACGGCCCCTCCCTCTCCCTGGAAATTTACATCGGCGGCCGACGTAAGGAGCGCAACGCCCACATCGTCACCTATGGGGAGATCAACACCGATTATTTCCAATACGAGGCCCGGATCGTCCAACCCCGACTCCTCATTGAAGAGCGGCATGCCTCCTTCGACGAGATCGAGCTGAAAATCTCGGCCCATACCGCCATGCGCGAGGCGGGGCGCTGCTTCAACTGCGGCATCTGCAACGCCTGTGACAACTGCTATCTATTCTGTCCCGACGTCTCGATCCTCCGGGCCCGGGATATGACGGACCGCCGGATCAATTATGACTATTGCAAGGGATGCGGTCTCTGCGTCGTGGAATGCCCCCGGAACGCCATGACCCTGGACGAGGAGGAAACATCATGAAAAAGGTCTTAGAAGGCAGCCATGCCGTGGCGGAAGCGGTCAGGCTGGCCAAGGTACAGGTCATTTCCGCCTATCCCATCACCCCGCAGACCCATATCGTGGAGATCCTTTCGGATTATGTCACGACAGGAAAGATGGACGCCAAGTTCCTCCGGGTGGAAAGCGAACACTCCTGTCTGGCCGCCCTGATCGGCGCCCAGAGTACGGGTGTGCGGAGCTTCACCGCCACCTCCTCCCAGGGGCTGGCCCTGATGCACGAACTGCTCCACTGGGCATCCGGGGCCCGCCTTCCCATCGTCATGGCGGAGGTGAACCGCGCCCTCGCCCCCGGCTGGAATATCTGGAGCGACCAGACCGACAGCCTCGCCCAGCGGGACACGGGATGGATGCAGTTGTACTGCGAAGATGCCCAGGAAGTCCTCGACACCACCATCCTGGCCTACCGCCTGGCGGAAAGGGTCAATCTTCCCGCCATGGTGGTCTTGGACGCCTTTTTCCTCTCCCACACGTATGAACCGGTGGACATCCCCTCACCGGAGGACGTGGACCGTTTTCTTCCCCCCTATGTCCCGGCATTCATCCTCGATACCGCTCATCCCTGCTCCCTGAGTCCGCTGGTGACACCCAACGCCTATCTGGAGATGCGTTATGACATCGCCACGGCCATGGAAGACGCCCTGGAAGCCTTTGTTGCGGTGGACGGTGAGTTCGCTGACATATTCGGACGCCGTTACGGGGCCGTGGAAGAGATCGCCGGCAGTGACGCCGATACGATCTTCGTGACCTCCGGAACCGTCACGAGCACCGCCCGCATGGCCGTGGAAGAACTCCGCGCCCGGGGGGAAAAGGTCGGGGCGCTGAAGATAAAGCTTTTCCGTCCCTTTCCCGTGGAGGCGGTTCGCCGGGCCTTGGCAAAAGCCAAAAAGGTCATTGTGGTGGACCGCAATTTTTCCTTCGGGGCCAGCGGCATCTTCGCCCAGGAGGTTCGGGCCGCCTTGTGCAACCTCCCCGGGCATCCGCCGGTCTTCGGCTATATCGCCGGACTCGGCGGCCGGGACATCACGACGAAAATGTTGTTGGACATATATTTCGAGGTAAAAAGGAGCGATATGCCCGTCCAGGACAGTATCTGGGTGGGGCTCCAGGAGGTGAACCGTGCAACTTGAAGCCTTGGACAGGGAATTGATGTGTTCCGGCCATGTGGGCTGCCCGGGATGCGGCGCCACGATCGCCATGCGCTTCATGCTGAAGGCCCTGGGGGAAAAGACCGTTTTGGTGCTGCCGGCGTGCTGCTGGTCCGTCATCGCCGGCCCTTATCCGCAATCGTCCCTGAAGATACCGGTAATCCACACCGCCTTCGAAACCGGGGGCGCCACCGCCAGCGGGGTCCGAGCGGCGCTCGATATGAAGGGGGATCGTGAAACGACGGTGGTCACCTGGGCCGGGGACGGCGGCACCTTCGACATCGGTTTTCAGGCCTTGAGCGGTGCCGTGGAGCGAAACGAGGATTTCATCTATATGTGTTACGACAACGAGGCCTATATGAATACCGGCATTCAGCGTAGCTCCTCGACCCCTTACGGGGCCTGGACCACGACGACGACCGGTGCGGACTGGAAGAAACTCCGGAAGAAAAACATCGTCGAAGCCCTGGTCGCCCATCGCATCCCCTACGCAGCCACAGCCAATATCGCCTTTCCGGAAGACCTGGTCCGCAAGGTAAAAAAGGCCAAAGAAGTCAAAGGGTCACGATTCCTGCACATCTACGCGAGCTGTCCCACGGGCTGGCGGATCCCCTCGGAGATGTCGATCAAGATCGCGCGCATGGCCGTCCAGACTAACATCTTTCCCCTCTACGAGGTGGAAAACGGGGTAAACTATACGATCAACGTCAAGCCACGGGAATACCTCGTCCGGGAGTACTTCAAACTGCAGGGCCGCTTCCGCCATCTCAGTGAAGCCGATCTCGACCAGATCCAGGCCATGGTAAACGAGGACTGGGAACTCCTCTTGCGCAAGGCGGGAGAACACGCCTGAGAATCGAACCGACTCACGACAACCGCCGGCACGGGTTGCCTTTCCGCTCCCCGTACCGGGGCGGCGGCCCGGCCGTTCTCCCGGCATTGCGGCCAGTTTTCGGCAGGCCCGCGAGTCCGTTTTCACCAGCATCATCCCCTCCTGAACCCGGTCGCGGCAACTTATCCCCGCCTCCCGATCGCCGATACCCATTCCCTCATCCCGGACCCGGCCGGGATCGGGAGAGTCTTTCGGCTTCAGCCTTTGACGACGAGTTCTCGATAAGCCCGGTCGTGAAGGGGGGTCGCGATTCCCAAAGCACGGCCGGACTTGACAATGAACCCCGTGAAGGTATCGATCTCCGTCTCCCGTCCCTTCTCAAAATCCAACTGCAGGGAGGTCTTCGTCTCCGGGGGAAACTGCCGGATCTTCTCCAGGGTCGCCGCGGCAATATCGGCGGGAAGGGCTATTCCTTTGGCCCTGGCGATCTGCTCGACCTCGCTGATCATACCGGCAAGCAGCTCTCGGGCTTCCGGATCATCCATGACGGCACCGAAGGACTTCCGCAGCAGCGAAGTGACGCTTGCGGCGGGACAGATGAAGATAAATTTCGTCCACAACGCCGCCCTGGGTTCCGTTGTCAGTTCCGATGCGATACCGGCATCTTGAAACAGTCCATCAATGCCCTGGAATTTCTCTACCGCACCATCGGCCGGACCGAAGATCAGTTTCCCGGCCGGACTGACCTGTCTGACAACCCCCGGGGCCTCGATGAAGGCCGAGACATAAACCGTCCCGTACAGGAATACCCCCCGGGGTAGGACCCCCAGCAGCCGCTCGGTGATATCCACACCGTTCAAAAGGGGGATGATAATGGTTTCCCCATGGACATTATCGGCGACGGACCGGGCCGCCGCTTCGAGACCGTAACTCTTGACGGCAAAAAGGACCAGATCGAACGAACCCGCCTCCAGGGGATTGTCCGTAGCCAGGGTCGGTCGGGCAAGCAATTCCCCTGCCGATGTAAGCAGGCGGAGGCCCTTTTCTTTGATGGCCCGTAAATGTTCCCCCCGGGCGATAAACACCACTTCATGATCCGGCACCGAGCCGTAACGGACCGCCAATCTTCCGCCGAAGGCCCCGCCGACACCGCCTACACCAACAACCGCAATCCGCATCTTTCGTTTCTCCTTCCCCAGATTTTTTCACCGGCACCAGAACCGGATGTCGACCCGGCTGCCCACCCTGTCGCCGGCGAAGAAACCTTTTAGAAAAAAATCACATCATCTCAGTTGGATATCCCCAGTCAGCATGAAGATGCATCGGCATGATCTCCCTTAATCCATTTTCATCCTTCGTGGGTGTCGGACAAACATGAAAATTTATAACGCCAGCTTCCTTTTTATCTTACCATGCCGAGACAGGAAGCGAAAGAAAAAAGGCCCGGCCCGGCAGCGCCTGCCGGAAGGGGAATATTTTTTCCGAGCATGTTGACAGCTTCGCCAAACCATGCTACCTCCATGGCCCCTGAAATGGACGTCCTCCGCCCCCGTAGCTCAGCAGGATAGAGCAACGGATTCCTAATCCGTGTGCCGCGCGTTCGAATCGCGCCGGGGGCACCAATATTTTCCGGGGACTGCTCCATCAGGGTACCACCTGTGTCATAAGGACAGGCCAGTCACGGGATTTCTCACTCGCAAATGCGCGCACATGTTATTGATCTGCAACAGTTTATCATTAACGGGGCCGCTGCGGACACGGAGGTCTGCGTCCCAGCATTTTCATCCTGATGTGTGACGGCAGGCCGTCATGATAATTTCATTCCCTTTTGCATGCAACGCCAGGACGTATCGCGGACAAGCTGACCTGAAACTATTCATGATGTTTGTTTCCGTGTTCCGGAAAGGGATGGATGTTGCGGGTTGGTTCAAAAAACTAAAAACACCGATTTGAAGAGGTTAAATGTCCATGCGGCTCAATCCGGGATCCATGGCGCCGGGATTCACGGCGACAGACAGCGGCGATAGAATAATCTCGCTCGACGATTTGAGAAAAGAAGGGCCTTTGGTTCTTGTCTTCTTACGGGGCTTCAGCTGACCATTTACGAGAAAACATCTCGGGCAGATGAAAGCTGACCATCAGGAATTCCTGAAAAGAAAAGCCCGGATCGCTGTGGTTGCTCCCCATGGGGCCGAGAAGGTGAAAAGATATTGGCAAAAAGAAGGCCTGCCGTTTATCGGTATCCCGGATAAAGACGGGGCCATCGGCAGGCTTTATGGACAGGAATGGAGCCTGATTAAATTGGGAAGAATGCCGGCGCTGTTTGTCATCGACAGGAAGGGCGCTGTAATTCTTGCTCAATACGCAGAGAATATGGCGGATATCCCTGAAAACAGAGGATTAATCCAGGTTCTGGAAGGCATCGATATGGAGGAAAGACACAGATCATCCCTATCCTGACGGAGAAACGATCCTCATCGGCACCATCTCACCCGTGACGCCGAAAATGATCCGTTTTTTTAGCTCGCCCCCGGTCCATCCTCTTTTATCTTCCCGATCCATCACTTCTTTTAAAAGTTTTTAAAGGATCGTTACAAATTTCTTCACGATCAAGCTTAAACTATATCATGCCGGTCGTGAGGAGATCCCGTAATCCCCAGTTGTTTCAACTACATAATTGCTGCTCCATTTCCCGTCAAGCCGGTTGGCACGCTTTACGCATTAAATAAAGTCAAACAAAGACAAACAAAAAATAAAAATAAACGGAGGACACAGAAGATGAAAAAGACATTGGGAACCTTGGTAGCGGCGGTTGTGGTCGTTCTTTGCACCGGGACCTTCGCCCTGGCCGAGTATGCGGCGGCGGGTGTGGCGAACTTCCCCTACTTCCAGCTGGGCTGCCTGATCGTGGGCGGCATGGTGATCATCAGCCTGAAGCACAAGTACGAGAAGATGTACACCGGCGAGGTGGCCGGGGTTTTCGCCCTCTACACGATCCTGATCGCCCTGTTCACCAATCCGGTGATCGAAGGCATCAAAAACCTGGTGGGGTAAGGAATCATCGTTCAGGAGACACGAAGGGAGGAATGGAAAAATGGCAACGATTCAACAGACAAAAAAGGCCCTTTACCACAAATACAACCCCGTGATGATCGTGAGCGCCTATGGATTCGTGATCGCCATCGCCTCCTTCCTGTTCCTCTGGTTGGGCTTCAAGATCGACCAGTACTTCGGCACGGCACCCAATTTCATGTTCGGGATGTTCTTCCTGGCCCTCTTCCTGTCAATAGGCAGGTTGTATCAGGAAGCCTGGTTGAAGCGAAAAGAGGTTTGAAAAGTCAACTCCATGGCATACAAAAGGCACATCTTTTAAAGATCTGTGTCCCAATTTAAGAGCCCCCTGGTAAAACCGGTTTACCAGGGGGCTCTTTATTTCGATAGATAGTTGGAACCGTCCGACGGCATCATCCCGGCGTTTGTTTCAAGATTGAGAAAGCCGCGGCGGTCACCGGGAGCCAGGCGGCGGCCGGCGACAGATGCCTTTACTGATATTTATAGGCTGCTGACCAAGGGTGGAATGACGCGACAGCATGCCGCCACGAACCGACTGCTTGCCGTTGATGCCCTGGAATTGAGGACATCACCATCGTTCCCGGTGAATTTTTTCCTTTTTGTATTTGTCTTTAGCTTTATCCTTTCCAGTAGGGACACCTATGGGAATGACATTCAAGGGAATGACTTCCTCAGGTATATTGAGGACTTTTTTCACATGCTTCATCCTGTCGGCATAAGGATAAGCGGCTGTCCAAACGCCCCCGAGACCAAGTGCCTCTATCGCCAAAAGGATATTTTCGCCCGCCAGGGAGGCATCGATTATCGCCATGTCCCGACTCCTTTCGTATGCCTTCTCCGGCTCAGTGCAGACGATTATCGCCGCGCCGGCTCCGCCGAGCATCTTTGCATAAGGAAGTCCGGCGGCAAGTTCATCAAGAATTTTTCGTTCCGTTACCACGACAAACGACCATGGCTGCATATTGACTGCCGATGGCGCCGCCATTCCCGCCATGACGATCTTTTCGATGTCCTCTTCTTTCACCGGCTCACCGGTATAATTCCGGACACTTTTTCTTGATAAAATGACAGCAAGAGCATCTTTCATCCCCTCATCCTCCTTCCTAAAAAGTCTCCCCTTCCGGCAAAATCCCTCAAGCGTATTAGAAGTGGGTATACTTCAACCCCGGAACCGGGGAAAAGTCGTTCGACAAAAAACCATTGTTTAACTCGCAAATGCATGCATATGTTATTGATCTGCAACAGTTTATCATTAACGGAGACACTGCGGAGCACGTCCCGCCATTTTCATCCTGTTTTGTGACGACGTGCCGTCATGCGGGTTTCCCTCAATGAGTAAAACCCTTTTCCTTCATGATCTCAGGACGTAGAAACTTTGCCATTGCCGTATTCATCAGACGAAAACCGAATTTTTCATAAAAAGCTTCCCGGTCGATGTTGGCGTAGAGGATGATATTACAATTCGAAACTTTCTTTAAGATTCTTTCCATGATCAATTTGCCGATGCCCCGCCTCTGGTAGGCAGGAATAACAACCACGTCATATACCGCTGCCTGGTATGCACCGTCAGAGACAGCACGACCAAAACCAATCAACTTGTCGTGAACAAACACAAAGACCACGCAGAAGCTGTTCAGGAACGCCTGGCGATGGGATTCCGGTTTATGATACCCCATGCCGACAAGTTTCAGATGTTCCCGGACTTGATACCAGTCGATGTTTTCACAGTCTTCCTGTATCCTCAATTCCATTTGACGACTCACTTATTGACGAGCCCGTAAAAAAAGCCGGAATTTACCAAAAGCGGCTTTGTAACCTACCGTAATTATTAGGCGCGAATTTTCATGAAGTGACACGACTTTTTGCCGGTTCTTCAACAATCTAAACAGAAGATTTTTTCCGTGTCCGTATCGGGAAATCATTACCCTCACGGCTTATACACGACAAATTGATCTCTTGGGGTGAGTATATTGAAAATGCACGGCGAGGTCAAAAAGAAAACGCCTCTTTTAAATCTTACCCCCATCCGGTTGGTAAGGAAGGTGGAGATGAGGCGCGGATGTTCATCCCCTTTGCAGCGGGATGCCGCCCCGTTTTCTTAATTTCGCCGGACGCGTGCTCCGGCATATTTTTCTTGATTTTATTGGTTATGGTCAATAGAGAAAAGGATTACAAAAACTGGTTGCGGGGGTGAAACGCTCCTGAAGGTCAGCCTTCACGAGGGGTTCATATTTCGTTGTGCCCGCCTCCGGACATGTAGCTCGGAAAACCACAACGACAAATCGACAATATGGCGAGGTTGAAAAATCGGGGAGATTGGTATGATAAACCGCAGGTCCTTGATATGTAAAAGATTTTTCTCCGGATTCATGTGCTTTGCTTTCCTGAGCGGCATCGGCGGCTGCACCCCGCACGTCTGGTATCACCGCGATCAAAAAGAACCATTGAATTTTCAATACGACATTTCCCAGTGTGACCAAGAGGCAACCGAATTCGGTGCTCAGATAGCCGAAAAAGATAGAAAAGCCGCCGTCAAGGAGCGGAGGAAACAGTGCATGAAAGCCCGCGGCTATGGTTGGGGTACCGTCAATGACGTTCCTGATGATTCCTACGTTTATGAGGACAAGAAATGAACCCCCATGAAGTCTTGCCGTCACAAAGGGTCGCGGCAATGATCTCAGAGAATAAAATCCATTATGAATCAATCTGTTACAAGTGCATTTCCGGTGGAACGACCATATATAATCAAGGCTGTTTGTTTTCGACGACGGCATAAAGAGTCCCCACAACACCTTGTGCCATCCTTCACCGGTGAAGCGGGCACATAACTATACTTCAGCCCTCCTGGGTTTTATAACCATAAATTTTCAGCATCACCGTGATAAAATGCTTGACAGCTTGCTGATGTCGTATTATACGGACCGCAAAGATTATATATCTCCAAAGCATTCACCAGCAGCGGGGAAACAAGTAGTAAAGGTTGGAAAAAGGCATTTTGAAGTACAGCGGATCTTTTCTTTCTGTCAGAGATGCAATCCGACTTTACGGAAAGGAGGATGCAGAAAATGCCAGAAGGAAAAGTGAAATGGTTCAATGAGCAAAAAGGCTTCGGCTTCATCGAAAAAGATGAAGGCGGCGATGTTTTTGTTCACTACAGCACCATCCAGGGCTCCGGTTTTAAAACCCTTCAGGAAGGTCAGCGCGTAAGCTTTGACATCCAGCAGGGCAAAAAGGGTCCTGCGGCAGAAAATGTAAAGCCCTTATAAAACTTTACGAAAAGCGACTCAAAAGGCGTCTCGGTTCCCTTTATCGAGACGCCTTTTTTTATCCGGAAACGGCAGGCAAACCAGGAACCGCGCCCTAGCTGAAAAACCTACCCCAAATACAACCCCTTTAAAAGATGACGGACCCTTTAAAAACCCTAATGCCCCGTGGGGCGCTCCGAAGCGTGAAAAAGTATCCGTCCGGCGATCCCATATCGGCATTTGTTCCAAAGTTTGATTAAGGTGCGGCAATCGGCACTTTTACTCGAAAATGCGTGCATATGTCATTGATCTACAACGGTTTATCATTAACGGAGCCGCTGCGGACACTGCGGAGGGCATCCCGCAATTTTCATCCTGCCTTGTGACGGCGTGCCGTCATGGGGGGGGTTCATAGTAAGTCTGAATGTCCGTTCATGAAAATTCACACCTCATAATTACAGCAGCTTACAAAACCGCTTTTGATGAATTCTGACTTTTTTACAGGCTCATCAAAGACGATTCCGGCACACGCTTGCTTGATTCCCGCGGCTACCAACATAACGACGATGGGGTGAACGACGTCAACGGCAGTCGAAATTTTCCTGCCAATGGGTCTCGATTATTCTTCGCGGTGAATATTCCTTCAAAAGGATTGCCGCGGCCGTTTCCTCATCCAGCGCGGCCCGGGGAGCCAGTCCGATGAGCTCCGACTCCATGATCTCCACCCCGGCCGCCGTTGCCTCCCGACTCACGAACGCGAAGGCGTCCCGGAGAGAGGTCAAACGAAAATCGGTCAGATTCATGGACACCTGCGCCAACCCGCGGCTGGCCAGGAACACACCGATGGCCTTGACACCGGGCAACCCGCCGCCGGCCTCCCTGATTTTTCCGGCAATCCGCTTCGCCAGGGCAATATCCGGGGTCTTAAGGTTGATATTGTAGGCCAGCAAGGGCATCCGGGCCCCCACCGCCGTGGCGCCGATACTCTCAACACAGGTGCGGGGCCCGGCATCCGGAAGCCAGCTCCCTTCCCGCAAACGGGCCATCAATCCCGGCAGTCCCCCCCGGCGAATCTCCGATAGCTCCCGACAGGCCGGATTCAGAGCCGCCTCCCCGTAAAAGAAAACCGGAACATGGTGTCTTGCCGCCAGGTCAGTCCCGAAATGGTGCGCCCAGAATACCGCGTCTGCCATTTCCGCATCCCCCAAGGGGACGAAAGGGACGACATCCACAGCGCCGATACGGGGATGAACCCCGTCATGCCTGCCGAGATCGATAATCTCCAGAGCCTTGCCGGCTGCGGCAAGGGCGGCTCGACAAACATCCGCCGGTGCCCCGAGAAAGGTCAGGACACTCCGGTTATGATCCGCATCCCAGGAACAGTCCAGGAGTCTTACCCCTGGAACCGCGGTTACCGCCGCCGCCACCGCACGGACTTTATCCGGGTCCCTTCCTTCACTGAAATTGGGAACGCATTCAAGGATTTTCATGGGCGTATTCAGGGAGTTCCATTTCCGAACAGGGCTTCCACAAAGGCATCGCCGTCAAAGGGCTGGAGATCTTCCAAACCTTCGCCGACACCGATATAGCGGATAGGGATGTTCAGCTCCTTGACGATTCTGACCACGATCCCGCCTTTGGCCGTCCCGTCGAGCTTTGTCAATACGATTCCCGTCACGCCGATCTCCTCTTGGAACATCTTGGCCTGAATCAGACCGTTCTGGCCCGTTGTGGCATCCACGACCAGGAGGATTTCCTGGGGCGCCCCCGGCAGCTCTCTCGCCACGATACGTTTCATCTTTTTCAGCTCTTCCATGAGGTTGAGCTTGGTATGGAGCCGTCCCGCCGTATCGATGATGAGCACCCTGCCTTTACCCGCTTTGGCGGCCTGGATGGCATCGAATACCACTGCCGCCGGATCCGAGTTGGACTGCTGTTTGATCAGCGAGGTACCGGCACGCCCGCTCCAGACCTCCAGTTGTTCGATCGCCGCCGCCCGGAAGGTGTCCGCAGCTACCAGCAGGACCCGTTCCCCGCGTTTTTTTAGGTCATAAGCCATTTTGCCGATGGTGGTGGTTTTACCGGTCCCGTTGACCCCCACCACCATGATGACATAGATGCCGTCGGGAGGGATCCCATGGGGGGCCTCCTGTTTGGTCAGTATCTCTTTCATGGTCTCCCGGAGGATCTTCTTAAGTAAATCGGCCCGGCTCAATTCCTTCCTTTTTACCTGCTCCTTCATTTTATCGATCAATTCATAAGTGCAGGCCGGTCCGATATCCGAGCGGATCAATACCTCTTCCAGCTCGTCAAACAGGGCCTGATCGATCTTTTTTTCTCCCAGGATCAGATCGTCCACATCGGTAAGCAGGATGTCCCTGGTCTTGGCCAGTCCGGCCTTCAATTTGTCGAATAAATTTTTCTTTTTAAAAACATCAAGCATTTGTCACCTCTTCATATCATCAGTCCCGGCAGACGACACAGTCCGTTCCAAGCCGCCATAAACGGGTCCATCCTTTAGCCGTTTTTGCCGGATAAGTAAAGAAGGGAGGTAGGCATGGGGGGACTAAGAAGTAAAAAGCTCCCGAGGCAAGGCGCGCGAACACCGGGGCATGAGAAGTACTTGTGCTAACACCGCCGTGACGAAAAAGGAAACGCTTGCACTGCCTGGGGAATTTTTTAGGATGTCGTCAGCATTACCAGGCCGGAATCAGTTCAGGGAGACGGAGACCACGGTGGAGATTCCCTGCTTCTGCATGGTGACGCCGAAGAGATTTTCCGCCACTTCCATGGTCCTTTTATTGTGGGTGATCAGGATGACCTGTGAGTTGATGGCTATTTCCTTGATGATCTTTGCAATCAGGGAGATGTTGGTATCGTCGAGGGCGGCATCCACCTCGTCGAGGACAAGAAAGGGCGTCGGCCGGTAGAGGATTATCGCCAGTATGAGAGCTATCGCCGCCAGGGATTTTTCTCCCCCGGAGAGGAGACTGATGTTTTGAGGCCTTTTGCCGTGCATCCGGATATCGATGTCCACCCCGGTTTCCAGCAGGTCACTTTCATCGGTCAGGTAAAGCTCCCCGCTGCCGCCGGGAAAAATTCGGGAGAAGACATCCCGGAATGTCCCCTGCACCGCCGTGAAGGTCGCGGCGAATCGCTGCCGTGAAACCCGGTTGATCTTAGCGATGGTCTCCTGCAGGGTAGCGAGGGAGGCTTCGAGATCCCGTGACTGGGAGGTGAGGAAATCAAACCGCTCTTTCAACTGCTCGTATTCGGTGATCGCCAGCAGATTGACCTCACCGAAGGCCGCAATGCTCTGACGGTTTTTCTCGATCCGGTCCTGCAGAACCTGACGTGTCTCCGCACTGAGGGGCGGCGCCGACGGTGCCGCCAGGCTCAGGTCCGTTTGGTATTTTTCCGCGCACATTCGGACCAAACCGTCCATCTGGTAGGCAACCTCACGCGCCTCGGCCTCCAGTTCGTTTTCCTGCCGGGCAACCTGCTCCCAATGTCCTTTGGTTTCCCGCAGCCTTGCCTCCCTTTCTTGCAGCGCCGCTTCGGCCTGGTCGTAACGATCTTTCATTGCCGCCAGATTTGTTTCCCTGGCTGTCAGGGAAGCATAAAGGCCTTCCAATTCCCTCTTGTCGGCGGCGACCGCCGTTTGTAATGCTTCGAGCTGCCGCTCCCAGTTGCGGGCATCGTCGCCGCTTTTCCCGATTCTCATCTTCAGGTCCGCAACTTCGGATTCCAGGCGGTCCCTTGATTTCATCACGGATTTTTGCTTCTCGGCAAGGGCCGCCTGCCGGACCTTCTCCGCCGTCAGTTCCCCGGACAGGGTTTCCAGTTCCCGGCGCAGCCTACCGACCTGCTCCTCCAGTCCCCCCACCGCCTCCCGGACGGATTCCTCACGTCGCTTTTGACTCTCCAGATCGGCCTGACTTCTTTTGAGCTTCTCATGGATGAGGCGCTGCTCCTCGGCTTGGCTTTCGTCATTGAATTCCAGAATTTCCTGGGTCTGCTGCAGACGGCGGATTTCTTCGCCATATCTTTCGAGATCTTTTTGACGGCCGTTCCGCTGCAGTTCCAGCGCATGGATGGCGGCGGTAAGTCCCTCGATATCTTCTTCTCCCTGCGCCACCCGGACCGCCAGCTCCTTTTTCTGCTCCCCCTCCTCCCGGAGGGAGGCAGACAGGACGCGAATCTCTTCCTCCAACGTCTCCATTTCCCGCTTGTTTTTCAACAGACTCCGGGCGCCGTTACCGTTACTGCCGCCGGTCAGGACCCCTTGCGGGCTGATCATGTCCCCGTCCCGCGTGACGAAGGTCCCACGAAATCCGTTTCTATTCCAGAGGGCAAGTCCGTTCCGGAGGTCGGGGATGAGGAGGACATCTCCCAGGAGATACTCGGCGATACCCCGGAAAGTGTCCCGCACCTCTATGCGGTCCAGGAGACGCTCTGTTTCCCGCAAATGCTCGGCTTGCATACCCGGCGCGGCGGCATGACGGACCGCGAGCGGGACAAAGCTGCTTCTGCCCACCGCCGCCTCTTTTAGATAATCGATGGCCTTGACACCGGCCTCCTGACTCCGGACGATCACATACTGCAATTTATCCCCCAATACGGCCTCCACCGCCGCCTCGTAATCCCGGGGAACACGAATCTGCTCGGCCACGAGACCGACCACCTGGTCCTGATCTATCCCTTGGAGGCCGTTGGTCTCCTTGGCCATCATAATCGATCTGGTAGCCTCGTTGCACCACGCGTAACCGTCATGTAACTCCTTCAGCGACGCCAGACGGGAAGTCCGGGAACTCAATTCCTCCTTGAGGCCGGCAATCGTCTCCTCTCCCGCCTCCATTTCCCGGACGGCGGCTTCCCACTCCTCCGTCACCGTCTCCCGGCGGCGGCGTAACGCCTCAAGTTCAGAAAGGTCTTCACTCAATTCCGCCTCAATGTCCTTAAGCCTTGCCTGCAGATTTTTTATATGCTCGAGATTTTCCTCGATCTCCCTGGCGTTTCTGTCCTGTTTGCGCTTCAGATCCTCAAGGTTTTTCAGGAGATGGGTGCAATTGTTGGTCAGTCGTGATTTCTCCGCCGCGACGTCGATGAACTGAGACTTGTTCTCCTCCAACAGCCGTTGTTTGGCCTGTAATTCCGCCTTCAGGGACGAAATCCGCCCCTCCCGATCCCGCACGTCCGCTTCGATCCCGGCGATATCGGCGGTGAGGAGTTGCTGCAAAGAGGCAAGTTTTTCCCGCTCCCGAATGAGTTCCTCCTGACGGTCCTTTAAAAGACGGCCATCCTCCGCCAGGCGTTGCTGCCGCGCCTTCAAGTCGGCTATCTTTCCCCGGGAATATTCTATCCCCTGTTCTTTGACCTGCAGGGAGGAACGGAGCCGGTAGATCTCTTCGTGGCACTGGGCACGCTCTGCCTCCAGGTTCATAAGCTCCAGTCGCGCCGCTGCGATTAAAGCCTCACCGGACGACAGGGCGGCTTTGAGTTCATCTTTCCGTTCCCGGCAGTCCTGAAGCTGCCGCCCCCGAATTTCGTTTTCCTGCCGCAGGTTTTCATAGGCGTCCCCGGCGACCGCCAGTTCGTCCTCCCGGAGAGCGGACTTGAGGTTTCGGTACTGCTCAGCCCGCCGGGCCTGCCGGGATAGGCTATGGAGCTGGCTTTTCACTTCCCGGAGAATATCATTCAAGCGGAGGATGTTTTGCTTGGTGGCATCGAGCTTCCGCAACGCCGCCTCTTTACGCGTCTTGTATTTGGCGATGCCCGCCGCTTCCTCGATAAACTGCCGTCGGTCCTCCGGCTTCGCCTCGACCAGGGAGGCCACACTGTTCTGTTCGACGATCGAGTAGGTTCGGGCGCCGACCCCGGCACCAAGGAAGAACTCACGGACATCAAGGAGGCGGCAGGACAGACCGTTGATGGTATATTCACTCTCGCCGCCGCGTAAGAGGCGTCGGGAAACGGCGACCTCGGCGTGGTCCCCGTACGGCTCGGGGAAGGGAAGCCCTTCCGCCGCCAGGAGCATGGTTACCTCCGCCATCCCCACCGGTTCCGCCTCCTGGGAACCGTTGAAGATGACATCCTCCATCCTGACGCCCCGAAGACTTTTGATCCGCTGTTCTCCCATCACCCAGCGGATGGCGTCCACCACATTGCTCTTTCCGCAACCGTTGGGACCGACGACGGCGCTTATCCCCGGAGCGAAGTCAAGGACGACCTTGTCTCGAAAGGATTTAAAGCCATTGATTTCCAGATGTTTTAACTTCATTGCCTTCCTGCGTCCGCCCCTGCTTTGATTGCCGGCACCTTATCAAAAGGGCGCTTCTTTGTAAAGCAAAAATACAACATATACGCAACACTTGTGTTCCACCACAATATGTAGTATGATTACCTACATGGAACAGGAAGAGAAAGATTACTGGCGGGAGGTCTGCCGGGTCGGGGGACTGAACATCGCCCATATCATCGTGGGCAGACTGACGGCGGAAGGGATACCGGCCCGTCTCAGCTATGAAGCGGCGGGTGCTGTCTATGCCATCACCATTGACGGCCTGGGCGAGGTAACGGTCGTCGTCCCCCACCGGGAATGGGAACGGGCCAAGGCTATCCTCGAACAAACCTATGACGATGCAGAACTCGACTGGAGGGATTAGAAAATCCCATCCAGCGGGGTCCCGCAATGTAAGCATGCGGATCCTTTCAGCATCACACCGGCAACGTGGAAGCCGTACCGGCTGATCAAGAGTTTGCCGCATTCCGGACAAAAGGTGCTTTCCCCTTCGTCCCCCGGCACGTTACCGGTATAAACATACTTAAGCCTTCGGGCCCTGCCGATCTCCCAGGCCCGCCGGAGACTTTCCCGGGATGTGGGCTGAACGGCGGGCATTTGGTAACGGGGATGGAATCGGCTGATATGCCATGGGGTTTCTCTTCCCAGGTCATATACCAGGGAGGCGATCTGTTCGATCTCCGCTTCGCTGTCATTGAGCCCCGGAATCAACAGCGTCGTGACCTCCACCCAAATCCCGGCCTGCTTCATTCTCACCAGGGTATCCAGAACCGGCTGGAGCCGGGCGCCGCACTGTTCCCGGTAGAATTCCTCCCGGCATGATTTCAGATCCACATTGGCCCCGTCGAGATAGGGAGTTATGGCATCCAAGGCGGCTGCAGACATATAACCATTCGTCACAAATACGTTTTTTATTCCCTGACCCCGTGCGAGCCGGGCAATGTCATAGGCAAATTCAAAAAATACCGTCGGTTCCGTATAGGTATAGGCGATGGTCCGGGCACCGGCGCCGACGGCGCGGGCGACAACCTCTGCCGGGGAAGTGTTCCTTCCCGGAATCAGCCCCTCCAGACGGGGGAGTTGGGAAATCTCGTGGTTCTGGCAGAACCGGCAGCGAAAGTTGCAACCCACGGTGGCCAGAGAATAGGATCGCGATCCCGGATAGAGATGAAAAAAAGGTTTTTTCTCGACAGGGTCGACATTTTCAGCAATCAAAGCCCCATAGACAAGGCTGTACAGAACCCCGTCCCGGTTCTCCCGGACACCGCAGACACCCCGCCGCCCGTCGCCGATCAGACAGGTATGAGCGCAGAGGCCGCAGCGTACCTGCTGATCCGGCAGCACTTCGAAAAACATGGCCTCTTTGATCATTTAATCACCCTCACCACCCCCGGCACGGGCCGCCGGCCTTCGGCACCGAGATTCAAAACCTCCCGGATCGGTTCCTGGATGGTCACCTGGGTAAAGGTAACGGGAAACGACAAACCCAGGAAGGCGCCGAAAGGATTGTTCATAACCGGGATCAACTCCTCGAGCCCGCTGGCGAATCCATACCAGCCATAGGGCAGGAAGATGACGCTGCCCCGGCGGATCCGGACCCCGGCCAGTTGGCGGCGGATCATGGACACCAGCTCAGGGCTGCTGAAAAAACGGGCGCGGTTGTATATGGAAGGGCCGAAGGCGCCGGTAACTGGCCGTAACAGGCCGAGGCAGGAGAATCTATTGAGGACGCCGATAAACACCCGCCCCCGACATACCCGGATGGCTTCGTTAATCGCCTGCATGGGATGGACGGTGAATTCCAGGGAGGTGATCAGGGTAACGATGTCAAACTCGTTGTCGGAAAAGGGAAGATCCTCCGCATCTCCCAGGAAGAAATCCGCCTTGTTGCCGAGTTTTCGTCTGGCCCGCTCGAGCATGGGAGGTGAGGAATCAAGACCGGTCACATCACATCCCTTGCGCCGGAAGAGCCAGAGATGATCGCCGGTTCCGCAACCCACGTCCAGAAGGCGCTCTCCACCGCGGGGTTGGGTCAGATCGAGAATGAGGCTTTTCTCCCGGCTGTCGATATACCGTCCCGTGGGTGTATCCCGCCAGGCATCGTAGGATTGGGCGATCTCTTCCGTAAAGATCAAGGCCTTCAACCTCCGATCACGGACATGTTCTTCCCGCACTCGCGGCGGGGGCTTCCTTCCGGACGGATCTCGTGCCGGCGCGGCTTTTTGGCGATGGCCTCCAGGATCAGTCCTTCGAGATGCTCATCCCCGCAACCGGCGCGGAGGGGCCCTTTCAAATCTATCTCCTCCTCGGAAAAAAGGCAGGACCGCAGATGCCCCTCCGCCGTGAGGCGCAGGCGATTGCAGCGGTGGCAAAAATGGTTGCTCATCGCGGTGATGAAACCTATCTCCCCCGCGCTCCCGTCAATGCGATAGACCTTCGCCGGCCCATCCAGATGCTCCCGGGTACCGTTTACCGGCTTCAGGGGATATTTTTCCTCGATGGCGCTCATGATTTCTTCACTGGCCAGATAAACACCCAAATTGTCCCGGCCGGCGTGACCCACCGGCATCAATTCGATGAACCGGACCTGAAAGGGCCGGTTCATAGTCAAACGGGCAAAGTCCAGGATCTCGTCGTCATTGAACCCTTTCATGGCCACGACATTGATCTTGATCGGCGCGAAGCCATGGCCGTAAACGGTGTCGATACCCCTCATCACTGCCGCCAGCGAGCCGCCGCGAGTAATCTGAAAGTATTTTTCCCGGTTCAGAGAGTCCAGGCTGATGTTGAGGCGGCGCACGCCCGCGCCGAACAATTCCGCCGCATATCTCTCCAGGAGGACGCCGTTGGTGGTCAGGGCAAGATCCTCGATTCCCGGGATGGACTTCAGGGCCGCCACAAAGGCGACAACTCCCCGCCGTACCAGCGGTTCCCCGCCGGTTATCCGGACCTTGGCAACCCCCAGGCGAACGGCGATCCGGACGATCCGGAGGATTTCTTCATACCTCAGGATGTCGTCATGGCCGATGAGCGACAGACCTTCTTTGGGAACACAGTACCGACAGCGCAGGTTGCAGCGGTCGGTAATGGAAACCCGTAAATAGTTTATATCTCTTTGATAATTATCATACATCCTGACGCTCCTTAACACAAAGCGCATCCCGACGCAAGAGGTTGGCCGGGCGGGAACCTGTCCCATACGTTCAAGGGCGTCAATCTTTTCAAATCTGCCTTGACAGCGGGGCGTTTATCCATTAGGGATGAACAATCACAGCAGGCGGGGTTTTGCCGGCGGGGAGTGGGAAGATCATGAAGAAAGCACCGATCACCAAAGCAGGTTTTGAAAAGATCAAGAAGGAACTGGAGTATCTGAAAACCGTCGCCGTACCGGAGAATGTCCGGGACATCGAAACGGCCCGGGCCCACGGGGACATCTCCGAGAACGCCGAATACACCGCCGCCAAGGAAAGGCAGGCCTTCATCCACGGCAAGATCCAGGAACTGGAAAACAACCTCGCCACTTCCGAGATCATCGATCTCAAAAATCTCACCACCGACCGGATCGTCTTCGGAACCTCCGTGGTCATCGAGGACGTCAAGACAGGCAAGGACACCACTTACCAGCTGGTCGGCCCCCATGAATCGGATATCGGACGGAACAAGATTTCCGTAACCTCCCCTATCGGCAAGGCCCTGGTGGGCAAATCAATCGGTGACACCGCCCGGGTCAACGCCCCCGGCGGGGTGCGGGAGTTTGAAATCGTCGATATCTTCATCGCCGCCGAGGACTGACGACTCACACTCACCATGTAAACGTCATATCCCTGCTCCGCGGTGTCCCAAGGGGGATGAGGGTCGTTCGCGAGTCAATCGTGATTGACAACCCGATGTCGATAACGCTCTTTCGCCCTCAATCCCTTACCGGCGACAAGCACCTCTCTTGCGGCGGCGGCCTCAACTTCCCGTCCCGGCCCGGGTCGGCGGGTCAAAATACCATTGTCAAATATCGTACCGACGCCGGCCGTTATCTCGGACCAACGGCCGCACCTGAATCGAATTTGCAACAAATGCCAAGATGAGTTCACCAGACGGTTACATTATGCCGGCCGCTGACAAAATCAAACAAAAGAGGCCGGAGAAAAAACATTCTCCGGCCTCTCGTATCTTCTCTCACCAGAGGTCTGGTCAGCCCTTTTCCGCCACCCTGAGGCGCGTCTCGGCTTTGGTGACCGCCGCCTTGATCCGCTCGTAGTCGGGATCCTCCTTGGCCATCTTGGCCAATTTCGCCTCCGCTTCGTCCTTGTCTCTCCGGGCCTGATCCTTATCGATCATATCGGATCGTTCCGCACCTTCGACCAGGATGGTCACCTTGCTGGACAGAACCTCGGCATAGCCGGTGTCCACCGCATAGGCCACCTTCTTGTTGTCTTTGGTATAGCTCAACTCGCCGATCTGGATGGAGCTCAGCAGCGAGGCATGGCCTCTCAGGACGCCGAATTCCCCTTCACTTCCCGGTACGGTCACCTCTTCCACCTTGCCGCTGAAGGCAAGTTTCTCCGGGGTGACGATTTCCAACAACAGTTCATCAGCCATGTGCCATCCTCCGGCTATTCCGACAGCCTCTTTGCCTTTTCGATAACCTCTTCGATACCGCCCACCATGTAGAAGGCCTGCTCCGGCAGATCGTCATGTTTGCCTTCGAGGATTTCCTTGAAGGCCCGCACCGTATCGGGAACGGAGACGAATTTCCCTTCCGTGCCCGTAAACTGGGCGGCGACGAAGAACGGCTGGGAGAGGAACCGCTGGATCTTCCGGGCCCGGCTCACCGTGAGTTTGTCTTCCTCGGAAAGCTCGTCCATACCCAGAATGGCGATGATGTCCTGGAGATCCTTGTACTTCTGCAGGGTCACCTGCACCTGGCGGGCGACGGCGTAATGCTCCGCCCCGACCACGTTCGGGTCAAGGATGCGGGACGTGGAGTCCAGCGGGTCCACGGCGGGATAGATGCCGAGCTCGGCGATGGGCCGGGACAAGACGACGGTGCCGTCGAGATGGGCGAAGGTCGTCGCCGGGGCCGGGTCGGTAAGGTCGTCCGCGGGGACGTACACGCACTGGACGGCGGTGATGGAACCCTTGGTCGTGGAGGTGATCCGCTCCTGAAGCTCACCGAGGTCCGTGGCCAGCGTCGGCTGGTAACCGACGGCGGAGGGCATCCGGCCCAGGAGGGCCGAAACCTCGGAACCCGCCTGGGTGAAACGGAAGATGTTGTCCACGAAGAGGAGCACGTCCTGCCCTTCCACATCCCGGAAGTACTCCGCAGCGGCCAGGGCGGTGAGGGCCACGCGGGCCCGGGCTCCGGGCGGCTCGGTCATCTGGCCGTAAATCAGGGCGGCCTGCTTGATGACGCCCGATTCCAGCATTTCCCGGTAAAGGTCGTTCCCTTCGCGCGTCCGCTCACCCACACCGGCGAACACGGAGATACCGCCGTGGTGCATGGCGATATTATGGATCATCTCCATCATGACGACGGTCTTGCCCACGCCGGCGCCGCCGAACATCCCCATCTTGCCGCCCCGGGGGAACGGTACGAGGAGATCGATAACCTTGACGCCCGTCTCGAGAACGTGCACCGAGGTATTCTGCTCGAGGAACGTGGGGGCCTCACGGTGAATCGGCATCATGTTCTTGGCATCGATCGGCCCCAGACCATCCACGGGACGCCCCACGACGTTGAGAATCCGGCCCAGGCATTCCTTGCCGACCGGCACCATGATGGGGGCGCCGGTATCCTTGGCCTTCATGCCCCTCACCAGACCGTCGGTAATATCCATAGCGATACAACGCACGACATTGTCACCCAGATGCTGGGCCACCTCGACAATCAGGTTGTCCTCCTGGTCATTAATGGCTGGGTTGGTTATGAGGATCGAGTTCATGATGGCGGGCAGTTTGCCTTCCTCAAACTCAATGTCGATGACCGGCCCAATTACCTGCACAACCTTTCCAATATTCATACCCATCTCCTTAAAAAGTGGTTAGTGTTTTTTATCCTTTTGCCAAGGCCTCGGTACCGCCGACGATATCCATCAGCTCCGCGGTGATCGCCGCCTGCCGGGCCTTGTTGAACTTCAGCGACAACGAACCGATCAAATCTTCACAGTTGCGGGTGGCGTTATCCATGGCCGCCATCCGTGCCCCGTTTTCTCCCGCATAGGTTTCCAGCAGGGCGCGGTAGATGAGAACGCGGACATACATGGGAAGGATCCGGTCCAGCAGGACCTCGTCGGACGGTTCATAGATGTAATCGATGCGCTTTTCCGGATCCGTCGCCTCCTCCTGGCCGATGGACGGCAGGGGAAAGAGCCTGACGACGGCGGGCTTTTGAACGGAGACATTCCGGTACTCGTTGTAAACGAGATACAGCTCGTCATACTCCTCCTTGATGAAGGAGGGGATGATGTCGTTCGATATCTCCACGGCGAGGCTCATATCGAACTTCTTGAACACATCCACCCGTTCGTTCATGATCTTGGCCTTCTTCCGGAAGTAGTCGCGCCCCTTCCGGCCTACGGGGACAAGGGTCACTTCCTTGCCTTCCCCGAGCTTTTCCTTGACGAACCTTTCGGTGGCCTTGATGATGTTGGTATTGAAACCGCCGCACAACCCCCGGTCGGAGGTCATGCAGATCACCCGGAGTTTCTTGGGGGGGCGCACCGCCAGGAGAGGATGGGAACTGGCGTCGACGCGCAGGGCCAGGCTGTTGAGGACCTCCATGAACTTCCCCGCGTAGGGGCGGAAGTTCTCCATCCGCATCTGGGCGGTCCGGAACTTGGAGGCCGCCACCATATTCATGGCCTTGGTGATCTGTTTCGTCTTCTGAACGGCGGCTATCTGTCTTTTAATGTCCTTGAGTGCGGCCATTAATTATCACTCCCTTTTCAAATCAACTTTATATTTTCCGGCAGCGACGCGATCGTCAACCGGCGAAGACGGCATCGAACTCCGTGAGGGCGTCTTTCATCTTCTTTTCCAACTCCGGGCTGATGATCATCTTTTCGTCGATTTCTTTCAGGATTTCCGGATATTTGTTCTTCACGAACGAGAGGAGCTGGGGCTCATATTCCTTGATCTTGTCCACCGGGTACTTGTCCAGGAACCCCTTGGTGCCGGCGAAAAGCACCGTAACCTCCTCGCCGAGGGACATGGGCTGGAACTGGGGCTGCTTGAGGAGTTCCACCAGCCGGACGCCGCGATCGAGCTGGGCCTGGGTCGCCTTGTCGAGGTCGCTGCCGAAGGAGGCGAAGGCCGCCAGTTCACGATACTGGGCCAAATCGAGCTTCAGGGTGCCGGCCACCTGCTTCATGGCCTTGACCTGGGCGGCACCGCCGACCCGGGAGACGGAAAGACCGACGTTGATCGCCGGGCGGACACCGGAGAAGAAGAGACCCGGTTCCAGATAGACCTGGCCGTCGGTAATGGAAATGACGTTGGTGGGAATATAGGCCGAGACGTCGCCGGCCTGGGTCTCGATGATGGGCAGGGCCGTGAGGGAACCGCTGCCGAGCTCCGGGCTGACCCGGGCCGCTCTTTCGAGGAGCCGGGAGTGGTTGTAGAAGATGTCGCCGGGGAAGGCCTCGCGTCCGGGGGGACGGCGGAGGAGCAGGGAGATCTGCCGGTAGGCGACCGCCTGCTTGGAAAGGTCGTCATAGATGATCAGGGCGTCCTGACCGCGATCCCGGAAGTATTCGCCGATACTGCAACCGGCGAAGGCGGCGATGTACTGCAGGGTCGCCGGGTCGCTGGCGCAGGCGGAAACGACGCAGGTGTAGGACATAGCATCGTATTTACGCAGGTTTTCCACCACCTGGGCGACCGTCGATTTCTTCTGACCGATGGCGACATATATACACTTGATCCCCGTGTCCTTCTGGCGGATAATGGCGTCGATACAAATCGCCGTCTTGCCGATCTGGCGGTCGCCGATGACCAGTTCCCGCTGTCCGCGGCCGATGGGGGTCATGGCGTCGATGGCCTTCAGGCCGGTGTACATGGGCTGGTTGACAGGCTGGCGCTGGATGACGCCGGGGGCGACCATCTCGATACGGCGGAATTCCGTCGCCTCGATGGGACCCTTGCCGTCGATGGGGGCGCCGGTGGCATCGATAACCCGGCCCATGACCGCCTCGCCGACGGGTACCTGGGCGATCCGGCCGGTCCGCTTGACGATGTCGCCCTCTTTGATGTGGGTGACTTCGCCGAGAACGGCGACCCCGACGTTATCCCTTTCCAGGTTGAGGACCATGCCGAGGATGCCGCCGGGGAACTCCAGGAGTTCCATGGCCATGGCGTTCTGAACGCCGTAGATTCTCGCGATGCCGTCACCGACGGAAAGCACCGTTCCCGTCTCGCTGATATCCAGCTTCTTCTCGTAGTCTCTGATCTGTTTGGATATGATTTGACTTATTTCTTCTGCCCTGATTGTATCCATGCGCTACATCTCCTCCCCTAAGAGATTCCTTATATTGTTCAGTTGGGTCCTTATGCTGTTATCGTAAACGGTATCTCCGACTCTGACCACGATGCCCCCCAGGAGCGAAGGATCTTCGATGACGGTCATGTCCACCTTTTTCTGGGTCTGACCTTCCAGTCCCTGCTGCAGTTTCTGGATCAGCTCCGGCGAGAGCGGGAAGGCCGTTTTGACACTGGCCCGTACCGTTTTCAGGGCTTCGTCCATCAGTTCCCGGTAGCAATCCACAATGTCGGAAAGGATGACGATCCGCTGCTTGTCCGCCAGCAGCTTGAGGAAGTTGGCCGTAATTCCCGAGATGTCCGTCCTTTGCAGGATGCTTTCGATCACCGCCTTCTTCTCGGATTGATCAAAGATGGGATTGGCCAGAAATTCCTTCAGGTCCTTGCTGCTGTTGATAATGGCGGCAAAACCGCTCAACTCCCGGTAATACTTTTCGAGCTGATTCTCCTCGGCCGCGATCTCATAAAAGGCGCGGGCGTAACGCTTGGCTATCGTGCTTCCGATCAATGTTTTATCACCACCTTGTCCAAATATTCTTTGACCATGTTCTCATGATCCGTGATCGTGATGTTTCTCTTGAGGAGTTCCTCGGCAAGCTGGATGGAAAGCTGGGTCGCCTCGGCCCGCAACTGATTGCGCGCATTGCTGAATTCCTGCTCCATCCGGGCCTTGGTATCTTCCTCGATCTTCGCGGCGGCCTTTTTGGCCTCCTCGATCATCTTTTCCTTCTCCGCCATGCCCTGGACTTTGATCATCTCGGCGATGCCGTCGATCTCCTCCGTGGCCTTCTCGATTTTGGCGACGTACTCCTTGTATTTCCTTTCCGCTTCCTCCTTGGCCGCCAGGGCCTGATCGAGCGATTCCTTGATATCGGCACGCCGGCCGGCAAAGAATTCCTTCACCTTCTTCGCCGACAGCCACCAGAGGAAACCGGCGAGAATGGCAAAATTCAGCAGCCGGTAACCAAAATCTTTCCAATCGATATCATGGTGCGCTTCCCCGCCGCCGCCACCCGCGGCATAGGCCGCCGCCCCCGTCGCCAGGACCAAAAAGCCTGCCGAAAGCACGGCCTTCATCATTTGTCGACGCCGATCTTTTTTCATTGGAGACTCCTTCCCAGCACCTTTTCAGCGATCTCGGCCGATATCTTCTCGGACTGACTCTTCAGGATCTGCCGGGCGCCGTCCACTTCCTTCGCCACCCGCCCCTGAAACTCGGCCAGCATGGCCGGGATCTTGCCGCGCTTCTCGTCGATGATGGCCTTGGCGCTGTCGGCCGCTTCCTTGAGAATCTCACCCTTCTTGTCCAGGGCGGCCTGCTTGGCCTGGCGGAGCTTCTCTTCATACTCCGCCGCCTTCTGTTCTACGGAAAGATTGAGACGCTTGATCTCGTTCTCCGATTCATCGAGGCGCTCCTTCCGCTTGTCGAGGATGGAAAGGATAGGTTTGTAAAGCAGATAATTGAGAATCACGATCAGGACCAGAAAATTGGCCATCTGGATAAACAGGGTAAGATTTATATCGACCACTTTTTTTACCTCACGATGATGTCTTTTTCAAAAAAAAACCGAGTGCAGAGGGATTCTCTTCCACCCGGTGTCTTCGTCAATCTTGAATTCCTACTACGAGTTCGATAAGATCAAAACCGCGGTCATGTAAAGGTAAATACAAAACCCGAACCTCCCTTGCCAAAAGCGCGGCTTACTAATCATAAGTCGTATTGCTTGTCAAGCTTTTTTTGGTCGCAATCTCGCCCCGTCATCACGGCAGCAGGATAAAACGCCGCATGCTGATATTGATCAATAACCCAATGGACATCATGAGAACCACGATCGAAGAACCGCCGTAACTTAGGAACGGCAGGGGAACCCCCACCACGGGAAGGATGCCGATAACCATCCCGATATTGATAAAGACACCCCAGAAAATCATGATCGTGATCCCGTATGCCATGATCGTTCCAGGCAAGTCCCTGGAGTTGTTCGCGATCTTGAATCCCCAGAGCACCAGGAAGAGAAACAGGATCACCAGCGAGACCCCGCCGGCAAAACCCCATTCTTCGGCAAAGACGGAAAAGACGAAATCCGTCTGCTGTTCCGGAAGGAATTTCAACTGGGTCTGCGTGCCTTTCAAAAAACCTTTGCCGAGCAGACCTCCCGAACCGACGGCAATCATCGACTGGATGATGTGATAACCTGCACCGAGGGGGTCCCGTTCCGGATCGAGAAAGGTAAGGATCCTTTCTCTCTGATAATCCTTAAGAAAATGCCAGGCCAGCGGGATCATGAGCAGACCCGAGATCCCCCCGATCAGCAGATCCCTGATGCGGACGCCGACAAAAATGATCACCGACAGGAAGATAATCAGCAACAGCAGCGCCGTGCCCAAATCGGGCTGACGAAGAATGAGGATAAAAGGGAGCAGGACGAGCGCCAGGGGCACCAGCAAGTCCCCGAACCCATAACGGGTACCGCTGACCCCGTGGGTGCTGAAATACCTGGCCAGGGCCAGGATCAACGTGAACTTGACCAACTCCGAAGGCTGAAAGGTGAACCCCCCCAGGGCGATCCAGCGCTGCGAGCCATGGGTCGTGTATCCGTAGAGGCTTACGAACACGAGCAGCAGGATGGAAAAGCCATGCAGTACATATGCGTACCGGTTCAGCAGTCGGTAATCGACGGAGACGATCACCAGCAGGAAAAACAGGCCGATGACGATCCACTGAATCTGCTTGAGATACAGGGGGATCTTGGTCGAGGTAAGGCTGAAACCGGTACTGTATATGTTCAGCACACCGATGGCACAAATGGCAAGGGAAACGATCAGCAGTGTCCAGTCAAAGCTCAACAGCCACTTTTTTTCGATTTTGATCAAATCTCATCACCTCGTAGTGAAACCCGCATGACGGCCCGCCGTCACAAAGCAGGATGAAAATGCTGGGACGCGCTCCGCAGTGTCCGCAGCGGCTCCGTCAATGATAAACCGTTGTAGATCAATAACATATGCATGCATTTGCGAGTGAAAACGCCGCTTCGCCTGCGGTGCAGGCTGCTTCCGTGTGATTTTGGTAACATGTCGACATCAAAGCGTTAACTATACACGAAGACATCAATAAATGCGCATGTTGAAGGTTCTTTAGAATTGGCGACGTCATATTCATGCGCAAATAATTCCGACGCTGTGTACAGGCACCGCCGCGGTGACGCCGGTCGTTACCGCATCAGGTCCTGAAAATCCGCCCCGGCCGTCGATCACTCTTCGTCGCCGTCGTCTGCGGGCGCCCTTTCCCTTTGCTCCCCATCGCCCGGCTTCATGCCGGCCCGGGCGGCGTTGCCCCCATGGTCCGCCGGTGCGACCTGCGGTTGCGCCCGCTCCTGCTTGAGGCGGAAATAGGCGTCGATTATCTTCCGGGCTACCGGTGCGGCAACCGCACCGCCGTGACCCGCATTTTCAACGATCACCGCCACGGCTATCTCCGGTTGCCTGTAAGGTGCGAAACAGGCAAAAAGGGCGTGATCACGAAAGCGCCCGGAGTAAGACATCGGTCGCCGATTCCTTTCCTCCCGGGGCATTCCGACTACTTGCGAGGTACCGGTCTTACCCGCCACGTCCGCCTCCGGGCGCCGCAGCGCGCCGCCGGTGCCGCCGGGTTCGTTGACCACCCCCCAGAGCCCTTTCCTGATCATCTCCAGGTTCGCCGCCGAGAGTGACAGCTCCCCGGTCTTCTCCGGGGGAAAGGTCTTTACGATCCTTCCGTCCGCCTCTTCGATCTGCCGGACGAGACGGGGGCGCCACAGGGTGCCGCCGTTGGCCAGAGCGGCGTAGGCGCGGGCAAGCTGCAGGGGCGTCACCAAATCGAATCCCTGACCGATGGCGATGGGGATGTTTTCCCCCTGCTGCCACGGTTCTTTGAATCTTTGCAGTTTCCAGGCCTTGGTGGGCACCAGTCCCGGTTTCTCCCGGGGCAGATCGATGCCGGTGCGGGCTCCGAAGCCGAAAGAGCGGGCATATTCCGCCAGTTTATCCACACCTAAGGCCTTGCCGAGATTATAGAAATAAACGTCGCAAGATTCCACCAGGGCCCGGTGCAGATTTACCCAGCCGTGACCGTGGCGCTGCCAGCATCGATAGTTACGGTTGCCGAGGGCAAAGGAACCGTTGCAGAAAAAGCGTGTTTCCGGTGTAATCATGCCTTCGGAAAGCGCCGCCGCCGCCGTAACCACCTTGTACGTCGATCCCGGGGGATACTGCCCGGATACGGCCCTATTTTCCATGGGGTGACGCGCGTCCCCGGCCAGCTTGTCCCAGTCCCGCCGGGAAATTCCGCCGTTGAAGAGATTCGGATCGAAGGAGGGAGAACTTACCATGGCCAGAACGGAACCATCCCTGGTATCGAGGACTACGGCGGCGCCGCTTCTTCCCGCCATGGCCGCATCCGCGGCCGTCTGCAGATCGAAATCGATCGTCAAGACCGCATTGTACCCCGACACCGGCGCGACGCTCCCCAGGGATTTGATCACCCGGCCCGTGACGTTTACTTCCACCTGTTCGGCTCCGGGTCTGCCGGACAGATAAGCATCCAGAAGCCTCTCGATCCCGGCCTTGCCGACGATGTCTCCCGGACCGCTGTCATCGCCTTCCCTTTGTTCCAGTTCCTCCCTGCTGATCTCCCCGGTATAACCGATAATATGGGATGTGATAGCACCGCCGAGATATTTTCTTACCGGCGCGACCTCCACCACCACCCCCGGCAGTTCGAGGGCGTGGATTTCCACCAGGGCGATCTTCTCCGGGGGGATGTTCCTTTCCAGGCGAATCGGCATGAAGGGCCTGGTTCTACTGGGCAACTGGACATCCTCCTCCATAGCCAGGCCTTTTTTTGCATAAACCGCGGCCACGGCCGTGGTTATCTTATTGATATCCGTAATCCGGTTCGGAACATAAATCAAATCGAAGGCGGGCTGATTATCCACCAGCACCCGACGCCGGGCATCCATAATCAACCCCCGGAAGGGCTTGAGTTTGCGCAGCCGGACGCTGTTGCTCTCCGAACGGAGTTTGTATTCATCCCCCTTGACCACCTGCAGATAAGCCATCCTGATGATCAGGACGGCAAAGGCGATCAGGACAAGGGCGAAGAGCCGCCGGAAACGTACCCGGTAATCAGATGCATCATGGCCGTTCAATCGACCGGACATACCCATCACGGAGCCAACCTATGCCATGGAACATTTTAAACAAGAAGGGGCTGAACATGCTCACCAGCAATAATTGGGGCAGGAAAAACCTCACGAGATCAAAAAAGACATTCGTGCCGTTGAGCAGACGGTGCAGCAGCAGCAACAGCAACCCTTCCAACAGACCGCAACATAACGTGAGGACGATCAGAAAAAGAGTGCTTTCCGCATAGATATGGAGGGATAGCATATAAACAAGAAGGAAGACCGTCACATAGACAAGGGCATAGCTGCCGGATCCGGCCCCGGTGATGCAGTCCATCATCAAACCGAGGAGGGGTACCAGAATGCTGCCCCGTACGACTTCCATACGGAGACCTGCATAGATAACCAGGACCAGGGATATTTCCACGGCAATGCTGTGAAAAAAAACGGCCCCCAGGACGGTGTGTTGAAAAACCACGAGGAGCAACAGAAACCAGGGGATCATGAGATAAAAGATCATCTCTTTTTACCCCCGGGCAAGAGAAGCACCAGCGCCTCTTCCATCCGCGTGAAGTCGACCGCCGGGACAACTTCTATCCGCTGGAACAACCCGGGATCTTTCTTGTCCGCCCGGAGTACCGTCCCCAAAAGCAATCCCTTGGGGAACACTTCCGTCATTCCGGACGACACCACCAGGTCTCCATCCCGGATGTCTTCCGTCTTGACAATATACTTCAAGACACAACGTTTCGCTCCCGTTCCCTGCAGTATTCCCTGCACCCGGCTGCCGTGGACGAGGGCGTCCACATTACTGTTACCGTCCGTGATCAGAAGGACCCGTGAAACATGCCAGGAGGTCTCGATTATCCTGCCCACCACCCCCTGGTCGTTGATCACGGGGAGCCCGTTCCGGACACCGTGAGCGGAACCCTTGTTGATCAGGATCGTCTTGAGCAGTGATTTCTGATCGATCCCGATGATCCTCGCCGGCAAGGCCTGATATTCGCTCTGTTCCTTCAGGGCGAGGAGTTTCTGCAGCCGCAGCCCCTCCAGGTATCCTTCCCGGTATTGGAGCAACTGATTCTGCAAGCGGTCGTTTTCCTTCTTCAGCCGCCGGTTTTCCGTTTCCATCCCCACCAGGAAAAGGTATCGGGACCAGATCTCGACGATCTTGTCCATGGGCGCCCTGACGATCTGTTCTATCGGTCCGGCCACGTCAAGGACAAACTTCCGCAACAGGCCCGTATCGGAAGAGCTCCTCGCCCCGATTAGGAGAATGAGCGAAGAAACGGCGGCAGCGATGAGGATAACGGTGAAGGCCCGGTATTTTTTGGGGATCGGCATTGGTCAAGAAACTCGCGGCTTGGTTAGAGAACCGGCGGAACTGTTCGTTCAGGAAAGCGTCTCATCCATATCGCGACCGCAAGGCGGCGGCTCCGGCACGGCCCCTGTATCCCCGCATCAGAGCGGTCCGGCCGGCGGAGCCCCATGCCCGCATGCGGGCACAGCGGAGGCGTCATACCGTTTCGTTATATCTGCATGGTGACTTCTTTCAACACATCCAACTGGTCGAGGGCCATCCCCGCACCCCGGGCCACCGTGGAAAGGGGATCGTCGGCTACGGTCACGGGCAGCCCGGTCTCTTCCCGGATCAAGACATCGAGATTTCTCAGCAGCGCCCCACCCCCGGTGAGCATGATACCCCGGTCCACAATATCGCCGGCCAGCTCCGGCGGGGCGTTTTCCAGGGCGTCTTTCACGGTATCGACAATCAGGCTTATCGGTTCCGCAATGGCCTCCCGCACCTCCTCGGAGTTGATCTCGACGATCTTGGGAATACCGGAGATCAGGTCCCGGCCCTTCACTTCTACCGTGCGTATTTCCTTGTCCGGATAGGCGCAACCGATGGTCGTCTTGATGATCTCCCCGGTACGCTCTCCCACCAGGAGGCTGTATTTTCTCTTCATGTACTGGACGATTTCCTCATCGATCTTGTCCCCGGCGATACGCAGGGACTTGGCATAGACAATTCCCGAAAGGGAAATGACGGCCACTTCGGTGGTACCGCCACCGATATCGACAACCATGGAACTCGTCGGTTCCGTGATCGGCAGTCCGGCCCCGATAGCCGCCGCCATCGGCTCCTCGATGAGATAGATCTCCCGGGCGCCGGCGGACTCGACCGTTTCCCGCACCGCCCTTTTCTCGACCTGGGTGATCCCCGAAGGCACGGAGACGATGATCCGCGGCCGCACCAGGGTGCGGCGATTGTGAACGCTGAGGATGAAATGCCTGAGCATGGCCTCGGTAATGTCAAAATCGGCGATGACGCCGTCCCGCATGGGCCTGATGGCCTTGATGTTTCCCGGCGTCCGACCCACCATCTTCTTCGCCTCCGCTCCCACGGCGAGGACCTTCTTGACCCCTTTGGAGTCCATGTGGACCGCCACCACCGACGGCTCGCTGAGCACGATTCCCTTCCATTTCACATAAACGAGGGTATTGGCCGTCCCCAGATCGATGGCCAGGTCATTGGAAAATTTTCCCAGAATGAAATCGAACAGCACGCTTTTGGCCTCCTGAATTTTCCCTAATGAATATGGGAAGTTACTATCTATAACAAGCCGATTAGCGCTATCGTATAGCCTATTTCCACCACCTAAGCAATGCCTTTTTAAAAAGGGGATTGCATTTTCACGGGGACTATAATATCAACGTCTCTTCAAAAAAAGTCACCGTGAGGAAACCCATGCTCGAACTGATGAGAAAACACGCCCGCAACTGGATCATGAAGGTCCTCCTCGGCATTATCATCGTTGTTTTCATCTTTTATTTCGGCTCCATGACGGCCCGGCGCAAGGCGGATGCCATTGCCACCGTTGACGGCAAAATTATCTCCTATGTGGAATATCAAAAGGAATATCGTGACCTTATCGAGATGTACAACCGCCGTTCCGGCGGGCGGTTGACGGAAGAGATGATCAAGGGGTTGAATCTCAAGGAGCAAGCCCTGAATAAACTCATCTATCAGGCCGTCCTGACCAAAAAGGCCCAGGAGCTGAAGATTATGGTCACCGATGAGGAAGTCAGCACCTATATCTCCCTCCTCCCCGCTTTTCAACGGGACGGCGTCTTCGACAACCGTCTTTACCAGCAGATGTTGCGGTACAATAAAACCACCCCGGAAGAATTCGAAAGTGAGCAGCGCAAATCCCTCCTGATCATGAAGCTGGAGGATTTGATACAGGACGGAGTGCATGTCTCCGACGGAGAGGTAAAAAGTTTCTACGAGGCGCAGAGTGAAAAGATCAACATCGCCTTCCTGCGGCTGCGGGGCAGTGATTTTGCCGGCAAGGTGCGGGTGGAAACGGCGGCGCTGGAAAAATACCGGCAGGAACACCAGGCCGATTTCCGCTCCCCCGAACAGGTCCAGATCAAATACCTGTTTTTCGGTCCCGAAGCCTTTCAGGCCCAGGTAAAGGTTACCGAAGAAGAAATTGCCGATTTCTATGAAAACAACAAGCAGAAATACGCCAAGGGAGGCAAAAACGTCCCCCTGGCCAACCTCCGGGACCAGATCATCGCCGAGATCAAGCACGGCCGGGCGATGAAGCTGGCTTTCGAAGCGGCGCGCCAGGCCCGGGAAACGATCTATCAGCAGGAAAACTTCGAGGCCTACGCCGCCGCTCACCGTCTGAAGGTGGAAAAGACGGGCTTTTTCACCGAGAAGGATCCCCCCGAGGCATTCCGGCGCCTTCCCGATTTCTCGAAGATCGTGTTTTCCCTCCAGAAAGACGAGATCAGCAAGGTCATCTCCTCCGAAAGGGGTTATTACCTCTTCCAGGTCGGGGTCAAGAAACCCGCCTATACACCGGACTTGAAGGAGATCGAAAGGGAGGTCCGGCAGCGCTACACCGCCGAGGAGGGACGGCGTCTGGCCAGGCAGGAAGCGGAAGCCGCCCTGGCCCGTTTGCGGAAGGGAGAGAAACTGGCGGACATCGGCAGAAACATGAATTTCAAGGTGGAAGAAACGGGTTATTTCCTCCCCACGGCTCCCGCGCCCCGGATCGGTTCGTCCCCGGCGCTCGTGAAAGCCCTCTTTTTACTCGCTCCTCAAAAACCTTACGGAGACGAAGTTTTCACGATGGAAAACGACTACCTGCTCGTGGAGTTCCGGGGGCGGGAAAAGTCGGAACAGGAAATACCGCCGGAGCGGATGGATCAGCTGCGGAAGGCTTACCTCCATCTGAAGAGGAACGAAGCGATTCAGGCGTGGATCGAAGCGAGCAAAAGCGCCATGCTCAAAGAGGGAAAGCTGAAGATCAACAAGGATCCGAAAGAATTATAGATCACCGGCCCTTGCACTCCGATTCTCCCCGACCCCGGCCGTCCGTTTCCTCCCGGACCAGTTTCCCGCCCTCGAAGGTCAGGATATAGATAAAGTCGTCCTTCCCGCAGTTGTAGGTCCATTGTTCCACAGTCTTGGTGGTTTTGGCACCTTTTTTCTTTGTCCCCGGGCGGCGGGTTTCCCGGTCCGCCACCTTTTCCTTGAAGGTGGGCTTGCCGCATTCGATCAGCACCTTCCCCTTGCTGTCCCCCACGCTTACCAGCCCATTGCCGCAGCGGAAGGCCTGAAGGGGAAGGGGCAGGGCAAGAAGCAGCGTCAGGGACAAACCGACGGGGAAAATGCCGCGCTTCAGGTCGTGCATGCCATCATCCTCCTTCCGTTCCCGGTTCGGGATCACGGTGAAACATTCCCGACGCGGCGACGCCGCCGCATCCCCCGGCGGGGCGGCATGGGGAAAGCGGCACAGAGACCATATCCGTCGCTTGCGGCTGTTTTCACCTTTCGGCGATTCGCCGCGCCTTTGTTTATCTGCCCCGGTAGAGACCGTTATTGACGATGTAATGGCGCACGGGATCCGTGGTGAGATAGGTGATGGATCTGCCTTCCCGGACCCGTTGCCGGATGCGGCTGGAGGAGATGTCCAGAAAGGTCACTTCCCGGAAATAGATCATGTACCCCGTGGGTCCCCGGAAGCCGTTGCCCTGGGCCTCGTAGTGGAAGCGGGCGGCGAACTCCGGCGGCAATATCCCCTCCAGGCCTTTGTTTTCGTACCCCGGTCTGGTCATCACGACGAAATTGCACAACTGCAGGAGTTTCTCCCAGTCCTTCCACGTCGTGACGGCGTGAAAGGCATCCTGGCCGACAATGAAATACAGCTCCAGGTTCTGGAGATATTTCTTGAGGATGAACTCCACGGTCTCCACGGAATACGATTTGCCCTCTCTTTTGTTTTCCGCGTCGGAGAAGGAGAAGGACGGATTGTTCTCGATGGCCAGCCGGACCATCTGTTCCCGGTGGTAAAAGGAAGTGATCTCCCCGTCGATCTTGTGCGGGGGTCGGGAAGCGGGGACAAACATGATCCGGTTAAGATCGAATATCTCCAGGATTTCCTCGGCACCGCGCAGATGGCCGATGTGAATGGGATCGAAGGTCCCGCCCAGCAGTCCCCACTTCATGTTCTCACCTGTCCGTTTCCGTAAATGATGAATTTGGATGTTGTCAGTTCTTCCAGCCCCATGGGCCCGTAGGCGTGGAGTTTCGTGGTGCTGATCCCGATTTCCGCCCCGAGCCCCAGCTCGAAACCGTCGCTGAACCGCGTCGAGGCGTTGACCAGGACCGTGGAGGACTGGACCTCCTGGAGAAATCTCTGGGCCCGCCCGTAGTCGCTCGTAACGATCGCCTCGGTATGGAGGGAACCGTAACGGCCGATATGCTCCATCGCCTCCTCGATGCCGTTTACCACCCGCACGGCCAGCACCAGATCCAGATATTCCGCATACCAGTCGTCTTCCGCAGCCGCGGCCGTACCGGGAAGGATCTCCCGCGTCACGGGACATCCGCGGAGTTCCACGCCCGCCTCCCGGTATTTTTCCGCCACGAGGGGGAGAAAGCGGGGGGCGACCGCCCGATGGACGAGCAGGGTCTCCATGGCATTGCAGACCCCGGGGCGCTGTACCTTGGCGTTCATGCAGATCCGCACCGCCATCTCCAGATCGGCGGTCTCATCGACGAAGACATGGCAGACGCCCTTGTAATGTTTGATGACGGGGATCTTCGACTGGCTGACCACGGCCCGGATGAGTTCCTCCCCGCCCCGGGGGATGATCAGATCGATCCATTCCTCGAGCTGCAGTAGTTCATAAACGGCCTCCCGGTCCGTCATGGGCACCAGTTGGATCGCCCGGGAAGGCAGGGGGCTTTTCTCCAGCACCTCCTGCAGGAGGCCGGCGATGGCCCGGTTGGAATTGATGGCTTCCGATCCCCCCCGGAGGATTACGGCGTTGCCCGACTTGAGGCAGAGCGCGGCGGCATCGACCGTGACATTGGGACGGGATTCGTAGATGATGCCGATCACCCCCAAAGGAATGCGCATCCGGCCCACCAGCAGGCCGTTGGGACGGCGCCACATGGAGGTGACCCGGCCCACGGGATCGTCCAGGGCGGCCACTTCCTCACAGCCCGCCGCCATGGCCGCGATGGTCCCCTCCTTGAGGGTAAGGCGGTCGATCATGGCCGCGGAAAGCCCTTTTTCCCTGGCGGTCGCCACATCCCGGGCGTTTTCCTCCTGCAGGAAAGCCGCGTTCTTCCGCAGGGCCGCACCCATCTCCCGGAGCGCCCGGTTCTTCTCTGCCGTGGCTGCGACCGCCAGGGCGGATGCCGCCTTTTTCGCCGCCCCGGCCATCGTGAGCACCTGGTCACGGATCGTCATTTCTCTCCCGCTTTCCATTGACAAAGTCGCCGAATTCTGCCTATTAACGCGCCCTCGGTTTCGGAACCATGCCGACACATCGCCGGCGGGCATTCATAAACGGGGTCACTCTACAAAACCGTGTGGCTCGTGTCAAGGTGATTTGAGGAACCATACCGCTATGAACAGGCTCTGCATCAAGGCGGGTCCGGGTGCTTACGCGCGCATTCGGGACGGTGGTTTTGACCTGGATGCCATCGCCTGCTATGCCGGCCCGGCGGTGGGACCCCGCTGGCTCATCGCCGGCGGCTTCGATCTCACCCTGTTGAGAGAAGATGCCCTGGGGCGCACCCGCCCCGTGACCCTCATCGGCGCCTCGGCCGGGGCCTGGCGTTTCGCCGCCTGGATCCAGCCGGAAGCGGAAAAGAGCTACCGGCGTCTCCGGGAGGCCTACATCGAAACCGTCTACACCAGAGGCGACCGACCGGCGTCAATCCGCAAATCCCTTGCGGATATCATTGACCGGGCCATCGAAAACGACGCCCTCCCCTTCGCCCTGAGCTCCCGCAAGTATCGCCTCGCCGTAATCACGGCCCGGGCCAGGAATCTCACCGCCGCCGAGAACCTCCTGCTGCAGCGTCTGGGCTTCGCCCTCGCCTTCCTCGGCAACGCCGCAAGCCGCAGACTGCTCTTCCGCTTTCAGGAGCGGGTGGTCTTTTACACCGGCCCCAAGCCCCCCGCCTTCACCCTGCGGCGGGACTTCCAGGGCAGATATGTACCGCTGAACACCGTCAATTTCAAACCGGCCCTCGTGGCTTCCGGGGCCATCCCCCTGCTCGTCGCCGGGGTCCGGGACATCTACGGCGCCCCCCGGGGCGTGTATCGCGACGGCGGTCTGATCGACTACCATTTGGCCGGTGATTTCGGGGCGAAAGAAGGGGAGCTGACCCTTTTGTTCCACCATCAGGACCGCCTCATCCCCGGCTGGCTCGATAAGCGGTTCGCCAAACGGAAACCGTCGCCGGACGACATCCGGAACCTGATTCTGGTGCACCCCTCGGCGGAGTTCGTCGCCTCCCTCCCCCTGGGCAAGGTTCCCGACCGGGAGGACTTCATAACCTTCATCGACGACCCGCGGACCAGGATCGCCAACTGGCGGCGCGCCGTCGCCATGGCGGAACCGCTGGGAGAGATATTTCTGGAGCTGGTGGCCAGCGGCAGGATCAGGGAGGTCGTCCGGCCGCTGGGGGAGGAAGGGGGCTGAGTGCTGCGGATAACCGCGGGAAAGCGGTTCGCAGGCAGCGAAGCCGATGTTTCCGCCTTTTTGTCAGCGCGCCCGACAAGCGGTAAGGAAGCGGCAAGGAACAGGTATCGTCCGCGACCCGTTAAGAAGCGCATAAGGATTTCCGACCGGCGGCGAAGCCGCTGCTCTGCCCGGCGCCAGGCACCCGCCGGCTTAAAAAACACCCCTGCCCGGCGGCGCCCCACGGGGGATGATAATAGTGTTTAAATATCATTCCAATGAAAGAAACTGACCCTAGCATTGCAACAACGGAGGGAGAGCGACCCCTGGCGGCCCTGTACGGACTCATGTCCCCCTGCACCCTCTGTCCCCGGGAGTGCCGGGCGGACCGCCGGGCCGGGGAAAAGGGGTTCTGCGGTCTCGGTACGGAAATCGTCGTCAGCGACGCCCTGCCCCATCACGGCGAGGAACCCCCCCTGTCGGGACGCGGCGGCGCCGGGACGATCTTTTTCTCCTCCTGCAACCTCCGCTGTATTTTCTGCCAGAACTATCAGATAAGCCGCAAAACCGCCGGCACCATCCTGACCCCGGAGGAATTGGCCGGGGTCATGCTCCATCTCCAGGAGCGGGGCTGCCACAACATCGACGCCGTCACGCCTACCCAACAGACACCCCCGATCATGGCCGCGCTGGCGATCGCCCGCCGCCGGGGGCTGACGATCCCCTACCTCCACAACTGCGGCGGCTATGAATCCCTGGAGGCCATCCGGCTGCTCCGCGGCCGGGTGGAGATCTATCTCCCCGACCTGAAATACGGCGACGACAACCTCGCCCGGGAGTTCTCCGGGGCACCGGAATACCGCCGTCATGCCCTGGCGGCCCTCCGGGAGATGGCGGAACAGGTGGGCGACGGCCTGGAACTCCGGGACGGCGTGGCGGTCCGGGGACTCCTTGTCCGCCATCTCGTCCTCCCCGGCCTGGTCGAGAACAGTTTCACCGTCCTGGACGATATCCGTGCCACCGTCTCCACCCGGGTGCCCTTGAGCATCATGTCCCAATACACCCCGGCGGCCCAGGCCCGCCGGCACCCCCTCCTGGGCCGGCGGATCCACCGGGACGAATACCGGCGGGTCGTGGACTATGCCCTCGCCCTCGGCTTCTCCCAACTCTTCGTCCAGGAAGTGGACGACCGCCACCTGGCCCCGGATTTCGACCGGGAGGAACCCTTCGCCTGGGAATGAACCGTCTTATCTGCTTGTCTTTATTGACGTAAATACCCACGGTCCTTCAAGGCGGGGATCGGTGCGGGGGCAAAAACAACTTCCCTGTGCATAAACATCTACCACTGGATTCGCAACCGGGGCAGCCGGAAGGGGAACCGCCTATTTCTTGACTTTATATCGGGCCGGTGCCATCATGGCTCGCAAAGATTCGACCCTCCCGGGGGAAATGCAACCGGCATGCAAGCAAAGATCGATGTCCGCAATCCGAAAAAAGAAGGTCTGATCAACAGAACCTTGGTCCTGGTCATGGAGAACTTCGGGCTGGACCGCCGGGTCGCCGGGGCCGTCATGATGCTCGCCGGGCTCTTGATCTTCTTTGCCTGCTATTGGTTTTTCCATTCCGCGCCGCCGAAGACCATCGTCATAACCAGCGGCGAAAAGGACAGCCTCTATTATGCCGTCGCCGAGAAGTACGCCCGGATACTGGCCCGGGACGGGGTGCGGCTGATCAATATGCCTTCCGCCGGTTCGCTGGAAAACCTCCGGCGCCTCACCGATTCCTCGTCCCGGGCGGATATCGGGTTCGTTCAGGCCGGCCTGGCCCAGGGCTTCGAGACGGGAGGCCTGGTCTCTCTGGGAAGCGTCTCGTATCAACCCCTCCTCGTATTTCATCGTCTCCCCCGGACGGTAACGCGGCTGTCCCAACTTGCCGGCAAGCGCCTCGCCGTCGGCCGGGAAGGCAGCGGCACCCGCCTGCTGGCCATGAAACTGCTGACCATGAACGGCATCGAGACGGGGGGAGGCACGACCTTTCTGGACTGGGAAGGGGAGCAGGCAGCGGCGGCCCTGCGCCGGGGAGAGGTCGAAGCCGTGTTTTTCATGGCCGATGCCGCCGCCTCGGGGACCATGCGGTCCCTGCTCCAGACCCCGGGGATACAACTGGTCGACTTCATCCAGGCCGACGGTTATGTCCGTCGTATCGGCTATCTCAACAAGCTGACGATGCCCCGGGGCGCCATGAATTTCGGGGAAGACATCCCGGGCCGGGATATAACCCTCATCGGTCCCACGGTCGAGCTGGTGGCACGGAAAGATCTGCACCCCGCCCTGTCGGATCTGCTTTTGGCCGCCGCCACGGAGATCCACGGACGACCCGCCCTCTTCCAGAACCGGGGTGAATTTCCCGCCGCCCTGGAAAACGAATATCCGCTCAGCGACGACGCCCGGCGCTTTTACAAGTCCGGGAAGACCTTCCTGTACCGTTATCTGCCCTTCTGGCTCGCCAGCCTCATCAACCGGATCCTGGTGGTCTTCGTGCCCCTGATCATCATCCTGATTCCCGGACTGAAGAGTATCCCGGCGCTGTTCCACTGGCGGATGAAACTGCGGATCAACCGCATGTACCGGCAGTTGCTGCTGGTCGAGCAGCAGGCGCTGCGCCGGATCTCCGCCGCCGAACTGGCGGCGCTGACCCAAAGGATCGACGCCATCGAGGCGGAAGTCCACAGGATGAAGGTGCCGGCGGCTTACGGCGACCAGTTCTATGTCCTGCGGACCCACATCAACTTCGTCCGCAGCAAGCTGGCGGAGACGTTGTCTGCCTGAGGAGGCGCCGCCCGGAGACGATGTTTGTCGAGAAGATCACCCCTTATTATCGGAAATTGCTGGAATGGGAGCGTCCGGATGGCCCTCTGGCCAGGATGGTGCGCTTTTCGGAGGGGGAGCGGCGGATACGACCGGAAGAAGCGGCGGATCCCATCGGCGACCGCCGCTGGCAGCGCGGCGCCCATGGCCGGCTGATCCACCGTTACCGCGACCGCGCCCTGCTCCTCCTCACGGACCGCTGCGCCGCCCACTGCCGCTTCTGTCTCCGCCGAGACCGGCTGTGTCATCCGTCCGCCGACATCACGGCGGAGGAGCTCGACGAGGTCTGCGCTTACATCGCCGCTCACAGCGAGATTCAGGAAGTAATCCTCTCCGGGGGCGATCCCCTTTCGCTGGCCGACGCATCCCTGCTGGAGATCATCGGCGCCTTGAGGAGGGCCGGGGCGCGATCCATCCGGCTCCATACGCGGTTTCCGGTGTACGATCCCCGGCGTTGCGGAACCCTGGGCCCGGTGGCATCCCGACTGGACGTGATCGTGATCCATGTCAATCACCATCGGGAAATCACCCCGGAGTTTCTCCTGGCGGTGGAGGCGTTACGTCCGGCGCGGCTGCTCTTGAACCAGAGCGTCCTGCTCAAGGGGGTCAACGATTCCTTCCGCGAGCTGTTGACCCTGTCGAAGGCGCTGGGGGCCGCGGGCATCCTCCCCTACTATCTCCACTATCCCGACCTGGCCCCGGGGATCTCCCACTTCCGGATTCCGGTTGCCCGGGCCGTCCGGCTGGTGCAGTCCCTTCAGGGGCACCTTCCCGGCTACCTCCTTCCCCGGCTGATCCTGGACATCCCCGGCGGAAAGGGCAAGGTGACGCTCGCCGGCGGCACCCTGCACCGCCTGAACGGCGGCGGCTACCGGTTCCGGGCGCCCCTGACCGGCGAGGCGGTAACATACCGGGAGGTCTTGTGACGACGTCTTGAACGCCCGTTGTCCTTGGCGGCAAATGCACTCGGGCACGGGCCCGGGGAGGTTAAGATGACTTATTGCAAAATCGGCACCGGAAACAACGAGAGGTCTTGGCACCATGAATGATTTTTCACAGTTCGGCCGGATAATCCTCATTGCCGGGCTCGTAATCGCCGGTATCGGCCTGCTCATCATGGGCGCGGGGAAGATCCCCTGGCTGGGCCGGCTGCCCGGCGACATCTGCTATCGGGGAGAGAGGTTCAGCTTCTATTTCCCCCTCACCACCAGCATCATCGTCAGTGTGATCCTCACTCTGCTTTTCTGGTTCTTCGGCAGAAAGTGAATATTTCCGGGATGTAAGGCATAAAGCCCCTGCTCCTGTCGGCCGGCTGCGGAGGGAAAGGGGCTTTCACCCCCCCCGATCCGGGACCGGCTTGCCGCCCCCGGCAATGAGCAATTAGTGCTTGACAAATTTCTTGCCCGTAATTATATTCAGATCAAACTGAATTAACTGATAAATAATGCAATATCTGATTATTCAGCTTGAGGTGAAAAAATGACCAAAGAAGATCAGCAAAAGGGCGCCTGTTGTGTATCCCCAAGCGGCGTCACCAGTTGCTGCCGCATCGAGGCGCTGATCAGCGTCGATGAGCGGGGGCAGATGGTCCTCCCCAAGGAACTGCGGGAGCGGGGAAACATCAGGGCCGGGGACAAGCTGGCCCTGATCAGTTGGGAAAAAGACGGCGAGGTTTGCTGTTTGACATTGATCAAAGCCGACAATCTTGCCGAGCGGGTCCGGGAATTTCTTGGTCCCATCATGAGCAACCTGGGAGGAGCAGGAAAATGAAGGCAGAGGAAATCAGGAAGGCCGTAAGGGACCGTTACGGCGATATCGCCGCCAAAGCGGGGACGTGTTGTTTGCCCGCGGCCGGTTGCTGCGGGGGTGAAGGCCTTGCGGAAAATATCAGTTTGGGTGTCGGCTACCGTCCCGAAGACCTCCAGGCCGTGCCGGACGGGGCGAATCTCGGTCTGGGCTGCGGGAACCCCGTGGCCCTGGCCTCGCTGCAGGCCGGGGAAACCGTCGTCGATCTCGGCGCGGGGGCAGGCTTCGATTGCTTCCTCGCCGCCAAGGCCGTGGGGGAGAAGGGCCGGGTCATCGGTGTGGATATGACCCCCGAAATGCTCGACAAGGCGCGGGCGAACGCCCGGAAAGGCAATTATGGGAATGTGGAGTTTCGTCTGGGGGAAATAGAGAACCTGCCCGTCGCCGACAACACGGCGGATATAATCATTTCCAATTGCGTCATCAATCTTTCCCCGGACAAAGGACGGGTTTTCCGGGAGGCCTTCCGGGTCCTCAAGCCGGGGGGCCGCCTGATGGTGTCCGATATCGTCCTGCGGAAAGAGTTGCCGGCGGCGTTGCATGAGTCTGTCGCCGCTTACACCGGCTGTGTCGCCGGGGCGCTCAGGAAAGACGACTACCTGGAGAAGATCGCCGCGGCGGGCTTTACAGAAGTACGGATCATCGCCGAATCACTGTTTCCCATGCAGGAAATTATCGAGTACCCGGCGGTGCAAAAGGCCGTGGGCGACAGCGTTACACTGAAGGCAATGGCGGAGCAACTGGCGACGTCCATCGCCAGCATCAAGGTGGCCGCCGTCAAGGCATCGACAGACCAATAGCGCCATTATGAGGTGGAGTGATCAAGAGCCGGGCAGGCGCCTGTGCTTCGTCGCCGGCATGGGGGAGCCGTCCAAAGAGAGGCAGCCATTGCCTTCCCTTATTTTGGATGTATCTTTCCCACCGTTCCTCTCGTCCAGGACAGTATAAATAATGTTCAAACAATTCGCCGATAGGCCCCATCGTCCGGACCGAGGCCTATCCTTACCCCGTCACGGCATTGCCTCCCTGATGACCCCTCCGCCCACAACGAGATCGCCGTCATAGACGACCACGGACTGTCCCGGGGTGATGGCCTCCTGAGGCTGATCAAAACGGACCGTCAGGGAGGTGTCGGACCACTGTATCTCACAGGGCGCCGCCCGGTGGGCGTAACGTATCTTCGCCGCCGCTCTGGCGGGGGGCTGCTCCACCAGTAAATTCACCTTGTCGGCGATAAGCCCCCCGGCCCGGACCTTGTCCTTTTCTCCCACGATAAGACGGTTGTTGGGCACATCCAGGGCCAGGACATAAAGAGGGACGGGATTGCTGATCCCCAGGCCGCCCCGCTGCCCCACCGTGTAGAAGGGCAGGCCCCGATGCCGTCCGATCTTTCTTCCCTGCCGGTCCACGATATCCCCCGCGGCGATCTCTTTCCCCGTATAATGCCGCAGAAAGGAGGCAAAACCTTCATCAGGGATGAAACATATGTCCTGACTGTCCGGTTTTTCCGCGATGGGCAGTTTTGCCGCGGCGGCCATTTTCCGCACCTCTTCCTTGACATATCCGGCCAGGGGGAAGAGGACATGCCGCAGGGCGTCCCGGCCGACGGCATAGAGGAAATAGGTCTGATCCTTCTTGACATCCCGGGGCGAAAGCAAGGAGGAGGCGACGGGCCCGTGTTCCACCCGGGCATAATGACCCGTGGCCAGGTAGTCAAACCCCATGGCCCGGACTTTTTGCAGGAGGCTCCCGAACTTGATGGCCCGGTTGCATTCCACGCAGGGGTTGGGGGTTCGCCCCCGCAGATATTCGGCGACAAAGGGACGGATGACCATGGCATCGAGATCGCCTGCAAAATCCAGAACTTCGTGGCGGATGCCCAGCTTCCGGCAGACCCGGCGGGCGTCTGCGCTCTCCCGGGGCCCGCAACGCTCGCTGCGCCCGCCCGCTTCGGTCGGGATGCCCAGGCACATGGTAACGCCGGCGACGTCGTATCCCTCTTCTTTCAGCAGCCAGGCGGCGGTCGAGGAATCCACGCCGCCGCTCAGCGCCAGCGCCACTTTGTTCCGCATCCTTGGACCTGCTTTTTCTTCAAATATTCATCTCCTTTGGCCGGCATAAAAACCGCATTCCGGGCCGGTCCGGACAACTGCCCCGGAAAGGCGGGGGTGTGTCATTTTGCCGTAAGGGCGGTTCCTCCCGTGCCCCTGTCGCCCGGCTACGGGTTCGGCATCCCCTCCTGGCTCTGGATGGCGGTGATCACCACGGTGTTGAAGATATCCTCCACGGTGCAGCCCCGGCTCAGGTCGTTGACGGGTTTGTTCAACCCCTGGAGCATGGGGCCGATGGCCAGGGCGCCCGTTTCCCGCTGGACGGCCTTGTAGGTGTTGTTCCCCGTGTTCAGGTCGGGAAAGATCAGGACGCTGGCCTGGCCTGCCACCTCGGAACCGGGCATCTTCTGCCTCCCCACCCGGGGGTCCACGGCGGCGTCGTACTGGATGGGACCGGCGATCTTGAGCTCCGGCCGCCGTTGCCGGACGATCTCCGTGGCCCGGCGGACCTTTTCCACATCCGCCCCCTGGCCGGACGTCCCGGAGGAATAGGAAAGCATGGCCACCCGCGGTTCGATACCGAACATCATCGCGCTTTCCGCGGAGGAGATGGCGATTTCCGCCAGTTCCTCCGCCGTGGGATCGGGGTTCACGGCACAGTCGCCGAAGACGGAGACCCGGTCGGGGAGGCACATGAAAAACACCGAGGAGACCACGGACACCCCCGGCTTGGTCTTCACGAACTGGAGGGCCGGCCGGATCGTGTGCTGGGTCGTGTGGACGGCCCCGGAGACCATGCCGTCGGCATGGCCCTTGTAAACCATCATGGTGCCGAAATAGGAGACATCCATCATGAGGTCTTTCGCCATCTCGAGGGTGACGTTTTTCTCCTTCCGCAGTTCGTGGAGGGTGGCGGCGTAATCGGGGAAACATTCCGCGCGGACGGGATCGACAATGCGGATGTCCTCCCGGTCCAGGGCGATACCGAGCCGCTTCCCCGCCGTCAGGACATCGTCCCGCACCCCGAGAATGGTCAAATCCACCACCTCCTGCTCGCTGAGTCGGGCGGCGGCGGTAAGGATCCGGTCATCGTCGCCCTCCGGCAGCACGATATGACGTTTTCTGCTCCGGGCCCGCTTCACGATGCCGTACTGGAACATGTAGGGGGTCATGCCGGTTTGCCGGAAGGTGATCATTTTTTCCCCGAGACGCCCCATGTCCACATAACGGTCGAAGGCGCTGACGGCGAGGGCGATTTTCCGGGTATTCCCGGCATAGATCCGGGAATGGACCGCCCCGACCCGGTTGGCCGTTTCATAGGTTCCCGTGGACACGGCGCTGATGGGCACCACCGTCTGAAGACCTTCGATGAGTTTGACGATGGCGGGCTCCATGTCCAGGGCGCCGGTAAGAATTATCCCCGCCAGACGGGGGTAGTTGCGGGAAAGGTTGGCCTGCAGGGCCCCGACGATGATGTCCGCCCGGTCGCCGGGGGTGACGATCAGGGTGTTGTCCTGAAGATGATTCAGGAAATGGGACAGGAGCATCGCCCCGACAATGGTGTGGTCGATGCGGTTCTCGTGACGGTGGCGGCCGAAGAGCGTCCGGGCGCCCAGGGCGGCGCTCACCTCGCGAAAGGTGGGGTTTTTCAGTTTGGGGCTCAACGGGATCACCGCCAGGACCGTTTCCTCCGGCAGGAGGGGACGCAGGAGCGCCTCGATAGGGGGGACGTCCTCCTCCCGGGCCTTGTTGACCACCACGGCCAGGACCTCCACCTCCCCCTGCCGGTAGCCCCCGTAGGCGGCCAGGACGCCGTTTTTTATCTCCTCCGGCGTCTTTTCCGCTCCGGAAACGACGATGATCGCCGGGATGCCCAGATTCTTCGGCAGCGCCACATTGGCATCGAATTCGAAGACGGTGTTCTTCCCCAGAAAGTCCGTCCCCTCGACGACGGTGTAGTCGCAGTTATCCTCGATCTTCTTGTACTTCTCGATGAGGGTGGCGACGGCCTTGTAATCCTCCTTGCGGACGAGGAGGGCCGCAATGTCGCGGCGCTGGAAACCGTAAAGATCTTCGTAGGGAGCGGGCAGATTGAAGTGCCTGCGGATCATCTCGATGTGGACGTCCTTTTCCCCGCGCTCATCGGTTTCGATGACGGGCTTGAAGTAACCCACGCAGCCCCGCTGGCTGACGACGGCGTTCATCAGGCCCAGCACGACGATGGACTTGCCGCTCCGCGGTTCGATGCTGGCGATAAAGACCCCTTTGCTCATAGCCTGCTTCCCCCTCTCCCAGATCTCACCGCCGTCCGTCCCCGCCCAACGGCGTTACGAAAAGATGCCCCGTCGGGACATCGGCGCCGGGTCCCTTCCCCATAACCGGCCCCTGCGCCATCCCTCCCGACAACTTACCTCTATCCCCAGAGGATCAGCCCCGTCTCCAGTTTGGAGGCGAGGTCCCGGTGCCGGGGGATCACCCGGATGCCGTAACTGTACAGGCCGTTCTCCTTTACCATATAATCCGTGGCAAAGGTCAGGATCCCCTCGGGGGAGGTGTCGGCCAATTCCAGAGTCACGCTGTCCGGCTGCCGGATGAAATCGCGGCCGTTGCGATGCCCGATCACCATTTCCACCAGGATCTCCTCCGGGGTCAGTTTGCCGGGATCGACCCGGGCGCTGACCCTCAAGGGCTGATCCACCAGGACGGTGTCGCCATGGATTCCCTCCACGCTCACGTCGATGAGTTTCAGCGAGGAAAACCGCATGGGTAGCTTCGCCTTCCAGTCGGCAAGCCGCCGGGCCAGGGCATAGCCGTCCGCGGCAAGCTCGCACTCCCTTTGCGACGCCGGGCCGTACATATCCCGGAGATATTCCTGAAGCATCCGGTCGGTGTTGAACCGGGGTATTAGGGATTGCATCGATTGTTTCACCATGGTCAGCCATTTGGTGGGAATACCGGTGGTATCACGGTCGTAAAATGCCGGAATGACAGTATTTTCCAGAAGACTGTAGAGGGACTGGCCGTCCTCCACATCGGTATCCGGCGGCGGTTCTTCATAACCCCTCAAAACAGGACCGATGGTCCAGCCGTTCGTGCCGTTGTATCCTTCCACCCACCAGCCGTCGGAGACGCTCATGTTGAGGACGCCGTTGATCACCACCTTGATGCCGCTGGTCCCGCTGGCCTCCAGGGGTCGGCGTGGGTTGTTGAGCCAGAGATCGACGCCTTGGACAAGATGGCGGGCCACACGGATGTCGTAATTTTCCAGGAAGAAGATTCGGCCCCGAAACCGTTCGTCGCGACAGACCTGCAGCACCTTTTCCACCAGGCTCTTGCCGATGCCGTCGTTGGGGTGGGCCTTGCCGGCGAACACCAGGTGGACGGGACGGTGGGGATGGTTGACGATCCGGTCGAGACGTTCCAGGTCGGTCAGGATCAGATCCGCCCGTTTGTAAGGGGCGAACCGGCGGGCGATGCCGATCATGAGGGCCCCGGGATTCAATCTCGCAAAGAGTTCCTCCCGCCAGATATGGGCGGCCCCGTACTTGGCTCCCCCTCTGGAAATATCTTCCCGGATCAGATCGATGGTTTTCTGTTTCAACTCATAACGCACCCGCCAGAGCAGGGCGTCGGGGATGTCCTGAACGCGGCTCCAACGTTCGGCTTCGGTAAGATACTTCTCCCAGTCCATCCCCAGATAGGCGTCCAGAAGGCTCCTCATCCGGGGCGCCAGATAGGACAACACATGGGCACCGTTGGTGATGTGGCCGATGGGGATGTCCGTGTCGTCAAATCCCTTCCAAACCTCACGCCACATGCGCCGGGAAACCTGGCCGTGCACCAGGCTCACGGCATTGCTGCGGATCGTCATCTTGAAGGCGAGGATGTTCATGAAGAAGTTCTTCCCCTCCCCTCCCTCCCGGCGCCCCAGCTCCCAGAACTGCGGCCACGACAACCCGGAACGTTTGACGAAACCGGAGAAGTAATGCTCCATGAGCTCCCGGGAAAAGCGCTCGTTTCCCGCCTCGACGGGGGTATGGGTGGTGAAGACACTGCTGGCCCGGACGATCTCCGCCGCTTCCTCGAAGGTCAAACCCTCTTCGTGCATGAGGGTTTCGATGCGCTCGAAAAGCAAAAAGGCCGAATGCCCCTCGTTGATATGATATACCCGGGGCTTGATGCCCAGCTTTTTGAGGAGCCGGACGCCGCCCACACCGAGGAGGATCTCCTGCTCAATCCGGATCTTTTGATCGGCGCTGTAAAGCCGGGCGGTGATGGCCCGGTCCTGGGGGGTGTTGCGCGGCACATCGGCATCCAAGAGATAGAGGGAAACCTTGCCCACCTTCACCTCCCAGATGTTGGCGAAGAGGGTACGGCCGGGGAGATCTATGGCGATTTGCACCTCCGCTCCTTTTTCATCCTGGACGATCCGGACGGGCATGCTGGAGAAATCGTTTTCCGGATAGGACTCCGTCTGACATCCCTGCTCGTCGATCACCTGCCGGAAATAACCGTTCTTGTAGAGCAGTCCCACCGCCACCAGCGGCAGATTCAGGTCGCTGGCCGTCTTCAGATGGTCACCCGACAGGGTGCCCAGTCCTCCCGAATAGATGGGAAGGCATTCGTGCAGGCCGTATTCCGCGGAAAAGTAGGCCACCGGGGACGCCCAACGGAGTCCCGCCACCGCCGGCAGGCGCATCCGCGGCCCCTTCTTCCCCATATAATCGTCGAACTGCTGCATGATCTGGGCGTAGAGATTCAGGTAGCCGGCGTTGGCCGCCGCTTCCTGAAGGACGTCCGGAGATACCGTTTCCAGCATCCGCACGGGGTTGTTGCCCATTTCCTTCCAAAGCTTCAAATCGAGGGTGGCAAAGAGATCCAGGGCCCGGGGGTTCCAGGTCCACCAGAGGTTGTAGGCCAGCTCCCGGAGGCGAACGATCTGCTCCGGGAGGTTCGCCACGGCGGTGAAGGAGCGGAAGTGGGGCTGGGTGGAAACGGCGCCGGCGAATACATGGCGCAGCTCGGCCCGCTCCATTGTAACCGCCGCCGGCTCCGCCCGGTCCCGGGCACATTGTCCGGCCAGGTCGTATGCCTGGATGTAGAAACGGAAGAAATCCCGCCAGTTGGCCCGCTGGGCCGCCCGTCGCGCACTGCGGCGCCGGATTGCCGTCTCCTCGGGAGTCCAGCCCATAAAATCGTCGATGATCCGGAAGAGATGATCCTCGATGGACGCCCGGGGCTGTCCCCGCCGCCGCAACAGGATCACCCCCTTGTTCTCTTCGCAGTTCCGCTCGCACCAGAGGCCGAAACCCGCCTGGTCCGTCGTCACGGTGGGGACCCCGTAGGCGGCGCTTTCCAGGGGGGTGTATCCCCACGGTTCGTAGTAGGACGGGAAAACCCCCAGGTCGCAGCCGGACAGGGCCTCATAGTAGGACATGTTGATCAGTCCGTCATGACCGTTCAGATAAGCGGGGTTGAAGATGATCTGCACCCGGCCGTCGGGATGGTTCGTCAATCCGAGACGGTTGCAGGTCTGGAGGATCGGATCCCCGCCTTCATTGTGGAGGCGGTGGGTGGTCAACGGCGCCTTTCCCGTTTCACACCTGCCCGCGTCGTCTCTCAGGGCGGGAATCAAATCCGTGTAGCCCCCGAGGACGAAAAGAAGGGCCAGCACCTTGGCATGGTCCCTCCCTTCCCTTTCCAGGCGTCCCAGGGCCTCGAGAAAGACGTCCACCCCTTTGTTGTGATACTCATAGCGGCCGGAAATGATCAATATTTTGGTGTCCCCGGGGAGATCGCGCCTTAGAAACCGCGCCGCCGCCGCGAGGAGTTTCTCCCGGGAACGTTCCGCCGGCTCCCGGTTCAGGGTATAATCGGGGATGTTTTCCATATCCAGACCGTTGGGGGTGATGACATCCGGGGTCCGGGAGAGGAAGTTCTTCGCCTCGGCGGCGGTGATCTCGCTGACCGTAGTGAAACAGTCCGCTTCCCGGGCCGAGACGGACTCCAGGGAATACTTGGCGGAGATGTTATGGGCGCTCGCCTCCCGCTGGGGGGCGATGTGTTCCATCGTCGCGTAGATATCCATCCCGGCCCCGGCCAGAGAACGGCCGAGGATCGTGGCGTGGGTCGTAAACACCGTCCCCACTTCCGGGACGCTCTTTTTCAGATAGAGGAGACCCGCCCCGGTCATCCATTCGTGGAAATGGGCGACGGCGCTGAGGTTGTACGGACGGGCGGCATGGTTGAAGATCGTCTCGATTACCTCCCCACAGGCAAAACTGAACATCACGGGTTCGACATAATCCCAGCCGCCGGCGATGGAATCGACGCCGAAGGACTCCCAGAGGCGAAAGAGGAGCTGGTCCTTGTCGTATTTCTTTCCCGCGTTGACCAGCACACACCGGGGTTCCCCGGGGATCTTCCAGCGGCCGAAGCGACAGGGGATATCCTTGATGGCCGTCCCTTCCCGGATCTTGGTCCAGAAATCCTCGTCGGTTTCCTCGAAATCGACATTTGTCTTCAGATCGGGACCCAGGAGGATATAGCGGTCCCCGTAGAACTGCCGCGCCGCCTGCAGTTTGCTGGCGATCACGGTATAGATGCCGCCGACCTTGTTGCATACCTCCCAGCTCACCTCAAACAGATAACCGCTCCGGTCTCCCGTCATGCTCGTTTTTCCTTTCCCAGTCTTCTGGAAAAATCGTCCAGGATGTTCATATAATTTATATAGGCATCGTAAGGAGAAGGATAGGGGTTGAAATATTTATGTACCTCCCCGTCGGCGGACCACTTCGTGGCCATGTAATAGAAATGGTCCGACGTCTGGAGACGGCGCCACTGCTCTATAGTCTCCTCATCACCTTTTTCCTTTACCGCCCGCTCCAGCCGGTAGAGGACGTCCAGGGCATCCCGCTGCAGGGCGTTGCCCCGCCAGGCCGTGAGATCTCTTTCCCCATCGGCCCAGGAAGAGAACTCCCGACCGGACAGGTCCCCCGCCGGCCCCAGGGACGCCGCCGCCTCCCGGGGCGTCATGAACGCGAAATCACCGCCGGCGAGAATCTCCCCCGGCAGGTCTTCCAGAAAGGAGAAGATGCCCGTCTCCCGCCATTGATGCTCCCCGAAGGTTTCGTAATCCATGAACAGGTTGATGACGGTGTCCGGTCCGCCCAGCCGGTGGAGCCAGGCGGCGTATTTCGCCGCGGTGAGGGGATAACCGTCCCAGCCGCGGCTGGAAAAGCGGAACGAAATGTCGTCGGAAAGCCTGTAATTCCTTGGCAATACCTTTATACCGGGGCGGCCGGCGACGCGGTAAACCCGATTGGGGTCGTGTGCTCCCAGAAAGGTCGCCGTCCCTTCGGCGAGGATCACCCGGTAACCCATTTCCGCCGCTGCCGCCGCGAGGTCGTCGTTGTAGATCAGTTCCGTGCCCCGAAACGTCTCTCCCTCCTGCCCGAAGAGCCCGTGGACCCGCCGGCGGTGCCTTTCCACCTGCCCGCGGAACTCTTCGCCGCTGTAGAGAAAGGCAAGGGAGTGATAATAGGTTTCGTTGAGAAACTCGACGCATCCCGTGGCGGCAAGCTCCTGCCAGCCGGCGATGACCTCCGGGTGCCGCCCTGCCAGTTGATCGAGCAGCACCCCCGTGAGCGAAAAGGCGAGACGGAATCTTCCCCCATGGCGCCGGACCAGCCGGAGCAGCAGGTCATTGGCGGGGAGATAGCATTTCTCCGTGACTTTGTCCAAAATCTTCTTGTTGCCGTCCTCGTCTTCGTAATCGTGTTCCCGGCCGATGCTGAAGACCGGATAGCGCCGCAGACGGCGGGGCTGGTGGACCTGAAAATAGAGGCAGACGGCGGGCATGAGCTTATCTCCCCCCGCGTCGCGCCGGGCAAGCGTCCTTCCCGGCACCGCCGGACCGGTCCCCTGCCGCCGGATCAATCCTGTCTTTCCTCATAAGGACTTATACACCGCCACCAGCTGCCGGGCCGCCTTTTCCCAGTGCAGACGCCGGATTTCCTCCCGTCCCCGCTCCACCAGTTCCCCCGCCAGGGGCGGATATTTCAGGACGGCGATCATCTTTTCGGCCAGCGCCGCCACATCCCAGAAATCCACCTTCAGGGCGTGCTTCAGGACCTCGGCCACCCCGGACTGTTTCGAGACGATCACGGGCACGTCGTACATCAGCGCCTCCAGCGGGGTGAGGCCGAAGGGTTCGGAAACGCTGGGCATGACATACAGATCCGCCCCGGCGAAGGCCTCCTCCAACCGCCGGCCCTGGAGAAACCCGGTGAAGTGAAAACGGCTGCCGATCTTCAATTCCGCCACCTTTTCGATCATGCCGGGCATCATATCACCGGAGCCGGCCATGATGAAAGTCGTTTCGGGCATTTCCTTGAGGACCCGGGCGGCGGCTTCGACAAAATAACCCGGCCCTTTCTGGAAGGTGATGCGCCCCAGAAACAGCACCCGCTTTTCGCCGTCCCGGGCGGGGACACGATAGGCCCTTCTCCCCGTTTCCGCCGTCACGGCGTTATGCACCACGACGACCTTTTCCCGTGCGATACCGTAATCCCGGACGATAATCTCTTTCGTGTAATGGCTCACGGCGATGACCCGGTCCGCCGCCGCCATCCCCCGGCGCTCCATCTCCCGGATTTCGCTGTTTACCGCCGCGCCGCTCCGGTCGAATTCCAGGGAATGGATATGGAGGACAAAGGGGCGCCCGGAAACGCGGCGGGCCGCCAGACATGCCGGCACGGCCATCCAGTCGTGGCCGTGGATGATGTCGAATCTTTCCCGGCGGGCGATCATTTCTCCCGCTTCACCGTAACGCCGGACCTCGGCAAAGAGGTCGGCACCGTAACCGCCGGCGTCGGCCAGGAGGCTGTCCGCCGGCCACTCCGGATAGATCGGGCCGTCGATCCCCGGCTTGGGAAGGCCAAGATAGGGGCGGAGGAGAAGGGAAACCGTTGTATCGGTTGATCTTTCCTCCCGTGGGGACGACAATTGCCGTTCCGACGCCGCGGCGCTGAGGACGGTGGAAGCCGATACGATGGTCAGCCCCGGCAGGGCAGCGACCTCCGCATGGCGCGGCATGACGAAGACAAGCTCGTGTCCGAGCCCGACAAGCGCCCGGACGATGCCGTAACAGGCCGTGCCCAGGCCGCCGCTGACCAGGGGGGGAAATTCCCACCCAAACATGAGTACCCGCATGCCCACATTCCCTCCCTTGAGGACGTCTATGTACTACAGATTCCGGATAAGAAGACAAACAAGCAAGTCCGATCCCCGGTACCGGGCCCCCCGGCGATTCCTCCCCGGTCCCGCTTCTATTCGGCGCTGCAGATCCGGTCGCGCCCCGTCTGCTTTGCCTTTTTCAGGGCTTCCTTGGCCGCTTCCAGGAGGTCCCCCGGCGTTTCCCCCTGGTCGGGACAGGCGGCGACGCCCATGGACAGAGTGATCCGGCGCAGATGGGTATAACCGTCCCTGCGGGAGAGGTCACGGATCATGGCCTGGAGATGCTCCGCCCGACGCCGGCCCCCCGCCAGGTCCGTTTCGGGAAACATCAGGGCGAACTCATCGGCGCCGTAACGACAGGCCAGATCCACCTCCCGGACGTTCTCCCGGAGAAAACCACCCAGATCCCGGAGGACGAGACTGCTCGCCCCATGACCAAAGGCATCGGTAAACTGTCCGAAATGATCGATATCCATGAGGACGACCGCGAGGGGCCGGCCGGCCCGCCGGGCGATCTTGAGTTCCCTGGTGAGCGCCTCCTCCAGGTACCGCCGGTTGAAACACCCCGTCATGCCGTCCCGCACGGAGAGATCATCGAGCTTGCGGCGCAACTGGAGATTGATGAAGATCATCGTCAGGATATCCGCCGTGAGGGTGGCCAGCCGCCTGCGCGCCGCGCCGGCTGCCCCCGATTCGCCGTCGGCATAGTATTCCTCCGCGGCACCGGGTTCCTCATCCCCCTCCGGCCCTGCGCCGTCTCGTATCGTCACGCCTCCCGAAGGCTCATCCCCGGCGCCCGCACCCGGCGCAAGCGGGATCAGGAGGTGAAACACCCCCAGGACATCCTCCCGGGACGTCATGGGGATACAGATGGAAATCCATTGCTCCGGATCATGGTCGGTGTGGGGGCAGACGGGCTGATCCTTTCCCCGCCGGACGCTGTGGAGGCGACGGCGCCGGAGCGACCAGCAGTCCGACCCGGCGAAGGAACGCCATCCCTTTTCCTCCCCCCAGGATGTCACGACCTCATAGCGATCCTCGGCGGCGGCACGGAGAAAAACGGCCCCCGTCTCGGCCGGGAAAAGACGGGGCAGGAAGCGGGCCGCCACGGCCACCGCCTCCTCCCGGGTCAGGCAGGAAATCGCGAGGTTCGTCATCCTCCCCAGCAGCCTGATTTCCGTTTCTCCCTTCTTCATCGTCATTACTCCCCTTCTCCCTCCCCGGCGCTAACCGCCGGCCGGTTCCTCGCAATTCTTCCCCCGCAACAGCGCCCCGTAACGCTCCCGATCCACCACCTCCCGAAGCCAGGCCCCGTCCCGGCGCTCATGGACCACCAGCTCATGGATCGTCCCTCCCGCCAACTTCCGGTGTCGGATATGGTTGATCTGCCGCCCGTTCATCTCGATTTCATAGAAAAACCCCCCTTCGGACACCTTTCCGTTTGCCTGGACGATTTCTCCGAAGTGGGAAGGATTCAGAAACACGGTGCCGTCCGCCTCTTCCACCCCCCATTGATCGTGGAGATGCCCGGTGAGACAGAGGAGGACGGGGTGTCGTTCGCAGTACCGGCGCAGGGCATGGGACCCGGTCTCGCCCATGGGGGCGGCATAATCGTGGATCCCGTAGGGAGGGTGATGGGCGACGACGACATCGGGGTGCACGGTTTCGAAAAAACGGTACATTTCGTTATTTTTGTCACCGGCGCTGTCACGGTAGACCACGGAGAAACTTTCAGGGATCCCCGGGGTAGTACCGGCGGCACCCCCGTAACCGGCGATTTTCAACCCTCCCGCCTCACGGCACTGGAGGTGGAGATCCCGGCCCCGGAGCCTTGTCTGGCGGAGGTCCATATCGTGATTGCCCGGCAGGCTGAAAGCCCTCCCCGGCGCGGCACGGGAGAGGATGTTGTCCAGGAGGCGGTAATGCTTCTGGAGGATCTCCCGGGCGCGCATCGTCTCATAACGAAACCGGTCCCCCTTTTCCCAGAGCTCGCCGGGCAGATCCGGCTCCTCCAGAAGGGCCGCGACGAAATCCTCCAACGTGGCCGCCGCCTTCCCCCTATCCCTTCTCAGACTGTGAAAGTACGTCTGGAGGTCATGATAACGCCGCGCGGTCTGCACGGTATAGAAAGGGATATCCACCAGGTCGCCGGCGACGATGTATATATCCGCCACGGCAAGCTGGAGCAGTTCCCGTACCCTTTCGAAGGAGCCGTGGACATCGGTGAGATATATCAGTTTCATGATGGCGCCGGAGGTTAATCATCATCCCGAAAACGAGATCGCACCCCGCACGGAGGGTCTTATTTTCGGTCATTCCCGGCCCGTTGTCAATATTTTTAACCCTTGCCGCCCCCAGGCACAAAATTTACGGATATTTACGAAACCATTTCAGCAGCCGTTGTGCATAGTGGGGCGCGCAGCGATCATCCCCGGACGCGGGGGGGCATGGGCAGCAAATCAAAGGTATGTCTCTGGGTTTTCCTCGTAAAGAGGCACAAGGCCGTCTCCCGCGCCCGCCCCCTTTTTCCGGCCGCGCCGGGCCGGAAAGCGGTTCGGTCCCAACCCGAGTTTTTTCATCCTGCTTCTCAGGGTGTTGGGATTGATCCCCAATAAATCGGCGGCGCCGCCGGGACCATAGATCCTGCCCCGGGTCTGTTCCAAAGCCAGTTGAATATGTTTGGACATCACCTCGTCCAGGGTGGGGAAACCACCTCTTTCCGCCTCCGTCCCCTCCCATATCCCCCGGGATCGCCCGGGCCAGCGGAAGTGCTCGAAGGTCATGAAACGGTTGCCGTTTGGACCCCGGCTCCTTATCAGTTCCCGTTCGACAAGATTTTCCAGTTCCCGGACGTTCCCCGGCCAGTGGTACTCCTTGAGACGTTCCAGGGACTGGGCGGAGATGTACGGCGGGGTATGGATCTTCAACTCCCGGGCCTTCTTTTCCATGAAATGGCGGATCAGCTTCGGGATGTCTCCCTGCCGGTTCCGCAGCGGCGGGATCATGATGGGGAAGATGTTGAGGCGGAACCAGAGATCCTCCCGGAATTTACCGGTGCGTACCATCTCCTCCAGATTGCGGTGCGTGGCGGCTATGACGCGGATATCCACAGGGATGGTTTCCGCGCCCCCCACCCGTTCGATCTCCCCGTTCTGGAGTACCCGGAGCAACCGGACCTGGATCGACGGCGGCAGTTCCGCCACCTCATCGAGGAAGATGCTCCCCTTGTCGGCCCGCTCAAAACGCCCTTTCTTCTGGGCGATGGCACCGGTAAAGGCCCCGCGCTCGTGGCCGAAGAGCTCACTGTCCATGAGGCTCTCCGGAATGGCACCGCAGTTCACCTTTATCAACGGCCGTTCCCGCCGGGGGGAGGCGTAATGAATGGCATTGGCAATCACCTCCTTGCCCACCCCGGTTTCCCCCAAAAGGAGCACGGGGCTTTTGAGGGAGGCCACCTGCCGGACCATGATCATGACCTCCTTCAATCCCAAATCGGCGCCGACGATCTCGTCTTCGGTGACGTAGCGCAGCTCCCGGGTGAGGTCCTGGTTTTCCGCATCCAGGATGTCCTTGAGTTTGTTCAGCTCCCGGTAGCGGAGGGCGTTGGAGACGGCGATGGTGAATGGTTCCCGCAACTGGGATATAAGGTCGGCATGTTCCCTCTTGAACATGCCCCGGCCGTCCGCCAGAAACACGATCGACCCCAAACGCTTGCCCTCGATCACCAGGCTGATGTACATCATGGAGGTAGTGGAAAGATTTACGTGATCGTAGAGGATCCAACTGGCCGGATGCAGTTCCAGGCGGTCCAGAATCTTGACCTCCTGCCAGGTCTCGGTATCGTAGTTGATCCGGTAGATGGCCTCTTCCGACAGGGATTTGGAGCGAAACGGCTTTGCGATCCCCTCCCTGTTGACCCGGGCAAGATTGTGTATCAATCCCGGAACGGGATCGAAGATGATCAGGAGCATCTCCGTGGCGGGCAAATGATTCCGCAGGTAGGAGAGGCAGTTGAACATCTCCTTTTCGATTTCCAGACTGCTGCAGAGCCGGATGGTCGCCTGCCGGAAAAAATCGTTTTCAGACCCGTTCATGTCGATCCTGCCGTTTTTCCCATTTTCCCCCCTCCGCCGGCGGCGATATATAGCGGAAATCGCCGTATTTCACAACGTATTTCGTGAAATACGGCGATTTCACCGGGAGGCATTACGCAAATATATGTTTTCACTGGATATTATATCTGGCACGCTTTTAGATAGGAAGAAGGTTCGGGGAAAAACACCTTATCCGGAAGACAGCACCCAAAGAGTGTTTCCGGCGCGGAAAGATCCGGCGCGATTTCAAGCGGCGTAAAGATCTCTTTCAGCGGCGGCCGCCTTGTGCATCCTGTCGCGTTCGGTTCCATCTCGCCGGCTTTCTCCGGCAGGGCACAACGCGGATATGCATACCCCGGGGGGAGTCATGATGTGGGGTTACGCCGATTTCGCCATTTACAAAGGGCAGACTATTTATTCGGAAAGGAGGGATGCCGGGTCAATAAAGAAGGCACAGCGTTATCGTTGTTGAGTCGATCCAAAGTTCATTGTTCACTGTTGTTTTAATTCCAAAAATTCTAACGTAATCAGAAAATAAGGAGGGCTTTATGGCACACGAACACAGTTTTGCATCTCCGGGTCCGGCGGGGTTGGCCGCTCTGGCCGTGGCATGTTTTGGATTCGGCGCGGTGTTTCTCGGCAAAGTGGATGTCTCCGGGTTTCCCCTGCTGGCCGCCTGGCTCGTCGGCGGTTGTTTGGTTCAGTACACCACAGCGGTCATGGAATTGAAAGATCACAATATCACCGGCGGCAACGTCTTTTTATTCTTCTCGGCCTTCTTCATGCTCGCGGCGGCCATCAGCGTCTTTGCCAAGTGGTATTCCATCAGTTTCATCTTCATCCCCAAGGCGGCTAAAGAGTCCATGGACGCCGCCATGGCGGCGGCGGGGGTGGCGGATGTAAAAATGCTGACCCCCGAGCAGCTCGCGGCGGCCAAGGCCGGTATCGGCAAGGCCGTCGGCGCCATGGTCGGCAAGGCCGTCCATGTGGAAGGCTGGATGTGGATGGCGGGCGCCGGCTTCCTGACGGCGGTAACGCCGGCATATGCCAAGAGCAGCGCGGCGATGTTCATCCTCGTCATCCTTGTGGACATCGTTTTGTGGTCCATCGTGGGCATGGATACGGGCTGGTTCGGCGATCCCAAGGTCCTGAAACCCTTTGCGGGGTGGCTGTTGGTAATCGTGGGGTGGATCGGCATCTACATGGCCGGGGCCATCACCTGCAATACCGTTTACGGCAAGCCGGTGTTCTTTGTACCCAAGCCGCTGGTGAAGTGATTTTCCGGAGCCGGAAAGACCGTCCGTTCCGCGACGGCCGGCCGGCTTCGCAAAAAACCATCATGCCCCGTGGAGCGACACGAAGCATGAAAACGGCTTTTTCACATTAACCAACGACCCGACGCTTTGAGATTTAGAGCTTTCTGAAACTCTCGGACAGGATCTCAAGCATGCAGATCGTCTTCGACTGTCCGGGAACGTATCGGCAGGAGATTGAAAAAGTCCGGGATTGAACGACCGGAATTATCGAGACCGGGGAGGTCGATGCTTCCCCGGTCTCCTCCTTTCTGAAAACATGCCGGTTCCGGCACATACACAAACATACCCGCAGCGGGGCGCCGCCACCCGTACGGCAGGCAAAAAGCCAAACTGCCTCCTTCCCGTAACCGTCATACCCGATTTGTCACCGCCGGCCGTGGTTAACGTTTCCCGTCATTGCCGGCGGGGCCATGATGCCCCACCAGGCGGGCAAGTTTCTTTCTTGCCGTGGCAAATCAGTGATTGACACCGGCCAGGAATTTTTATAGCATCCGGCGCTCGCAAATTTAATGGGTTCAAAAAAACTTCATGCCCCGTGGGACGCCACAAAGCATGAAAACGGCGTTTTCATGGCAATCATCCGGAAAGATGAGTCATGAAGAAGAGGCAACGGCGGGGGATACCCGTCCCTTAGAGCGCCGGGGATTCGTGAGTCCCTCGTCATGACGAACGATGAACCACAGCGCCGCATCGGGAAACTTTACGCGGGCCGCAAATTTGAACCCGGGAAAGGACGATGTCGTGAACGATACAGTATGGTTTCAAGCCCTGATGGTGTTTGTCGCCGGTTTTAGCGGCGTGTTTTGCAGCCTGCTGCTGTTGATGTTGAGCATCAAGGCCATGAGACTCCTGTCCGGCAAGGCCAAAGAAGCGCCCAAAACCGCCCAGAAGGGGGGTCAGGTCAATGTTTGAGAACTTTCCCATCGTAAATCAGGTAATCCTCAACACCGGCTTCTTCTCTCTCCAGATCGGCCATGTAATCATGTGGCTCATCTCCTTTCTTTTCATCTACCTGGCCATCAGGAAGGGCTTCGAGCCCCTGCTGCTGGTCCCCATCGGTTTCGGCATCCTGTTGGCCAATCTCCCCCTGGCGCCGGTCATGGGCTTTTCCCAGCAGGGCGGGGAGGCCCACCGGAATCTGATCCAGTGGTTCTACGACTTCGGTGTCGCCAACGAGCTCATCCCCTGCCTGATCTTCATGGGCGTCGGGGCCCTGACGGACTTCGGTCCCATGATCGCCAACCCCAAGACCCTGATCCTCGGCGCCGCAGCCCAACTGGGGGTCTACATATCCTTTTTCGCCGCCATCCTCTTCGGATTCAGCATCAAGGAGGCGGCCTCCATCGGCATCATCGGCGGCGCCGACGGTCCGACCTGCATCTATCTCACCGCGATCATGGCCCCCCATCTCCTGGGGGCCAACGCCCTGGCCGCCTATTCCTACATGGCCATGGTGCCGCTGATCCAACCGCCGATCATGCGCCTGCTGACCACGGAAGCGGAACGAAAGATCAGGATGAAGCAGGTACGCACCGTCACCAAGCAAGAAAAGATCATCTTCCCCCTGCTGGGCACGGTGGTGATCTGCCTCATCGTGCCGCCGGCGGCGCCGCTCATGGGCATGTTGTTTCTCGGCAATCTCTTCCGGGAAAGCGGGGTGGTCCAAAGGCTCAGTCATGCCGCCCAGAACGAGCTCCTGAACATCGTCACCATCTTCCTCGGCGTCTCTGTGGGGGCCACGATGAACGCCGAAGTCTTTCTCAAACCGCAGCCGATCTTCATCTTCATCCTGGGCATCGTCGCGTTTTCCTTCAGCACCGCCGGAGGTATAATAATGGCGAAGATCATGAATCTGTTTTTGAAGGAGAAGATCAATCCCCTGATCGGCTCCGCCGGCGTCTCCGCCGTACCCATGGCGGCCCGGGTGTCCCAGGTCGAGGGGCAGAAGGCGGACAAGCACAACTTCCTCCTGATGCACGCCATGGGGCCGAACGTGGCCGGTGTGATCGGCACGGCCGTGGCCGCCGGTCTCTTTCTCACCATGCTGCGCTGACAGGGCCCGCCTTCTTCACCCGCAAAAGCGTGCATATGCCATTGATCTACAACTGTTTATCATTAAGGAGGCCGCTGCCGCCGGGGCAGACACCGCGTCCGGCGGTCGGTCAGCCGCCTTTCCTGTAACGACAAGGCGTTGCCATCGGATCGACCCAGCCCTTGAACACCTTCTTTTCTTTCCTCATAATCACCGCCTCCACGCTCTCAAAATCCCTTTGTCATCCTCATACTCACCGCGGCTATCTACCTGGTTCCCACGGGGGTACACATGGGGTCCAGCCAGGTCTTGCCCGCCTTCTCGGCGAATCGCTCTTTGTCTTTGGCTCCTGTCTTTCTCATGGTTCGTGCTCCTTTCCGGTTTGCCGATATCGTCTACAATCCCATCCAACCCGCCGTCCGTCGCCGGCCGGCCCTGTTTCTCCCGATCGTCTTCCCCGGGACGTCTCTTCCGGGGTTGAATTCGATGCTTTGGTTGCCCATGCCGGTCATGGTCTCTATCTCTCCTCTCTCTTTCTTTCTTTCGGCCCTAAAATAATCCGGAAAGCAATTTTCGACAATCAGGGGAATTCTTAATATCAGCTGGGAATAGAAAGCATGCCGGGATCGGTATCCCGGCCGTAGACACTGAAGTTTTGTCTGATGGGAAGCTTGGTTGTCATGACAGCCCGGCCGGGACGGCGACGGGAATGCAAAAAAGCGATCAGCCGCTGACGAGGGTGGAAAGGCGGATCAACTCCGCTGTGGACCACGCCTGGGCGATGCATCCCCCGGGCCGGTGGGGGGCGTCGCCGTCGAACACCTCGGCGATGCAGCCCATGCCCCCCTCCCGGAAATGGCGCGCCAGAAAGGTGCGGAGGTAATCCCGAAGGGCGGACTGCACGCCGTCCCGGTCGGCGGCCGTCTTGAGCCAGGCCTCTCCGAAGGCCCCCAATAGCCAGGGCCAGACCGTTCCCTGATGATAGGCGCTGTCCCGTTCAGCGGGCGGCCCTTCGTAACGTCCCCGGTACCGGGGATCGCGGGGGGAAAGGGTGCGGAGGCCCACGGGAGTGAGAAGCTCGTCTCTGACCTTCTCCACGACGAGACGCCCCTGCGCCCTCTCCAGGGGGGAATGGGGCAGGGAAACGGCAAAAAGCTGATTGGGACGGATGGAACGATCCAGGTGCCCGTCCCGATACACATCTCCCAGGCAGGCATCCTCGTCACTCCAGAAGGTCTCCTGGAAGGAGCGGCGGATTTTGTCCCGCAGGTCGTCGAAATAGAACTCCCGGTCCCCGAAGCGGGCGGCCAGTTCGGCAGCGCAACAGACGGCGTTGTACCACAGGGCGTTTATCTCCACGGGATAGCCGTGACGCGGTGTGACGGGGCGGCCGTCGCAGCAGGCGTCCATCCAGGTCAGCGCCCGGTCCGCCGCCCCGGCATGGAGCAGGCCGTTGTCGTCCATGTAGATATTGAAAATGGTGCCGTGAATGAACTGGCGGAGGATGCCCTTCATCACCGGCCAGAGGCTTTTCTCCACCACCGCCTCCGTCCCGTCCCCGTCGTCGTCCCGGAGGAGCTGCTGAACGGCCCAGAAGAACCACAGGGGGGCATCCACGGTGTTGTAGGCATGATTTCCGTCCCGTTCGGAAAAGACATTGGGGAGAAGACCGTGCCGCTCAAACCCGGCTATCCGGACGAGCAGTTCCCTTCCCTCCCCGCGGCGGCCGGAGCAAAAGGTGAGACCCGGCAGGGAGATCAAGGTGTCCCGTCCCCAGGCCCCGAACCAGGGGTAACCGGCGATGATCGCGGGATGGCCGGCGGGCGTACGGATGAGAAACCGGCGGCCCGCCTGGAGGAGGAGGGTCAGGAGCCGCCGGTCCGCCGCTGCTGTCTCCGCAACGCCGGCCGCCGGTCCGGCGGCGCCCCCTTCGTCTTCCCGGACTTCCCGCTCCGGGTCGCCGCTGCGGCAGGCGCCGGGGGAGACCGGCAGCGCCGCAAGCGGCCCCCGTACCGCCGATGCGGTCAATCCGCCGGCGGCCGGAGGTACCGGGACAGCGCCGGACCCTTCCGGGTCGGGCGAGATCAGCAACAATTCGATTTCCCTGGTGCTTTCCCCGCCTGCAGCATCGCCGCCGCGGTCCGGCATCGGCCCGCTCCGCAACAGTTCCCCCGCCCGCAGGTCGTCCTCCCGGGCTTCCCGGCGGCGGCGGCGTACCTCGTCGTCCCATTTCTTGCCCAACCGGCCGTAAAAGGGACTGAAGGAGGCCAGGACAAAGACCGTTTTCCCTTTGCGAAGCGGGACTTCCAGGATGCCCGGGGTGAAGAGATCTTCATGATGTTCGTAACCGCGGGCCCCTTCCTCGGCGTATTCGAAATTGCGGTACCAAAACGGCTCCGCCTGCCACCGGGGGCGGAGGTTCGTCTGTATGACCAAAGTCGGCATCCCGGCATAAGGTCTGATAGCGAAACCGTTTTTTACCGCGGTGGTCTCGCCCCGAAGAAACGGGTTCTCCCTGCTCAGGCTATGGTAATCCCGGAAAGCGAGGAACGGCCGTAACCGCAATACGCCCGTGGCGGGGCACATCTCGGGATCGTAACGGACCAGGAGGCTGTCCGTCCCCGCGATCAGCAGAAGCGATTTCCTGACCCGGACGCCCCCGCCCTCGTAAAGGAACGTCGGGAACAAGTCTTGCCGAAACTGCCGTAGAAATGAATAGTCGGCCGGGAAAAAATCGCCGGGGTACCGGTGACAGCTCAGGGCCTCCCGCCGGGCGCCCCAGGCCACGGTATCTTCAAACTTGGACAAGAGGACATAACGCCCCGGCGGCGCCGCCAGATGGGAGACGAGCAGGCCGTGATATTTCCGGGTATGACAGTTCAGCAGGGTGCTGGAGGCATAACCCCCCCGGCCGTTCACCTCGAGCCATTCGCTCCGGAGCGCCTGAGCATAGGCGCCGGTTTCCGGACAGTCAATTCCCCTTTGTTTTTCCATCATTAACCCAAACCGGCTTCCCTTCAGGAGAGCGGATAGACCTCCGTCTGGGGCGGGGCCCGGAACTGGAACAGTTTATCGGAAAGCCCGCTGTTGCGCCGGATATTGCGGAACCGGACCGTCGTCCGGTTGCCGAAGGCATCATCGAAACGGCATTCAATGATGGTGAAATCATCCCGGTGCAGGGTGACGAAGATCTTGTCCACCCCCAGATCGCCCTTTTTCGGTGTCATGACGAGGAGATAATGCCCTTCTTTATCCGCGGGCCGGGCGGGATCGGCGAAAGCCAGTCGGAAATCCTCGGTAACCTTCCCCAAACCGCTCAACAGGCGCACGATCAACTGGGACTTGAAGATCCGGGACGTTTCCTGGACATAGACCGCCCGGTCTTTGGGGATGTAAAGATAGGCCTTGTCGGGGTTGATGACCAGCTTTTTGATCTTCGGTTTCGTGTAGTCCCAGAGCATCCGTTGGGGGGGCTTGTAATAGACCGTCCCCTCTTCGCGCTCCTTGCGGTTCACCGAGGCCAGGACGACCTCCTGGACAAAATGCGCCTGCAAATCGGTGGTCTGCTCGTAAGCGCCCTGTAACCGCTGGACCACCTGTTCCAGCGTCAGCGACTCCGCCGCCCCGATCCGTCCTCCGGAGATGCCGATCAGGACGGCGACCATTACCAAGATTCCCGCAAAGGGAAGTGAATTTCTATACATCCTCATCCTCGCTGACCAATTGCCGACCGCGGTCAAAATTCATGCCATTTTTACCGTCATGTGCATATCTTGCCCCTCCGGGGCCCTAACCCGTCAAAAAACCTCAGCACATCCATAAGTAGTTGTTTTTACGATCCTTTTACTCTGCCTAAAAGAGCGGCAATCCGATATAAAACCGTTTCATTTAGAGACTTATGAAAACTGTCCACAAAGTTATCAACAGTCTTTTCCACATCGTTGTTAATGGTCGGGACAAGTATCCGGAATAGCGTCTCTAAATGACCGCCGCCGCGGCGACGCCCCCCGGAACATCACGCTCAGGCGATCCGGAGGCGCCAGCCGAAGGGATCTTCCTTTTCCCCGTACTGAATCTTCAGGATCTCTTCGTAGAGTTTTTCCGTCAGGGCGCCGATCCTTCCGTCATTGATGGGGTACTCCCTGTCCCGGTAGCAGATCTGACCGATGGGAGAAACGATGGCGGCCGTTCCGGAGGCAAATGCCTCCCGTAGGGATCCGTCCCCGCAGGCAGCCAGGATTTCGTCCATGGCCAGGCGTCTTTCCGCCACCTTCAGACCCCAGGCACGGGCGATCTGCAGCACCGAGTCCCGGGTCACGCCGGGCAGGATGGTTCCCGCCAGCGGCGGGGTGATCAATTCCTCGCCGATGACAAAAAAGATATTGCTCGTCCCCACCTCCTCCACGTATTTTCTGTCCACCGCATCCAGCCAGAGCACCTGGGTATAACCCTTCTCGATGGCCATGGCGCTGGCCATGAGGCTGGCGGCATAGTTTCCCGCGGCCTTGCAGTAGCCGATCCCCCCGGGTGCGGAACGGACATATTCCTCCACGACATAGATCTTGGTCGGGCTGAATCCCTCGGGATAGTAAGCCCCCACCGGACCGACGATGATATAGAAGAGATAAGCGTCGGCGGGGTGCACCCCCAGTGCCGCCTCGGTGGCGATCATGGTGGGCCGGATATAGAGGGAGGCGCCGCTGCTTTTGGGAATCCAGTCTTTTTCCAGAATGACGAGTTTCTTCAACCCCTCCATGAACACTTCCGGATCCAGGGTGGGCATACAGAGGCGCCGCGCCGATTCGTTCATGCGCTTGATGTTCTCCAGGGGACGGAACAGGTAGATTTCCCCGTTTTTCCCCCGATAGGCCTTCATGCCCTCGAAGATGAGCTGGCCGTAGTGGAGGCACATGGCCGCCGGATCGAGCCGCAGATCCTCGTAGGGACGGACGGCGGGATCGTACCAGCCCTGTCCGGACTTGTAGGACATGGTGAACATGTGATCGGTAAACACCCTGCCGAAACCCAGTTTCGATTCATCCACCGGCTTCGCTTTCCGCTGCTCCGGCGCGACCTGAACAATGCTGATTTCCATAATCCTCCTTTTCCCCCTTCGATTATGTTGCAGAATACCGGACGGCAACCGAAAAAGGCCGGTGCCGGTCAAAACATCCCTGCCCTGCTTTCGAACAGTAACCGGTCGCAAGCATTATCACTAAATTATTTTCCGATCAAGATTTCTGTACTGAATGGCCTCGGCGACGTGCGACGATCGCAGTTCCGCCTGGCCGTCGAGATCGGCGATGGTTCTGGCCACCTTGAGGATCCGCTTGTAGGCCCGGGCGCTGAGGCCGAGCTTTTCCATGGCCATCTCCAGCAACTGCTGGGATTCACCGTCGATCCGGCAGTGACGTTTGATCTCGGCATCCGTCATCCGGGCGTTGAAGGGGTTGCCTTTCCCGGTAAAACGTTCCTCCTGAACGGCCCGAGCCCCGGCGATCCGCTCCCGGATCGCGGCGGACGTCTCCCCCTGATAACGCCCCGTCAATTCCCGGTACCGCAAGGACGGCACCTCGATATGGAGATCGATGCGATCCAGAAGCGGTCCGGAAAGCCGGCGTTGATACTGACGGATCTGCTGGGGTGTGCACCGGCAGGCCCTGTGGGCATCGCCGAAATATCCGCAGGGGCAGGGGTTCATGGCCGCCACCAGGAGGAACCGGGCGGGATAGGTTACCGTCGTGGCCGCCCGGGCGATGGTCACCGCCCCTTCCTCCAGGGGCTGCCGCAGGGCTTCCAGGGCGTTTTTCCGGAATTCCGGCAGTTCGTCGAGGAAAAGGACCCCCAGATGGGCCAGGCTGATCTCACCGGGCCGCGGCGTGAGCCCCCCGCCGATGAGGCCCGCATCGGAGATGGTATGATGGGGGGCGCGGAAGGGGCGGCGGCGGATCATCACCTCGCCGCGGTTCAAAAGGCCGGCAACGGAATAGATCTTCGCCGCCTCCACGGCCTCGGTGAAGGAAAGGGCGGGCAGAATCGAGGGCAGCCGCCGGGCCAGCATGGTCTTGCCGCTGCCCGGCGGTCCGAGCATGAGGATGTTGTGGAAACCCGCCGCCGCGATCTCCAGGGCCCGCTTGGCCTGATCCTGACCCTGGACGTCCCGGAAATCGCAATCGTCGGTTTCCGGTGTCGTCACGACATCCCGCATATCCCGCCGCACCGGCTCTATGTGCTTGCTTCCGTTGAGAAAGTCCACCACATCCGCAAGGGCGGCCACGGGGATCACTTCGATGCCCGCGACCAGGGCGGCCTCGGCGGCGTTTTCCGGGGCGACGATGATGCCCCGGAGACGCCGCTCCCGGACACACATCGCCGCCGGCAGCGCCCCCTGGACCCCCTTGATCCGCCCGTCCAGAGACAGTTCCCCAAGGAGGACATAGGCATCCAGCAGGTCCGGCCGTACCACTTCTTCCGCCGCCAGGATCCCGACGGCGATGGGCAGGTCGAATCCGGTCCCCTCCTTTTTGATATCCGCCGGGGCGAGGTTGACGGTGACGTGATGGCGGGGAAAGGGGTAACCGGAACTCTTGACCGCCGCCTTGATCCGCTCCCGGCTCTCCCGCACCGCCACGTCGGGCAGCCCGACGGTGGAAAACTGGGGAAGTCCCGCGGCGGTATAGACTTCGACTTCGATCAGGTACCCGTCGATACCGATTACGGCACTGCCCAGGATTTTCACGATCATGACCGCCCCCGCGCCCCGGAATGAAATTGCGGCATATATATAGAATTTACAAAGATTATTCAACTGTCTTGACGGGAGGGAAAGGCTGTGATAAGTCTCGCCGCCATAGGCTGGATTCAGCACGCCGCCGCGATATATTTTCTGCCCCCTGCCCGGGCGGCACGGGGGCGGACAGGCAACTGCAAATATTCAGGATCCCATTTTCCCGTGAATAGACTGACCCACGTAGACGAACAGGGTCGGGCCCGCATGGTGGATGTCACCGCCAAGGGGCCGACGGAAAGAACGGCGGTGGCCCGGGGCAAGGTCGTCATGAAACCGTCGACCCTCGCCCTCATTGCCGACGGCGGGATCCCGAAGGGAGACGTCATCGGCGTCGCCAGAATCGCCGGGATCATGGCCGCCAAGGAAACGGGGCGGCTCATCCCCATGTGCCATCCCCTGGAACTCACGGGGATCGACATCTCCTTCGCCGACGACAGGGAACGGGGGGAAATCGAGATCGAAGCCCGGGTGAAAACCGTGGGGCGGACGGGTGTGGAAATGGAGGCCTTGACCGCCGTAACCGTAGCCGCTCTCACCATTTACGACATGTGCAAGGCCGCCGATCGGGAAATGACCATCACCGACATCATGCTGACCGCCAAGAAGGGCGGTAAAAGCGGCGCCTTCGTGAGGAAACGATGAACGGCTCCGGGAAAACATACCGTATCCGCCGCTCCTTTCTCGTCCCGCTGGCCGTCGACGTGCTGCTCCTCTTCGCCCTGCTGGTCATCTCCCTGACCTACAAAGGATCGGGCACGGAAAGGATATTTCTTGCCTCCCTGTCCCTTTTCTCCCTGCCGATCCTCGCGGAGGCCGCCCTCAGGAAGGTGATCGTTTCCGAGGGCGGCGTCGCGCTGAAAAAGTTAGGCAAACTCCGGGAGCTCCTCTGGAGCGACATCACCCATGTGGGGTGTCTGAAAGTGCGGAGCCGGGTCTATATCCTCTTGACAACCAAGAAGGGGTTTCATATTATCTCGAACGCCTATGATTCCTTTGCCGCCCTGGTAGGGGATATCGTCGGGCATCTCGATGCGGAAAAGATCGAGATCGAAGCGGAGGCCAAAGAACAGATCGACAATCCGACCCGCAACAGCTCCGATCTCATGGCGGCCTGGATAGCCGCCGTCGTCCTGGCGGCCATCATTTATGTTAAATTCATCCCCTGATCACGAAGGATTTCCGGCGCAACCATGAATCACAATCACAAAGCGGCTTCTTGTGGCGGCGAAAAGGCGGCAGGGAATTCCCTGCATACCATCGCCGAAGATATCCTCTTCCAGAAACTGGCGCACATCACCACGATCCTCCGTGAACCCGGGACGGCAAAAAGCAGGCTTTATGAAGATGTCAACGCCATCGTGGAACGCTGCCTCTTCAGGATCGCCCTGGAGCGTTCCCAGAACGTCAAGAGCCGGGCCGCCGATTATCTGGGCATCAACCGCAACACCTTTCAGAAAAAGATGGTAAAACTGGGTATAGAGGAGTAAAGAGCTTCCCGGAGGAAATATGTCTATTGCATCCAAAATCGCACGTCTCCTCGACAAAGGCGTGGTCATGCCCAATCCGGCCACCGTGGAAATAGGCCCGGAAGTGGACGTGGAGCGCATCGCCGGCAACGGGGTGGTCTTTTACAGCGGCACGCGGATCTGCGGGGCGAAGACCCTGATCATGCCCGGGGTGAAACTGGGCTATGAGGCCCCGGCTGCGGTCCTCGACTGCCAGCTTGGTCCGCACGTGGAACTCAAGGGGGGGTTCTTCACCAGGTCGGCCTTCCTGGAGAAGGCCAATATGGGCAGCGCCGCCCAGGTCCGGGAAGGCTGCCTGCTGGAGGAAGAAGCCAACGGCGCTCACGCCGTCGGTCTGAAGCAGACGATCCTCTTCCCCTTTGTCACCCTGGGAAGCCTGATCAACTTCTGCGACTGCTTCCTGGCCGGGGGCACAAGCCGGAAAAATCATACCGAAGTGGGAAGCTCCTATATCCACTTCAACTACACCCCAAATCAGGACAAGGCTACCCCTTCCCTCCTCGGCGACGTCCCCCGGGGCGTCATGCTGAACCAGCCGCCGATCTTCCTGGGCGGACAGGGGGGCATCGTGGGTCCCACCCGGATCGGCTACGGCACGGTCATCTCCGCCGGAACGGTCTACCGGGGGGACTGCCCGGAAGGGGGGAAGCTTCTCGGCCAAACGGGGAACATGGCCTATGAAGTGAATTTCCACATGGGTTTCTACGGCGACATCCGGCGGCGTATCTACAACAACATCTATTATATAGCCAATCTCCTCGCCCTCAGACAATGGTACATCGAGGTCCGCCAACCCTTCTTCGCCGTCCAGGATCTGGGCCGGGAGCTCTACGCCGGGGTGCTGGACAAACTGGAAATGGCGGTCAAGGAGCGGTTGAGCCGCTTCCGCGCCCTGGCGGAGAAGATGGAGAAGTCCATCGCCATATCCGAAAAGATCCTCTCGGGCGCCAGGAAGGAGCAGCTCATCCGGCAGAAGCTGGAATTCATGGAGAAATGGCCCGTCATCGAAGCCTGTTTCACCGACGGCAGCGAGGCGGAGGGGGAAGACGGAAACCGGTCTGCCTTTTTGGAGGCCTTGAAAAGCCATAGTCAGAACGGCGCGGGGTACATCCAGACCATCCAGACCCTGGACACCCGGACCGCCAAGGCGGGTACGGACTGGCTGCAAAACCTGGTGGACGGCATCGTCGACCGTATCCTGGCTCACATCCCGTCTTGTCGGGAACAGCGATGAGCCTGCTTTTATGAGGGAAATTTTCCCCCGCACCCTTTACCGCGAGCGAGGAAAAGACGCGACGAAGCGCATGCATGATGTGTCATGCCGTTAAAACTGATTGCCCGAATCTCGAAGATATTTAAAGACCGGCGCGTTTACATAGGTCGCGCCCCCGCCGCCGTCCCGGCCCGATCCCTGATCGTCTTCCCCGTCCTGCCCTTCATTCTGCCCTGCGGCCTGGCCGGTATCGTAACCGTCAAGAAGGCGACCCAGGCGTCACCCCTCCCCGACCCCCTGACCGCCCTGGACGCCGGTTTCCGGAAGATAGCCGGCCGGGGCCTGCGCTCCCTCCTTGCCGGAGAGGCCGAGGCTGCCGACTATCTGGGGGGGACGGAGCCGCTGGCGCTTCTGGACGCCATGGTCCTTTCCCTTAAGGAAAGCGAGCCCTTCCTGCGGCTGCTCGCCGCGCCGGGACAGACCGCGCGGCTCACCGCCGACGTCGCGGCGTGGCGGCGTTTCGCCGCCGGCGAGGAGCAGCTCCTGGAGGAGAACGCCCTCCGTTTTTCCACCGCAGAGCTCGAGATCCTCAACAGCCGGCAGGTGTTCCTCAAAGACATCGTCTGGGCCCTGGAAAAGGACATCCTGGCCAACATCGACCGGATAGAGCAACTGGCCGGCAATCCGGAGGCGACCCCGCCGCCGGCCTGGCAAAAATACCTGAAGCTCAACTTCCTGCTGAACGCCCTGGACCGTTTGGAGGTCAGAGGCAGGGACTCGGCGGGGATACAGATCCGCATGACGATCGACGCCCCCGAAACCTGGAACGAAGCCTTGGCAAGGATGCGGGAGCTCGGCCTTTACGACGATTTTCTTGCCCGGTCCGGCGCCGGTGATTTCGTCAACGGCGCCATTCACTGCTCCCGGGGAGACCGGGACCTCCCGGAGCGCAGGCAAGAGCCCCCGGCGCCGTCCGGGGAGAGCGGCGCCGCGGCCGCCGCGGAACCCCCGATCCCCGGGGCGGCCGCCCGCTCCCTGTCCTTCGTCTATAAGACCGCCTCGATCATCGGCACCCTGGGAAGAAACGTCCGGGAACTGCGGCAGATCATCTCCCGGGACCGGATCCTCCAGCTCCTCGCCGGGCTGGACACCTCATGCGATGTCGCCCTGGCCCATACCCGCTGGGCCTCGGTAGGTTCCATAACGGCAGAGAACTGCCACCCCGTGAACAACTTCACCCGCCGGGACCTCCCCGGCAGCTCTCAAAGTCCCGGAACAGAAAAGTATTTCCCCGCCTACGGCCGGGGAAACTGGTCCATCAGCGTCGTTCTCAACGGTGACATCGACAACTACCGCTCCCTGCGGAACGCCCTGGAGGCCGACGGCGAGCTCATCGCCCCGGAGATCACGACGGACACCAAAATCATCCCCCTGGAGATCGAAAAGCACCTGCGGGCGGGCTGCGACGCCGCCGAGGCCTTCCGCAGGGCCGTGAACGCTTTCGAGGGCTCGCACGCCATCGCCATGATCACCGATGTGGAGCCGGGAAAGGCTTTTTTGGCCCTCCGGGGCAGCGGCCAGTCCATCTATGTAGGCCTCGCCGGAGATCGCTATCTCTTTTCCTCGGAACTCTACGGCCTCGTGGAAGGTACGCCCCATTTCCTCAAGATGGACGGCGAAACAGCAGCGGCCGGGGGATCGGGGGTCACCGGGCAGATATTCATCCTGGGAGCGGACCCCGCCGGCGGGCCGGCGGGGATCCGGGCCTGCGCCTATGACGGCACCCCGCTGACGGTCACCCCGGAGCTTGTCCAGCGGGCGGAAATAACGACGAGGGATATCGACCGGGGGGAATATTCCCATTATTTCCTCAAGGAAATCAACGAGGCCGGCGCTTCCGTCCGGAAGACCATCCGGGGTAAATACCGTCTCCGGGAAGGCGCCGACGGCCACCGGGAGGTCCGTTTCAACCTCGGTTACGATATCGTTCCCGAACCGGTCCGCCATGCCCTCACCACCGGAACGATCAAGCAGCTCATCGTCATCGGCCACGGCACGGCGGCGGTGGCCGGCCAGGCCATCGCCGACGCCTTCACCAGGTATCTGCGGCAGGGCACCCTGCGGGTCACCTCCCGGATCGCCTCGGAATTGAGCGGGTTCGATCTGGCGGAACGGCTGTCCGACACCCTGATCATCCCCGTCACCCAGTCGGGAACGACCACGGACACCAACCGGGCCGTGGCCATGGCGGCGGAACGGGGGGCCTGGATCATCGCCGTCGTCAACCGGCGGCAGTCCGACATCACCGCCAAATCCCACGGGGTATTCTACACCTCCGACGGCCGGGACATCGAGATGTCCGTCGCCTCCACCAAGGCCTTCTACTCCCAGATCGTCGCCGGGCATATCCTGGCCCTGTATACGGCCCAGCTCCTGAAAACCATGTCCGACGAGGACATCGCCGCCGAGCTGGAAGTCATCGCCCGGGCGCCGGAAATGATGGGCCGGGTCATGGAAAGACAGGATGAGCTCCGCCGGGCCGCCGAGAGACTCGCCGGGCGGAAAAAATACTGGGCCGTCGTAGGCAGCGGCCCCAACAAGGCCGCCGCGGACGAAATCCGGATCAAGCTCAGCGAGTTGTGTTACAAGACCATCTCCTCGGACATCGTGGAAAACAAAAAACATATCGATCTGTCCGCGGAGCCGCTGATCATCGTCTGCGCCGCCGGGAGCCCGCCCGCCGTGGTCGGGGATATCGTCAAGGACGTGGCCATCTTCAGGGCCCACAAAGCCGGAATCATCGTCTTCGCCGACGAGGGGGAGGAACGGTTCGACGAGTTCGCCGATGCGGTTATCGCCGTCCCCCGGGCGCCGCTGCCCCTGCCGGTCATCCTCAACACCATGGCCGGACATCTTTGGGGCTACTATGCCGCAGGCAGCATCGACGCGGAGGCCGCTTACCTCCGGGAGTTCCGCAGCCGGATGAACCAGGCCATGATCGAGCAGGGCAAACGTTCCTTTTCCCTCTACGACCGTCTCTTCGACCGTCAGTTCCGGAGACTGATCGGCGATTTCGCCGCCGGCTTCCAGGAACGGCTCCTCCAGGGATGCTTTTCCCAGGTCAATGTCCCGACCGTCGCCAATATCGTCCTGCTTTTGAAATACGCCATGGGCAAGCTGCCCCTGGAAGACTTCTGGATGGATTTCAAGGGGGAGGAGGAATTCACCTCCCCCCTCGATCTCCTCGATGTCTCCCTCGGACATGCCATCGACGAACTTTCCCGCCCCATCGACGCCATCCGCCATCAGGCCAAGACCGTAACCGTGGGCACCAGCCGTCGGGAAGAGACGATTTCCGGCCCGATCTTCCAGTTGCTCCGGGAGCTCGGTTTTTCGACCCGGTCCCTGGCGGGGAAAAACATCATGGCCCTCAAGAGCCTGCAACCGGCGGTCGCCTCCATCCGGGGTTATACCCTTTATCGCCTGGCCGATCTCGATGCGGAAGGCCATCCGGCGGAAAACACCGTCATCGAGATCCTCCGGCGGGAGGGGGTGGCCGCCCGGATGACCTCCCGGGTGACGGGATCGAAAAAGCTCATGGGCACGAAACGGACCATCGTCAGCACCGGTCATGTCTATATCGGCTTCGGGAAGGCGGACGGGGCCACGATGGTCGTCATTCCCCTTTTGGGCAACGATTTTCAGGTGGAAAAGCTCCTGCTGCTCCACATCGCCTACCGGCAGGACCTGACCGTCCCGGAGAAAAAGGCGGTCCTCGGATACCGCTACAACGACATCCGCAATCTCGTCAACGAATACAACCTTACCTGGTCGGATGCCTGTCTGGATTCGTTTACCATGGAGGCATTGCTGGGTGAACCGGTGGAATTCATTGCCGATCTGATCAGGAAAAAGATGGAGGTCCCCCCATGAAAGACACAAAATTCATCTTTGTCACCGGCGGCGTCCTTTCCGCCCTCGGCAAGGGACTGGCCGCCGCCTCCATTGCCGCCCTGCTCGAGAGCCGGGGTTTGCGGGTGACGAACCAGAAGCTCGACCCGTATATCAACGTCGATCCCGGCACCATGAGCCCCTTTCAGCACGGCGAGGTCTTCGTCACCGACGACGGGGCGGAAACGGATCTGGATCTCGGCCACTACGAGCGCTTCACCTCGACCCGGATGAAAAAGAGCAACAACCTGACCACGGGACAGGTCTATTTCTCCGTCATCACCAAGGAGCGGCGGGGGGACTACCTGGGCAAGACCGTCCAGGTCATCCCCCACATCACCAATGAAATAAAGGAGTTCATCCGGGACAGCGCCCGGGGTTACGACGTGGCCATCGTCGAGATCGGCGGCACCGTCGGCGACATCGAGAGTCAGCCGTTCCTCGAGGCCGTCCGGCAATTCCGCCTCGAGGTGGGGAAACAGAACGCCGCCTTCATCCACCTCACCTGGGTCCCCTTCATCAAGACGGCGGGAGAGGTAAAGACCAAACCGACACAGCACAGCGTCAAGGCCCTCCGGGAGATCGGCATCCAGCCCGACATTTTGCTGTGCCGGACGGAAAATTTCCTTTCCGAAGAGATCAAGGCCAAGATCGCCCTGTTCTGCAATGTCGAGGTCACCAACGTCTTTGCCGCCAAGGACGTCGGCTGCATCTACGAGGTCCCCCTGATCTACCACCGTGAAGGGCTGGATGAAAAGATCGTCGATCTCCTCAACATCTGGACCGGGCAGCCCCATCTCGAGGTATGGGAAGAGGTCGTCGCCCGGATGATGCATCCCCGCCGGGAGGTATCCATCGCCATCGTGGGGAAGTACGTCAATCTCACGGACTCTTACAAAAGCCTCAACGAGGCCCTGATCCACGGCGGCATCGCCAACGACTGCCGGGTGAACCTCAAATTCATCGATTCGGAACGGATCGAAAAAGACGGCCTGGACCATCAACTGGACGGCGCCGACGGCATTCTGGTCCCCGGCGGCTTCGGCGACCGGGGGATCGAGGGGATGATCCAGGCGGCCCAGTATGCCCGCCTCCGCAACATCCCGTATTTCGGCATCTGTCTGGGGATGCAGATGGCCGTCGTGGAGTATGCCCGTCATATCTGCGCCCTGGAGCGGGCCAACAGCTCGGAATTCGACCCCCGGACACCCAACCCCGTGATCGACCTCCTCCCGGAGCAGAAACAGATCCGGGACAAGGGGGCGACGATGCGTTTGGGTTCCTATCCCTGCGTCCTTGCGGAAGATTCCCTCGCTTTTGCCGCTTACGAAACGCGTCAGATCGAGGAACGGCACCGGCACCGCTATGAATTCAACAACGAGTTCAAGGAAATCATGACCTCCAGAGGTCTGCGGATCACCGGCGTCTCCCCGGACGGCCGGCTGGCGGAAATCGTCGAGCTTCCCGGTCACCCGTGGTTTCTGGGCTGTCAGTTTCATCCCGAATTCAAGTCCCGGCCGACCCATCCCCACCCCCTGTTCAAACAATTCATCGCGGCGGCGCTGGATTATCATGACCGGGAGGGTTCCTGACCCAAAAAAGGCGTTGACTTCCCCGCCGGCAAGATCTATATGCTGCCGGTTTGGACAATCAAATCCAGGAAAAGGAGGCGGATTTCAATGGGAAAGCTGTTCGGTACGGACGGGATTCGGGGGGTGGCCAACGAATACCCCATGACGGCGGATCTGGCCCTGAATGTCGGCAAGGCGACCGCCCATTACTTCAAGCGGAAGGGGCACCGACCGAAGATCATCATCGGCAAGGACACCCGCATCTCCGGGTACATGCTCGAAAACGCCCTTGTTTCCGGCATCTGCTCCATGGGCGTGGACGCCATCATGGTCGGGGTCATGCCCACGCCGGGCATCGCCTTTCTCACCCAGAGCATGCGGGCCGACGCGGGCATCGTCATCTCGGCATCCCACAATCCCTATCAGGACAACGGCATCAAGATCTTCTCCAATGACGGCTACAAGCTCCCCGACGAGACGGAGCTGGAAATAGAGGAGCTGATCCTGAAAAACCTCATGCACAACCTCCGGCCCTCCCCCGAGGAACTGGGCAAGGCCTACCGTATCGAAGGGGCCCGGGACCGGTACATCGTCTTTCTCAAGAGCACCTTTCCCAAAGAATACTCCCTGGAAGGGATGAAGATCGAACTGGATTGCGCCAACGGCGCCACCTACCGCGTCGCCCCCCAAACCTTCCTGGAGCTGGGGGCCGAAGTAACAACCCGTTTCGATCAGCCGAACGGTTCCAACATCAACGACAACTGCGGCTCCCAGCACACGGAGATGCTCGTGGAGAAACTGATGAAAAGAAAGGCCGACGTGGGTTTTGCCTTCGACGGCGACGGGGACCGGCTCATCGCCGTGGATGAAAAGGGCAACGTCCTCACGGGTGACCAGATCATGGCCATCTGCGCCAAGGTCATGAAGAAGAAGGGCAAGCTGACCAACAACCTCGTGGTGGCCACGGTGATGAGCAACCTCGGTCTCCGGCAGGCCCTGAAAGCCATGGACATCGACATGGTCGCCACGAAGGTGGGGGACCGTTACGTTCTGGAAGAGATGCGGGCCCGGGGGGCCTCCATCGGCGGCGAGGAGTCGGGGCATCTGATCTTTCTCCAGGAGCACACCACCGGGGACGGGATCCTCAGCGCCATCCAGCTCCTCAACGCCATGAAGGAGGAGAAGCAGCCCCTTTCGGAACTGGCCAAGGTAATGACGGTCTTCCCCCAGAAGCTCATCAATGTCGATGTGAAAGCCAAACCGGACATCGCGACGGTCCCGGAGATCGTGGCGGCCGTGAAGGCCGTGGAAGACGCCCTGGGCGACAAAGGGCGGGTGCTGGTCCGTTATTCGGGGACCCAGAACATGTGCCGCGTCATGGTGGAGGGTCCGACGGACGAGGAGACGGAACGGTACTGCCGGCAGGTGGCGGAAGTGGTCAAGCGTTCCATCGGCTGACAAATTTGTCCGGTCTGAAAAAACAAGACAAGGAGTTTTTATGTCGTTCAAAGTCATCGTCACCCGTGATTTCGACCAGATGAGCGAAATAGGCGCCGGCATCGTCGTCCGGCACATCCGGAAGACCCTCGCCGATAAGGAACGCTATGTCCTCGGCCTCGCCACCGGCAACTCCCCCACCGGCCTCTACAAACGCCTGGCCGCCGCCGCCGGCGCCGGGGAGTTTCCCGCCCGGAAGATCACCAGCTTCAACCTCGACGAATACATCGGTCTGCCGGGAGCCAACGCCCAGCAGCGGGCCCTTCATCCGGAGAGTTATTCCTATTTCATGATCCAGGAGCTCTTCGGCCTCCTGAAGGAAAAATTCCGGGAAACCTTCGTCCCCTGGGGGACCCTCATCGACCAGGAACGGCTGGAGAAGGAACTGGCCGCCCATCCCGGCGACTGGGAGGGGCAGGGAACGGACAAGGGCAAGGCCGTGGTCGTCAGACCCGATGCGGCCTCGGATTACCTGCGCTGGATAAGAAGCGAGATCCTTGCCGCCTACGAAGAGGAAATCAAGGCGGCGGGAGGGATCGATCTCCATATCATCGGCGTGGGCGGCCGGGGGCATGTGGCCTTCCACGAGGCGGGGATCCCCTTCGCCGGCAACCGGATGCTCCTGGTGCAGCTGGACGACAACACCATCGACAACGCCGTGGCCGACGGCCACTTCGAGCGCCGGGAGGACAGCCCGCGCTTTGCCGTCTCCATGGGGGCCGAACTGGTCTATGAGGCAAAGACCGTGCTGCTCCTCGCCAACGGCAAGAGGAAGGCGGAACCCGTCGCCGCTTCCCTGCTGGAAGAACCCACGGACCTGGTTCCCATCTCCTACGGGAAGATATTCGCCCGCCGGGGAGGGGAGATGATCTACGTCCTCGATCGGGCCGCGGCGGAAAACGTCCTGGCCCAGGCGGAACGGATCACGGCGCAGGGGATCGAGATCGAAGACCTGTCCCGAGAGTGAAAGTCCCGTAAAACCAGGATTTTTCTTTTTCAACGGGAGCGACGGGACGGGAATGGACCAGGCCAGGGGAACAGCGGCGACAGAGGGCAAATCGCCGACGGTGATCAGGGAGGGCAATTTCCCGGTGATCGCCGTCGGCAGCGGGGCCTTCGAAAGCGTCATCCGCTGCGACGGTCCCCTGCAGCTGGGGCGCAAGCAGATCGTCAGACAGGAGGAAAGCCTGGGGGGCAGCGGTCTGAACTACACCCTCCGCCTGCTGCGCGCCGGACGCACCGTCCTGCCCATCCTGCCCGTGGGCAACGACCCCCGGGGCCGGCTGATCCGGGAAAGTATCGCCCGCGCCGCCGCTGTCACCGGCACCCCCCTGCCGGCCGACTTCCTCTCCCCCCGAAAGTTTTTTGTGCCCCGCCTCTGCACCCCCCGCTCGACGATCCTTATCAGCCAGGGGCAAACTACGGTCTTCTCGGAAAAGTTCGTCGAGGGCAAAAACTTCCGCCGTCACCTGGAAAAGCGTTTTCATGATATCGAGCACCGCCTCGCCGTCGCTCCGGGAGGCGTGATCATCGGCCACATCTACAGCGACAAGGATAACGGCCATCCCCATGTCCCCGGGGAATGCACCCGCTACATCATCGATCACTGGCAGGGCAAGGCCCCAGTTTTCCTCAATCTCGGTCACAGCCAGATCGGGCTGGGCATCGCCTTCTGGGAGGACGCCTTCCGGAAGACGGCGGTCATCCAGATGAATGTCTGGGAATTCAAGCAGCTCATGAAGACCGCCGGACGCCTTCCTTCCCTCCGGAAGATCATCACCTGGTTCACCGAGCGCCGGATCAACGCCGTGATCAGCATGGGACGTTTCGGTGCCCTCGGCGTTTATGCCGACGGGAAGGACGGCCTCATCTACGCCCAGTCCCTGTTGCCCCCGGAACGGGTCCTGGACGCCACGGGCGCCGGCGACGCCTTCGCCGCCGGCCTCGCCGCGGCGCTTACGGGAAGCGGTTCCTTCACGTTCGCGGACTTCCGCCGGGCCATGGCGGAGGCCGGGGTCTGGGCCTCCTTCGCCTGCACGACCATCGGCGGGTCGGGTTATTGCCCCGGCAGACAGGAACTGGCCGCCTTCCGGGAGGAACTGGGGGAGGAAAACCAGAATTCGGTGAAGATCGTGGATTTGAAAGCGGCCGGCCCCATGCTCGACATGATGGACCTGCTGTACAGTTGAAAAGAGGCGGGAGGATGTCCTTTTCTCCTGCCTTCCCGTCAAGATGAGATCCAACGCGAGAAAATTCGGCAGGTTCCGTTTGTCCCGGCGCGAGCCGGTGTGCCGGCAAGGCGGCGGTTTTACATGCCGGCCCGCCGGATGAGGGCGGCAAGATAGCGGGATTGCACCTGCTTGCCGGCCAGGAGCTGTTTGACCGGCGGGAGTCTCAGGATCGCCGCCAGAATGGCCGCCATGAGGCGGTGGCTCGCCAGGGCGTGGTTGTCGAAGATGAGGTCGGCCAGTTTCCCCCGTTCGATGGCCATGACGACGGCCTGATGGACGGCGTTCAGGGGCGGAATCACCCGCCGGGGCCGCTCCTTCAGGGTGATGGCCCCATGGGGGCACTCCCGAACGCAGAGGCCGCAGCCCAGACAAAGAGCCTCCGCGAGGGCGGCCACCTTCCGCTTCGGCTTCCGGGGGTCATGGGCCGCGACGAGGCCCAGGGCGGCCACGGGGCAGACCGAGACACAGCGACCGCAGCCCCGGCAGCGGGCGCCATTCAAGACCGGCATGAAATTCGTCGTATGGATGGGATGGAGGAGGCCGAAGCGCCGGGCCGCCGCCATGGCCTCGCAGCAGCAGCCGCAGCAGTTGCAGATGAACCCCACCCCCTCCCGGACGTTGGAACCGAACTGGACGAGCTTGTGCTCCCAGGCAATCCGGAGAAGATCAAGGCATTCCTCCCGGCCCACCTCCCGGGCGTGACCGTGCCGGATCAAAGCCCGGGCCGGATCGTTGAAGGTCATGCAGATCTCCTGGGGGGCGTCGCAGGCCCGCCCCAGATGGGACATCTTGTGGCGACAGTAACAAAGACTCACCCCCCGGTGGGAGGCGGTCTCGATCACCGCCGTCGCCCGCTCGTAATCGAGGATTAAGAGACTGCCGGCGGCGGTTTCCCCCCCGGCGGCGGCCGCCGGCGCGGGGTTTTCATAATCGCAGCCGGAGGAGCCGGTGGGGGGAGGTAACGACCCGGAAGCCGGGAAAGTACCGGACAGGTCGTCACCATCCCTGCCGTCCCGGGATATTACCGGCAGCGCCGCCGGAGAGACAGGCCTCACCGTCGCCCCGCCGCCGGGTCCCGGCCGGCCGGTTGCGGCGCGGACAGCGGCGGCACCGCCGTCCAGGGCCGGCTCGTGCACGAAGACGCGTCCCACCTGGGTCGCTCCGGACATGAAGAGGGACATGAGAAAATCGTCCTCGACATGCACATACTGATGGAGCAGTTCACTCAACGCCTTTTGGTCGATATCGCCCCGGACGCGCATGAGGGAAAACTCGAAGAAGCCGATCATCGGCGGCGGCAGGACATAGGTGGAGACGCCGTCTTTCTCCAGATCGAGAAGAATGGCCCGGTCCGCCAGGTCATTGAGAATCCTTGCCGCCTCCGCCTCCCCGATCTTCCAGATCCGCGCCGCCCGCCGCGCCGTGAAGGGCCGGATCGGCAGTTGGGCGACCCGGGCCGCATCCTGCTCGCTGAAAAGAATCTTCAGGATCCGGAAGAGTGACTCCGACGGTACGGCGCCTTGAGAGAAGCGGTTGAGACGCTCCACAAGGGCCGTGTAACCTGTCGCCGCAAGGTGATGGCTCATCTTTGATTACCCCCGGACCGGGCATATCAAAATCGGTGCCGAATAGCAATCGCGGCCGCGGGGACCGGCGGGGACCGGAAGATTGTTTGCTTTGCGACCTCCATCCTGATATGAGGGCGATCATGTTCGACTTCCTGATGACCATCCCGGCCGCCGTCAAGGTGGGGGGAACCTTTCTGGCGATTCTCGCCGTCAACCGTCTCGGCCTGTCCCTGGGAACGGCCATTCTCTCGTTTTCCTTCGTCCTGGCCTTCTGGTCCGGGATGGCCGGGGGGGACATCCTCACCCAGCTCGCCTCATTCCGGAAACCGGAGAACTATCTCCTCCCCGTGGTCATCCTCCTGCTTCTCTTTTTTACCGAAGCCCTCGACAGGACCGGCCGGATCGCCCAAACCCTGGCGGTGATGAAATCACGGCTCCCCAACCGGAAATGGCTCTTCCTGGGCCTCCCCGCCTTCGTGGGACTCCTGCCCATGCCGGGAGGGGCGCTGTTTTCCGCCCCCCTGGTGGCGGCGGCGGACAGCGAAAACGGCCTGGACAATTCCCTCAAGGCGGCCCTGAACTATTGGTTCCGCCACATCTGGGAGTACTGGTGGCCCCTGTATCCCGGGGTGATCCTGGCCGTCAGGTATTCCGGTCTGCCCTTCGGGACCTTCCTCGCCCTCCAGTTCCCCTTTACCGTGGCCGCCCTGGCCGGCGGTTATATTTTCCTGCTCAGGCGGCTCCCCTTACCGGCGGTGCCGCCGCCCGTCCCTCCCCGCCGGGACCCCGGCCCGCCGCCGCATTTTCCGGAAGGAAGCCGGGAAAGACAGGGGCCGCACCCCCCCGCCCCCCGGTCCCTGGGGGAACTGTTCTCGGCAGCCGCTCCGATCATCGTCCTCATCATCATTTCCCTGGCCGGCTCCGTTTTGCTCCCCCACCGGGGCCTCTCCGGGACCACGGCCGGCCTCCTGTCCATGCTGGCGGGGCTGATAATCGCCACGGCCATGGCCTTTGCGGGACGCGGCGCCGCGTGGCGGGAAACCGTCCGGCTCCTCGGCAGGGCGCACGTCTGGAACATGCTCCTCCTGGTCATCAGTATCCAGGTCTTTGCCGCCGTCCTGCAATACCCCCAGGAGGCGACGGGGAAAACCATCGTGGCCGTCATGCGGGACGAGTTCATCGCCGGCGGCATTCCCGTGACGCTCCTCATCGCCGGGATCCCCTTCATCTCCGGCCTGGCCACCGGGGTGGCCTTCGGATTCGTCGGCGCCAGTTTTCCCATCATCTTCGCCCTCCTCGGGGACAACCCCGGCCTCCCGACGGCCGCCTCGGCCACCGCCCTGGCCTACGCCTGCGGCTACGCGGGGATGATGCTCTCCCCGCTTCATATCTGCTACGTCGTCACCTGCGAATACTTTCAGATCCCCCTCTGGCGCACCTACCGGCACATCGCCGGACCCACGGCGCTGATAGTGCTCTTCTCCCTGGCCCTGGCGACCATCTATCGGCATCTCCTCTGATCCGCGGGTGACGAAGGGTCCGCGGACCGTTTCCGCATACCGGCCGCCGGCGCAGCCGAAAACAGGACAGTCGTTGATTTCGAAGTCTTTTCTTGACGTCGGAAGAAAAGCCGCCTATATTGGCCCCCGGAGTTCCGCGGCGGGAACGACGGCTCTTTCCGCAGGCGGGCCAAGCGAAGATATTTTGGCGGACAAAGGCGAAAGCCCCGATGACGGACGGTGAGGACATCATCTGCGGGCCGCCGTTTCCCGGGTGACCCTTCCGGACGCCGGAAGGGATCATCGCCCATCTTTCGAGACCTGACAGCCATGTCGTCTCCGCCCTCTGAGATCATTATTCTCTTGCTCCTTGTCCTGATCAACGGCGTCTTCTCCATGGCGGAGATCGCCCTGGTTTCCTCCCGGAAGGCCAAGCTCCGGGTCGAGGCGGAAAAAGGCAATGCCGGCGCGGAGAAAGCCCTGAACCTCGCCGAGGAGCCGGGGCATTTCCTCTCCACCATCCAGATCGGGATCACCCTCATCGGCATCCTGTCCGGGGCCTACGGCGGGGTAACCATCGCCAGGTCCCTGAGCGTCTATTTACAGCAGTATCCATTGCTTCGCCCCTACAGCGACACTTTGAGTCTCTCCCTCGTGGTCCTGGTGATCACCTACCTCTCCCTGGTTCTGGGGGAGCTGCTCCCCAAAAGGCTGGCCCTTTTCCAGGCGGAACGTATCGCCACCCTGGCCGCCCGGCCGGTCTATTACCTCTCCATCATCGCCTATCCCCTGGTGTGGCTGCTCAATGTCTCCACCGAGGCGGTCCTGAAACTGCTGAACATCAAAAAACCCCTCAGCTCCGTGTCGGAGGAAGAGGTAAAGGTCCTCCTCGAAGAGGGGGCGGAGGCAGGCGTCTTTCATGCCCTGGAGCACGAGCTCTGCCACCGGGCCTTTCATATCGACGCCCTGGGGGTCCGGGATCTCATGACGCCCCGTCCGGACATTCTCTGGCTGGACGCCGCCCGGCCTTTCGCCCACAACCTGGCCGTCATCCGCACCGGCGCCCACACCTGTTTCCCCGTCGGCCAAGGAAGCATCGACCAGATCATCGGTTTCCTCCACGTCAAAGACCTCCTGAAACAGGAAGCCTCCCTGGAAACGGGGAACCCGGATCTCCTCCCCCTGCTGCGCAAACCCCTGTATTTCCCGGAAACGATCTCCGCCTGGCAGGTCCTGGAACAATTCAAGAGTTCACCCATCCATATGGCCATGGTGGTCGATGAATACGGGATCATTCAGGGCCTGGTGACGATCAGTGACGTCATGGCCGCGATCGTGGGCGGCATCCCCTCGCTCGGCGACGGGGGGGACCGGGAAATAGTGCGCCGTGAAGACGGTTCCTGGCTGGTTGACGGCGCCCTGTCCATCGACGAATTCAAGGCCCGCTTCAAGATCCAGAAGCTACCGGCGGAAGGCAAGGGGGACTTCCACACCCTCGCCGGCTTCATCATGTCCTATCTGGAGAGGATACCCGCCACGGGCGATCACTTCCAATGGGAAGGCTGGCGTTTCGAAGTCGTGGACATGGACGGCCACCGGATCGACAAGGTGCTGGTCCATCCCCCGTCCCCGGCCGCCGGACGGTGATTTCTTTGACATGGGTTTCCCGACTGTGATAGAATCGACGCCGTCGTGCGGTGCGTCTCGATTTCGGCGCCACGGCGACAATTAGGGCCGCTGCCGGTTTCGAAATCCCGGGGTAAGGACATCGACACGCGCCACCGGCCGGTCCGCTCCAGACGAAGGTAAAGAGATGAGAAGAGGAGTCATTGCCGCCACCGGATCTTACCTCCCGGAAACCGTGATCGCCAATGAACAGCTCACCCAGTTCTCCCGGGAGGCCCAGGCCCTGATCAGCAGCAAGACCGGGGTCCGGGCGCGCCGGCACGCCGGGGAGCATCAGACCACTTCCGATCTGGCCCTGGAGGCGGCCCGGTCATGTCTGGGGAAAATCGACTTTCCACCGGCCGGCATCGACGGCATCATCCTGTCCACCTCTTCCCCGGACCGTCTCCAACCCGCCACGGCCACCCGGCTCCAGCACCTCCTCGGGGCCCCGGGCGCCTTCGCCTTCGACATCAACTCCGTCTGTTCGGGAAGCGCCTACGGGCTGCACCTGGCCGATGCCCTCGTCAAAACGGGACAATACGAAAACATCCTCTTCGTGGCCGCCGAAACCTACTCCCGGATCCTCAACAGCAAGGACTTCGCCACCTACCCTTATTTCGGGGACGGGGCGGGCGCCGTTCTGCTCCAGGGCCGGGAAGGCGTCTCGTCAGGGGTGATCAGCTCCATCCTCGGCACCGACGGGAGCCGGAGCGACACCATCTGTGTCCCCGGCGGCGGGGCCATGATGCCCTTCGCGAAGATCACCCACCCCCGGGCGGCGTATTTTCGCATGCGGGGCGAGGAGGTCTTCAACTTCACCCTCGACAAAGGCCCCCTGGTGATCCGTCAGGCGGCGGCGGCGGCAGGCGTGGCGCTGGCGGAGATCAAATGCTTCATCTGCCACCAGGCGAACATCAATATCCTCCGGGGCATCGCCGACAGCCTCGGGATCCCCCGGGAGCGGTTCTACGTAAACCTGGACCGGTATGGTAACACCGCCAGCGCCTCGGTCCTCATCGCCCTGGACGAAGCCCTCTCCGAGGGGGTCATCGGCCCGGGAGACCTGGTGATCACCGCGGCCTTCGGCGGAGGTTTGTCCTGGGGGGCCAACCTGATCCGGCTCTGAAGACGAAAAAGACCCTACGGGAAAGACAGGAAAGGAGGGAACGATATGGCTGATACGTTCAGAAAACTCAAGGCGGGGATCGCCGACCTCTTCCCCGAAACCGAAGGTATGACCATCGGCACCGACACCCCTTTGGGGGACATCCCCGACTTCGACTCCATGGCGGCGGTAAACCTGCAGAACTTCATCTCCGAAACCTTCAACGTCACCATTCCCCTCGATCTTTTCGGCGCCGAAGTCACCCTGGGCGAGATCGTCATCCTCATCGAAAACCCCGGCCGGATCGACACGGCGGCAAAGTAGGGCAACCGATCATGGACCCCCTGGATATTCTGCCCTCCTTCTGGAAGGTCCACCGCTCCTGGCTGGAGCGCTCGGAAGAGCTGAGCGAGCGCGTCATCGACCTCTTCCGGCGCCTGGAGGAAGCCACCCGCGAAGAGTTCCCCCACCTCCTGTCCTCGGAGCTGCCGCCGGAGGACAAGGAAAACGCCGGCGAGGTCTTCCTCGAATACATGAGAAAGAACGCGAAACTGAACCGGCGTTTTCATGCCATATTGGACGCCTGGTTCCAGGAAATCGTGGTGTTGAGCAGAGACCTCAACGACCGGGACCGGCAGCGGGCCCGGTTCTGGATCCAACAGTTTTTGAGCGCCATAGCGCCGCCCAACTTCTTCTGGACCAATCCCACGGCCATAAAGAAGTTCCTCGATTCCGGGGGGGCCAGTCTCCTCCAGGGGATGAGTCAGGCCTGGGAGGATCTGGCCCGGGGCGATTACCTCTCCCGGATCACCGACGAGCAGGCCTTCACCGTGGGGGAAAACATCGCCGTGACCCCGGGGGCCGTCGTCTTCCGCAACGACCTGATGGAGCTGATCCAGTACGAGGCCGTCACGGAAACCGTCTTCACCCTGCCCATGGTCCTGATCCCGCCCTGGATAAACAAGTACTACATCTTCGATCTGACCCCGCAGACCAGTCTGGTTCGTTACCTGCGGGACCAGGGCTTCACGGTCTTCGTAATCAGCTGGAAGAACCCGACGGAGGCCCTGCGGGAGGTAACCTTCGCCGACTACATGTTCACCGGGGCGTCGGCGGCGATCGAGACGGCGCGGCAGATCTGCCGGAGCCCCCGGGTCCACGCGGCGGGATACTGCATCGGCGGCACGGCCCTGGCGGCCCTCATGGCCTGGCTGAACCGGGGAAGGCGCGGCAAAGACCACCTGCCGGTGGCGGACTGGACACTCTTCTCGACCCTGGTGGATTTCCTCGAACCCGGCGATCTGGGGGTCTTCATCAGCGAGCGGTCCATCGCCACGACCGAGGCGCTCATGAAAATGGACGGTTTCCTCGATGCCCGGTACTTGAGCTGGGTCTTCCGGATCCTCGGATCGGAAAGCCTGATCTGGAGAAACTACGTCCAGAATTATCTATACGGGGCCGCGCCGCCGAAGTCCGACATGCTCTTCTGGAACAGCGACAGCACCCGCCTTCCCGAGGCCATGTGCTCCTTTTATCTCCGGGAGTTCTACCTGCACAACAAACTGGCGCAAAAAGACGTCCTCACCCTGGGGGAACGCCCCATAGACATGGGTCGCGTCGTCCAGCCCCTCTATACGGTGGGGACCCGACTGGACCATATCTGCCCCTGGCGGGGCGTCTTTCGCACCTGCCGACTCGTGACGGGACCCCGCCGTTTTGTCCTGTCCAGCGAGGGGCACATCACCGGCATCATCAATCCCCATACGGAGGGATCACGGAGAACATACCGGGCCGGAGCGGTGGACACCCCGGAGGAACCCGAAGTCTGGCTCCGCCGCCAGGAGGAGAGGCGCGGCTCGTGGTGGCCGGACTGGATAAGCTGGCTGCAACAGCAGGACTCCACCCGCCGGCCGGCCCCCGCCTTGGGGAACCGTAAATACCCCCCCCGGGAAAGGGCGCCGGGGACCTATGTCCACGAGTAAGGAGAGCACGGCTATGGAGAAATGGGCCCTCGTCTTTCCGGGTCAGGGATCGCAGTTCGTCGGCATGGGCGATGATTTCTACCGTGAATACGACGCCTTCCGGGAGGTATTCTCCCTGGTCCGGGAAATCACCGGGCTGGACATGGCCCGGCTCTGCCGGGAGGGACCCCGGGAGGAACTGGATCAAACCGTCCATACCCAGTTGGCCGTGCTCGCCTTCGAGATGGGGGTCTACGACCTTTTCCGGAAAGATTTCGGCACCGATCCGCAGGCGGCGGCGGGGCACAGCCTCGGCGAATACAGCGCCCTCTACGCGGCGGGGGCCTTGAGCAGGACAGACGCCATCACCATCGTCCAGGCCCGGGCAAAGAGGCACCAGGAGGCCCTGCCACCGGGCGGCGGCGCCATGGCCGCCGTCCTGGGCCTCGACGGCGAGGAGACGGCGCGGATCTGCCGCGCCTCCGTACTCCCCGGTGAAATCCTGGATTTGGCCAATCTCAATGCCCCGAACCAGATCGTCATTTCGGGCAGCGCCCGTTCCGTCGCCAACGTAGGGGCACAGGCCGGGGAGAAGGGGATCAAGAAATTCGTTCCCCTTCCCATCAGCGTCCCTTGCCATTCGCGCCTCCTCGACGCCGCGGCGGAGGTCTTCTCCACCGATCTGGAGTGCGTCTCCTTTCATACGCCCCGCTTTCCGGTCCTTCCCAACTACGATCCCCGCCGGTTTCACGCCCCGGAAATATCCCGGGAACTCCTGAAAAGGCAAATGGTGTCCCCGGTCCGCTGGCAGGAAACGGTGGAAAGGATGCTCTCCCTGGGCATCACGACCTTTGTCGAGATAGGTCCCCGCCGGGTCCTCTCCGGGTTGATCAAGAATATCGACCGGCGGTCGCGGCTGCTCTATATAGGCGATATCGAAACCCTCCGGAAGACCACGGCCGCGCTGTCACCATAAAACGGCGGCAATTATTATGGCATTTTTTCCGAAAAGCATGGTATGGGGAGAAGAAGTGATTTTCACCGCCGCAGGGAGATGCGGCGCCCCCGCCCCGCAGAGAAACGACCTGTAGGAGGCAGTTGGGGCACCCTTAGTTCCCGGTCCGGTGTGGAGGAATAGAGGAATGAAAAAAAGATATGCCGTCTGTTTTGGCGTGGCGCTGTTGGGCGTCGCCGCATTGCTGGTCGTCGCCGGCCCTTATCTGAACAGCCAGGTAGCGGCCGCCCTGGATCGCTCTGTCTATAAGAATCTCAAGAATTTCACGGAAGTTCTCGACATAGTGGAAAAGAACTACGTAGAGACCGTGGATGCCAAGAAACTGCTGCAGGGAGCGATCAACGGGATGATCAAGAATCTCGACCCCCACAGCAGCTACATGACCCCGGAGATGTACAAGGAACTGGAGCTGGAGACCCGCGGCAGTTTCGGCGGCATCGGCATCGAAATAACCATCCACAATGACGTCTTGACCGTCGTTTCGCCCATCGAAGACACCCCCGCGTTTCAGGCCGGCGTCAAATCCGGGGACAAGATCATGATGATCGACGGCAAATCCACCAAGGACATCACCATCATGGACGCCGTAAAGCGTCTCCGGGGCGAGAAGGACACAAAGGTGACCATCTCGGTGTTGCGGGGCAATGAAACCAAGCTCCGTGATTTCGTCATCACCAGGGCGATCATCAAGGTCGTCAGCGTCAAGCACAAGCTGCTCGAAGACGGGATCGGGTATGTCCGGCTTTCTTCATTCCAGGACCGGACCGCCGAAGAGCTGAAAAAGGCCCTCCGGGAAATGTCCGGGAACAAGGAGCCCCTGAAGGGGATCGTCCTGGATCTGCGCAACAATCCCGGCGGCCTCTTGAATCAGTCCATCGAGGTCTCGGACATCTTCCTCAAATCCGGAGGCATCGTCTCCACCAAGGGGCGCGCCCGGGGGATGGAAAGCAAGGTGGGCGCCCGGGATAAAGGCGACGAGTTCACCGCCCCCATGATCGTCCTGGTGAACGAAGGCACGGCCAGCGCCGCCGAGATCGTTTCCGGGGCCCTGCAGGACAACGGGCGGGCCCTGATCCTGGGGACCCAGACCTTCGGCAAGGGCTCCGTGCAGACGGTGATCCCCCTGGAGGACGGCTCGGCGTTGAAGCTGACCACGGCACGGTACTACACCCCCAAGGGACGCTCCATTCAGGCGGAGGGGATTACCCCGGATATCAAGGTGAAATACATCCGCCCGGGAAACGACGGCGACGACGACGATTTCGAACCCATCCGGGAAAAAGACCTGAAAGGGCACATCAAATCCGCCCAGGAGAAAGAGAAGCCGTCGGACGAGACGGACCGGGAGGGGGAACTGCTCCAGAAGCGCCTGCAGAAGAATAACGGGGCCCGGAAAAATCTGCCCCTCAAACGGCCTTTCGGGGACGTGAACGCCGACAATCAGCTCAAGGCCGCCGTGGATATGCTGAAAAGCTGGGACATCTTCAAGAAGACTGTTAAGAATTGAACCGGTATCTCATGATGAACCATACCTGGAAAGGGGCCGTCGCTCTTGTCGCCGCGGTGCTGGTGCTGTGCGGAGCCCCGGATCTCCACGGTAAAAGCGGTTCGGACCGCCTTGCCGCCTATCACTACTCCCTGGGGGTGCTGCACATGCTGGACGAAAACCCCCGGGAGGCCGTCAAGGAATTCGAACAGGCCCGACGCCACGATCCACAGTCACCGGAAATCGCCGTCGAGCTGGCGACCGCCTATATAGAGAAGGGTGACACCGCCGGGGCGGTCAAACTCTGTGAACAGGTCCTCCGGGATCACCCGGACAACATGGAGCTGAGCCTGATCCTCGCCGGTCTTTATATGAACGCCAAGAATTATCCCCGGGCGATAAAAACCTACCAACGGGTCCTTAGCCACGACCCCAAAAATGTCTCCGCCACCTTTTACCTGGGGGTCATCTACGGGGAAACCAAGCAATATCCGGCAGCGGTGGCGATGTTCGACCAGGCGCTTTCCCTGGATCCCCAGCACCTCATGGCCGCCTACTACGGGGCGCGGGTGTACATGGAGATGAAAAATTACGGGGAGGCGGAAAGGATGCTCAAAAAGGCCCTGGCAATCCGGCCGAACTTCGAGGCCGCCCTCATCGATCTGGCCCTGGCCTATGAAAAACAGCGCAAAACGGCATTGGCCGTCGACACCTTCAAGGACTACCTCTTTCTTCATCCCGACAAGCTCAACGTGCGCATCAAACTCGGGGAGATGTATCTAAGGGAAAAGAGGTACGAAGAAGCGGAAAAGGAATTCCATCGCATCCTTCGCTCCGATCCCGCCAACCGGGAGGTGCTTTTGACCCTCGGCCTGCTGTATTTGGAAAGCGGCCGTTACGACCAGGCGGCGGCAAACTTTGAAGAACTCTTCCAGAGATACCCCGCCGAATATCGATATGCCTATCTGCAGGCAACGGCTTACGAGGAAAAGAAGCGCTACGAGCAGGCGCTCAAGATCCTGCAGAAAATCCCCCCGGATACCGAGCTTTACGTGAGCGCCCGGATCCGCATCGCCATGATCCTGAAGAAAGAAGGCAAGCTTCGGGAGGCCATCGCCGTCCTCGAACAGGTCGCCCGGGTCAAAAGGGACGTTCCGGGCATCTATGTCGTCCTTTCCTCCCTTTATGAAGAAGACAAAGACCAGGCCGGGGCGGAACGGATCCTCAAGGAGGGGCTGCTGCTCTTGCCGAAAAGCACCGATCTGTATTACAGCCTGGGAGTTCTCTACGAAAAGACCGGCCGCTTCGAGGCCGGTATCCAGCAGATGAAGGCGCTGCTGAAGATCGATCCCGAGCATGCCGATGCCCTGAACTTTATCGGTTACAGCTATGCCGACCGGGGGATAAACCTCGGCGAGGCGGAGAAGCTCATCCTGAAGGCCATGCAACTCAAGCCGGACAACGGCTACATAACCGACAGTCTCGGCTGGACATACTACAAACAGGGCCGTCTCGATCTGGCGCTCAAATATCTCCAGGAGGCCGCCGTCCTTCTCCCCGATGACAGCGCCATCGCCGAGCACCTCGGCGACGCCTACCTGAAGGCGGGCCGAAGGCAGGAAGCGCTCGCCGCCTACCGGCGGGCGCTGAAAATCAATCCCGCCAGCACCGTGTTGCCGCAAAAGATCGCCCCCCTGCTCAAAAAATGAAGGGGCTTCTTTTACCCTCCTGCCTCGTTCTCCTGCTGCTGATAAGCGGCTGCGTTCATGATCCGGGGCCTTCGAAAACGGCGGCGGCGATGAATATTACACCGGAAGAAGCCCTGGCCCGTCTGGACCGCCGCGATCAGGAAAGGGATCTCCTCACGGCCGTGGCGGAGGCGACGGTGAATACCGAAAACGGACGTTATCCCCTCCGGTTCGCCATCCTGGCGGCCGTCCCGGCGTCGCTGCGACTGGAGGCCATCCCGGTGATCGGCCTCCCCAATTTCTTTCTGGCCGGCCACGCCGGACGACTCGCCGTTTATCTCCCCGGCAACGGTGAATACTATACCGGCGCCGCCGGTCCGGACAATCTCGCCCGCTTTTTCCCCCTGCCCCTGTCCGTGGGCGATCTCGTCTCGCTGCTGAGGGGCCGCCGTCCCGCCTTGCCGGCGGCGGCGAAACCGTTGCAAATCGAAGGTTTTCCTGAAGGCGGGACCTACCGCCTCAATATCGTCTCCCAAGACCGGCAGTTTCGGCAATCCCTCTGGATCGATCCCGAGACCGGTTATCTGCACCGTTGCGAACAGGAGGGAAAAGGCTCTCCGGGGTTGCTGAACGTGTATTTCGAGGCCTACGCCCCCGTCGCCGGGGCTGAACTGCCCCACCGGATGCGGGTTAAAATCACCGGAAAGGAAGAAATAACCGTTACCTGGGAATACGAAAGCCTGACCCTGGAGAAGTTGAACACCGACCGGGAAGAGCTTTTCACCCTGCCGGCACCACCCGGGGTCCGGGTCATCCACCTGGACTGAGCGGTCGGCGACCACCGCCGCCATAGCCCTTCCTCAGGGCGCAAACGTCCTCACCTTAGCAGGAAGTCATTTGATTTCAAGGAGTTTGGCCCTGGCCACCCGTGCCTGACTCGCGTTCGGATAATCTTTGATGATGTTCTGGAGGATCAATCTGGCGCTCGTTTTGTCTCCCAGCTCCAGAAAGGACAGCCCCTGTTTCAGCAGGGCCTGGGGAACCTTGTTGCTTTCCGGATAGTTCTTGATGACCTTCTCATACTCCAGGATGGCCTTTTCGTAGCTCTTTTCGAAATAGTAACACTCCCCGACCCAGAACTGGGCGTTGCCCGAATACTCCGTCCGGGGGTGGTTCTTTAAGAAATTCTGGAATTCGAGGCGGGCCTTTTCATATTTCCCTTCTTTGTAAAGCTCGTAGGCGGCGGCATAGAGGGATTCCTTGTCGCCGTTCCCGCCGGCGCCGTTCCTGGCATGATTCTTGGGATGTTTCTCCACATTGCCCGCCGCCCGTTCGTCCTTCTTGCCGATGCCGAGGAAGTTCTCGATGAAATTGATTTTGAAGGCGGTCTGATCGAGTTTCTCCTTCAGGCCCTTGATTTCTCCCACCCGGCCCTGGATGGACTCGCTCTCCTTCTGGAGCTGTTCCAGCCCCCCGCGGAGTTGCTGGAGTTGTTCGCGGAGATCGGTGATATCGGCCCTCACATCCGCCTGCTTCTTCCGCAGTTCTTCCACCGCCGCCTTGCCGGCCGCAGCCTCGTCCTTCAACTCGGCGATTTCCGAATCGTGATCGCCGATCTTGCTCCCCAGGCTCCCCTGCACCCGCTGGAGATCCCCGGTGGTAGCACACCCGGTGAAGGAAAAGACAATCACCAGTACCGAAAGGAGCCGCCGGAAATGTTCAGCCAAGGATCATACCCCCATAATGTCTTTTCTTTTAAGGCCTTTGCCGCCGCCAACTGTATCGCTTTTAATCAAAAGGACGCCAAAGGTCAATAGCAAATTTCGTTGCCGCCGGCGGATAAGAAGTCATTCAAGCATGGGCGACCACGCCGGATTCGCCCCCTCGCAAAGAACACGGATATTGGTGCCGTTGGCGTTCATGACGGCGATCTTGTTGACACCCCTTCTGCTCAGAGTGCAGGCCAGGTACCTGCCGTCGGGAGACCAGGAGGGATGCTTATACTCGCCGCCCTCACCGGTCAACTGCTGCGGCGTCCCCCCTTCGGCGCCGATGGTGAAGAGCTGAAAGGTACCCCCCACTTTGCTTTCATAGGCAATCCGGTTCCCTTTCGGAGACCAGGAAGGGGAGGTGTTGTACGAACCGTTATAGGTCAGTCTTTTCACGTTGCTCCCGTCCCGGTCCATGACATATATCTGGGGTGAGCCGGCACGGTTGGAAACGAAAGCGATCTTTTTCCCGTCGGGAGACCAGACCGGGGAGACGTCGATGGCGTATTCGTAAGTCAGCCTCTGCAGATAACCGCTCGCCGCATCCATGGCATAGATCTCCTGGTTTCCGTCCTTGCTCAGGGTAAGGAGGATCTTCCGGCCGTCGGGAGACCAGGCGCCGGAAAGATTAATCCCGGGATAACTGGCGACCTTTTTTCTGGTCCCGGCCTTCAGGTCCCGCACGTAAAAGTCCGGGTTGTTGTCCTTATAGGAGGTGAAGGAGATATGCCGGCCGTCGGGAGACCAGCGCGGCGCCAGGGTCAGGGAGTTATAATTGGTGATCCGCGTCTGGCTGGAACCGTCGAAACTGACGGTCTGAATCTCGGAATTGTTTCCTTTCTTCAGGACATAGGCAATCTGGGTGTTGAAAACCCCCGGCTCCCCCGTGAGGGCAAGGAGGATCTCATTGACGAATTTGATCACCATCTTTTTGCGCTCTTCGCTGGTCCCCTGGTATCTTTTCTCCCGGACCACCTCCCCGCGTACCGTGTCGTAAAGCCGCATCTCCACCGCGAGTTTCCGGGCCTGGCGCTGAAAACTCCCCTTGACCAGATAATCGGCCCCGATGGTCCGCCAGTCGCTGAAGATGATCCGGGTGCGATCCTTTTGCGGGTCCTCCAGGAAGGCGCTCCGGGGGATGATGCGGAAATATCCGGTCATATCGAGATATCCGGCGATATTGTCGGGAAACCAAACGTCGTTCCCCTCCCCGTCGCCTTCCCCCGCCCCTCCGGTGAAGACGTCCACGGCGATCGGGAATTTCTGAAAGCCCGGGGCGTCGATATCGATATACACCTTGGCCGCCCCAACACCGGGCGCGGCCAGGGTAAGCAGCGACAGGGCGACGCTCAGGATGAAGAGCCTCCCCAAGCCGCGATACCCGGCGGCGCCGCGGGTCATGATCATTTTTCGTTTGTCGTGAAAATGCATCCGTTCGCTCTCCCTGCAGCCCTTTTCATCGTCCGGTTGTGTCGGATAAAAGAGGCGATTTCCCCCAGGCAACGCCCATGACGGCCCGCCGTCACCGAGGGGGATTAAAAAGTGGCTCAATGTTCGTAAAATGCGGGTCAGTCCCATCGCTGTCACGCCCCCGGATCATCTCAGATCCGAAGCGAGGAAACGGATCCCGATATCCAACCCGCTGTCCCGGTACCAGTCCGGCAAAGGGGGCAGGGGATGGGCCTTTTTCAACGCCCGGAGCACGGAGTTGTCGAAGTAGGCCAAACCCGATCTCTTTTCAAAAGTCACCCCGGCGATGGTTCCATTTCTCAGGATCCGGATATTGACGACGGCCTCGACGTTGTCCCGGGGGTTGATCCCCCCCGGCAACGCCCACTGGCCCTTGATTCTGGACCAGACGACCCGGTAGTAATCAGCCAGCCGGTCATTGATTTCACCCCCCGTCGCCGTGGCGGCGGCGACCGACGGGGACGCCGTCTGTTCCGGGGTTTTCTCCCCCAGTCTCTTCCGGAGTTTCTCCACCGCCGGATTTCGCAAATCTTGCTTGGTTTCGATCTTTTTTATCGGCGGGGCTTCCATCTTCACCGCCTTCTTGATGACCTGCGTCCCCGCGGGCATGGCGGCGCCGGCGATGTTCGGCAGGGAATCACGCGCCGGCTGCCGGTGCAGCATGCTCTCCGAAAGACTCACCAGGTTCACGGAATAGACGGGACCGAGGGTGAAGCGGGGCGGAGAGGAACGCAGGGGCAGAAACACCGCCGCCGACAACAGCGACAGATGGACAAAGAGAGAAAGGAAGATCATCCGGGAAAGACGGTGGCCCGCACGCTCCCGCATCCCCGGATAAGCAAGGGATGTCATCTCGATTCCTCGGGGGTTTCGGTCACCATGCCCAGTTTATCGACACCGGCTTTACGGATTTCCGACATCACCTCCACGACAAAACCGTAGGCTACGGTTTTATCGGCCCGGAGAAATATCTCCTTGTCGAGTCGGGCGGCGAAGATGTTCTCCAATTTCACCTTGAGGTCGTTCTTCTGGATCCGGGTGCGATTGATGAAGATCTCCTGATCTTTGTTGATGGTCAACACCAGCTTCTCTTCGTTGACATCGATGGTCTTGGATTTGACCCGGGGCAGATTGACGTCGATCCCCATGGACAGCATGGGGGCTGTAACCATGAAGATGATCAGCAGGACCAGGACCACATCGACCAGGGGGGTGACATTGATCTCGGCCACGAGCTTGCTTTCGAAGTAGGATCGTTTTCTCGGAAATCTCATCGTCCGCGTCCGTTATCTGAGATAGTTCCGCTCGATGATGTTGACCAGTTCCGTGGCAAAGGCATCCATTTCCATGGCGAGGCTCTTGATCCGGTTCGTGTAGTAATTAAAGAAGATAACGGCGGGAATCGCCGCGGCCAGGCCCGCCGCCGTGGCGATCAGGGCCTCCGAAATCCCCGGGGCGACCACCGCCAGGGTCGCCGATCCCCGGGCACCGATGCCCTTGAAGGTGTCCATGATTCCCCAAACGGTGCCGAAAAGCCCGATAAAAGGGCAGGCGCTGCCCGTGGTCGCCAGAAACCCCAGCGCTTTCTCCAGTTTGTCCGTTTCACTGCCGCTGGCCCGGTTCAGGGACCGTTCGATATTGTCGATGCCCTTGATTTCGAACACGGGCTCGTCATGGGGACCGGGGTCCCGGACCGCGACCCGTTCCCGGACCGTCTTGGTTATCTTTATCAATTCGCCGTAACCGGAACGGAAAACCTCCGCCAGGGTGGATTCGGGAAATTTCTTGGCCTCGGAAAAGATATCGGCCAGCCGGGTGGATTTGACATAGGCATCAAGAAACTGGTCGTTTTCCTTTTTCACCCTGCTTAAGGTGCGGTATTTCCACCAGATGATGGCCCAGGAAACAACGGAAAAGCCCAAAAGCAGGAGGAGGACGAACTTGACCATCAGTCCCGCATCCAGGATCATCCCGAAGATGCTCCCCTGAAACTGGCCGCCCAGTCCCGCCATAGCAACATAAGGAATTTCTTTCACTTTTGTCCTCTCCAAAGGTTTATCTCTGTCCCGGGGCTTACCTGTAAAGGAAAAGCCGGACCTTGTCAACTACACTTTTCGCCTCGTTTCATAGTGTTTCCGGGGTAAAGGCCGTCACCGCATCGATGTGGGGGGCATCGGCCAGGATCATCACGAGGCGGTCCACGCCCAGGGCGATCCCCGCCGCCGTACCCAGAGCGGGCAGCGCGGCCAGGAAGTTTTCCGGAACGGGATAGGGGGGCTTTCCGGCCCGGCGGCGCGCCTCCTCCTCCCGGGCGAAGCGGCGGCGTTGCTCCCCCTCGTCCGCAAGCTCCGTGAAGGCATTGGCCAGTTCCATACCGGCGATGTAGAGCTCGAAACGTTCCGCCACGGCGGGGTCGCCCCGTTTTACCCGGGCGAGCGACGCCAGGGGAAGGGGATAGTCGTAGAGAAACGTCGGCCGGCGGCGACCCAGCCGGGGTTCGACATGGACCGCCAGGATCTCTTCGAAGCAGTCCCCGGCCAGGGCCGCCGCGACCGGCAGGGGTGCAAAACGGTCGAAGGCTTCCCCAACGGTCATCCGCTCCCACGGAGCACCGATTTCGATCCGCACGCCCTGATAGGTGACCAGGTCGCCCCGGCCGAGGGCGCCGGCGACCTGGACGAGGAGTTCCTCGCATTCGGCCATGAGGTCCCGATAGTCCGCTTCCCGGCGGTACCACTCCAGCATGGTGAATTCGGGAAGATGGCGGTCACCCCGCTCCTTTTGACGGAAACACCTGCAGATCTGAAAGATCCGGTCATAACCCGCCGCCAGGAGGCGCTTCATGCACAGCTCCGGCGAGGGCTGCAGGAACCAGCCCGCACAGGGGAAGGTGTCGATGTGAAATTCGGGCGCCGGGGCGGGAATCAGGCAGGGGGTTTCGATCTCGAGGTAATCCCGGTCGGCAAAGAAACGACGCAGCTCGGCAAGGATCCGGGCACGGAGTTCCAGGGCGCGCCGTTTTTTCGCCAGGGGCCACGGGTCATGCATTGTCACCCGGACGGCGTTTCAGTCCTTGACCCGGGTGAGATATTCCCCCGTCCGGGTATCGATGCGGATCTTTTCCCCCTCTTCGATGAAGGGAGGAACCTGCAGGACATAACCGGTCTGGACCGTCACCGGCTTGGTGTTCCCGGAGACGCTGTCGCCCCGTGCCCAGGGCTCCGCCTTGGTGACGACGAGATCCACAAAATTGGGCAGACTGACCCCCAGGGGTCGATCCTCGAAGAGGAGGACTTCCACCTCGATATTCTCGATCAGATAGTTTTTCCCGTCACCGACCTGATCCTCCGTAAGGAGAATCTGTTCGTAGGTCTCGTTGTCCATGAAGCAGTACTTGCCCTCCTGCTCGTAGAGGAACTGCATCTTTTTCTCCTGGAGATCCGCCGGCTCGAAGACGTCCACCGACCGGAAGGTCCTTTCGAACTGGGCCCCGCTGATCATGTTTTTCAGCTTGCACCGATAGAGCGCCTGCCCTTTCCCCGGTTTCGTGAAATTGAACTCCGTGATGACGTACGGTTCGTCTTCCATTTTGATCCGCAGATTTTTCCTCAAATCGCTTGCTGAATACATCGCCACCCCTTCGGGAAACAGCCCGGCCGTGAAGGCGCCGTCGTCGGGTTCGCCGGACTTGCCCGCCGTTTCCCTGATTTTTGATTCTGGAACAGTGGGTGCTCCATAATGTATTTTCCCCGATCTGTCAAAGAAATTCGACATCTGGATGAAAAACGTCCAGAAGGGCGGGGAAAGAAAATGGTTGACCCGACGGGCGAAAGTGCCTATTTAAGGACCACGATGAAGCGAAGGCGGCTCTACATTATCTATCTCGGCCTCTGGCTCCTGACGGCGTACATCCTCCTGTCCGGCGCCCCGAAAGAACTGGCCCACCACTGGGCGGTCCGGGGATCGCTGGCCCTGCCGTTGCTGGTCATTTACGGCCTCCCGATTTTCCTGCTCTACCTCTTTTCCGCCTTTCTCTTCGATTTCCGTGGAGAAACGGCCGGAAAAGACCAACTCCTCACCTTCCTCAAGCGCCGGCGGCTGCCCATCGCCGGCTTCCTGTTCTGCCTGGCCGTCCTCGTCCTCCTGATCCTGAAGTCCTTGCCGTCCTGATCGCCCCCGGGCGTTTGTACGGGGGAGGTCGTCACCTGCAGACCGGTCCGCCCCGGAAAGCGCGATCCGAACCGGCCCCCGCCCGCGATAAGGCTTTACCGGCGTTCAGGCCGTCTCTTCCCTCTGCCCGGTATTCTTGCCCTTGTAAAGGTAACGTTCGAGGAGGCGGTGATAAGGGGTCCAGTCCGAATCTTCGTTGCCGGACCCGGCGACGAAGGTCTGCATGGCGTTGATCTTGGCGTCCAGGTCATCGACATAATGGACGAGCAGGGCCTCCAGGGTCTTCGGTCTTTTCGGGGAGCCGAATTCCAGAACACCGTGATGGCTAAGAAGGATGTGGCGGAGTTCCATGGCCAGTTGGGCCGGAAAGTCCGGCAGGTCGGCGATCCGTCGATTCACCATTTCCACCCCCATGACGATGTGGCCGATGAGGCGCCCCTCGTCGGTGTAATCGATGAGGCCGTCATAGGAATATTCATGGATCTTGCCGATATCGTGGAGGATGCCGCCCGTGATGACCAGATCGTGGTTGAGGCCCTTGTAATGTCCCCGCAGGCGGTCCAGGACCCTGACCACGGAAAGGGTATGCTCCAGAAGGCCGCCGATATAGACATGATGAAAGCCCTTGGCGGCAGGGGCGCGCTTGAGAAGACCGGCAAATTCCCCGTCCGCCAGGAAGGAGCGGAGCAGTTCCCGCAGCGCCGGCGTCGCCACGGCGGCGGCGAAAGACTCCAGTTCCCGGAACATCAGTTCCGGGTCCTCCTCGGCCACGGGAAAGAATTCCGCCGCCTCTATCTCCCCCCCCTCCGCCCGACGGGCACTCAGGACGGACAGCTGCATGACGTTCTTATACTGGAGGGACCGGCCCTGGAGAAAGACAAAATCGCCCTTCCGAAAGGCCTTGTCCAGTTCCGCGACGTTATCCCACACCTTGCCGTCCATCTCCCCCGTCTTGTCCTTGAGGCGCAGGTTCAGGTACGGGGAGCCCTTTTGGGAATAGGCGAGGTTCTTTTCCGTAACGAAAAAGAAATCGGCGATCTTTTCCCCCGCTTTGATGTCTCTTACATAGATGCTCTTTTTCATGCTGCTCCTATCCGCTCCGGATGGGTGTAAACCGTCAGGGACGGGGTCCGGATGGCCCCCACGAGGGTTATCCCCGCCGCTTCGGCTATCCGTACCGCCAGCGCCGTCGGCACCGAGAGGGACAACGCCACCGGGACGCCCATCCGCCAGAGTTTGTAAACGATTTCCGAGGAGACCCGCCCGGTACGCAGGAGGATCTTGTCCGCTCCGTCCAGACCGTGGCGGAGGGCATAGCCGCTGAGCATGTCCAGACAGTTGTGTCTCCCGATATCCTCCCGGACCACGATGATCCCCCTTTCGTCCGCCAGGGCGGCGCCGTGGGTCCCCCGGGAAAGCCGGTGGATCGCGACGGCGACGGTCAGTTGCTCCATAAGGTCGAAGATACGGGACGGCGACAGAGGCGGCACCCGGGACGGTACCACCAGGGGCGGCAGTCCTCCGGCCGCCCCCGCCGGGACCGGGGCGGTCCCCTTTTCGGAATCACCGGGCGGCGCGGTCACCCCTCCCGGATCCCGGAAAGGACTCCGGCCGCCGGCGGCGGCAATGAAGACTTCGACCCCGCCATCCGGCCCCGCCCCTGACGCCGTCCCTGCAACCGCCGCATCCACACCCCCGGCGGTATCCGGAGAAACCACGGCCACGCCCCAGGGCTCGTCACGGCGGCGCATACGATCGCCCTCTCCCCCGCCGGTCGCACCGTTCCGGGTAGAAACATGGACCGACTCCCCCCCGGGCTCGACGACCAGGGCGGTGATCTCTGCGGCGCTCCGGATGATCCCCTCGCCCCGGAGCCAGCCCAGGGCCAGTTCTTCCACATGCAACCCCGTACAGGCGATGGTCGCCAATTTTCGGCCGTCGAGCCAGACGGACAGAGGCACCTCCCGGACGATATCCGCTAGCGCCCCCCGCCACGAGGTCCCGGCAAAGCAACGGACCGGCCACCTTTCGGTCCCCCCCGGGTGTTCCTGCCCGCCGTCGTTCATCTTTTTTCTCTCAGAATGCGATGATCACCGGAGCGCACCGTCATTTTCACGGCATCGAAATATTCCATGAGGGGGATGATGAATTTCCGGCTCAGGTTCGTCAGCTCCTTGAAGGTGACCGGCGTCACCCGCCCGTCCCGGAGGAGCATTTCCCGGTACTGCTCCTGGAACCCGTCCAGGACCTCCCGGTGATAGAGCAGGTCTTCGTTCACCTTGACGAGCTTACCCTCCCGAAGCAGGATGTTCCGCACGCTGTCCACCTGTTTGCCCCGGTCGGGGAAAAGACCGTAGAGCTCCTTCACCGTCGGCGGGGCAAGGCCGGCGGAGAGGTAGGCCGCCAGAATCTGTTCCTTGAGGGTCTCCAGGTCCTCCTCCAACCGGACCCGGTGCTCCGCCAGCCGGACCGTCTCCCGCTCCAGGACCGCCCGGCCTTGCCTTTCCAGATCCTTGAGGGCCTTGTTGAAGAGCTTGCCGGGGATGAAAGCGCCGACGGTCATCCGCAGCTCCTCCTTTTGCATCCCCTCCCGGAGGGGGTTCTTCCCGTGATAGGCGAGGAGTTCCAGGCGGAGTTGCTCCTGCAGGGAGGCGTAGACCGCGCCGTCCACGAGCTGAAGGGTTTCGGAATCGAGGAGGACGGCCTGCCGGGCGGAGAGCATGGCCTCGACGATCTTCCGCAGGCGGCCTTCCGGCAGTCCCGTCCGCATGACCAGCCGGGAGATGTTCACGCCTTCGTAACCGGACCGCGCGGTGATGACGGCGACCCGTTCCTCCCCCGTCCCGGCAGCAAGACGGCGAAATTCCTCCGTCACCGCCGGCTGCTTCCGTTTGTGCTTCCGGGGCAGGGGATCAAGGATGATTCCGCCCCCCGTTGTCGTGATCGGCGAGTAGCTCCGGATGACGAAATGGTCCCCGGCCATGACCACCACCGGCGCTTCGAAGATGATCTGCCCGTAAACACGCTCCCCGGGCAGGGCCTCCTCCCGGTCCAGGAGGATGACCCGGCCGAGACTTTCCCGGGTCCCCACATGGAAACGGACCAGGCTCCTGTTTTTCAGGACTTTTTCGTTGCTCTCCAGGTAGTCGAGGAGCACATCGAGACGCCGGGAAACCTCCACGGTCCCCGGCCGGATCATCACTTCGCCGCGCTCCACGGCGGCCCGCTCCACCCCCTGGAGGTTGATCGCCGTCCGCTGGCCCGCCGCCGCCCGCTCCACCGTCTGATTATGTACCTGGATGGTCCTGATCCGGGCCGACACCCCCGTCGGGAGGATCTCGATATCGTCGCCCACCCCGATACTTCCGGAGATCAGGGTTCCCGTGACCACGGTGCCGAAGCCCTTCATCGAGAACACCCGGTCCACCGGGAGACGGAAGATGCCGTGATCTCTCTTTTCCTCCACCTCCGCCGCCAAACTCTCGAGGGCGGCCACCAGCTCCGGCAGTCCGGCGCCCGTCACCGCCGACACGGGTACCACGGGAGCCCCGGCGAGAAAGGTTCCCTGGAGATATTGTTGAACATCGTCCATGACCAGGGCACGCCAGTCCTCATCCACCATGTCGATCTTCGTGAGGGCCACGAGCCCCTTGCGGATCCCCAGCAGGGTGCAGATGTGGAGATGTTCCCTGGTCTGGGGCATCACCCCTTCATCGGCGGCGATGACCAGGAGGAGGAGATCGACGCCGGAGGCCCCGGCCACCATGTTTTTGATAAACCGTTCGTGACCCGGAACGTCGACGATACCCAGGGTCATCCCGCCGGGAAGACGCAGGGAGGCAAACCCGAGTTCGATGGTGATTCCCCGCTCCTTCTCCTCCTTGAGACGGTCCGTGTCGATGCCCGTCAGGGCCTTGACCAGGGAGGTCTTGCCGTGATCCACATGGCCGGCGGTGCCGAGGACGATATGCTTCATAGGCCTTCCATATTTTTTATTCCTTGCGGGGAAATAACAGAAAAGGCATATGCGGTCAAATCCTTATTCCCGGTTCGGCCGACGGAATCCGGCGCCGGCCGTCTTTGCCCCCCGTCGCGGCCCGCGGTTTTGCAAAGATTCGCGCAAGGAATTGCACGAAACGTCCCGAAACGGGGGAAGGAGGTTGCTTATTTCCGAGATTTGTTTTACATATTGCCCGCGGTGAGCCGGAGCAGCCGGTAATAAAAACGAGCCGTCGCGGCATTTTTCACCGCCGCGGGGGAAAGGAGAAAAGACGATGACCGATGACAAACCCGGACTTCCTGAAACATACTGGAAGTGCAGCAACTGCGGGAACACGCTCCCGGCGGAAAAGCCACCCCGGCAGTGTCCGGCCTGCGGGCAACAGTGCCAGTTTCTCAACGTGACCTGTTATATGCCCGACTGCGGCTTCACCGGTATTGACCCGCGCCTGAAGTGACATTATATTACGGCATCACGAAAAAACAGGAGGTCAGAAGATGAGCAAATCGATCAAGGGAAGCAGAACGGAGAAGAACCTGCTGGCGGCCTTTGCCGGGGAGTCCCAGGCCCGGATGCGCTACACCTATTTCGCCGGCGCCGCCCGGAAGGAAGGCTACGAGCAGATCGCCAATATCTTTATGGAAACGGCGGAAAACGAAAAGGAACACGCCAAGGTCTTTTTCAAGCACCTGGAAGGCGGCGAAGTGGAGATCACCGCCGCCTATCCCGCCGGGGTGATCGCCGACACAAAGACGAACCTCGAAGCGGCGGCGGCGGGGGAGCAGATGGAATGGACGGCGATTTATGCCGATTTCGCCGCTATCGCCAAGGAAGAGGGCTATCCCGAGGTGGCCCGCTCCTTCGAGCAGATCGCCAAGGTGGAGAAGTTCCACGAGAACCGCTACCGCGCCCTCATCGCCAATATCGTCAACGGCGAGGTCTTCAAGAAGAAACAGAAGGTCAAGTGGCACTGCATCAACTGCGGCTATGTCCACGAAGGGACGGAGGCCCCGAAGAACTGTCCGGCCTGCCTCCACCCCCAGTCCTACTACGAGCTTTTGGCGGAGAACTTCTAACGCCCCTGCCCGCAGGCGGACGCAGCGGAAAAACGGCAAGGTCCTGATCGTCGCCCCCATCTCGAGTTAGACGTGGTCATGAAAAGTTATCGCCGGGAACTCTGGTTCACCGTGCCGCAGCGGCGCGGTTTCATCAATATCACCCCTCAGGTCCGGCAGTGCCTCCGGGAGAGCGGGATCACCGAGGGGCTGATATTGGTGAACGCCATGCACATCACCGCGTCCGTCTTCATCAACGACGACGAGGCGGGTCTCCATGCCGATTATGAAACCTGGCTGGAGGAGCTCGCCCCCCATGCCCCGACCTCCCGCTACCGCCACAACCGCACGGGCGAGGATAACGGCGACGCCCATCTGAAGCGCCAGATCATGGGCCGGGAGGTCGTCGTGGCCGTCACGGCCGGGGAACTGGATTTCGGTCCCTGGGAGCAGATCTTCTACGGCGAGTTCGACGGCCGGCGGCCGAAGCGGGTCCTCGTCAAGATCATCGGCGCATAGTGGCGGCCCATCACGGTGACAACCTTTTGATCTATCTGAAATTATTCCTGACTGCCGTTCTCTGGGGGGGCACCTTCGTCGCCGGCCGCATTGCCGCTCAGGACATGGGGCCGGCGTCCGGATCCTTTCTCAGGTTTGCCGTCGCTTCCCTGCTGCTGCTGGCCATGACCTGGCAGGCAGAAGGCCGTCTCCCCGTGCCGGCGCGACGCATGCTGCTTCCCCTGTTCCTCCTCGGCCTGACCGGGGTGGCCGCCTACAATATCTTTTTCTTTCTCGGTCTGAAGCTCATCCCGGCCAGCCGGGCCTCCCTGATCGTCGCCTCCAACCCCGTCTTCATCGCCCTGGGATCAGCCCTGCTTTTCAAGGATCATCTCACGGCCCCGCGCCTCGCGGGCATCGCCCTCTGTCTCACCGGCGCCGTCATCGTCATCTCCCGGGGGGATCTGCCCGGGCTGCTGGGCGCCGGCATCGGCACCGGCGAGACTTTCATCCTCGGCTGCATCGTCAGTTGGGTCAGTTACTCGCTCATCGGCCGGGGAGTCCTGAAGGAGATTTCCCCCCTGGTGGCGGTCGCTTATGCCTGTCTCAGCGGCACGATCATCCTCGCCGCACCCGCCTTTGCCGAGGGGATGCTCCCCGCCCTGCCGGGATACTCCCTCGTCTCCTGGGCGGCCATTCTCTTTCTGGGCCTGCTGGGCTCCGCCGTGGCCTTCATCTGGTACTACGAGGGGATCAAGGCCCTGGGACCGACCCGTGCCGCCGTCTTCATCAATTTCGTCCCCGTGAGCGGCGTGCTCCTCGGCTGGCTGATCCTTGACGAAAAGGTCAATCTTTCTCTAATCTTCGGAGCCGTCCTGGTCATCACCGGCGCCTGGCTCACCAACCGGGCGCCGGCAAAGAACCCCGGCGGGGGTTCATAACCAACATGCGCCGGACAAGAGCGTTGCATAACGGCGGAAAAATGGTTCGCCAGCGGCGAAGCCATTTTTCAAAGGGCTCCGGACATGCACGGCACCGGCAGCGGCCCGCCGGTCCCGACAATCGCCCGCACGGCCGGCAATATTATCATTGACAACCGGGCCCTGCATGGCTCATAGTTTTACCAGGCAATATTTCCCCTATGCCGTATCAGCTCCCGGGACGGCAATGCTTGTCGCCCTTCCCGTCAGTGTGAGGAGGTTGCCATGAAGCGAATCAAATTGCTGTTGGCCGGTGCTTTGGCCCTGCTGATCATCGGCGTGGTGTTGTCTTTTATTCTGATCCCCCCGTTGGCCAAACCTTTACTGACAAAAAAACTCGGCGACCTCCTCCACCGCACCGTCACCGTGGAAAAATTGTCGTTCAATCCCGCCGCAATGGCCGTCAGCCTGCACGGGGTGATGATCGGCGAGCGGGAGGGGAAGGAATCTTTCTTCGCCCTGGAGGAAATGCACCTAAACGTCGCGGCGATGTCCTCCCTGTTCCGCCGGGCGGTGATTTTCGACGAAGTCTTCGTATCCGGCCCCCACCTGCGGATCATCCGTATGGCCGACGGCAGCTATAATTTTTCCGATCTCATCCCCAAGGAAGACAAAAAGAAGGATGAGGCGGCAACCGACCAGGCGCCGCCGGGATTCTCCATCAACAACATCCGGATCCGCGGCGGCAGCGTTGACTTCGACGACCGCCCCAACAGGACAAAGCACAAGATCCGGGAACTCTCCCTGGATATTCCTTTTGTATCCAACCTGGACTATCAAGCCAAGAGATATGTAGAGCCGCGGCTTTCCGCCTTGATAAATGATGATGCCTACATCCTGCAGGGGAAATCCCGGCCCTTCTCCGCCGACCGGGAAACAGAGCTGGAACTGGAGATCCGGGATCTGGATCTTCCCCACTACCTGGACTATATCCCGGTGCCAACCGCCTTTCGCATCCCCGCCGCCAAACTGGATGCAAAGCTGGCCCTGCGCTTTCTCAACCCGCCGCAAGGCAAACCGACCATCCGGATCAGCGGCCGGATCACGCTGCGGGAGATGATCATGAATGATCTCCGGCAGCGGGCCCTGCTCCGTCTGCCGAAACTGGAAATCGTGATCGCCGCCCTGGAGCCACTGACGCCCCTGATTCATCTTACCTCGGTAGAGCTGAACAAACCGGAGCTTTTCGTTCGCCGGGACCGGGGAGGGGCCCTCCAGTTGGCCCAACTGTTCCCCGGAGGAAAGCGGTCGCCAGGCCAAAAGGCGGACAAGACCAGGACAAGCGCCCAGGGCAGGATCAAAGCCGGCAAGGAGGAGAACAAACTGCAGATGCAGATTGACCGCCTGCAGATGGCAGGCGGCGCCGTCACCATCTTCGACGAGGCGGCCCCGGCGGGACCGGCAAAGATCTCGCTGGATCCGATCCTCCTCCGGCTGACGGAATTCTCTCTGACCCGGGGAAGCAAGGCGATGCTGGAGCTGAATCTCACTGTGGACAAGAAAGGAACGCTGGCCGTCAAGGGCCCCATCGTCCTCGATCCCCTCGATCTGCAACTGGAGACGGCCTTGAGGCAGCTCGCCATCCGCTCCTTTCAGCCCTATTTCGCCGACAAGGTCCATCTCAATATCGTCCGGGGCAGCATCTCCGCCAAAGGCAAACTAACAGTCGCCGGCGAAAAGCAGGGGCCGCCCCGGATCAAATACGCCGGACAGTTGGCCGTGGCCGATTTCAACTCCCGGGATCAGGCTTTCGGCAACGATTTCGTAAAGTGGCGCATGCTGTCCCTGGACGGGATAGACGCCCTGTCCCAGCCTTTCCGCCTCCATATCAGCAAGGTGGGACTCCGGGACTATTTTGCCCGGGTGATCATCAACGCCGACGGCAGCCTCAATCTTAAGCAGCTGACCGGGAAAGAGCAGCAACCGGCCGGGACGTCCGCAGCCGGCGGCGGGGCAGCGGCTTCCGTCCCTGACCGCAAGACGGCCCCTGTCGCCAAGGCGGCCGCCCCGGAATCATCGCCCCCTTCACCTCTCCGGGAGATCAAGATCGGCCGCGTCGATCTCGACCGGGGCACGATCGACTTTACGGACAACTTCATCAAACCCAATTTCTCCGCCCGGATGCGGAACATGACGGGCAGCGTCACCGGACTGTCTTCGGAGGAGATCGCCCGGGCCGCCGTCAGCCTCCGGGGGAACCTGGAACGGGGTTCGGACATCCTGATCGAGGGGCGGATGAATCCCTTAAGCCAACGCCAGTTCGCCGACATCGCCATGCGGTTCAAGGACATCGAGCTGAGCCCGGCAACGCCCTATGCGAGCAAATATCTCGGCCATCCCATCCTGAAGGGCAAACTGACCTTCGATGTCTCCTACCTGGTGGAAAACGGGAAGCTCAACGCCGGCCATAAGGTATTCATCGACCAGCTCACCCTGGGGGACCGGGTGGAAAGCCCCGATGCCATCAAGGCCCCCGTCGCCCTCGGCGTCTCCCTTCTCAAGGACCGCCACGGCCAGATCAACCTGGACATCCCCGTCACGGGCAGCCTGGACGACCCCGAGTTCTCCGTCTGGCCCATCGTCTGGCAGATAATAGTCAATATCTTCACCAAGGCCCTGACCGCCCCCTTCGCCCTCCTGGCGTCCCTGGGCGGCGGCGGGGAGGAACTCAGCTACATCGAGTTCGACGCCGGCAGTGCGGAATTGAATGCCGCGGCCCTGACCAAGATCAGCTCCCTGGCCAGGGCCCTCTACGAAAAGCCCCAGGTCCGGCTGGATATCGAGGGGCACGCGGACCCGGTCATGGATCGGGAAGGTCTGAAAAAGAAGCTCTTGGACCGGAAGGTCCGGGAACGTAAGCTCGACGACCTCATCGAGGCGGGGAAACCGGCCGTGCCCGTTGCCCGGGTCACGGTCGCCCCCGGTGAATACGACCGCTACCTGAAACGGGTTTACGAGGAAACCGACCTGCCCGACAAGCCGCGCAATTTCCTGGGCATCGCCAAGGACATCCCCCGGGCCGAGATGGAACGGCTGCTCCTGAAGCACGCCGCCGTGAGCGACGGCGACCTGCGCCAACTGGCGCAACGGCGGGCCGAAACGGTCAAGGAGCAGATCCTAAAGGCCGGCCCGGTAGAGCCGGGCCGGGTGTTTCTCGTTTCCTCCGCCCCCCTGGCGCCGGAGAAGAAGGACAAGGCAGGCGCCGCCCGCGTGGACTTCCGCTTGAAATAGGGAGGGGGGACTGCCGGAGGGGAGGGGGGCCGGCGCTCCCCGCAAACGGAAGCGCGGCGAGGAGATCCGATCCGGCCGGGGCGACGGGCAGCCCGGGGAGGATCAGGCGCCGGCCGCCGCCTTGGCCTTTTTTTCCCGATACATCAGGTTGTCGGCCGCGGCGACGAGTTCATCCAGGGAAACAGGATGGGCCGGGTCGAAAACGGTGACCCCCCAGCTCATCCCCAGCCGCCATGGTCCGGCGTGCTCCCTGTTGTAGGCCTCGATATTGGTTTGCAGCCGCCGGGACAGCACCGCCGGATCGGTGCCCGGCGTCGCCTCGGAGAGGACGGCGAATTCATCGCCCCCCATCCGGGCGACAACGTCCGCGGCGCGGAAGGTCCGGCTCAGAACCTCCGCCGCCGCCGTCAGGACCCGATCCCCCTCCTCGTGACCGAGGAGGTCGTTGACCCCCTTGAGACCGTCACAGTCGCCGAAGGTGAGAAACAATTTTTCCCCCGTCCGCGTCGCCGTCTTCATCATCTGCGCGGCGACGGTGAAGAAGCCGCGGCGGTTGTAGAGTTCCGTAAG
>DAOTJR010000003.1:0-54545 GCA_035448805.1 Syntrophales bacterium
CTGGCCGGTGTTAAAATATCCCTTGACGGAAAACTCCATGGCGGCATCGATCAACCGGGTCTGCATCTCCGGCATGGAGGCGGTCATCTCCGGCATCTTCGGTGCAACCCCCAAGACCGTCGATGTCAAACCCGAACAGGATGAGTAAACGTAAAACCGTTGATCAGGGGACATTTTATTCCGATGAAAAGGGGACAAACAAAATCGGCGTTGACACTGCGACCGGCAGGGCATGTTTCGAGTTCGTAGTGTGACAACCAGCCTTCCGCTGCGGGTGGTCAATCCCTTTCCCGGGAAAGGGCGTCGCCCATGACCTCCCGCCAGTAGGGATCTTCCCGCATCTGGGCGAGCTTCCGTTGTAACTGCCGCACCGTGATGCCCAGGATCTCTGCGGTCTGTCGGCGGTCGCCGCCGGTGTTCATGAGGACATAGGCCACCTGGGTCTCGTCGTTCTCCTTGAGGCTGCACAAACGCCGGGCGAACAGGGACTGCCGGGTGGGCTGTGCTCACCAGAATCCTGGACCCGGCCTGCGGCAGCGGCAACTTTCTCTATGTCGCCTTTGAGCATCTCAAAAGGCTGGAGGGGAAATGCTGACCTTTCTCGGCGATCTCGGCGAACACTCCCGGCTGGAACTGGAGGGCGTCACCGTCGATCCCCATCAGCTCCTGGGAATCGAGGTCAATTCTCAGGCCGCCGTCATTTCCGACATGGTGCTCTGGATCGGGTATCTCCAATGGCATTTCCGCACCCACGGCAACGTCATGCCGCCGATGCCGGTCATCCGGAAGTTTCGCAATACCGCGCAAGGTCATGCGCCGCGCCTTGGAAGGACTGACCCGTTACATCGCCACCGTGGAGACGGCTAAGCACCGGGTCTTCGTCTTTCTTGATAAAGAAATACTGCCCGATAACAAACTGGTCGGTATTGCCAGCGCCGACGCCTTTCACCTGGGCGTCATTTCCAGCCGGGTTCATGGCGTCTGGGCCCTGGCGTCAGGCGGCCGGCTGGGCGTCGGCAATGATCCCGTCTATAACAAGACCCGCTGCTTCGAGCCCTTTACCTTTCCCGCCTGCGACGAGGACCATACCGCCCTTATCCGCGAACGCGCCGAAGCACTGGACGCCCACCGCAAACGTCAACAGGACCTGCACTCGGACCTGGGGCTGACGGACATGTACAATGTTCTGGAAAAGCTGCGTACAGGCGACACCTTGACACCCAAGGAACGGATGATCCATGATCAGGGACTGGTTGCCGTTCTGAAGCAGCTTCACGACGACCTGGACGCCGCCGTCTTTGCCGCCTACGGCTGGCCGGTGACCTTGACGGATCAGGAAATCCTGACACGCCTCACCGCCCTGAACCGGGAACGGGTCCAAGAGGAAAAGGAAGGCGTCATCCGCTGGTTGAGGCCGGAGTTCCAGAATCCCTATGGAACAGCAGCGACGGTGCAGACGGAGATGACGCTAATACGGGAAGACGCGCCCTTGCCCCTTAAGGCGCCCTTGCCCAAAGACCATACGGGGCAACTCCAGGCCGTCCGGACGGCCCTTGCCGCTTTCAAAAGCCCCGTCGCCCCCGGCGAACTGGTCCAATGCTTCCTCAAGGCGCGCGCCGCCAGGGTGGCGGCGCTGCTCGATGATCTGGTGAAGCTGGGGCTGGCAATAAAGGACGGGGAAAGATACAGCGCCTGAAACTCAGAGGAGATAATTTCTTGAAAATAAAGAAGTAATCATGTAGATTGGCGATACCCTGATTATAAGAATCGGTTTCAAAAAAAGGCCAATCGCCAATATACTGAGATGCAACTCAGCAAAATAAGAGAGATCAGAAAATGGTTGCTGGAAAAGATAAGCAGTTAATATACGAAAAGATCAGGGAATACGTCAAAGCTCTTGAAAAAAACAAAGTCCCTGTCTGGCGCTTATATCTCTACGGGTCTTATTCGAAAAATACATTTCATTCCGACAGCGATATTGACTTGGCCGTATTCTGGGACCGGGACGATATTGACGGACTGGACGAGGACGTTCAGTTAAGGATGTTGAGTTGGGATATCGACCTCAGGATTGAACCCCATTCTTTTGCCCGCACCGACTTTGACGAAACGGATCCGTTTGTCAGGGAAATCATCACCACTGGGGAACGTATCCTGTAGTACAATTTTCATAGTCGGTCCATGACAACATCCCGTCGGACTTTGTCAGGAAGGTATTGTCAACCCCTGCCTCCGGACCCACTCTTTCATATCCGCCAACATCTCATTTCTGAATTATCAGTGACACATGATATGTCCGGTTTTGTAGCACACTATCTGTCCGGTTTTGTATAGTCAGCTTTGGAGGGGATTGATGAGACGGACAGGCATGCTACAGGAGGTTCGGAGGATGCTATTTGAAGAGGTTTATGACAGTCGGACGCTCGCTCCAAAATCGTTCTCCATTGGTCATCCTCCTTCTCGGTTGATGACCAACCATACCCGCCGCCCCAAATTCTTTCACGCAGCATTACCGGAAAGACACCTTTTTTGGCAGCGATTCAGACGGCACAGGGCGTGGCGCGTCCGGGCAGTAAGGCCGGCTCATATTTGCGGACGGGAAGACCGGCCACATCCAGCTCCCGGTAAATCTCCCCCAGGGTCCGACAGCGATAGGACTGTTTCTTTATCTCTCCCATCAGCTCAAGGAAAGGCCGGTTCCAGATTCCCCCCTCCACCTCGGCATGGACGGGAAGGACATGGAGCCCTCCGTCGCCCAGGGCGGCCAGAACGGCCTTCCCGGCGCGCTCCACCCCCAATTCCTCGAAACAGGGCAAATCGGACGGTATTTCCGGGAGATCGATACCGGCGTGGCGGAACGGTTCCCGCGCCCGGGTGCAGCTCAGGTACGAGAAGCCGTACTCGCCGGCGATCCGCAGCGCCCGGTCGTCGATAAGCCAGGCCGGGGCGCCGAAAGACGTGGCCCGGCTGCCCGTCAAATCCTCAAAGGCGCGCAAACCCTTGTCAAACCAATCCCTGATCCATGCCTCCGACCGGCGGGGAAGCCCGTCCTGCCAGCGGCGGTGGTCCCAGGCGTGAAACTGCACCTCGTGGCCCGCCGCGGCGATCCGGTGTACCAGGTCGGGAAAGGACAGGGCGATGAGGGGTGACGGCAGCAGGGTTCCGTAAAGGGCCGTCTTGAAACCGTAGAGGCCGGGGGCGTTGGAGCGGAGCATCTTGCGGAGAAAGCGGGGATTCCGGAGGAGCTGCAGGACCGCCAGCCCCGAGGCGTCGGGACCCATGCTCAGATAGAAGGTCCCCCTTACCCCGAGCCGTTCCAGGCTCTCCAGCAGACGGGGTACCCCCTGCCGCATCCCCGCATAGGTGTCAACATCGATTTTCAGACCCAGGATCCGCTTCATTTTCTTCCAGGAAGGAATAAATCGTTCTGGTCAGGGATGTTTCCAGGTCGATCCGCGGTTCCCAGTCCAGGAGTTTCCGGGCCTTGGCGATGCTCGGCTTGCGGGTGTAGATGTCCTGATAGCCCCGGCCGTAGTATTCCAGCGCCGGGACTTCGATGATCTCCGAATAGACTTCGTCCCGGCTGTGGCGCGGGTGGGCCATGAAGATCTTCTTCATCAGATGGGCCAGCTCCGTTACGGAGCACTCGTTGGCCGGGTTGCCGATATTGATGATCTCGTTCCGGCAGCGGTCATCCCGGTTCTCCAGGATCTTCATGAGGGCGGCGATCCCGTCGTCCACATAGGTGAAGCAGCGCTTCTGGTGACCCCCGTCCACCAGGGTGATGGGCCGCCGCATGAGGAGCTCGGCGATGAACTGGGTGACCACCCGGGAGCTGCCCTCCTTGGCCGCATAGAGGGAATCGAGCCGGGGGCCGATCCAGTTGAAGGGCCTGAAGAGGGTGAATTCCAGATGGCCCCGGGTGCCGTAGGCGTAGATCACCCGGTCCAGAAGCTGCTTGCAGCAGGAGTAGATCCAGCGTTCCTTCTGGATGGGACCGACCACCAGGTAGCTTTCGTCCTCGCTGAATTCCGGGTCGGGGCAGGCGCCGTAAACCTCGGAAGTGGAAGGAAAAACAACCCGCTTGCGGTATTTCACGCATTGTTTGATGACGTTGAGATTCATCTCGAAATCGAGGTTGTAAACCCCGATGGGGTCTTCCACGTAAAGTTTCGGCGTGGCGATGGCCACCAGAGGCATCACGACGTCGCACTTCTTGACGTGATACTCGATCCACTCCCTGTTGATGGCGATATCCCCCTCGAGAAACTGGAAGCGGGGGTTGCACAGGGCGCGCCCGAGGCGGTCGTCGCTTAAATCCATCCCGTAAACCCGCCAGTCCGTAGTCTCCAGAATGCAATTGGTCAGATGATGACCGATGAACCCGTTGACGCCCAAAATCAATATCTTCATATCCTTCCTGTCGCTCCTAAGCCCACTGTAGTTTGAGAATCCGATTGTTCAAATTCATATAAATATTCCTGCCGGGGCGGCATCCGCGAACAGAGCAGCCCTGGTCATACGGCTACCCTTCCGCCTCGGCAAGCCCCCCTGTTCAGGCGAGAACCACCCGGCCCAGTCGGCGGAAAAAATCGCCGATCTCCGCGCCTTTCATCCTCCGGCCGGCGATTTCGATATCCAGGAGGAAGAGACGCCCCGCGCCGGTCTGAACATAAAACCGCCCCCCCGCATCGGCCCCTATCTGACCCGGCGGCGGCGCCGCGGCACCGACCGGCAGGTCGGCAAGGTCCGGCCCGGCCCCTCCCGCGGCGCTTTGGGCAGAGAATGCCCCCGTAGGGTTGTCCGGGGAGGGGGCCGCGGTTTCCCGTCCCGGCGCCGGCGGGCCGGCATCCGGTAGCCCCCACCAGACGAACATCTTCGTCCCGTCGGGCAGGAAGGTAAAGGCCCCGGGATAGGGATCGGTGACGGCCCGGATGAGATTGTAGATCCGCCGGGCCGGCCATGTCCAGTCGATGCGCCCGTCCGCCGGTTTCCGCCCCCCGAAATACGTGGCCCGGGCGACATCCTGGGGGATGCGGGGCGCCCTCCCCGCCCGGATCAGGGGCAGGACTTCCCCGAGGAGCAACACGGCCTCCCGACACAATTTTTCATACAGGGTGACGGCCGTATCCGCAAAGTCTATCGCCACGGCCCGCTGGCCGACGATGTCCCCGGCATCGGGTTTGGCGGTCATGTAATGCAGGGTGACCCCCGTCTGTTCCTCCCCGTTCACCAGCACCCAGTTCACGGGGACGCGCCCCCGGTAAGCCGGGAGGAGGGAACCATGGAGATTGAAGGCCCCGGCAGGAGGAATCGCCAGGATCTCGTTACCGAGCAGCTTGCGGTAATAGAAGGAAAAGATCGCCTCCGGGGCCAGGGCGGCGATCCGCGCCACCCATGCCGGGGCATTGACGTCGGCGGGGCAGTACACGGGGATGTCCCGCGTCTGCGCCCAGGAAACCACGGAGGCAAACCAGCATTTTTCGTCCGGATCGTCGGCATGGGAAAAGACGGCCGGGATCTCGAACCCGGCGCGCTTCAGGGCTTCCAAGCCGGCGATACCCATGTTGTGGTAGGCAAAGACGACGGCTCTCACGACCCGCTCCGGTCCCGGCCTTCGTGGATGCGTTCGATGACGTATTCCGGACGTTTCCGGACCTCCCGGTAAATCCGGCCGATATATTCGCCGATGACGCCGAGGGCGAAGAACTGGAGCCCCACGAAGACAAAGAGGACGGCAAAGAGGGTGAAGACGCCCTGGGCCGCCCAGAGGGCGCCGTAAACCAGCCGGGCCACGGCGAGGAAAATACCGAAAAAGACCCCCAGGACCGACATGAATATGCCGCCGTACATGAGCATCTTCATGGGGAAATCGGAGAAGGAGGCCACCAGGTCGAACTGGAGATTGATGAGCTTGCCCAGGGGATAGTTGGATTTGCCGCCGTGGCGCTCTTCATGAGCCACCTCGATCTCCGTGACCCGCTTGGCGAATACCGTTGCCAACGCCGGAATGAAGGTGGCGTGTTCATGACAGTCCCGCATCCTCTCCACGACGGTACGTCGGTAAGCCCGGAGCATGCAGCCCCAGTCCGTCATGTGGACGCCGGTGATGCGCCGGGCCACGATATTGATCAGCCGCGAGGCGCCGAGGCGGAAGGCGGAATCCTGGCGCCGCCGGCGGATCGTCCCCACGACGTCGTAGCCGCCCTTTTCCATTTCCCCCACCAGACGGGGAATCTCTTCCGGGGGGTTCTGGAGGTCTGCATCAAGGGTGACGACAATCTCGCCCCGGACCAGGGAAAACCCCGCCATGATGGCGGCGTGCTGGCCGTAGTTCCGGGTGAGTTCCACCACCCGCAGCGCCGCGATCTCCCCGGCCAGGCGTTTGAGGATCTCCAGGGAACGGTCCCGGCTGCCGTCGTCGATCATGATGATCTCATAGGGTCTCCCCAGTGCCCGCAGGACGGGGTCCAGACGCCCCGCCAGGGTCTCCAGGTTGTCCTCCTCGTTGTAAACGGGGATGACCACCGATATGAAAACAGGTGCAGCTTCGCTCACGGGCGTCTCACCCCGGTAAATCTCATGGGTTGCATAGCGTGTCCGTCATTTATTCCTTCCGCAGTGCCGCCGCTTCCTAATACAGACATATTTTCTTCGATAAGGCAAGCCTTTATCCCCGCCGCCGGTACCGACCGCTTTCTCAATAACATCCCCAAGTATCCGAATATTATCCTCTTTCGTTCTGACCGCCCGCGGACACGGCGGCGTCCGTCCTTTTCCCGCCCGCTGTTTCCCCATGCCGCCCCCGGCGGCCGGGCGCTCATCCCGGCGCCAGGATCTCGCGGACGGCTTCACAGACATAGCCGACATCGTCGTCGGTCATGCCCGGATACAGGGGCAGGGAGAGGATCCGGTCGGCGGCCCGCTCCGTTTCCGGCAATTGCCCCGCAAAATCCCCGAAGCGCTCCCGGACATAGCGGAGGCGATGGGTGACGGGGAAATGGAGTCCATACCCGATGTTGTACTCCGAGAGACGTTCCAGGAACCGTTCCCGGCTCAGGGAGGCGACCTTCACGACGAAGAGATGCCAGGCGTGAACATGCGGGTACGGGGGTGAGCCCGGCAGTTCCAGGCCGGGGATGTCGCGGAGACCCGCGAGATATTGACCGGCCAGCTCGGCCCGGCGCCGGTTCAGGGTTCGCCGTTTCGCCATCTGCGCCAATCCCACGGCCGCCAGGATGTCGGGGAGATTGTACTTGTAGCCCGGCTCCTGGATGTCGTAATCCGGATTGCCGCCCTTGCCGTAACGTTTCCAGGCATCCCGTTCGATGCCGTGGAACCGCAGGAGGCGCAGCCGGTTTTCCAGCTCCCCGTCGTTGAGGGTGATCATCCCCCCTTCGCCGCTGGTGACGTTCTTTATGGGATGAAAGGAAAAGACCGCGGGATAACCGCTGCCGCCGGCATGAACCCCCCGGCAGTACGTGCCCACGGCATGGGCCGCATCTTCGATGACCGTAATCCCGTACCTGGCGGCCGTTGCCCCGATCCGCCCCATATCCGCCGGGGCGCCGGCGAAATGGACCGGGATGATCGCCCGGGTCCGGGGGGTGATCAAATCCGTCAGGAGCTCCGGATTCATGTTCAGGGAGGAATAGTCCACATCGATGAAGACCGGGCGGGCGCCGCGGAGGGTGATCATGTTGACCGTGGAGGCGAAGGTGAGGGAGGGGGTGATCACTTCGTCCCCCGGACCGATCCCCAGGGCGGTGAGGAGCAGGTGCATCGCCGCGGTTCCCGAGGTGAAGGAAACGGCGTGCGACGCCGTGGTCAATTCGCACAGGGATCTCTCAAAGGCCTGGCAGACGGGTCCGGTGGTGATCCATCCGGACTCGAGGCAGCGGGTGACCGCCTCGATCTCCTCCGTCCCGAGGGACGGCTTGCTCAAGGGCAAAAAATCCGCACGTATTTTCATCGAAAACGATCCCTTTCCCCGCCTGGCGATTTCGGGCACTTCTAAACCGTATCGGCGCCGGCGTCAACGATTATCTTGCCGCCATCATCGCCCTCTTTTCACACCCTATGGCAACGGCTGGTACATTGACGCCCTTTACTTGGCGTCTCGCGGCCGGATGAGACAACCGCACGGCCGGTAGTCGGCGACAACCGCAAATCCTCAATTAAGAAGGAGCCGCACCCCGTACAATATCCCCAGCGCCATGCCGATCAGGATCAGTACCAGGACCACCGTACCCTCGATGTCCGCGTTGGCCAGCCGCATGAATATGGCTATGGGCAGGGTTTCGGTTTTCATGGCCATGGAACCGGCAATGGTGATGGTGGCCCCGAACTCGCCCAGGGCCTTGGCCCAGGTAAGAACAGCCGCGGAAGCGATGCCCTTTTTGCTCAGGGGAAGGACAACGGTAAAGAAGGTATTCGCCGGTGACCTGCCTAAGACCCACGCCATTTCTTCATATTTTTGCGGTATTTCATCCAGGACCGCTTTGATGAGCCGGATTGAGATACCCACCGTGGTCACGAATTGGGCCAGGAGGATCCCGTAAACCGTAAAGACGAACTGAGTCCCCCGCTCCTGGATGAATTGACCGGCGGGGGTGATGAAGAACAGGAGCAACATCGCCCCCAGGGCCACGGGAGAAACGATCATCGGCAGCTCCAGCAGGGTGTCTACAATCTTCCTGCCGACGAAGCGATACCTGGAAAGGGCATAGGCCGAGGGAACGGCGAAAAATATGGAGAAACAGGTAACGACGGTGGCGGTGGTCAGACTCAGGCCGACCGCATAGAGGGTCCTTTCCGAAAAGAGCGTTTTTATGAACAGGGGTCCCCGATAGAAGTAGAAAAGGGAAAGGATCAGCCCCACGTAAACGAGAAAGACAAAGACCGCCAGCGAGATCGTCAGTCTCCGGAAGCTCATTTGCCCATCCACGCCCCGGGAACGGCGTACTCCCCCCCGACGGGTTTCTTTTCCCCGATCCACAACGCCGCCGCTTCCGGGCTCAGGAAATAATGATACTTTTGGAAGGAGCTCCGGCCCTCCCCGGAGATGATGAAATCGATGAATTGCTGTGCGAGCCGCCGGTCGGCGGTGAACTTCGCGATCGCGATGGGGATATAGCCGATCCGGGCGATTTCGTGCCTCTGAAGCGGGATGGTCTCGATGCGTTTGGGGTCCCAATGCCGGAACACCTCCCACCCGATGACCGCATCGACGGCCTGCAAGGATACGGCCGTGGCCGTCTTCTCGCAACTTTCCGTGTAGTTGGCGAGATTGTTCCTGAAGGCGGCCTTTTCCTGCGCCGTTAGGTTGTTCTCGATGATTTCAACGGCATAAACACCGACACAGACCCCTTCCGGATTGGCTATGGCCACGCGCAGGCCGGGCCGGGTGAGATCCCGCAGTGATTTGATCCCCCGGGGATTGCCCTTCCGGACATTGATCGCCGGCACCAGATACACCACTTTTTTCTCCGATTCCGGGAACACCAGGCCCTTTTTCTTCGCGAGTTCCATAAAATCGGACGAACCGGGAAAATAGAGGTCGCCCTTCTTCGCCAGGTTCATCTGGGAGAGAACGAATCCCGATCCCCCGAAGACAATACGGACCTTCACGCCCGTCTGCCGCTCGAAAACCCCGGCCGCTTCCTCCAGCGGCGGCTTGCCGGCGGCACCGGCAAAGATCAGCAATTCCCGGCCGCCGCAGGAAGGTTCGGCAAAGATGCATGACAAAAGCAACATGATCGCCGCAAAACCGAACACTAAGGAATTCAACGACCTAGATGCTTGGCAGGGTGATTTTTCGCCTGTGTACATACCCTATGGAGCCCAGAAGATATCCCCAACCGATTGCTTGATTATATGAAAATATCGGCGGGTGCCCGAGTATTTTCATGCTTTGTTCCGCCCGCGCCGGGCATGGGGGGTTGTGTCTTGCGTCGCACCCCTTCCGGCGGTTCAGCTTATAGCATAACAGGACGGACGGCTCAATCAGGCATTAACCGACATTCACAGCCGGCGCTGAACGCCGGAAAGGGGTAGGGAGGCAACACATGACGGCGGTTCATGTTCCAAAACAGATACCGTCGGCGCGGGAGAAGCGGTTGACAAAAGTACCCGAAAATCATAATAAGCGACGCAGTGATCAAATTTTCCCTCCGGTAAAAACGCGGAGGATCAAGAAAGGAAAAAAGATGAAAAGATACCTGCTTATCATCGTCGTCTTCATTGTTTTCTCCATCGTGTCTCTTCCCGTATGGGCGGCTCCCCCCCGGGGGTCGGGAGGGAGTGCCGCCGGCAAGATCGGCATTGTGGATATGCAGAAGGTCCTCCGGGAATCCAAAAACGCCCGCAATTACCGCACTGCCTTTCTAAAGGAGCTGGAAAGCAAACAGGCGCTCATCAAAGCCAAGGAAGAAGCGGTGAAGAAAATCGAGGAGGAATTGAAAAACCTCGCCCCCACGGCCGTTACGGACCACAAAAAGAAGGCGGAGCAACTCAAGCAGGAAACCCGCAACCTGCAGCACCTCCGCGAGGACGCCGAAGGGGAGCTGAAACGTAAAGATGCGGAAATCACTCAGAAAGTCATCAGCGAAATCATGCAGGTGATCCAGAGCTACGCCCGGAACGAACGTTACACCGTCGTCCTGGACCGGATGGCCGTCATCACCGCCGACGAAAACACGGACATCACCAGCCGGATCATCAAGCTCTACGACAGTCAAAATAAATAGGGATCACGGTGACAGGAGCCGTTCCGCCGCGACCGGCAGCACGAGGGTCTTTTCCACCCCGGGCGGCTCCCGGACAAAGACCAGCATAAAGGGAATCGTCCCCTGAGGGGCGATCCGGTCGTTCAATACGTCGCTGCCCTGGGGAATGGCCAGCTCCCGGAAGATCTGTTCTTCCGACATGATCCCCAACTCCTCGTCGCTAAGAAGATTGCCGCAAAAGGCGGCGCCCTCCTTAACGAGAGCGCCGGCCATATCGTAGAGCTCCCCCCGGATCTTGATTCTCGTCATGGGGTAAGGGGAGGTGTTCATGGCCAACCCCTCCACAACGCGAAGATTCCCCAAAAGGGGGTTGCCTACGAAGCGCTGCCTCACATCCACGATCTTGACCTGAGCGGGACCCAGCGCCGGCGGCGCTTCCGGCGAGGAAGTCAATCCCAGGCCGGGAAAGAGGGACTGTAATTCACCGATCACCAGGGAACCGTATTCCGGAAAGACGAACAAAGCGCCGCCGGCGGCCGCCAGGATCAGCATGATGATTCCCAGGGCCCAGACGCGGATCTTTCTTGTCCTCCCGACAGGCTCCGGAGACTGTTCTTCCCGATCGTCCCGTGACAACCCCGCGACTTCCAGAGGCACATATTCCCGCTCCCGCAGCGGACGCTCCTCCTCCCGGTTCGGGCCGGCGGCCGCCGCCACCGTCTCAGCGGCGGCGCGGTCAATCCCGGCCGCGGGAGGTGCGGACCCGCCTTCCCGCGGCGGTGCTGCCGGGGCCGTGTCCGGTCTCTCACCGCCGACGGCGGGCGGCGCCTTCTCCATGGCCTCGCGGCTCGCGGTTAGGGGCGGGTTTTGGAAAAAGACCTTCTGGCAACGGGAACAGCGCAGCCATCCCCCCTCCGGGATGATCAGCTTTTCATCGAAACGGTATTTGGTCCGGCAAACCCGGCATTGAATGATCATGGCTTCCTCTATAAATTCGTGACGATATGGACATCGGGATAAAAGCGTGCCTGTTCGTTATAATCAAGCCCATAGCCGACGACGAAACCGTCATCGATGGTGAAACCGACGTAATCCGCCTCGAAGACGACCTTCCGGCGCCTTCGTTTGTCCATGAAGGCACAGACCTTCAGGGAGCGGGGACCGCGCTTCCGCAGGGCTTCCACGAGGTAGGAGAGGGTCAGGCCGGTATCGACGATGTCTTCGACGATCAGGACATCGCGGTCACGGATCTCTATCTCGATATCCTTGGTAATGACGATCTGCCCGGAACTCTCGGCGGCGGAACCGTAGCTGGCCAGCCGGGTGAAATCCACGACGCAGGGGACCCGGAGCCGACGGATCAAATCGGCCATGAAGATGAACGCCCCCTTGAGAACACCGATAACCACCGGCTCGCTTCCGGCGTAATCCCGGGATATCTCCGCCGCCAATTCCGTGATTCTGCGGTCGATAGCCTCCCGGGAGAAGAGGATCTCCTTGCGCATCTCATCCATCATTCCGCCCCCCGGATTTAATGATAAGCCTGGGCGACGTTTCCCGTGTACGCGCTTACCGTGACCCTCAGGAACCGCCACCGCCGCCGGTCATGCTAATCGAGCGGTTATGTTTTGTCAACGACAAAATGAGAAAATTACCGGAAATCACCCGTTATTTCGATACCTACGAACGAATTCGGCGATATGGCCGCCGACGATTTCCTCTGCCGCCTCCACCTCCTCCCGAGAGGAAAAGTCGGAACTCAGGCTCATGAATATCTTGTCGAAACGCGATTTCTCCACCCCCAGGGACGCGTAGTCGATATGCCGGATCATGTACAGGGAGCCGTCGAAATAGTACTTTCCCAGGCGGTGGACGTCGGCGGCGCGGTAAGGCCAGGTCAGTTTGAGGGCGAAGAAGGCTTGGGCCGCCTCCCGGAGCGGGCCGGTGCGGAAACGCTCCGGCGGCGGCGTTTCATAGACGGCATCGCTGACGAGCTGGAAATAGGACTTTACCAGATCGATGTCCGTGACCACCAGCCCGTAGAGGTACCAGTCATCGACGATATGGAGCAGGGAAAGCTTTTCTTCCCGGGAGAGATAGTGATAACTCGGGCAAAAGTGGCCCTCGCATAGTTCCCGGCCGTAGAAGGACACCCCCCGGAGATCGGCGCCGCCGTTCTGGGCGGGATGGAGGAGGCAGCCGACGCGCCGTTCCCCGGCATCGAGAAAGCCAAGATACTCGCAGCAGTAAATGACTTCGTAACGCTTGGACATGTCTTCGGTTTCCCTGATCAGCGCCGCAAATTCCGCCAGGCCCGCCGGGGACTTGTCGGCGGCGGCCATGAGGGTGGTCCGGCGTCGGAGCCGTTGTGTCAGGGATGACCGGGAACTGTCGGCGTAGTTGTACAAACCGCAGCAGGCCCCGCAGGACTTGCCCCGATCGGGCTGACACAAGTGGGGGTGGTGTTCAGGCGCCATATGTCACCTCCGGGAATGGAAAGTATTGCCTGGGCGGCAGGGAAGCCATCTCTCCGGGAAAATCACTCGAAAACGACGGTCTTGGACCCGTAGGGGAGGATCCGGTTCTCCAGGTGAAGGCGCACCGCCTTGGCCAGAACCATCCGTTCCAGATCCCGGCTCTTGAGTTTGATGTCGTCCATGGAATCCCGATGGGTGATCTTGATGACGTCCTGGGCGATGATCGGGCCGTCGTCGAGCTGCTCCGTCACGTAGTGGCTCGTGGCGCCGATGATCTTGACCCCCCGGTCGTAGGCCTGCTGGTAGGGCTTCGGACCGGCGAAGGCCGGCAGGAAGGAGTGATGGATGTTTATGATTTTATTCGGATATTCGGAAACGAACCTGCTCGTGAGCACCTGCATGTACCGGGCCAGGACTATGAGGTCGATATCGTGCCTCCTTATTTCCTCGAGCTCCTCTTCCTCCTGTGCCGCCTTGTTCTCCGGGGTGATGGGGAAATACAGGAATTTGATCCCGAATTGCTCCACCAGGGGTTGCAGGTCCGGGTGATTGCTGATCACCAGGGGGATCTCCGCCTGGAACTCCCCCATCCGGCGGCGGAGCAGCAGGTCGTAAAGACAATGGGGGTGCCGGGAAACGAAGATGGCGAGCCGGGGGATCGTGTCGGTAAAATGCAACTCCCAGTTCATCCGGAACTGGCCGGCCACATGCTTGAAGACCAGGCCGATCTCCTCCCGCGGTATGACGAAACCGTTGAGCTCCCACTCGATACGCATGAAGAAGATCTTCCTCGTCATGGAGGTGTGCTGCGCCGCGTGGACGATGTTGCCGTTATGACGATAGATAAAACTGGAGATGTTATATACCAGACCCTTCTGGTCCGGGCAGGAGAGCAGCAGGATGGCGTTGGCGCCTTTTTCTTTGGACATGAACCGCCTCGACAAAATGGTTTATTTGCGTGGTTCTCTATATGAGGATTGAGATTGCAGGTCAAGGACAAAGATGATATGAAGGCCTGTGTCAAAAAGGGGTATCCCGTTATGAAACATATTGAAAATATAGCACTTCCCAACGGCCTGCGCCTCGATGTCTGGGATGCGTCCCGGCGGATCGCCGCCGATACGACGAAGGTGGAGCTGGTGATCAAGATGAAGGTGCCCTTCGCGAGCGCCCATTTCGACGCCGAAGACCACTATCTCAAGACCCGGCGCGTTTTCGGTCCGGAGGGCACCTACGAATATCGAAAGGAAAGGACCTTCGTGAACAACGCCGACACGGATCGGGTCTTCGCGGAACTGCTCGGCGATTTCAAACGGGACGCCCTGCCCTACCTGGTCAGGGAAGATTTTCCCCGCCGTTTTTCCCGGTCGAAATACCGGGAGATCGTCAACAACTGGTATCAATACCGGCACCTTTTCGAAAACGGATAAATCCTCCCATGTCCGCTTATCCCCACACACGGGACGACCTGCTGCCGTGCGTCGTCAGGCCGAGCCGCTATCTCGGCGGCGAGATCAACGCCGTCCGCAAGGACCACCGCGACTGCCGGCTCGGTATCGCCCTGGCCTTCCCGGATACCTATGAAGTCGGGATGTCCCACCTGGGGCTCCAGATCCTCTATGAACTGCTCAACGACGATAAAGAGGTGGTTGCGGAGCGCTGCTACGCCCCCTGGCCGGACATGGAGGGCCTCATGCGCCGCCATGGTCTTCCCCTGACCACCCTGGAATCGGGGACCCCGCTCCGGGACTTCGATCTCGTGGGCTTTTCCCTCCAATACGAGTTGTCGTTTACCAATGTCCTGGCCATGCTGGAACTGGGTGGTATCCCCCTCCGCCGGGAGGACCGCCGGGACGGTGACCCGGTGGTCATCGCCGGGGGGCCCTGCTGTTTCAATCCCGCCCCCATGTCGTCCTTCATCGACGCCTTCGTCATCGGCGAAGGTGAAGAGGCCGGTCGGGAGATCGCCGCCGCCATGAAACGGGAAAAGGGGCGGGGATCCCGCCGGAGAGAGATCCTGCCCGCTCTGGCCGAAATACCCGGCGTCTTTGTGCCCGCCGTGCATACCCGGGGGGAAAGGATCAGGAAAAGGGCGGTGGCCGACCTGAACGAATGGCCCTACCCGTTGCGGCCGCTGGTACCGTTGATGAAGACCGTTCACGACCGGGTGGTCTTGGAGATCGCCCGGGGCTGTACCCGGGGCTGCCGGTTCTGCCAGGCGGGAATGGTCTGGCGCCCCGTCCGGGAGCGGAACCCCGGGGTTCTGCAGGATATGGCCGACCGGATGCTGGCGGCCACGGCGCAGGAGGAACTCTCGCTCCTTTCCCTCAGCTCCGGCGATTACACCGGCATCGAAAGGCTCCTTCCCCTCCTCATGGACCGGTACTATGAACGGCGCATCGCCCTGGCCCTCCCTTCCCTACGGGTGGAAACTCTGAGCCGTCCCCTCATCGAGGCCATCCGGAGGGTGCGGAAAACCAGCTTCACCCTGGCACCGGAGGCGGGGACGCAACGCCTCCGCAACGTCATCAACAAGGGGAATACGGAAGGGGATCTTCTCCGGACCTCCACAGAGGTATTCGCCGCCGGTTGGCGGGCCGTCAAGCTCTACTTCATGATCGGCCTGCCGGGTGAGGAGGAGGGGGACCTGGAGGGAATCGCCGCTTTGGCCCACAAGGTCCTGCATACCGCGAAAAACCGGGGGCAGGTGACGGTCAACCTCTCGACTTTCGTCCCCAAACCCCACACCCCCTTTCAGTGGGAACGGCAGATCGACCGGGAAGAAACCGCCGCCCGCCAGGACTTCTTCAAGACCCGTCTCCGCCATCGTCAGTTGCAGGTCAAGTGGCATGACGCCCGGATGAGTCGCCTCGAAGGCCTGTTTTCCCGGGGCGATGCCTCCCTGGGGGAACTGATCGCGGCGGCCTACCGCCGCGGGTGCCGTTTCGACGGCTGGAGCGACCAATTCCGCCCCGATCTCTGGGAAGACGCCATTACCGCCCTCGGCATCGACATCGCCGCCGCCCTGGCGGCCCGCCCCCGATCGGCCACCCTGCCATGGGAACACATCGATGCGGGCGTGGAGCAGGACTTTCTCTGGGAAGAGGCGCAAAAGGCCCGGCGCGAAGAGCCGACCCCCGACTGTCGCCGGGACGGCTGTTATCGATGCGGCGCCTGTGACCATACCGATATCCGGCCCCTCCTGGCCGGGGAAGACCACCCGGCGGCAACGCATCTGCCGGCGGGGGAACAGGAAGCCGCCGCCGCACCGGACGAGCCGGGTCACGACGCCGGGAATGCCGGTCCGGAAGTGCCGGTCGGGACGGAATCCATCCCGGGGACGGAAAGGAAACAAGCACCCCTCTTCCCGCCGCACCCGCCGGCGTGCATGGCGCCTCCGGAACGGAATTGTCAAAGATTTCGGCTGACTTTCACAAAAAAGGGCCGTTCCCGCTTCCTTTCCCATCTGGAAACCGCCGCCGCCCTGACCAGGGGCCTCGTGCGGAGCGGGCTGCGCCTCTCGTTTTCGGAGGGCTTTCATCCCCACCCCCGGATCTCTTTCGCCGTCGCCACCGCGGTAGGTATGGCCAGCACGGGAGAATACTGCGACGTCCTCTGGGAAAAGGCAGCCGCGGCTTTTTCCTCCCTGCCGGAACGGATAAACCGCTGTCTCCCCGAAGGCCTTGAGATAACGGAGATAAAGGAAATCTCTCCGGACGCCCCACCCCTGACCGCGATCCTCCGGGGCTTTGCCTACACGGCCGATCTGCCGGCCGTGCTCGACGACGGGGACCTGGCCGTGCTGGAGGGAAAGATCGCCGATTTCCTGGAAAAGACGGCCTTTACCGTCGTCAGGGACATCAAGGGCCGTAAAGTAACCAGAGACATCCGCCCCCTGGTGACGGCACTTAGTCTGGACCGCACCTCCCGGCGTTTACTGCTGAGTCTCCGGTACAGCAACGAGGGTGCCGTTCGTCCGGAAGAACTGTTTGTCCAGGTGCTGGGCCTGGATGCCGCCCTGCCGGCAACGATGAATTTGACAAAAACGGCAACTTTTTTTGTTGACAAATAAGCGGCTTTTCGAGTAGATTGCGCGTTCAAAATTTTTCGGCAAGGATGAAGCGATGTACGCAGTGATAAAGACAGGCGGCAAGCAGCACCGGGTCTCCGTGGGAGACCTGGTAGCCATAGAAAAGATCGACGGCGGCAAGGGTGAGACCGTGGTTTTCGACAATGTCCTGATGGTGGTCACCGAGGGGGAGATCCGCATCGGTACCCCGACGGTGAGCGGCGCCACGGTCACCGGCGAGATCGTCGCCCAGACCAAGGCGCCGAAGATAGCCGTCTTCCACATGAAAAGGCGGAAGGGGTACCGGAAAAAGACCGGCCATCGCCAGCCGCTGACCCGGATGCGCATCCGGGAGATCTCGTTTTAACCCCGGCCCGGACCCGGGCAGGAAAAAAGATGAAAATCGCCGTTTAGGTACGGATTTTTCATACAAGGAAGGAACAGAGGACCATGGCACATAAAAAGGGACAGGGCAGCTCGAGAAACGGCCGGGACAGCAATTCCCAGCGCCGGGGCGTAAAGGTTTTCGGCGGACAGGCCATCCATGCCGGCGGGATCATCATCCGCCAGGTGGGCACGAAAATACATCCCGGCAAGAATGTCGGCCTCGGCAGAGACTACACCATTTACGCCAAAATCGACGGCGTGGTGAAGTTCGAAAGGCTCGACAAGACCAGAAAAAAGGTCAGTGTTTACGCCGCTTAGGCAAGACCGGCGGCAATAACCCCCGCTACCGGCTGAAGGGGTTGACAGCAGATAAGGATGGAAAAAGGCGCTTTCAGGAAGCGCCTTTATTTTTTGAGCCATGAAATTCGTCGACGAAGTAAAGATCTTTGTCCAGGCCGGTCACGGCGGCCGGGGTTGCGTGAGTTTCCGCCGGGAGAAGTACATCCCCCGGGGAGGGCCGGACGGAGGCGACGGGGGGAAGGGCGGCGATGTCATCTTACGGGCCGACCGCCATCTGTCCACCTTGCTCGATTTCCGCTACCGTCCCCGCCACCTGGCCCCCAACGGGGGTAACGGGTCGGGGAACAACTGCACCGGTCACAACGGGGCCGACATCGTCATCGCCGTGCCGGTGGGGACTCTGGTCAAGGATGCCGAAACCCTGGCCGTCATGGCGGACCTCACCGCCGACGGCCAATGCTGTATCGTCGCCCGGGGCGGCATCGGCGGCAAGGGTAACGCCCATTTTGCCACCGCCACCCACCGCACCCCCCGGTTCGCCCAGGACGGCATGCCCGGCGAGGAGCGCTGGCTCGTTCTCGAACTCAAACTCCTGGCCGACGTGGGTATCATCGGCCGGCCCAATGCGGGAAAATCGACCTTCATCGCACGGGTCTCGGCGGCAAGGCCCAAGATCGCCGCCTACCCTTTTACGACCCTGGTTCCCAACCTGGGGGTCGTCGCCTACGGCCGGCAGCAGAGCTTCGTCATCGCCGACATCCCCGGCCTCATCGCCGGGGCTCACGCCGGGGCCGGTATGGGCGTGCAATTCCTCAGACACGTGGAGCGGACCTCGATTTTGCTCCACATCATCGATATTTCCGATCCTGAACATCCCGACGCCTGGGAGGCCTATGAAACAGTGAACCGGGAAATGGGTCTCTTCAACGCCGCCCTCCTTGACAAACCCCAGGTGGTGGCGATAGGCAAGATCGATCTGCCGGCGGTCCGGGAGCGGCTGAAAAAAGCGATTGACAGCTTTCGGGAAAAGGGAATAGAAGTAGCAGCCTTTTCCGCCGTTACCGGTGAAGGCATCCCGGCGGCGCTGCGGCGGATCGTCGCCCTACTGGCACAAAAGGAGCCGCCGCCGACAGACCCGTTCCCGGAAGAAGAGCGATGAACGCCGAACCGGTCGCGGTTGTCCCTCCGGAGCGGCAACGGTGGCAAGCGGCTGATATATATCAAGATTTTATGTCTACCACCGGGAGGGAAAAGGATTCCCCCGGCGGGGCGAGCCCGTTCCCGTTGCGCCGGCGGGAGGCCGCAAATATTTCGAGGCTGGCAACATCATGACACGTAAAGAGATTCTCAAGGATGTCAGGAAGGTCCTGATCAAGATCGGCAGCGCCGTCCTGACGGGGGACAACGGTCTCGATCTCCATATCATCGAACAGCTCGTGGAGGAGATCGTGGAACTGAAGAAGCGGGGCTACCATGTGGTCATCGTCACCTCCGGGGCCATTGCCTCGGGCAAGCACCGCATGGGCTTGACGGGGCCGCTGAAAAGCATGCCCCAGAAGCAGGCCGCGGCGGCCATCGGTCAGGGACGTCTCATGCGGGTCTATTCCAACGCCTTCGGCAAGTACGGGATCTATGTGGCACAGATCCTCCTGACGATGAGCGACCTCACGGACCGGAAACGGTTCCTCAACATCCGCAACACCCTGACCACCCTCATGGACTGGGGCGTCATCCCCATCATCAATGAAAACGACACCGTGGCGGTGGACGAGATCAAGTTCGGCGACAACGATCATCTGGCGGCCATGATGGCCAACATCACGGAGACCCATCTGCTCATCAACCTCACCAATACGGAGGGGCTTTACGACCACAACCCCAACCGGTCCAAAAAGGCCAAGGTCATCCCCCTGGTCCGGGAGATCTCCGAGGTAATCGAACAGGCCGCCACGGACGAAACCTCCGACGTAGGTTCCGGCGGGATGCGCAGCAAGGTCCTGGCGGCCAAGAAGGTCACGGCCTTCGGCATCCCCTATATCATCGCCCCGGGCAAGGAGGCGGGCATCCTCCGGGATCTCTTCGCCGGCAAGGACCGGGGCACCCTGTTTCTGCCCATGAAGGACCACCTCAACAGCCGCAAATACTGGATCGCCTTCACCCTCCGCTCCCGGGGCAAGCTGACCCTGGACGACGGGGCGAAAAAGGCCCTCATCGAAGAAGGCAAGAGTCTCCTCCCCTCGGGCGTCATTGCCGTGGAGGGTGATTTCCACGTCGGCGACCCCGTCCTCTGCCTGGATACGGAGGGAAAGATCCTCGCCAAGGGACTGGTGAACTACGGTTCCGAGGAGGTGGGGAAGATCATGGGGCTCAAGACCTCCAAGATCCAGCAGGTTCTGGGGTACAAGGACTACGACGAGGTGATTCACCGGGACAACATGGCGGTGGACAAGGAACTACAGCACAAGTAACCCCCCCCGGGGGTTTCGAGCCCCTTGTCCACAACCACCACCGCCGGTCTCCGGAAAAGGCATCCCGGCCAAAGCCTTGAAGACCGGCCTCAGAAACCGACCGTCAAGCCTACATAAGGTCCGGTGTAGAAATTGTCCATTGTGAAGTCGTTGGCATCCACCTTCAGCTTGAGCAGGCGATAACCGGCATGGATGTCTACGTACGGAAAGGGAGTGAGGGACAGATCCGCCAACCCCTCGAACGAATAGTTCCCTGAGCTGTAACCGCCGCCGGTCACCTGTGCCCGGAACTCCAGCCAATTCGCCAGCAGCCCTACATGGGCACCGAGACCGATCATGGGCAGAACGGAATTGAAAGACTTGCTCTGATCGAAACCGTCGCCGGCGGCGTTCAGTTTGAAACTCCCCGTGGAATATTTGATCTGACCGATGCCGCCGACGGAAAAGCCCGCGAGGATATTTTCCATGTTGATGAAATCATATTGATATTTCAGGTCGAACATGGAATAGTTGAGGTCCGAATGCACGGCGGTGCCGGTGTTGTAGGTCTTGCCGTTGTATTTGAGGGCCGCCGTCAGCACGCTGTCGGTTGTATAACCGAAAGGTGTGAACATGAAGCTCAGACGATGCTTACCCAGACCTCCATAGGCCTCCACGGAATAGGTGGCCTTGTTGCCCACCCCCAGCATGTCCTTGGCATTGATGGTCGAATCCTGCACCCCGGCAAAAGTCGACTGAATATCCGCCGTCTTCATATCGGGGAACCAGACATAGCCCCGGGCGCCCAATTCGATAGCGGACGCAGAAGAGACAAGGATGAGCAGGGAAAAAACCACCGAAGCACAAATAAAGCATCTCCCGTAATTCCGCATAAAAACCCCCTTTCTCATAAATTCGAATCGCTGAGATTTTTTCCAGCTACCGCACAACCCCTTGGCGCCGGCGCTTTTTCCACCCCACCGGCGGCGTTGGCGACCATATAACCAAGCTGTTTACATTATTGGTTTTTGTTATACATCAATCACTAATTTCGTCGATAAACAAGAAATGTTTTTTCACCTCACCGGCGCGGCGGCGATCACGTCCTTAAACCTTTGAAAAATGGCTTCGCCGCGGTTCATAAATCTTCGCCGTATCTCAATAGATGACGAAAAAACCTTATTCATTACGATTGGTTAAGGCCCATATCTAAAAACGGGGAACAACTTTTGATACCCTGTTTGTGAATAATTTTTTCGCGGTTCCCAAGAGCTCACGTCGTTTCCATGGCCAGCAGGGCCTTTTTCATGGCAAGACCGCCGCCGTACCCCCCCAGAGACCCGTCGCCTCTGATGACACGGTGACAGGGAATGACGATGGGGAAGGGATTGGCGGCCATGACCTGCCCCACCGCCCTGGCCCCCCGGGGCGAGCCGACGCGGATGGCCAGCTCGCCGTAGGAAAGGACCGTGCCCCGGGGAATCCGGAAGCAGGCCGTCAAGACCTGCCTCGTGAAGGCGGGGCAGGATGCCATATCGAGGTCCGCAAGGGAAAAGGGGACCGCCTTGCCCGCCAGGGACCGGCCGAGATCACGGCAAAAGGCATGGACGAAGGCCGATGTCCCCCTTACCAGGCCGGGATAGCGCCGGGACAGTTCCCCGGCACCGGCCGTTTTTCCGCCGGGGAGGGCGACCTCTTTTATGAGCTCCCGCTTTCCGGAAAGACCGCCTTGCCAGATGACGGTGATATCGCCCCAGGCGGAGGGAACCAGTTCATATTTCCAGGCGGCGATCATCAACCCCATCCCTTTCCATGTTCAACCATTGCTTGCCCTTTCCTCTCCACACAAGGCAATCCTTAAGGCGGGATCCGGCAACCATAAACCTCGATAGTTTGTCAACCTGCTCAAGCGAGATGATCCCAGAGGATCTTGACGCCGATCCCGACCAGGATCAGCCCCCCCGCCACTTCGACCCGCTTGCCGAACATCCGGCCCAGTTTATCTCCGAAGACCATCCCCGCCGCGGTCATCAGGAAGGCGACGATCCCGATGATCACACTCGGATACAGAATGGGCGTTTTCAGCAGGGCCAGGCTCAGGCCCACGGCCAGGGCGTCGATGCTCGTCGCCACGGAAAGCATGAGCAGCGTGAGACCCCGGGTGGGATCGTTCACCGGACCCTCCGGATCTTCTCCCTGAAAAGACTCATAGATCATCTTGCCCCCGACATAAAGGAGCAGGGCAAAAGCCAGCCAGTGATCGAAGGAATCTATATAAGCGGCAATGGTCATCCCCCCCAGCCAGCCGGCGACCGGCATGAAGAACTGGAAGAAACCGAAACTTGCCGCCAGGCGTAAAACCGGCGCCGGGGAGATGGGGCGTCTGGCCGCCCCGATGCCGATGGCCACGGAAAAGGCATCCATACCCAGGGCGACGGCAATCAACAATATGGACCAGAAACTCATCATAATTGTCATCTCTCGAGAATCCGGAGAGAATGGCTATGGGAAAAATTCTCCTGCCCGATACCGGGGAGAGGACACCTTGCCGCCGGCCGATCTTAACTCCGGCACCGACCGAAATCTCCAAATTTTCAAATCATTACCCGTTATGAACCGCTCCCGGATCGATCCCGGCACGTCAAAAAAGCGAGTTGCCAAGGCCTGCCTTCGTGGCCGTTCTTTCCGGACGGTTATGTGCCGCCGCCATCCTCGACTGCGTCAAAATGGGCCCTGATCTTTATCGCCAGCCCGCTGCCGATACCTTTGATCTGCTTTAACTCCCCAACCGTCGCCGCCCGGATACGTTCCAGATCACCCATTCCTTTCAACAGGGCCTTTTTCTTCTCCACACCGAGGCCGGGAACGGCGTCCAGGGGGGAGGAAAAATTCTCCTTTTCCCGTACCTTCCGGTGATAGTCCAGGGCAAAACGGTGGGCCTCGTCGCGGAGCCGCTGGAGGAGCAGCAGGGCGGCCGGATAGCGGGAAAGAGGCACCGCGTCTTTGCGCCCCGGCAAATATATCCGGTCGCCCACCTTTCCCCGGTTTGCCCTTTCTCCACCCCCCGGAGCGGCCCCCGCCGTTTCTCCTGCCGACGTCAAGACCTCCGCGGGGGAAGAAACGGCAAGGCGGTATCTCACTCCCTCCGGCGCCGCTTCCTCCTTTGGCGGCGACGCCCGTTCCGCACCGGCGCCGAATAAACCCGGCCGCCGGGGGTCCGGGGCGCCGCCTTTCCGGCGACCACCTTCCGGGAAGACATCCCGCTCCTTGGCCAGGGCGGCGACCTCCACCCCCCGGATATCGAGATCCCGCAAGGCCGTGAGGGCCGCCGCGAGCTGTCCCCGGCCCCCGTCCACAACCAGTAAATCGGGGAGATTTTCCCCGCCGGCGAACCGCCGCGTGAGGACCTCGTACATCATCCGGCAATCGTCGGCACCGCTTACCGTCCGGATCCGGAAACGTCGGTAACCGCTCCGGCACGGTTCCCCGCCGATGAAGGTCACCAGGGACCCTACGGCGTAACTTCCCCCGAGATTGGAGATATCGACGCACTCCATCCGCTCCGGCGGCTTCCGAAGCCCCAGGGCCGCCGCCAGAGCGTTCAACTCCTCTCCGGGAGCGCGGCGCTGCCGGGCCAGTTGCAGGGCCGCGGCGGCGTTGCGGCCAGCCATCTCCACCAGTGAACGTCCCCGGCCCCGCTGCGGAACAAGGATGCGGACCCGCCGTCCCCGTTTCTCCCCCAGCCATTCCTCCAGAACCAGGCGGTCTCCACCCGCGACAGGCACAAGGATTTCCCCGGGAATTTGATGCCCGGCATCATAGAATTGTGTCACCGCCGCGGTCAATATCTCCTCCGCGGGCAGGCCGCTCCGGAGCGGAGGAAAGGTCTGCATGCCCACCATCTTTCCCGCCCGGACCCGCAACAGGCAGAGCTGCGTCCAATCCTCTTCCCGGGCGGTGCCGAAGACATCCTGGTCCTTGGCCGTGGGCAGGGCGGCCTGCTGACTCTGGAGGGTCGTCCGGATCGCCCCGATCCGGTCCCGCAGAGCCGCGGCCTCCTCGAATTGCAGCGCCGCCGCCGCCTTCTCCATCCGGTCTTCCAGATTCCGCAGCAGGGTCGCGGCGTCGCCCTCCAGAAAAGTCAGGGCGTCGCGAACGAGCCGCAGGTATCTTTCTTCGGCCACAAGCTGCACACACGGGGCCAGACAGCGACCGATCTGGTACTCCAGACAGGGACGCCGACGGCTCCGGAATTCCACATCCCGGCAGGTGCGGAGGGGAAAGACGGTTTGCAGGAACCGCAGCGTCTCCTTGGCGGCACCGCTTGAAGGGTAGGGCCCGAAATAGCGCGCCCCGTCGTTTTTGGGCCGACGCACGAGCTGCCAGCGGGGAAAGGGAGCGGCCGTGTCCATGCGGATATGGAAATAGGCCTTGTCGTCACGGAAATCGACATTGTAGCGGGGGCGGTGCTCCTTGATGATATTGTTCTCGAGGATGAGGGCCTCTTTCTCCGTAGCGGTAAGGATCCATTCCACGTCCCGGACGCGGGAAAGAAGAAAGGGGATCATCCCCCGGGTGTCCGCACCGCCGGCGTAATTGCGCAGACGGGCCTGGAGATCCTTGGCCTTGCCGGCATAGAGGATCTCCCCGGCGGCGTCCTTCATCAGATACACCCCGGGACTGCGGGGGGCATCCCGGATCAGATCGGGAAAAAATGCCGTGGCGGCGGTCTTCATTCCCTATCACCCCCGAATTCGATAAGCAGGGCGCTTAGTTCTTTGATTTCATCCCGCAATTCCGCCGCCTTTTCAAACTCCAGGGCGGCTGCCGCCGCTTTCATTTCCTGCTTGAGGCGGGCGATCAGGTCCGCCAGCCCTTCCTCCCCGCCGTAGGGAGACCTGGTCTCCCGCACCAGCGGCACGGTCACATAATCGGCGTCATAAACCGAAGTCAGCACATCGGAGATGGATTTCCGGATCGATTCCGGGGTGATGCCGTGGCGGCGGTTGTACTCGTCCTGGAGCCGGCGGCGGCGGCGGGTCTCATCGAGGCAGACCTGAATGGACCTGGTGACGGTATCGGCATACATGATCACCTGCCCGGCCACATGGCGGGCCGCCCGGCCTGCGGTTTGCATCAGGGAACGTTCCGAGCGGAGGAACCCCTCCTTGTCGGCGTCGAGGATGGCCACCAGGGAGACCTCGGGTATATCCAGGCCCTCCCGGAGGAGGTTCACACCGATGAGGACGTCAAATTCCCCCCGGCGGAGATCACGAATGATTTCCACCCGTTCCAGGGTATGGACATCGGCGTGGAGGTAACGGACCTTGACGCCTGCCTCCTGGTAGTAGGTGGTGAGGTTTTCCGCCATGCGTTTCGTCAGGGTGGTCACCAATACCCGCTCCCCCCGTGCCGCCCGTTTCCGGATCTCACCGAGAAGGTCGTCCACCTGGTCCCGGACGGGCCGGACGACGATCTCCGGATCCATCAGTCCCGTGGGGCGGATGATCTGCTCCACAATCGCACCGGCCGCCCTGGTGAGCTCGTAAGCCGCCGGTGTGGCCGAGACGTAAAGACGCTGCTGCGGGAAGGCCTCGTATTCCTCGAAACGCAGCGGCCGGTTGTCCAGGGCCGAAGGCAGGCGGAACCCGTACTCCACCAGGGTCTCCTTCCGGGCACGGTCGCCGCGGTACATCCCGACGAGCTGCGGGATCGTGGCGTGACTCTCGTCGATGATGATCAGGGCGTTCTGCGGGAGATACTCCATGAGGGTCGGCGGCGGCTCACCGGGCCGGCGTCCCGTCAGATGCCGGGAGTAGTTCTCGATCCCCTGACAGTAGCCCATCTCCTCCATCATCTCCAGATCGAAAAGGGTGCGCTGCTTCAGCCGCTGGGCCTCCAGCAGTTTCCCTTCCCGGGCCAGTTCGTCCAGACGTTCCTGAAGTTCGGCGCGGATGGAAGTCATGGCCGTGATCAGGTTGTCCCGGCTCGTGACATAGTGACTGCCGGGATAGATGGCGATCTTGTTCAATTTCCCCAGTTTCTTGCCGCGCAGGGGATCGACGATAAGGATCTCCTCGATGGTGTCGTCAAAAAAGGTCACCCTGATCGCTCGTTCGTCTTCGTAGGCCGGGAATATCTCCACCGTGTCGCCCCGAACCCGGAAGACGCCCCGGTGGAAATCGAAATCGTTGCGCTCGTAGTGAATCTCCACAAGGCGGCCCAGCACGTCGTCCCGAGACACCTCCCTGCCTTCTTCCAGATAGAGCAGCATCCCCTGATAGGCCTCCGGGGAACCCAGGCCGTAGATACAGGAGACGCTGGCCACGATGATCACGTCCTCCCGATCGAAGAGGGCGTGGGTCGCGGCATGGCGGAGTTTGTCGATCTCCTCATTGATCGCCGAGTCCTTCTCGATATAGGTGTCGGTGCTTGGTATATAGGCCTCGGGCTGGTAATAGTCGTAATAACTGACGAAATATTCTACGGCGTTCTCGGGGAAGAGGCTCTTGAACTCCCCGTACAACTGGGCCGCCAAAGTCTTGTTGTGGGCGATGATCAGGGCCGGGCGCTGGACGGCCTGGATAACCTGGGCAACGGTGAAGGTTTTCCCCGAACCCGTGACCCCGAGGAGCACCTGATGGGACGACCCGCTTTGGATGCCCGCGGTGAGAGCGGCGATGGCCCGCGGCTGATCCCCTTGAGAGACAAAGGCGGAAACGAGTTTGAACCTGTTCATACCGGCGCTTATACCATGCCGGGCAAACCCTGGAAAGGCAATTGTGGCCGACCCGGAACCGACCCCCCGGGAAAGGGAGTATAAATACATCTTGAATTTTTTTTCTTTTCTGCTACGCTAAAGACCAATCGTCTCGCGATTTTCCCGTTGAGCCTTGCCCATAAGCGGTTGGGGCCGTTAACCCGAAAAGACATTCAAAGTAAAAGGAGGAAACCGTGGAAGCTACGAAAGAAAGCGCCCATGCCAGCGTGGACAGTTTCATTCATGCCCGGAAGGCAAAATTCACCATGAACCTCTCGCCGGTCACACAGTTGCTGGCCTTCCTGGACTGGTATATCAATCTCGCCGATTCCCCTGGGAAACAGTACCGGCTTATCGAGGATTTCTTCGAGAAATCCGCAAATTTCTGGGATTATGCCCTCCGTTGCTGCCTGGCGGCCAACGGGGAGCCGGAAAAACCCATCGCCCGGGACCCCCGCTTCCGTGATGATGCCTGGCAGCAGCCCCCCTACAACTTCTTCCATCAGGCCTTCCTGCTGTGCGAACAGTGGTGGCAGAACGCCACGATCGGTATCCCCGGGGTTTCCCGCCATCACCAGAACGTCGTCTCGTTCATGGCCCGACAGATAATGGATGTCCTTTCCCCGGCCAATTTCCTCTGGACCAACCCGATCCTGATCAAGGTCACGGAGGAGCAGGGGGGTCAGAACCTCATCCGGGGCTGGGAAAACATGCTGGAGGACTGGCGTCGCCAGCGCAATAACGAGCTGCCCGTCGGGACGGAGAATTTCCGCCCCGGAGAGAAGGTCGCCGTGACTCCCGGAAAAGTCGTCTTCCGCAATCATATCATGGAGTTGATTCAGTACACACCGACAACGAAAAAGGTTTATGCGGAGCCCATACTCATCGTCCCGGCCTGGATCATGAAATATTACATCCTCGATCTTTCCCCCCACAACTCCCTTGTCAAATTCCTGGTGGACAAGGGACATACCGTCTTCATCATTTCCTGGATCAACCCCACGGAAAAAGACCGGAACCTCTCCATGGCGGACTATCACTTCGACGGCGTCATGGCGGCCGTCAACGCCATCTCCAAGATCGTCCCCGACCGCAAGATCAACACCGCCGGATACTGCCTGGGAGGCACGATGCTGACGATTGTCGCCGCCACGATGGCCCGGGACGGGGACAACAGGCTGAACAGCATGACCCTCCTGGCGGCCCAAACCGATTTCACGGAGGCGGGAGAATTGAGCCTCTTCATCGACGAAAACCAGGTCAACTTCCTGGCGGACATCATGTTCGACCGGGGCTACCTGGACACGAAGGAAATGGCCGGGGCCTTCCAGCTCCTCCGGGCCAACGATCTGCTTTACTCACGGATCATCCAGGACTATCTGCTCGGGGCCCGCCGACCCCTCAACGATCTGATGGCCTGGAACGCCGACGCCACCCGCATGCCTTACCGGATGCACAGCAAGTATCTCCGGAGGCTCTTCCTGGACAACGACCTCTTCGAGGGCCGCTACCTGGTCAACGGCCGCAACATCGTCATCAGCGACATCAGCATCCCCGTTTTCCTCGTAGGCACCGTCCAGGATCATGTCGCGCCCTGGCGATCCGTTTACAAGTTCCATCTGACCTCCGACGCCCCCACGGTCACCTTTGTCCTTACCAGCGGCGGGCACAATGCCGGCATCGTCAGCGAACCGGAAAACACCAAACGGACCTATCAGATGCGCACCCATCGTGAGGGAGAAAAATATCTCGACCCGGACCGCTGGCTGGAAGAGGCACCTAAATTCAACGGCTCGTGGTGGCTACCCTGGCAGGAATGGCTGGCGGCGAATTCTTCGGGGATGACGGAACCTCCCACCATGGGGGCCCCGGAAAAGGGATTGAAGATCAAGGGGGACGCCCCGGGAACATACGTCCTGCAAATATGACGTGTGTGCCGTTTTAACTTGACAAGAAGCGCCGGATGTGGTTGATAAAGCGACTTTACATGGACATCCACTTCGTTGAGGCTTAAAGAAGATGAAAAAGACATTGAAACCTGTAAGCAACACGCGTCGGAAAAGGACCCACGGCTTCCTGGTCCGCATGGCCACAAAAGGGGGAAGGCTCGTCCTCAACCGCCGGCGGGCCAAGGGGCGGAAAAGACTGGCGGTATAGTCTTGCCGGCGCCGGATCGGCCGTTCCCGGGAAAGGCCGATGCCGCACAACCCATGGAACGTTCAACCTTCGGCAAACAGGAAAGGGTACGGAAAAGACAAGATTATTTGACGGTCTATCGACAAGGGGTTCGTGATCATTCGAGGCATTTTACCTGTCTGACATGCCGGAACCCCGCCGGAATCAGAAGACTGGGCATCACCGTAGGGAAAAAGGTGGGCAAGGCCGTCAAAAGAAACCGGATCAAACGTCTAATTCGGGAATTTTTTCGGTTGCATAAGCAGCGGTTCCCCGCCTCCCTCGATATCGTGATCATGGCCAAGCCCCGGGCGGCACTCCTGGCCAATCACGAAATCATGAGGGAGCTGGAGATGCTTGTTGATAGAATCAAAGGATGAATAACAACTTTCTTTCGCAAATCCTGGCGGATATATTCGTCCTGTCCATTCGCTCCTACCAGTTGTTTATATCACCGATTCTGCCTCCCTCCTGTCGTTTCTATCCGACTTGTTCCGAATATGCCATCCTGTCCATCCGGCGTTACGGCCCCCTCCGGGGAGCGCTCGCCGGCCTGAGGCGTCTCGGTCGCTGCCACCCCTGGCATCCCGGTGGCTACGACCCCGTCAGATAACTGAAGCAAGGGAGGTTATGCATGGACAAGCGGACCATTCTCGCCATCGTCCTGTCAGTAGCGGTTATTCTCATCTATCAGCTGTTTTTCGTGAAACCGCCGGTAAAACCGACGGCGGTACCGTCGAAAGAGGCCGTACAGGCGGAAAAGAAAGACCTGCCGGCCTCTCCTCCGGCGGCGTCTCTTCCCCGGGCGCAGCAGCCGGCGGGTAAGGCCGCAGCGATGGCGGCAGCGGTGCCGGAACGTTTCATCACCGTCGAGACACCCCTTTACAGCGCCCGGTTCACGACCAAAGGCGGGGCGCTCCAATCCTTCAAGCTCAAGGGTTACCGCCAGAAGCTGAACGCCGCTGCGGAACCGATCGAAATGGTCAATGTCTCGGCGGGAATGCCCCGACCGTTGACGCTATCCTTCCCCGGTTCTTCCTTCGACCCCCCGGGCGAAGGGATGTTCGATTCGGAAACGAAAAGCCTCGATCTCACCGGCGGCAGGGAAAGCCGGCAACTCATCCTCCGCCAAACCGTGGCCGATACAATGAAGATCGAAAAGATATTCACCTTTTATCCCGACCGCTACGCCATCGATCTGGAGGTGCGGGCCGCCAATCTCACCGCCGTGCCCCTGACGCAGAATGCCAGCCTCAACTGGAGTCAGTACGTGGATCCGAAAGAGGAGACGGACAGTTGGTCCCACAAGGGTCCGATAGCCTTCGTCGCCAAGGACATCGAGCGCATCGATGTAAAAAAGATCGACGGGGGAAAGACCCTGGGTCCCAATGTCACCTGGGGCGGCTTTGAAAGCAAATACTTCATCGCCGCGGTCATTCCCCAGAACCCTTCCCTGACGAGCTTCGCGATCACCAGGGACAACCGGGACCTGGTGACGGTAGGTCTGCAGGGCCCGAAGGCCCTCATCCCCGGCGGCCAGTCCGATTCTTTTGTCTATACCCTGTTTATCGGCCCCAAGGATTATACCATCCTCAAGGCCCAAAACGTCCAGTTGGAAAACGCCATCGATTTCGGCTCGTGGCTCAAATGGCTGGCCATGCCGCTGCTCATCGTCCTGAAGTGGCTCTATCAGTATGTCCACAACTACGGGATCGCCATCATCATTTTGACGATCCTCATCAAGGTGATCTTCTGGCCCCTGGGCAACAAGAGCTACGAATCGATGAAGAAGATGCAGAAACTGCAGCCGAAGATGAAGGAACTGCAGGAGAAGTACAAGACGGATCGTCAGAAGCTCAGCCAGGAAACCATGGCCCTCTACCGCACCCACAAGATCAATCCCATGAGCGGCTGCCTGCCCATGCTGATTCAGATCCCCGTCTTTTTCGGCCTCTACAAGACGCTGCTTTACGCCATCGAACTGCGGCACTCTCCGTTCTACTGGTGGATTCAGGATCTTTCCGAAAAGGACCCCTATTACATAACGCCGATCATCATGGGGGGAACCATGTGGCTGCAGCAGAAGATGACCCCCGTCGGCGGCGACCCGATGCAGCAGAAGATCATGCTGTGGATGCCCGTCATCTTCACCTTCCTGTTCCTCAATTTCCCTTCCGGGCTGGTTATCTACTGGCTCTTCAACAACATCATCAGTATCGGCCAGCAATACTATATCAACAAGCGACATTCTTGAATGAGGTAATATATGAACATGATCGAATTCGAGGGAAAAACCATTGACGAGGCCATAGAGAAGGCCTGTCGGGAGCTGGGTGCTCCCCGGGAAAAGATCAATGTCGAGATCGTGGCGGAAGGGACATCCGGATTCTTCGGTCTGGGTTCCAAGCGGGCGAAGATCAGGGCCCGCCTCATGAATATAATCATCGCCGAAGAATCCATCGGCGTGCCGGCGGCGCCGGTGGAAAACCGCGCCGAAGGCGCCGCCCCCGCACCACCGGTCCCGCGGAGCGCCCCCGCCCGCCCCCCTGTCCGGGCCGCCGCGGAGGCAGCCCGGGTCGCGGCCGCCGTCGACGTCACAGCGAAAAAGGAAGACCGGGCACCCCGTAAGGAGCCCCCTCCGGAAACAACGGGGGCGACGGATCAGGAGGTAGGAGAAAGGGCCCGGACGATCCTCGCCGGCATCCTGGAGCGCATGAACATCCCCGCCCCGGTTACCGTCGCCGTTCGGGAAGACGCCATCGTCCTGAACATCCAGGGCGACGGCGGCGGTCTGTTGATCGGCAAGCGGGGGCAGAATCTGGACGCCCTCCAGTACCTCGTCAACAAGGCCGCCAACCGGTCCGGAGAAGAACGGAAGATAATCATCATCGATACGGAGGCCTACCGTCAGCGCCGGGAAGACTCCCTGGCGGCCCTGGCGGCGCGGCTGGGACAGAAGGTAAAAAAGACAAAAAAGGCCGTCACGGTGAGCCACATGAACGCCCACGACCGTCGGATCATCCATCTGACCCTCCAGGGAGACTCCTCCCTGGTCACCAAGAGCCGCGGCGAAGGGGAGTATCGCAAGATCATCATCATGCCGGCGAAAAAGGAACGGGACAAGGGGGAAAACAAAACCCCGGCGTCCTGATACGGACCCGCAGCCCGAATACCACGGAAAAGCGTCAGCATCGCGGCCGGGGATTTTTTAGACCGGCGGCAAGGGGCGCTGTCGGAAAGACCGGGCGATTTACATATCCCCTCAGGTAACCTTCAGACCTGCGGGCTTAGACAAAAAAAATTTGTTTGCACAGCCGCGGGCATTTTTTATGGAAAACGCCGTGCCGGGGGACGGGGGCAAGAAAAATGCAAGTGATTGGATACGCGCGGATATTGCCCTGTCAGCGGCCCGATGGTTTTCCCGTCCATGAACATTTTGAAGGTGGTTACACCCGGATTTCCAGGTTATGCATCCTGACGACACCATTGCGGCCATAGCCACTCCGCCGGGAATCGGCGGGATCGCCGTCGTCCGCGTCAGCGGCCCGGATGCGGAAGCGATCGGCAGGAAGATATTCCGTCCCCTGCACAGATCCCTCCCGGGTTTCGAAACCCACCGCCTGTCTCACGGCCATATCGTTTCCCCCGGAGACGGCGCCGTTATCGATGAAGTACTGGCGGTCCTCATGCGCGCCCCCCGATCCTACACCGGGGAGGATATCTTCGAGATCCACGGCCACGGCGGCTATCTCCTTCCCCAACGGATCCTGGCGGCGACGTTTCAGGCCGGGGCGCGGCCGGCGGCGCCGGGGGAATTCACGAAACGGGCGTTCCTGAACAACCGGATGGATCTTTCCCAGGCCGAGGCGGTGGTGGAAATGATCACCGCCCCGACCGGCCGCAGCCTGGAACTCGCCCAGTCCCAGTACCGACGCCGGCTGGCCGGGGAAATAACGGCGTTGCGCGACGGGATCGCGGACATCCTCGCCCGGATCGAAGCGGCCATAGATTTCAGCGCCGAGGACCCGGATCTCGGCACGGACATGACGATCCCCAACCGGCTCCGGGAAATCGGCCGGGAAATCAACTCCCTCGCCGCCACCTACCGGGAGGGGAAAATTTACCGTCAGGGTGTAAGTCTGGTTATCGCCGGCCGGACGAATGTGGGCAAATCCAGTCTGCTCAACCGCCTGCTGGGAGAGAAAAGGGCCATCGTCGCCCCCACCCCGGGCACTACCAGGGATTTTATCGAAGAAACAGTGAATATCCTTGATATTCCTGTACGTTTAGCGGATACGGCGGGAATTCGCATCACCGACGACACCGTCGAGCAGGAGGGAATCGCCATGGTCTGGCAGCGCCTCGCCGCCGCCGATGCGGTACTGCTCGTCTTCGACGGTTCGGAGGAGCTGACCGGGGAAGACCGGAAGCTGGTCGCGGGACTGACGGGAAAGGCCCTGCTCCCCGTCGTCAACAAGGCGGACCTGCCCGGCAAGTTGACGGCGGCAAGCCTCGCCGAGATCCTCCCGGACCGACCGGCGACTTGGATTTCCGCAAAGCACGGCTCGGGGATGGAGGCGTTGCAACAGGCGATCCACTCCTTTTTCCTCACCGCCGGGGAAAGCGACCCCCACCGCACGGTCATTACCAACCTGCGTCATAAACTGGCCCTGGAAAAGGCCTCCTTCTTCGTCTGTGAGGCCACGGCGCGGGCCGCCGGCGGCGCGGCCCCGGAGTTGACCGCCGCCGACCTCCGGGACGCCCTGGACGCCCTCGAAGAAATCACCGGCCGGACCGTTCCCGAGATGATCCTGGACCGGATATTTGCCGGCTTCTGTGTGGGCAAGTAGGCAAACGGGATCACCCCGAAACCGCCCTCCCCCGTAAATCCCGCCCCGTTGCAGACTCACGGCGAACCGCCCCGGGCCGGCGGCAGGTTTATTCTCTTTACAAAGCCCCTCCCCTTCGGTATATTCAGCCGCCAAACCTTTCAGGAGGTTCCCGATCATGTCGAAATCGCCGGCTGTAATCGTCGCCTTGTGCGTAGCCTTGTGCGCCGCCTTCTTCGCTGTTTCCCCCGCGTCCGTCTTCGCGCAGCTCCGTTGCGTGAATGCCGAAGGCGAGGCGGCGATCGTCAACAACGACCGCCCCTCCGCAAAACTGGAGGCTGTGGCACGGGCGAAGTGGCAGGCCATCGAACAGACCCTGGGGGTCGATGTCAAGGCCGGCAGCTTCGTCTCCGATTTCGCCGTGGTGGAGGATGTCATGAAGACCCAGGTGGGCGGGTCGGTAAAAAGATTCAAGGTCTTGAGCCAAAGTGTGGAAAACGATATTCTCACGGTGAGGATCAACGCCTGCGTGGAGCCGAAAAAGGCCCAGGAGGCCATCGCCTCGGAACTCGCCCTCAACAGCGGTATCGCCGTTTTCATCCCCGCCCGGAAACCCCGGGCCGGGACCGGCGAGGACAGCTACGAAGAAACCAATATCTTGTCGGAGAATCTCATCGGCAGGCTTACGGAACAACATTACCGGGTCATCGACGTCGCCCCCACCCATGCCTGGCAAGCCGCAGAAATCGAGAAGGCCGTAAAGAGCGGCTCCACCCTGGCCGTCCGGAGCATGCTCTACAAATACCTCGCCAATATGGCCATTATCGGTCGCACCGACTATACCGTCTCGACGCGCAAGGGGGAAGACATCGGTTACGGCCTGTCCATGCCCTTCAACAACGTCACGGTCAATCTCACCTACCGTATGGTGGCCCGGAACACGAAAACCGGGAACATGGAAATCCTCGCCGCCGGTACGGAACAGGGTAAAGGCATCCGTAACAATGTCGAGGACGCCGCTGCCGAAGCCCTCCGGGATGTGGCGGCAAAGGTCACCCCCAAATTACTGGACAAGGCGGCCCATTACCTCCAGGGAAACGTCAAGCGGATCCGGGTGAAAATCACCGGTATCAAGGACATCGCCACCAACATGGAGATCAGGGGCCTCCTGCAGAACATCGTCTGGGTCTCGGAAGTGGAGGAGCAGCAGTTGGGCGAGTTCATCGTCGCCTATCCGGAAAACACCGTGTATCTGGCCAACAGCATCAAACAAAAGGGTAATTTCACCATTACCGATTTCACCCCCTATTCGCTGACCGTCCATTATCAGCCCTAACCCCGGCCGGCGGGCCATGGATAACTCCTCCAGCGGAACAAGGGAAGCGCCACTCCGCCGCTCACCTTGCCGTCGTCAAAAGAAGTACCTGACGCTCAGACAAAGCGGACAACTCATGTGCTAAAAAAGCGGACAACTCTATTTGCTTTTGATAACCGGATTCCCGCCGGCACACCCAAGAGCTAAGCATCCGCCCCTTCCATGCCCGTGATGAGCGCCATAACGTTCTGTCCCAGGACCCGGTGGTTATAGCCGCCTTCCAGGACGGCAAAAAACCCGCCTTTGTTCCGCAGAGCCGCTTCCCTCACCATCCGGCCCATTTCCCGGTAGTCGGCGGTCTGCAGGAGGCCTCCCCAGTCTTCCACATGATTGTCGAAACCGGCGGAGATACCGATAATGTCGGCCCGGCCTCCCTCGAGGAACGACTGGACCCCCTGGAGATAGTCTTTGCGGTTGGCGGATGAGGGGTTGTAGATCTTTACGTAACCCTTCGTCCCGAGGATATTCACCGTGCCGTCACCGAAATGGAGATCGAAGTCGAGCACCATGGCGGTTTCGATAAGCCCGGCCGTCTTGAGTTTCTCCAGGGCGATGGCCATGTTGTTGAAATAGCAGAATCCCCAGGAACTCCCCGCCGAGGCATGATGTCCCGGCGGCCGGATCAGGGCGAAACAAGGTTCCTTCAGCCCGATCTGCGCCGCCTGGACGGCCCCGCCGGCCGCCAGGGCCGCAATTTCGTAAATGCCCTCCCGGCGCACCATCTCCAGGTGATTCCGGGTGTGAACGGCGGCGATATCCGCTTCGGCCGCCGGCACGGCGTCCACGATGGTGACCTTTTCCCGGATGACGGAGTAAACAGCCTCGATACGTCCGAAGGCGGCGGCCGGATCGGAACAGTAAGACATGTTGAAATCTTTGGAATAGACAACTTTCATGGCATCACCTTAAAAATGTTTTTACGGAAAAGGAAGTTTTCATCAAGGGCGGATAAAGCCCCGGGCCCGGAGGATTTTCAGGGTGTTCGCCGATACCGGCAGGTCCGCCAATTCCGCCGGGGCGACCCAGCGGGCCGCCAGGGCATCGTCGGCCGCCCTTACCTCCCCGCCCAGATACTCCGCCTCGACATCGACGATGACAAAATGATACTGGAGCCGCTTTTGGTCATCATACTGAATGAAGTCAAAGGCATATACAGGTTCTCCCGCCTTGATGCGCACCCCGGTTTCCTCCAGTATCTCCCGCTCCGCCCCTTCTTGGAGGGTTTCCCCGACTTCCAGGGACCCGCCGGGTATCGCCCATAACCCCCGGCTGGGGGGAGCCGCCCGCTGGACAAGCAACACCTTGCCGTCTTTGCAGACGACGGCCCCGACCCCGACAATGGGACGCTGGGGATATTCCCGTCTCGACACCCCTACTCCTTCAATCATCGCCGGCAAAGCGGGCCGACATCCAGAGGCCTTCGCCGTTGCCGAACTGCCGCTCCTCGAACGCAAACCGACCCCGACGGTCCTTGATCAGCACCGTGGACGATCGCGTTCCGTACACCGGGCTGGTAATGAAGATCGCGGACAGGATCCGCTCCCATTCCCGGCCCACCCCCGTATCCGGCAACTCCTCATCGGGAGGCCGCGAACGGTCGCCCAAAACGGCAAACAAATCTTCCGGCCGCAATCGCCCCGGCCGGTCCACTACCCGTCGGAACCCCTCCTTCGCCCGGCGTACCTTCGGCCAGGGGGTGTCGAGGAGATGATTGCTGAGGCCATAGACGCCCGGAGCAAGTGCGGCCGGGCCTTCCTCCCCCCGGTTGGAATAATAATACAACCCCGCGGCGTCGCCGAGGATGAGGCTGAAACCGTTATAGGCGGCGCCTCTATCCCGGAGCCGGGCCAGATAATCCTCCGCTCCCCTTTCCCCGGTGAGAAAATCGCGGACCAGCCACCCCCGGGAGGGGGCGTCCGCCCGGACATGCAAAGGATCACGATAATTGGTCAGGGCGGCAAAGCGTCCTTTTCTCGTTATCCCCAGCCACGTCCCCATCTCCTTCAGATCCCGGCCGCCCAGGACCTCCGGATGGTCCGCCCAGAAATCGGCGGCGAGAGTGGGCCGTTCATAGAATTCATCGCGGTTGGCCGCTACAATCAGAGGAAAATCGGGGTGCTGCCGCCAGGCGAAGACAATCAGGCACATGGGCGGTTCATCTGTTTCAGGTGCTGTATTATCCCCGTCATCACCTCGCCGGCGCCGGCATGGATTACCAGGTCGGCGTTGCCGTCATAGGCGGTTTCCGTTTTGTTGACGATGATCAGCCTGGCGCCGCCGCCTTTGGCATACAGGGGCATATACGCCGCCGGATAGACGACGAGGGAAGAACCGATCACCAATAGAAGCTCGCAACTGCTGGCGGCGTGGGTGGCCTCCTTCAAGGTCTCCGGCGGCAGGGATTCGCCGAAAAAGATGACGTCGGGCTTTAGGATCCCCTGACAGCGCCCGCAGGCGGGGACCTCATCGCTGTCCCGAAACCTCTCCAGCATGGCCGCCAGGGGATAACGCTCGTAACAACCCAGGCATTTCATCCACTTCATGTTGCCGTGGAGTTCATAAACCTTTTCGGGGGAGTTCCCGGCCTGTTGATGAAGGTCATCGATATTCTGGGTGATCACACACGTCAACTTCCCGACCTCTTCGAGCCAGGCGATGGCGCGGTGGGCGGCGTTGGGGCGGGCCTGGGCAAAGATCCCCCCCTCGAAGAGAAACTTCCATTGCTTTTTTCTCGTTTCCGGGCTGTACAGGAATCTCTCGATGGTAAAATCATCGGGATCGAATCTGGACCAGAGACCTCCGGGGCTGCGGAAATCGGGGATCCCGGATTCCGTGCTCACCCCCGCACCGGTAAAGACGACGATCTTGCCCACGGCGGCGATCATTTCCGCCGCCCTGCGAATCCGGCCCTCCAAATCACCGTTGTTCATCTTATGCTCCTCGTTGCTCACCCATGGTACCAACGGCAGGTAAGATACACCATCTGCGGAAAAAAACAAAGGGACAAATGTCTCCTTGACAACAAAGGCGGGAGCTAATACTTAATACACGATTCCGGGGTTATATGCCGGAAATTGATCAGCACCGGCCCACCTCTCCCCACGGGCGGGCGAAAAGTAAAGATGAGAACGTCCAGATATCTGGGAACATCTCCCCCTTAACCGGGACAAGGATCCTCGACGCCATGACAACCCTGACGGCCATCGCCAACAATCTGCGTATCCAGGATGTCCTCGACATGGTCATCATTGCCGTGATGATCTATGTCCTCCTGGTATGGTTCAAGGACCGGGCCTCCCGTTTTGTGCTCATGGGGATCAGCGTCGTGGGCGCCGTTTACGTCACGGCCCGCTTTTTCCAGCTCTATCTGACCACCGTCGTCCTCCAGGGGTTCTTCGCCATCCTCATCTTCGTCCTGGTGGTCATCTTTCAGGAAGATCTACGCCGTTTTTTTGAACGTCTGGCCATTATCGGCAGGTTCGGACGGCCGACGTATAAAGGCCCCCTTCACGAAGAAACGGAAGTGTTGGCCGCAACCGCCACCAACCTGGCCCGAAACCGGATCGGCGCCCTGATCGTCCTGAAGGGGAAAGACCCCCTGGAAAGACATATCAGCGGGGGTACGGCGATCGACGGCCTGATCAGCCAGGCGCTGCTGGAGAGCATTTTCGATCCCCATTCCCCCGGTCACGACGGCGCCGTCATCATCGCCGGCAACCGTATCACCCACTTCGGCTGTCACCTGCCCCTTTCCACGGACATGAAACAGATCGGAACCAGGGGGCTGCGCCATACCGCCGCCCTGGGTCTTGCCGAGCGGTCCGACGCCCTCTGTATCGTCGCCTCCGAAGAACGGGGGACCATCTCCCTGGCCCGGAATGAACGGATCGCGGAACTCAGCGGCGGGGCGGCGCTGCGCAACGAACTCGATTATTTCTACCGGGAGTTGTCGCCACAAAAGAAACCCTCGTCCCGAATCGCCCTGGAACTGCGGAAAAACACCCGGGAGAAGGTCATCGCCATCGTCCTGGCCTGCATTCTCTGGGTTGTCTTCGGTTATCAGAAGGAAACGGTCCGGCGGGAATTTGTCGTTCCCATAGAATATTCAGAAGTTACAGACAATTACGTCATCGAGGAACCACGGCTCCGGGAAGCGAGAGTGATCCTCGCCGGTACGACCCAGGCCTTCCAGCTCCTCAATACGGAAAACCTGAAGATATCCTTCCGGCAGACGGGCATCCGTGAGGGCAGGCAGAACATCGTCCTCACAAGCGATATGATCAGAACTCCCTCCAACATCGCCGTCGTGGCCGTCATCCCCCCGGAGATAACCATCACGGCATCGCGGTACCTTCCCGCCTCCATCCCGGTGGAAGTGGTAACCACGGGAAAACCACCCCGGGGCGTGGTCGTCCAGGAGGTATCCGTTTCCCCGGCCGCCGTGCAGGTCCTCGTCCCCGGCACCCTGTCGCCGGGAAAGCTCAAGATCCGGACCGAACCCGTGGATTTCGGCCAATTGCCCCTCCAGACCGGTTTCGACGTATCGCTGCGCTACCCCCCGAATATAAAATTTCCCGGCCACAAACCACCGGCAGCGAAGGTAACGGTCAAGATCGGGAAAAAAGCCGTCCCGCGGACTCCGAAAAGGTGATTTCGTCGCCGCCCCCTCGATGACGACACCGCGAAAAGCGCTCCTGCCCCGGGAAAACCACCCGGCAGGAAAATGCCGTCATCCCGTCAAGTCATCGGGGCCCCGCCGGATTCAATCGAATTCGAGCTTGTAAAAAACGTCGATGCTGCTCTGGCGACCCGCCTTCGTCTCCACCTCCCACCGGCGGGAAAAGGAATATTTCATCACGTAGAGGATGTCGTCGCTGAACAGGGCCCGGGCCAGACCCACGTATAGCTGGGGCGACAAGTATTGCCCCATGGTGGACAGAGAAGTGGTCATGTCCGTCCTTCCCGGCCGGCCCCGGGTCGGGGAGATCACCCCGCCGACTTCCAGACCGGCGCTTTTGCGCAGGCTGTCTTCCAGGCCTCCCGATTTCCCCTGGGCCAGAAACATCCCCGCCGATTTCAACAGGGTCGCGGCCTGGATCCTGTCCCCCGTGTAACTCGTCCCGAAGACGATATAGGCCAGGACATCCTGATCGGGGAGGGAAGGCACGGAGTAGAGGGTAACGACCGGAGAATGGATCGTTCCCGTTACCAGAAAACCCGCCCGGACGTCCCCCACCTCCTTGACCGCCAGGAGATCCAGACCGGCCAGGGAAAAGGGCTTGTCCTTGAAATAGATATGTCCCCTTTCCAGGGGCAGTTTCGTATTGGCCGCAAAAAGATACCCCTGGTGGATGTGGATCGCCCCCCGGGTTTGCAGGTCCGCCAGGTTCTTTCCGGTCGCGGTCATCTCCCCGGAGAATCTTCCCTCGATGTCCCGGGTTTTTATATCCACCCGTTCTCCCAGGGTGACCGTCAGCTCCACATCCAGGGGGAAAGGGGCGGCGGGGCTTCCTTTTGCCTTCCCGTTTACGATCCGGACATCCTTGCTGGCCCGGACTATATCCGGTTGCCGGGACTCGGTATAGCGGCCTTCCGGGACATGGACAGCACCCCGCACCGACAGGTGCCGGGGGGTCCCGGAAAAGGTGAGCCGGGGGCTGACCAGGATTTCCAGCTCCGGCAGATAGGCCGCCTGAAAACGTTCCCCCTCCAGGCTGCCCCTGATGTCCTGGATCTTCCCGCCGCCATAGCTTATCGTCGCCCGCCCTTTCAGGACCCCCGGACCGGAACGGGCGGAAAAATCCTCGATATCGATCCGTTCCGGGTAAACCCTTGCCGCCGCCTCCACCCCCTCCAGGCGGATTCCCGTCGCCGTAACATAACCCCCCGCCCGGGAAAGCCGCAGGAGGCCTTCATAACGGGGGTTTTGCCAGGTTCCGGCGGCGGTAATATCGACGGCCAGGCGGCCGTGGCTCTCCCGGACGGTGCCCGGGAAAACGGCTCCCAGGATGCCTTTCTCCCTTATCTCCCCTTTTACGAACCCCTGGACGGCACCGAGGGGGTTTATTTTCACCGGATACTGGGCCCGGACCGGCAGGACGAAACCGAGCCGCAGTTGACCGTGATCGGTGAGTTCACCCTCCAGGTCTCCCCGCAGGGCCTCTTCCCGCCAGGTCCAGGCGAGGGTCAATCGCTCCTGAGAGAACCGCAGCGTCCCTTTCCTGCCCGTCAACTTCCACAGCCCCCCCGCGATCGCCGCCCGTCCCGTTATGTCCCAGCGCCGCCCCGGAAGCAGTTTCCCCTCCAGACGTCCGGAGAGGGTCCCCTCGGTACGAAGAGAAACGGGCAGCAAAGGGTTGATGAGCCGGAGATCCAGATCGGTTAGACTCGCCTCACAGGTTCCGGAATCGGGCAGGGACAGGGAAGGCCGGGACAATGACGAAAATCGGGCATCCACCTTGCCCAGGGACCCCAGATCGAAACGGCCGTTCGCCTCCATTCCCTTCTCCTGCCAGCGAAGCCGGAATTCTCCTTCCCGGACATCGAGGCGGCTTTCCCCCCGGCCGATGCCGCCGTGGAGACGCACCGTCGCCGCAGTCCCGAACCCGTCCCGGCCCGGATGCCGCTCCACCTGCAACCGCCCGGTCGTCCTGCCGGTAAGGGTGAGGTCCGTCACCGGCCGGGGCAAACGTTCCAGTTGCAGTTCCCGCCAGGTCACCGTCACCTGTCCCGGCTGCTTTTTGTCACCCCACAGGGCCGACAATTCCACCTGTTCCCCCTGCGGGCCGGCCATGATCAGCGGTGCCAGCTTCAGGCTTCCCCGGGAGAGGACGAGGGCCGCCGGGCGGAGCAACCGCAGGGCGCCGTGTTGCCCACTCTCCAGCGCCGCTTCGTGGATGGACCCCGTCCAGACCCCCTGGTCATAAACGCCGGCGGCCGCCAGGACCGCCTTACCTTCCGGGGCCAAAAACTGCAAGCGCAGCTCCTGCGTCTTTTTCGTTCCCGTCACCGTCAGGTCCGCCTGGAGGGGCCGGCCGCCGTCGTGCTGCAGGCCGTTAACCGCTATCCGGGACCGGAGTTCCCCGGCCGGCCCCTCCCCCAGTGCCAGCGACGCCGTCAGGGAAGACGCCCGGTATCCTTTCCAGGCAAGCGATTTACCCGCCGCCGTGAGGATCCCGGAGAGGAGGCGGTGACGATAACGCACCCAGCCCTGTCCCCGGATGCCGCCACCGGCCAAAGGCAGCAGGCGCGACAGATCCCCGCTCCGGACGTCGTAATCGATCCGGTCGCGGAGGTCACCCCGGGCCTGAACCTGAAAGCCGTCCCCCCGCACCTCCAGGTTATCGAGCAAGAATGCTTCCCCCTCCCAGCGCAGCCCGATCTTCCCCGTCAACTGACGTCCCGCCAGCCGGCTGTTGAGGAACCGGCCGGTCACCCTCCCGGCCGTCACCCCGCCGGGGGATCGCCGCCAGGAGCCGTCGAGATCGGCGTTGATGACCCCCCGGGCCGCCCGTACCGCCGGCGATGGATCGATATTCCGGGCCTGCAACATCCAGGAGGTGTTCCATTCCTTGTCCCAGGCCACTGTCGCCCGTCCCCGGACCACCCCCTTCCCCACGGCCAGGTGCAGTCCGTCGATACCGAGCCCGCGCTTGTCCCCGGAAAAATCACCCGCGGCCGTCAGGGACGGCCCGGCGGCAAGACGGGGCCGCAGATGGAAACGGCCCCGGTACGATGACCAGTCGCCATGGATGTCGATGTCGCCGTGGAGAATTAACTTCTGCCCAACCTCCGGGGAAAGATCGAGATCGGCGATCTTTACCGCCGCGTCAAAACGGGGTCGGGAAGGGGAAAGATCGATCCTTCCCTCGCCGGTCAGGGAACCGGCACGCCCTTTCTCCGTAACGGAGAGGGCGGACAAGGAAAGGATATGGGCGGTGGTGGCAACCCGCCCTTTCAGGAAGAAGCGCTCCCGGTCAGCGGCGGCGGCCGTCAGGATCTCGAATACCCCCTGAAGATGAAGGGAGCCGGCGGGGGCGCGCAGGTCCGTGCGCAGGGTCGTCGCCGGCAGGAGCGAACCTTCCGGGGTGATCTTCAGCTCGGCGGCCAAAAAAGGAATGGTCAGATGAAACTGGAGAACGCCGGTCACCTTTCCCGCCGGGGTTGTGATCAAAAGCCCGGGGAGGCGCACCAGTCCATATGAATAATCAAGGGACGACTGCAGCCGGCGGACGGTGATGTCCCGGTCTGGACGGCGCCAGACGATGTCGCGGATTTCCAGGGCGGCGATGCCGCCGCGAAACCAGGAAAGGACGCCGGGCAGGCGAGGCCAGGTGAGATCGACAGGATCATCGGGCCGTTGGTCATAAAGCTCCAGACCTTCCACCATGAGCTTTTCCAGGGCGATCCTCCCCCCCCAGAGATCCCAGGGCCGGCATTGGATCGTCACCCTGCGCATCGACAACCTTTTCCCTGTCCCCGCGATCGCCGGATCCTCGATCGACAGCCCCCGGCCCAGGGTTCCCGAGATGCGGCCGGCGTCGATGCGGGCCGGCACCATCTCCAGCAGGCGGACGACCAAAAAGCGGGAACCGCTCTCGCTATAGAAGAGTGAGGCCGTCAGGACCGCCGCCGCGAGGATGATCGTGATCGCCAGACCGAGGGCGAAAACCCTTTTTTTCCTCATAGGGTGAAGCCGAAACCGAGATGGAGGCGGAAGACCGGCTCCGGTGTTCCGATCTGCCGCGCCAGATCCAACTTGATGGGCCCGACAGCGGTATAGTAACGAATACCGAGCCCCGCTCCCTGGGCAAGGTCCATTTCCCGGAAACTGTTGAAGGCGTTGCCCCAGTCATAAAAGGCGGCGACGGCCCAGTCCTTGCCCAGGGACTTTTCCATTTCAACGCTGCCGGTGAGGGTGTGGCGTCCGCCGACAACCTCACCCCGGTCGTCCCTGGCCCCCAGGGATTGATAGGCATAGCCCCGGACGCTGTTGTCACCGCCGGCGAAGTAACGAATCGCGATGGGAAGGGACCGGGAGTCCTCGTTCTGAGCCGTCGCGCCGATCTTGACCCTGCTGAGCAGGGAGAAACCGCCGCCCAGAGCGTAGATGGCGTTGGCGGTGAAGGTTCCCTGGAGAAAACCCGTATAGGAACCCAGGCTCTGGTGGGCACCCCGGATTTCCGCCAGATAAGCGTAACCCTTTCCGGGCCTCGTCGGGTCATCGAACCAGCGGTCGAAGATACGAAATCCCGGCATGAGGGAAAAGGTGTTCGTCTGGGTGTCGCCGGCGGTGGAGTCTTCCCGCAGTAACTGGAGGAAGACCGCCCCGGACTTATCGAAGATATAGGGCCGGACATGCTGGAGTTCCATCGAAAACTCCCTGGTATCGTAGGTATCGGGGTTATCCCGTTTAAGATTGACGCCTAGGGAGGAAAAGGTTCGGATATCCCGTCCCGGTATCGTGTAACCCAGTGCCAATCCTTGCAAAACCTTACTGACATTGACGGCGCCCTCCCAGTAATGGCCCGCGTCGATGATATTCTTGTCCCGGTAAGCGAGGGAGGCCCGCGGTCCCGTGTCGGTGCCGTAGCCGACGCCGATCTTCAGCTGTTTTTCCGGACCGGGCGTAAGTTTTATCTCCACGGGGACCCGGTTATCCCGGGCCTGCTCCTTATCCGTCTCGATCCGGACATCGGCGAAACGATCGGCGAGGGTGAGATTACGCTGGGTCTGGGCGATCTTTTCGTAAGCGAACACCTCCCCTTCCCGGAAGGCCAGATAGCGCTCGAGAAAAGGCCGGGGATACAGGGGGGCGCCGGAGAAACGGATCGCCCCGAAATAGTAGCGGGGTCCCGTGGCATAACGAATTTCTATGTCGGCGGCCCGTGCCGCCAGGTCCACCCGCACCTCCTGGACCAGGAAACCGCCGTCCAGATAGCCCCGGCGGACGGCCGCGTCATGGAGACGCCGTTTAGCCTCTTCATAAACGTCGTGACGGAGGACCGCCCCTTGGGCAAGGGGAAATGACTTCACTGCCTGCCCCACTTCCTCTTCCGCCATTCCCGGTCCTTCGATACGGACGGTTACGTTTCGCACCAGCACCGGCTCCCCTTTCACAACCGCCACCAGCAATCGCACGTTGCCCCCCGGCGTCGTTTCCCGGGAGACGGTCGCGGTTCCCGTATAATAGCCCAACGGTTCCAGGGCCTCGCCGACCCTGCGGGGAACCTGCCCGAGAAAATGATCCAGCCAGACCTCGTCGATCCGGCCCTTCTTGACGAGACCCGGCGGCACGGCTAGGGCTGCCCGGACATTCTGCAACTCGTCGCCTTCCAGACCCTGGACGGTCAACTCCACCTCGGCGCCGTAGACTATCGAGGCGCCCAGCCCCATAATCAGGGTGATCAAAATAAAATAACGCACCTTACCCACACGATCTTCCCACCCGGAAGCCGCCCGTGCCGCAAACCCGCCCTCATGCCGGCCGGGCAGGGCCGAGATAACCAGATTCTGGTATTATATTCGGTAAGGTTTGTAAAGCTCCGATTCCGGGGCGGGCATTTCCTTCGCCCCCCTCCCGAAAGACATGACCCGCCCGGCTTCCCGCAGGCAAAAGGCGGGGTACCGGCGCCGCGCCAAAACGGCCGCATTCGGCCTGTTCGGGCGCTCCGCACCGACATGAATCTCCGCCACGGGCAGGAAAGGGATGTTCATGAGAGATGTAATCCTTGGAATTCCAACAGTTGAGACACAACTTGCATGGGGAAAAAAGTGGTTGTGAAAGGACGTGTTTTCCATTATAGGTGATTGGGAGACTGTTTATGTATAGCCCGTACAGAGCTAAACATCATCGTTTAGAAATAAATTCATGTATTTAGGGAGGTAACAGATGAGCGCTTTCAGAGGCAGCGACATTTTGGAAATCGCTGTGCGGATCGAAGAAAACGGGGAGAACTTTTACCGCTACGCCATGCAGCTGGCCAGGGATGAGGAAGCGAAAAAGATCTTCGCCAATCTGGCGGAGGCGGAAAAGCAACACCAAAAAACCTTCGGCAGGATCTTCGCCGCCATGGAGAAGGAAAATCCCCCGGAGACCTACAGCGGCGAATACGACGCCTATCTCCATGATTTCGTGGACAACAAGATCATCTTCAAGAAGGAGCTGATGGAAGCGGAACTGGCCAAGGTGAAAGACACCCTGGCGGCCATCGACTTCGCCATCCAGCGGGAGCTGGACTCCATCCTCTTCTATCACGAGATCAAGAAGCTGGTCCCGGCCCGGGAACACGGCGTCATCGAGGATGTCATCGATGAGGAACGCAAGCATTTCAAGGGCTTGTCCAATCTGAGAACTCGCTTTGCAAAATAGGTACGTTCCCGCCGGGGCGGCGGCAGGGGTCTTTTGCCTCAGGAACCGGAAGGCATGGGAAACGGCCGCCTCCCGATACGGGGGAAACCAACCGGGCGGCGGTCAGGAAAACGACCAAATTGGAGCCGGCGGATCGTCATGAACAAAAAACCTAACGAAGACCATGTCTTTTACCGCAATCTGAACCGTTTTTATCCGGCGGTCCGGCGCGGCGAGGGGATCTATCTCTACGATACGGAAGGTAAGGCCTACATCGACGGCTCCGGCGGGGCGGTGGTCGCCGCCCTGGGGCACGGCCTCCGGGAGATCGAGACAGCCATGCTGGCCCAGTTGGGGAACGTGGCCTTCGCCCACGGCTCCCAGTTCACCTCCCCCGCCGCGGTGGAGCTGGCCGCCCGGCTGGTCGCCATGGCCCCGGACAACATGTCCCGGGTCTATTTCCTCTCCGGCGGCTCCGAGGCGGTGGAGACGGCGGTAAAAATGGCCCGGCAGTACCAGGTGGACCGGGGCAAGCCGATGAAATTCAAGGTCATCTCCCGGTGGACGAGCTACCACGGCAACACCCTGGGGGCCCTGGCCCTGAGCGGTCATACGGGACGACGGCGGTACTATCAGCCCCTGATCCAGCACACCCCCCACATCGTCCCCGCCTACTGTTACCGGTGCCCCTGCGGGCGGAAGCCGGAGAGCTGCGCCCTGGAATGCGCCGACGACCTGGAAAAGACGATCCTGTACGAGGGTCCCGACTCCGTCTCCGCCTTCCTGGCCGAGCCGGTGGTGGGGGCCACCGCCGGGGCCCTGGTGCCGAAAGACGGCTATTTTCAGCGGATCCGGGAGATCTGCGACCGGTACGACGTCCTGCTGATCGTTGACGAGGTGATGACGGGCATCGGCCGGACGGGACGGAACTTCGCCGTGGATCACTGGGGTGTCAAGCCCGACATGATTGTCTGTGCCAAGGGGCTCGGGGCGGGTTATTACCCGGTCTTTGGCGTCATCACCACCGAAGCGGTCCACCGGGCCATCAAGGAAGGCAACGGCAACTTCGTCCACGGCCACACCTACAGCCAGAACCCCCTGGCCTGCGCCACCGCCCTGGCCGTCCTGGAGTACATCGAAAAGCATGATCTCGTGCGCCGGTCGGCTGACCTGGGGGCCTACCTGCTGGAAAGACTCCGGGGTCTCTACCGCCATGACATCGTCGGCGACGTCCGTGGTCTCGGCCTCTTCGCCGGGGTGGAGTTCGTCCGGAACCGAGAGACGAAGGAACCCTTCCCGCCGGCGCAGAAAGTGAACACCCTGGTGAGCAACCTGGCCTTCGCCAAGGGTCTGATCGTCTATCCCGGCGGCGGCGGCGCCGACGGCGTCAACGGCGACCATGTCCTCATCGCCCCGCCCTTCATCATTACGGAGGGGGAAATCGACAGGCTCACGGCCATTCTCGACGCGACCGTCGGTGAGGTCGCCGCGGAACTGCATTGAGCCCCGCCGGAGACAACCCCGGCCGGGAGAATGGTGCCGCGGCCGAAAGGAAGGTTGGTGTATTATCGGCACGGGACACGGGCGGCCCCCCGGCAGGAAATGACCGGGAACCTCTGGATGCGTCCCGGGATACAAGTACAGGGATATGAGCGAAAAAGACAAACGACGCTTGAGCCTTCGTCTCCCGGCCCACCCCGAATATGTGGGCCTGGTCATGCAGTTCGTGGAAAGGACGGCGGGCGTCTTCGGTCTGGCGGAAGGGGACGTCAAGAGCCTGGAGCTCGCGACGGAAGAGATCTTCATGTATCTGGCCACCTCCGCCTGTCCGGGGGGTGAGTTGCTTGTCGAGTGTAGCGACGGCGTCTACTTTACCGAGGCCACGTTCCGGTTTCCCGCCGGGCCCATGAACCTGCGGGGGCTCAACATCGCCCCGGCCGCCCCCCCGAACCTCGAGGAGGACGTCGATCTCTCCGAAATGGGTCTCCTGATCGCCTCCCGTTCCGTGGACCGCCTCAACCTGACCGTAGAGCAGAACGACCGGTTCAAGCTGACCGTCGTCAAGGAGAAGTCTTACCCCCGCATAGAAGAACCGCCCCCCCGCCCGGAAGAGGGGGGGGAAATCGCCGTCATCACTCCCGACGCGGAGCGGATCAAGGACTTTGCGGTTCTGGCGGCGGCTCACTACCGAGAAGCGGAGCGCCCCGCCTGCCTGGATTTTCCGGGTAAAGTCGTGGACATGGTGGCCGGCGGCGATTATCACTGTCTCATCGCCGTGACCCCCCGGAGCGCCGTGGTGGGGGGTCTCCTCTTTCACTACCGGACGGAGAAGATCGTCGCGTGCCACGGTCCCTATCTGTTTCCCCGAAACCGGGAGGGGGCGGCCGGAGAGGCGCTCCTGGAGGCCTGTATCGGCCGGGTGGCCCGCGGCAAGGCCCTGGGGATCATCACCCTCTCGGTACTGCCGCCGGGTCTGCAAAACGACTTCGAAACCATCGGTCAACTCACCTATTACGGGGAGGACACGACGGCCGTCACGATCCCCCACCGCTACCGGCATCTCCACGAGGACGCCGGCGGTGAGGTCTGGATCCATAGGGACTTGAGGGCATATCTTGAAGAAACCTACGCCCGGCTCTATCTGGCCCGGAACATCAGGCACGTGCGCGACGTCCGGGAAACCCGCCCGGGCTTCTCCCTCTTCGCGGCGGACGTCGCCCGCGGGCGGGGAGAGGTCATGCTCCGTCCCCTCCTCCCCGGAGGGGATTTCGAGGACAATTTGAAGCGGCATATAATGTTTCTCCGCCAGGAAAATTTCCGCAACATCTTTTTCACCCTGGATTTGGGCATCCCCTGGCACGCCGAGTTGATCCCCCTCATCACCGTCAGGGGTTTCCGGCCCGGGATCGTCCTGCCCGGCGCCGGCCGGTCCGACATGATCGTCTTCCAGTACCATGCCGCCCCCTGATCTTGATCGTCTGATCCCGGCCTATGTCCGGGAATTCGAGCCCTACATACCGAGCAAGCCCGACCCGGAGCTCAGGAAGCTCTACGGCTGCCCGCGGCTCTTTCGCCTCAATAACAACGAGAATCCCCTGGGACCGCCGCCCGCCGCCCAGGAGGTGATCCGGCGCTTCCCGCCGCCCGCAGGCGCCCTCTATCCGAGCGGCGACTCCTACTACCTGCGCCACGAGATCGCCGCCAGACAAGGTATCGATCCTGACCAGGTCCTCGTGGGCAACGGGGCCAACGAGGTGATCGCCTTCGTTATCAAGGCCTTCTGCGAGCAGGGGGACAATATCGTCACGGCGGACAAGACCTTCGCCGTCTACGAATGGGTGGCGACCTTCTCCGGTATCGAGGCCCGTCTCGTCCCCCTTAAAGATCACGTCTTCGACGACGAGGGGATGCTGGCGGCCCGGGACGGCCGGACGAAGATCCTGTTCGTCTGCAATCCCAACAACCCTACCGGAACCTATTGGCCCCGGGAGAGGCTCTTGCGGTTCCTCGACCTTGTGGACGGCCGGCAGATGGTCGTAATCGACGAGGCCTACTTCGAGTTCGTGGACAAAGCCGATTTCCCGGACGGGATGACATTGATCGGTCCCTATCCCAACGTGGTCGTTTTCCGAACCTTCTCCAAGATGTACGGTCTGGCGGGGTTGCGGATCGGCTACCTCGCGGGGAGCCGGGAGGTCGTGGACATGATCCGCCGGACCTGTGTCGTCTATTCCGTCAACGGCATCGCCCAGGAGGCGGCCCGAGCCTGCCTGCGTGACGATACGGGCCATATCGGTCGGACCCGGGAATTGGTGCGGACGGCCAGGGAGTTCGTGGGCGGGGAGATGGCGAAACTCGGCCTGCCCGTCATCACGGGGGAAGGCAATTTCCTGATCGTAAAACTCCCCGGCAGCGACACCTTGGCCTACAAGAAGCTGATGCGGCAAGGGGTGATGATCAGGCCGATGACGGGCTTTCGCTTCCCCAATCATATCCGGGTCACCCTGGCGGGGATGGAGGCGATGGAGGCCTTCGTGGCGGCGTTGAGAAATATCCTCTCATGAACTGTCATGGTTCTCCCACACCTACGAATGATGAAAATGGTTTAAGGGAGATCACCCTGATGTATTTTCATAGCAACACCCATGCCCGGCGTGAGTACAACCAAGCACGAAAATAATCGTACATTTGTAGACATTTTCACTCGCAAATGCGTGCATATGTTATTGATCTACAACGGTTTATCATTAAAGGAGCCGCTGCGGACACTGCGGAGCGCGTCCGCAATTTTCATCCTGCTTTGTGACGGCACGCCGTCATGTGGGTTTCATATAAAGGGGCGGAAGGGGACCGTCCCCATTTTGCCGCTATTTTCCTGAGCAACGATGCATAAACGCCACCGCACCCGAACAGCCAAAGCCGGCCTCCCCCCCGGATCCCTGATCCACGTCGGGGAGCGGCATACCGAGGCACCGCGCCTCACCCTGATGAGTTACGGCGCCCAGGAAATCAGGGAAGAAATCCTGACCGGCATAGACAGGCTGACCGTCCCGCCGGCCGGGCCGCACACAGCCGGAACCCGGGAGGGAAAGGAGGTTTCCTGGCTCCACGTGGAGGGGTTGCACGACGTGGCGCTCATGGAAAAACTGGGGACCCGCTATCGCCTCCACCCGCTGACCCAGGAGGACATCCTGTTCACCGACCAGCGTCCCAAGACGGAGGATTTCGGCAGTTATATCTATGTCGTCCTGAAATCCTTTTCCCGCACCGACGGACCGGCGGGGGAACTGGTGCCGGAGCAGATCAGCATTGTCTTCGGCGGGAATTTCCTGATTTCTTTCGCGGAGAAGGAAAGCGCGCTGCTGGCGCCGATCCGGGAGCGGATCCGCCAGGGCCGGGGAAGGATCGCCGGGGCCGGCGCCGATTATCTGGCCTACGCCATCATCGATACCATCGTGGACCAGTATTTCCTCGTCCTGGAGAGGTTCGGCGAGGAGATCGAGGACCTGGAGGGCCGGCTCGTCACCCGGCCCGGCGGGGACAGCCTGGCCGCCATCCAGCACCTCAAAAGGGAGATGCTTTACCTGCGAAAATCCGTCTGGCCCCTGCGGGAAGCGGTCAGCGCCCTGCAGCGCCTCGCCTCGCCCCTCATGGACACCGCCACGGACCCCTATCTGAAGGACGTTTACGACCACACCATCCAGATCATCGACACCATCGAAACCATGCGGGATTCCCTGGCGGGGATGCTGGACATCTATCTCTCGTCGGCGAGCAACCGCCTCAACGAAGTGATGAAGGTCCTGACCATCATCGCCACGATCTTCATGCCCCTGACCTTCCTGGCCGGGGTTTACGGGATGAACTTCCGTTACATGCCGGAGCTGGAATGGCACTGGGGGTATTTTACCGTCTGGGGGGTCATGATCGCCGTCGCCCTCGGCATGGCCCTGTATTTCAAACGTAAAAAGTGGTTGTGAAAGGCGTCGTTCTCCATTATATACACAACGACATCAATAAATGCGCATGTTGAAGGTTCTTCAGCGGCGGCGACATCATATTCATGCGCAATTAATTGCGAGGCTGTGTATAAAAAGGGCGGGAAGGAGCAGCGGCGGCATACCTTCCCGGGACGGCCAACACCGGCCGATGAATCTTTGCGAACGGAGCGGCAAGGGAAAACAATTCCGGAACATGGATAAGGTAATCATCACCGCCGCGATCACCGGCAGCCGGATGATGCGGGACGTGGCGCCCTACATCCCCATCACCCCCGAAGAGATCGCCCAATCCGCCTCCGAGGCCTGGCGGGCCGGGGCGGCGGTGGTCCATCTCCACGTCCGGGATCCGGAAACGGGTCTGGGCAGCCAGGATGTGGAACTATTCCGCCGGGTCGTGGAACCTCTCCGGGAGCGGACCGATCTGATCCTCAGCCTGACCACCAGCGGCATCCCCGGCCGGAACCTGCCCATCGGGGAGCGCCTCGCCCCCCTGGCCCTGAAGCCGGAGCTGGCCTCCTTCGATGCCGGTTCCATCAATCTGGGCGGCCACGCCTTCATCAACACCCCGGAGTTCCTCGATCAGGCCGCCGTGATGATGCGGGAGGCAGGCGTAAAACCGGAGATCGAGATCTTCGACCTGGGGATGATGATCACCACCCTGCGGATGCGCCGGGAGGGCAAGCTCACCGATCCCCTTCACTTCCAGTTCGTCCTCGGCACCCCCTGGGGCGCCCCGGCGACCCCCAAGGCCTTTCTCCACCTCCACGACCACCTGCCCCCCGCCGCCACCTGGTCCAACATCGGTATCGGCGCCGGCCATCTTCCCATGGCGATGATGGCCCTCATCATGGGGGGTCACATCCGCGTCGGCATGGAGGACAACATCTATCTGCGCCGGGGCGTCCTGGCCAAGACCAACGCCGAACTGGTGGAACGGGTCGTCCGGATCTGCCGGGAGTACGGCCGGGAGATCGCCTCTCCCGCCGAAGCGCGGGCCATCTTGAACATTTAGCGAGAATAATCGACCTGATTTGGTAAACGCGCAGGCAGTTCCTGCGCCGCCTGCATTGACTTCCCTGAAACAGGCCGATTACCGGGGATATGATTCCCCGTCGTTTAAAAACGGGTGCAAAGGTATGATATGAAATTGCCGTTCCGGACTGCGTTCAGCGGCTCTCCCCACTTTTCGCCGTAACCTCGTAAGGGAGGACCGTCTCCTCGCTCCGAACGGCGATCCCGACGTAACGGCGGAAGAATTCGCTCAGGGGCAGGGCTTTCCCGGCGGCGAAGCGGGCGCGGATATCCACGGACATCTCGGACGGGAAAGCGGCAATGAAGTAGGCCCCGGCGTCCCGTTCGTGACCGGGGAGGGGTTGGGCCTCCAGCTCCACTTTTCATCCGGCTGTCCTTTTCTCCCTTTTCTTCAGCCGCCCCTGACGATCCTTATCTTTCCCCCCTTCATCCCATGACCATGAATTGCACGGAATTGGCAATGGTGATCTCGGGATGCCTGGTCCGGGCATAGTCCTCCACCGCCGGGGCGATCTGATAGCCCACCATCAGGGCCTGCACCTCTCCGGACAAACGGCGGCGCACCCGGGCGATAAGCTTGGCAAAACGGTCCAGGTCGCGCTTCCCCGGCTGGGCTTTACACTCCCCGATCAAAAACACCGGCCGGCCCTCCTTCATCCCCTCGGCGTAGATGTTCAACTCGTCGTACTCGCCGTTTTCGTAAATCAGGTTGCGGCGATCCACCAGAGATACCTCGATCCCGAATTGTCTCCGGGCATAGGCACCGACCTGGGGAATGATCCGATCCTCCAGCAGATAACCGACACTCTGGGACAGGCCGCCCAATTGACGGCGCGTCTCCCGGTGCTCACGGACCAGTGCGTGGAGCTCCTTTTCCGTCCGCTGTTGCGCCGCCGCCAGCTCCTCAACCCGGGCTTCGGTCCGCTGTTGCGCCACCGCCAGCTCCTCAACCCTGTTTTCCGTCCGCTGTTGCGCCGCCGCCAGCTCCTCAACCCGGGCTTCGGTCCGCTGTTGCGCCACCGCCAGCTCCTCAACCCTGTTTTCCGTCCGCTGTTGCGCCGCCGCCAGCTCCTCAACCCGGGCTTCGGTCCGCTGCTGCGCCACCGCCAGCTCCTC
>DAOTJR010000003.1:54645-151158 GCA_035448805.1 Syntrophales bacterium
CCGCCAGCTCCTCAACCCGGGCTTCGGTCCGCTGCTGCGCCACCGCCAGCTCCTCAACCCGGGCTTCGGTCCGCTGCTGCGCCACCGCCAGCTCCTCAACCCGGGCTTCGGTCCGCTGCTGCGCCGCCGCCAGCTCCTCAACCCGGGACGCCGTCCGCTGCTGCGCCGCCGCCAGGTCCCGGACAATGTCCCGAAGCTCTCCGAACTCCACCTTCGTGACCGTATCCTCCCGGTATCGCTCCCATTCCTCCAGCAGAGAAAGCAATACCTCCTTCAGATCCGGCTCCAAACGGTCGAGTTTACGATAAAATACACTGCTGATATGCATGCCCATCCCGGCGCCTCCTACCCGACAATACTACACTAAATGCTATCTTCAGCGGAAGCATCATATCCTTGATGTCAATCGCCGCATCCAGAGCGTTCAATTTCATGAACGCCCTCGCTTGAATATCCATCGAAAATTTGCGTGAAAATTCCCGGTTAAAAATCTTCTCTGTTTCATGACAACGGAAAGATTGAATCACGGCTCTAAATTAATCTTTTTGTTTATTAATGTCAATAATAAGCAGCGCCCGGCATAAATCACCCATGCCGCCCGCCGATCATCTCCAAAATCCGGCATTACCGCTTGCGCTCACTCATCCGCCCTCATGCTCGTAAAAAATGAGCGCCGTACCCTTTTGTCCCCAAAGGCCCGCCGGACAGGCGCTAGCCTGTTTCCATTTTCTTCGCCTTTTCGCCTTCTTCACCGGGGTCCTGGCCTGGCCTGAACCTCCGGCGCCGCCCCGGCCAGGGCCAAAACCAGGATCACCACCATCCATAAAACCGCCTGTCTTTTCATCACCATCAACCCTTCCCCTACTTCCTCACCGTCACCAGGACATCCTCGGTGCCACCGGTGACGACGGGGTGCTGCTCGACGCCGCTCACCCGCCGGGCCATGCAGGGGACCTTGTCGCCAAGGCAGGCCCGCATCTCCCCGAGCGTGATCCGGCCGTCCCCCGATGCGTCCGCCCCACCCTGGAGACCCTTGAGGAAATAATCGGTGAACAGGGAGTGACGCTTCTCGGGATACCACGACGAGATCTGGTCCGCGCTGAATAGGAGGTGGGGGTTAGTGGCTTTTCAGGCCGTATTTCTTGAGCTTGTAACGGAGCATCCGCTCGCTGATGCCCAGGATCTCCGCCGCCTTGGTCTGGTGATCCCCCGCCTTTTCCATGGCCTCGACGATCATCTTGCGCTCCATCTCCTCCATGGCGCCCCGGAGGAGTCCCTCGGCCTTCCTGCCGTCGTCCGGTGCGGCGAAGGATTCCTCGAGAAAGGGCAGGTCTTCCACCGATAGCACCTCGTCCCTGCTTATGACCACGGCCCGTTCCAGGATGTTCTCCAGTTCCCGCACATTGCCCGGATAATCGTATTTGATCAGGAGGTCCCGGGCCTCGCTGCTGACGCCCTTGATGACCTTACCGTTTTCCCGGGCGTATTTCTGCAGGAAATGGTCGATCAGCGGCGGGATATCCTCCTTACGTTCCCGCAGCGGCGGGATGTCGATGGTCACCACCTTGAGACGGTAGTAGAGGTCCTCCCGGAACTTCCCGGTCTTCACCAGATCGTCCAGATTCCGGTTGGTGGCGCTGATGATCCGTACGTCCGCCCGGAGGGTCTGATTCCCCCCCAGGCGCTGGAATTCCCTTTCCTGAAGGAATCTCAACAACTTAACCTGTACCGCTTGGGAAAGCTCCCCGATTTCGTCTAAAAAGAGGGTACTGCCGTCCGCCTCTTCGAACCGCCCGATCCGCCGGGTGGCGGCGCCGGTGAAGGCACCCTTTTCATGGCCGAAAAGTTCGCTCTCCAGAAGATTCTCATGGAGGGCGCCGCAGTTCACCGCCAGCATCGCCCGGTCGCCCCGGGGACTCAGGTGGTGAATCAACCGGGCGAACAGTTCCTTCCCCGTCCCGCTTTCCCCCTGGATGAGGATGGTCGCCCGGCTGGCGGCCACCCGTCCCGCCATGTTGATCAGGGCCTCCATTTTAGGATTCCGGTAGACGATGGCATCCGTGGTCACCCCCTTCTCCCGGAGTTCCTTGCGGAGGATCTCGTTCTCCTTGAGCAGTGTCCGCCGTTCCGCCACCCGCTCCACCAGGAGGAGCAGCTCGTCGAATTCAATGGGTTTGGTGATGTAGTCGATCGCCCCGGCCTTCATGGCATCCACGGCGGTTTCGATGGTTCCGTAGGCGGTGATGATCACGACGTCGATCTCCGGGTTTATCTCCTTCACCGTCTGGAGAACCTGCATGCCGTCCATGCCCGGCATCTTGTAGTCCAGCAGCAGGAGGTCGAAGTGACCGCTCCGGACCATGGCCACCCCCTTTTCGCCGTTCTCCGCCTCCTTGACGACATGGCCCTCCTGGATGAGAAAATCCCTGAGCATCTCCCGTTGCGATTGTCCGTCCTCCACGATCAGGATGTTCAGTGCCTTCATTTTTCCCCTTCCGAGTATGTTGTCTGCATATATTACCCTGACAAAGCGCCGCCGGCGTCACCGTCGCTTATGATGTTCTGGTTCCCGGCCTTTCCACGGGCAGGATGATCTCGAACGTCGTGCCCATGTCCTTCCGGCTCGTGACCCGGATTTCCCCGCCGTGCCCCCGGATGATCTCATGGGACAGGGGAAGCCCCAATCCCAGCCCCTTTTCCTTGGTTGTATATTCGGGACTGAAGATGCGTTCGATTTCCTCCGCCGTCATCCCGCAACCGGTGTCCACAATGGCAATTCTGATCCAGCCTTTCTTTTCCGGACCCACCGACAGGGTCACCCGCCCCTCACCGGCGATGGATTCCACGGCATTCTTGATGAAGTTCAGGAGCGCCTGCTGCAGCTTGTCTACATCCATGGGAATCACCGGCGAAGGTTCGGACCAGCGGGTCTCGATAACTATTCCCTTTTCGGCGGTCTCTTCCCGGAGGAGGTTCACGATCTTCTGGAGAACCTCCGTCACGGGGTACTCCCGGAGGTCGAGGCGCCGGCTCCGGGAAAAGGTGAGAAATTCCTCGATGATACCGTTCAGGCGGCGGATCTCGTCCCGGATCACCCCGGTGATGGTCTGGAACTCCCGCGCCTTGCCTGCATCGGCGGGGACAAAATCCCGCTTGAGGCGCTGACTGGCCATGCTGATGGCGTTGAGGGGATTGCGGATCTCATGGGCGACCCCGGCGGCAAGCTGGCCCAGGGCCGAGAGCCGCTCCGCCTTTTCGAGACGGCGTTCCATGGCGACGATTCCCTCCAGATGGCGGTTCTGATTCATATACAGGACCCACATGGACAGAAAGGCAATCACCATGGTGAGACCCATGAAGACGGCGATATTCTTTCTGTTCTCCGCCAGGATCCGCTCCATGCCCTCCCGCTCCAGACCCATCCGGGCAATGCCCGCCGTCTGTTTGTTCAGATATACCGGCACGGCGACATCGAGCAGGGGCCGATCCCGATAGACCACCTTCCGGCTGGCAAGAGCGCGGCTGCCGGCCAGTAGTTCGGAAACCGGCATCTCCCCGGCTTGCCACTTTTCCGGTAAATCGCCGGCGCTGGCCAGGACCTTGTCCCGGGTGTCGGTGATCATGAAATAAGTCAACCCCTGGCTCCGGCCTCCTCCCAGCTCCTGCAGGGCTTTTTCCACCGAGACCTTCGTGCCCCAGAAGCGCAGGCCGTCCGGATCGAGGGCGATGATGACGGTGCCGCTTCCATCCTTGCGCCGCAGGGCGATAAACCCCACCTTCTTCTCCTGACCCAAACGGTTCAGCAGGTCCAGAGAAAGCTTCGGGGCGGGATTGTCCTCCACGAGACCCGCCGGCAGGGGCCGGCTCTGGAAGATGGGCTTCCCCTGGCGGTTCAGGACGGCAATCATCCAGATGCCCTTTTCCTCGGCGTATTTGCGCAGGTAGGAACCGCTGAGGCGCTCCTTCTTCCAGTGAACATCAACCTCCTGCCCCAACTGCACCAGGGCGTTGATGAGGAGCTTCTGGGGTGAAAAGGCCTCCTGTTCCACAGGGACGAAGGAACGTTTTTCGTCCCGCTGGGAGGCCTGGACCAGGTTGTTGAGATTTTCCTGGGCCAAGCGTTGCACCACCTCCACAATCCCCTGGGCACGGTTCTCCAGGATGCCCACCAGGGTATTGTCCAGACGCCGCATATCCATGATCCCCATGATGAGAATGAGGAGGAGAAACACCACGCAGACAATGGCCACGGCAATGGGCTGGAGAAACGGCCTGCTTTCCTTGGCCGTCCGGTCCTGCCAGACGATCTTTTCCGAAGGGGTCACAGTTGTATGGTCTCGCTTGCTCTGTCATTTTGGCAATGCTGTTGCATCATAGGCAATTCAAAGGGAAAGTCAATCACAAATCTTGTTCCGACATTTTTGTCGCCGGTGGAATAAAATGTTCTACAAGCGTATATATTCGTTATTATTCATAAATAACTGAACATACCCGTTGGCGGCGACAATCATTGCCGCCATCCCACGGCAATAACCTTCCCCCCTGCCAAATATAATTCAGTGATATCAATATCTTACATAAGCATAAAACCTTGGCGATTTTTGGCACAAGATATGCTTGGCAAGAGGGTAAGAAAGAAAGTTACTCGGTTGAACAAACGGGCATGATCAGCCGACAGTAAAAACCCATATTCCTCCTGGACACGGGGAGACGACGAGTCTCCCCATTTTTTTTCTTTTTTTTCCGGGGCGAAGGGGGAAAAAGGACTAAAACGTTAAATATTGAATAGGCAGAGCGATAAATATATGCTACTGAAGTTGCCAACGACCTTTGCTGTCCATAAAGGACGCTTCCGCGGGGAGCGTTTCGGTCAAGTTTTCTGGAAGGGACGATGATTTTACCTGGTTTCGAAAGGAGAACATATGAAAACACTGAGGATTGTGCTTACGGTCGTCTTGGTTTCCCTGCTGGCGGCTCCCCTGGCCATCGCCGGTGATTTCGACTGGATCCGCGATTTCAACGTGCAGGCCCAGGCGGATCCCTCCGGTTTCCGGGCGAAGCTGGCCACGCGCTTTCAGATCGGCGATGCCCGCATCGATGCCGTCATCGGCAATGTATCCAAACCAGCGGACGCCTATATGGTTCTACGGCTGGGCGAGATGTCCCATCACCCCCCCGAGTACGTCCTGTCCAAGTATAAGGCGGAAAAGAAAAAGGGCTGGGGCGCCCTGGCAAAAAGCCTGGGCATCAAACCCGGTTCAGCGGAATTTCACGCCCTGAAGCAGGGACAGGATCTCTACGGACCCGGCGAAGGCAAGGGCGGCGGCAAAGGCAAGGGAAAGGGCAGCAAAGGCAAGGGAAAGAATCGGGATTGAATCTCTGAAAACCTCATCCGATGTCAACTTGCCGGGGCAGATGGATGTCATGAGGGTTTTTCCGACATCTTTTCCCGCAGGCGGCGCCAGTAGGCCAGGCGCTCCGCGATGGTCTTTTCGTAGCCCCGGTCCGTAGGCACATAAAAACGGGCCGGCGCCAGTTTCTCGGGGAGATAATCCTGGGGCGCATAGGCATCGCGGTAATCGTGGGCGTACCGGTAATCCTTTCCGTAGTCAAGCTCTTTCATCAGCTTGGTCGGGGCGTTGCGGATATGGAGGGGCACGGGGAGGGTCCCCGTCCGGCGGATCGTTTCCTGCACCCGGCCGTGAGCCACATACAGGGCGTTGCTCTTCGGGGCCGTGGCCAGATAGACCGCCGCCTGGACCAGGGCCAGTTCCCCTTCCGGCGCCCCGAGAAAATGAAAGGCCTGCATGGCGTCCATGGCCAGGGCCAGGGCCCGGGGGTCCGCATTGCCCACGTCTTCCGAGGCGAAGCGGATCATGCGCCGGGCGATGTAAAGCGGATCCTCCCCGGCGTCAAGCATCCGGACGAGCCAGTAGAGGGCGGCATCCGGGTCGCTCCCCCGGAGACTTTTATGGAAGGCGGAGATGAGATTGTAATGTTCTTCGCCTCCCTTGTCGTATTGCAGCGCCTTTTTCTGCAGGGCCCGGGCGACGATTTCCCGGGTGAGGAGGCGTTGCCCCCCTTCCGCATCCGCAATCAGCGACACCGCAGCCTCCAGGTTGTTCAAAGCGGTCCGGGCGTCGCCGTCGGCGGACCAGACCATCACTTCCAGGGCCGCCGGCTCGATCTCCAGTTCCGCTTCTCCCAACCCGCGTTCCTTATCGAGGAGGGCATTGCGGATGATGACCGCCAGTTCTTCCTCGGTGAAGGGCTTGAGGACCATGACCCGGGAGCGGGAAAGGAGCGGGGCGATGACCTCGAAGGAGGGGTTCTCCGTGGTGGCCCCGATGAGGGTGATGAGGCCGCTTTCCACATGGGGCAGAAAGGCGTCCTGCTGCGCCTTGTTGAAGCGATGGATTTCGTCCACGAAGAGGATGGTTTTCTTCCGGTGTTCATCCCGCTGGGCGACGGCCTCCTCGACGACGGCCCGGATCTCCTTCACCCCGGACAACACCGCGGAAAAACTCGTAAAATGGGAAGATGTCTCGCGGGCGATAATCCGGGCCAGGGTCGTCTTGCCCGACCCCGGCGGTCCCCAGAAGATCATGGAGAACAGCCGGTCCTCGGCGATGGCCCGGCGCAGGAGGCTGTCCTGGCCCAACAGATGCTCCTGACCCACATATTCATCCAGGCGCCGGGGCCGCATCCGGTCCGCCAGGGGCTGGAAATCGTACTTTTTCAGCTCCTGTTTCATCATCCGCCCATTAATTATCCCGACCGGAGCGCTGTGCTCCCCGGCATCTCAAAACCATAGTCTTCCTCACCTCTCCCGGCGAGGGGAGGGAGAAGGTCAACCTCCGGGACGCTTTCCCCCCGGGAGGGCAGAAGGTTGCCAACCTCCCGACCGACAACAATTATTGTCCCTTCCGGGCTTCAGCCTGGGCGATCAACTCGAGGAGGGATACCATCTTGTCCGGCGGGGTCCGACGGTGGAAAGCCTCCCAGACCTCCGGAGACAGAATCTCCCGGAAATACCCCGCCACCGGGAAAAGCCCTTCCCAGCAACGTACCACCCGGGCACAGGGCAACTCACCCCCCTCCCGGCGGCAGTAGGCAAAGGTGAGCTCATGCCCGAGTTTGGGACAACGGATTTCCATGTGATCATAGCGTGTTATATCGCTCATTTTGTGATCTCCCCCGCATATCCGTTGTCGCCGACATTACCGCAAAATTGCGTCGTTGTCTGCAACAAATTAACCAGACGGCCGGAAAAAGACAAAAAAAACAGGGGGCAGATAAGATCCTCTGCCCCCTGTCTCGCTATCAGGTACCGACCGGTGGTTCAGGACGGCAACGGCTATGGCTTCGGGAAGCCTTCGATGGCCCGCAGGGCCCGGGCGATCTCCTCGTCGGGCAGTTCATGGGGGATGAGTTTGCCCGACAGGTAGGCCTCGTAGGAGGCCAGATCCACCATGCCGTGACCGCTCCAGTTGAAGAGGATGACTTTCTCCTTCCCCTCCTCCTTGGCCCGCCGGGCCTCATCCACCACGGCGGCGATGACGTGGTTGGTCTCCGGGGCGGGGATGAACCCCTCGCTCCGGGCCCACATGACCCCGGCCTGGAAGGTGTCGAGCTGATGATAGGCCCGGGCCTCCACAAGGTTTTCCTTCACCAGATGGCTCACGATGGGGGCCATGCCGTGATAGCGGAGGCCGCCGGCATGGATGGGGGCGGGCACGTAGTCGTGTCCCAGGGTGTACATGGGGAGCAGCGGCGTCTTTTTCGCCAGATCGCCGAAGTCGTAGGCGAAAGGGCCCCGGGTCAGGGTGGGACAGGCGGTGGGTTCGGCGCCGACGATCTTTATCTCCCGGCCGTGAATCTTGTCGCAGACAAAGGGGGTGGAGATCCCGGCGAAATTGCTGCCGCCGCCGGCGCAGCCCATGACGACGTCGGGATAGAGCCCGAGCTTGGCGAGCTGCTTCTTGGCCTCGAGTCCCACGATGGTCTGGTGGAGGAGGACATGGTTCAGAACGCTGCCCAGGGAGTAGCGGGAACCGGGATGGGTGACGGCGTCCTCAATGGCCTCGCTGATGGCGATGCCCAGGCTCCCCGGGGAGTCGGGGTGTTCGGCCAGGACATTCCGCCCGGCCTCGGTGATGTTGCTGGGGCTGGGGATGCATTCCGCGCCCCAGACATTCATCATCATCCGCCGGTAGGGCTTCTGCTCGTAGCTCACCCGGACCATGAAAACCCGGCACTCCAGACCGAACATCTGGCAGGCCATGGACAGGGCGCTGCCCCACTGGCCCGCGCCGGTTTCCGTGGAAAGCCGCTTGATCCCGAAGGCCTTGTTGTAATAGGCTTGGGGAACGGCGGTATTGGGCTTGTGGGAACCCGCCGGGCTGACACCTTCGTTTTTGTAGAAGATTTTCACCGGGGCATCGAGGAGCTTCTCGAAATTCCGGGCCCGGCAGAGGGGGGAAGGACGCCAGAGCAGGTATTTTTCCAGGACTTCCTCGGGGATGTCGATCCAGCGCTGGGTGGTGGCTTCCTGTTCGATGAGGTTCATGGGAAAGATCGGCGCCAGATCCTCGGGATTGACGGGTTTTCCTGTGGCGGGGTGTAGAGGCGGCCGCATGGGCGTGGGGAGGTCCGCCTGGATGTTGTACCACTGCCGGGGAATTTCGTGATCTTCCAGCAATACCTTGATGGGTTCCATAAGCTGCATTCTCCTTTTAAATGATTTTCTTCTTTAAATCTCACCGCTGCCGACCGTTGATTACCCCCGGCCGGAAGTATCCACAAAAAAAGCCATGAGAAATTCCCATGGCTTTTGTTTTCGCGTCGTCATGGGAAGGTTCTTCCCTGCCCACGACCTGTATAGACAGCTCAAGGTGGGCAGACTTTTTCAGCCCGCCACCACCAGCAAAGGACTCTTTTCATTTTCCCGGTCTTCATTGCGTACCGCCGAATATCTCTTTAAGAATTGTAGTGTTCCCTATCACGGGTGCGAAAAAATTGTCAAGCAAAAAACGAACGGGGACGGACCGTCGGGCCGCGGGGAGATGCCCGCTCCTCCCCGGCCTGGGGCGGCCGGCACGGGCCGGGAAACATCCCCCGGGGACCTGAAGGTGCGCCCTCACATCTCCCATTTGGACATGATACCTTTGTGGCGGCGGTACCAGAGATTGGGGGCGACACGGTAGAAAAAGCGGGAGACGGGACCGATGAATTCCTTGACCCGTTTGTCGAACTGGCAGGCCTGAATGATCATCTCCTTTATATCGCGCCGGGTCCCCCCTTCGTTGAAAATCTTGTAGGCGCAGTGGAAAAGGGGGCTGTACATGTTCTTCTTTTCCAGATAACGATGGACGTTGCGGATCGTATTGGGACCTTCCGGGGTTCCGTCGATCCGCGCCAAGACCTTAAGGTTCGTTTCGATGGGGTTGCCGCTGTAGAGTTCGTAGAAATATTTTCCGTAACGGTAGTTCTTGCTGGCCATGGACGACACGGTAACATACATGTCCCCCACCCCGGCCTGACTATGAAAGGCCTGGAAACCGCCGCCCAGAAGCATGGAGAGGGAGCGGATCTCGACGCCCGAGCGCGCGAAGATCGTGCCGGGAATGGAATCGCCGAGATCGAGGGAATCGGTGACGCCCTTGATGTTCGCCACGACGTTTTTCAGGGAACCGCAGGCCTCGACGCCGATAATGTCGAAATTGTAATAGGATGTCAGTTCCCGGCGGTTGTGCCGGATCAACTCCTCCCGGATGATCTTGGCCGGACCGCTTTTACCCGCCACGGTGACGCAGACGGGGTTCCCCAGGGCGATATCGACATCGAAAAACGGGCCGCCGATACAAACGATCTCATACTTGTAATCGAGATTTCCGAGATTGTTGTTTATCAACTGGGAAGGGGTGATAAGCTCCTTGGTGATTTCGTCGGAGGTCAATCCCTTAATGGGTGACACGAGGCAGGTATCGCCGGCTTTCCTCTCAATCAACGGCTTGAGATAGTTGAGGAATTCCGGAAGCCTGTCCATAGTCAGACAAAGGACGATGATGTCGTTGTCATCGACGACCCGCTCCAGGTTGTTGGTCGCATAGACCTTCGGAGCCAGACGGGGCACATGATCCATACCGCCGAGGCGCCGGGCCAGGTCTTCCGTCAAGTGCTTGGGGTTGAGATGCTCCCGGTTGATGGCCCGGCAGACGTCGGCGTCATGGTAGTAGATGGTGACCCGTTTGTTGTCCCGGCCGAACTTATAGGCGAAGGACGTTCCCAGACGTCCCGGGCCGATGATGGCGATCCTGGTGGTGTCAAAATCCTTCAACACTTCCTCGACAGCTCCCCATAGGTATAAAATGGCGGCGATTATAGGTGAAAAACAGCCTGCCGTCAAACAATATTCAGTATTATCAATAAAATTGCTTTTGACTTCCTGGTCTTTGCCGTTTATATATCGGGGAAATCAATGACCAGGAGGAAAACGTATGCCCGAGAAACATCTGGCCCTGATGGCGGCCAAACAGGTAAAGAAATACGGTGCCCGGACCGCCCTGCGTTACCGGGAGCAAGGTCAGTGGCAAGACATTTCCTGGCAGGAAGTGGGCGAGCGGATCCGCGCCACCGCCAAAGGTCTGCTGGTGTTGGGCGTTCCCGAAGGAGGTATGGTGGGCATCTTCTCCCAGAACTGCCCGGAATGGACCATTGCCGATTTCGGCATCCTCAGCGTACGCGGCGTCTCGGTACCCATTTACGCCACCAACACGGCGAAGCAGGCCGAATATATCGTCGACGAAGCGGAGATTTCCGTTATCTTTGTCGGCGGCGCCGATCAGTACCGGAAGGCGGCGGCCGTCGCCGGCGTCTCCAAATATCTAAAAAAGATCATCGTCTTCGACGCCGCCGTTCCCCTGGCGGACAGCGGCCGGGACATGTATTTCCGCGATTTTCTCACCCTGGGCGGCAAAACGGACTTTGATCAGGAACTCGAGGCACGGCTGAAAAGGGCGGACATGAACGATCTGGCCACCCTTATCTACACCTCCGGAACCACCGGGGAACCCAAAGGGGTCATGCTCCACCATTCGAATTTTTACTTTTCCTTTCAGGCCCACAACAAGCGCCTCACCGTAAGCGATCAGGACGTCTCCATGTGTTTCCTGCCCCTGAGCCATGTCTTCGAGCGGGCCTGGACCTATTTCGCCCTCGGGACGGGGATGGTGGTCAACTACTGTGACGACACCGGCAAGATCGTCCCCTACCTCCAGGAGGTGAAGCCCACGATCATGTGCGCCGTGCCGCGTTTTTACGAAAAGATCTACGGGGCGATCTTCGAGAAACTGGAGCAGGCACCGCCGAGCAAAAAAAATCTCTTTCACTGGGCCGTGGAACTGGGAGAAAAAGTTTTCCGGCGGGTCAAGGAAAAGGAACCCATCCCCTGGGATCTCAAGCTCAAGCACCGGATCGCCGAAAAACTGGTTTTGGAAAAGCTCCGCAACCTCGTGGGCGGAAGGATCCGCTTCTTCCCCTGCGCCGGCGCCCCCCTTTCCAAACACATCGAGGAATTCTTCCACTCCGTGGGGATCCCCATCAAATACGGCTACGGACTCACGGAAACCACGGCGACGGTCACCTGCCACGAGGAATATCACTACCGCCCGGGTACGGTCGGCAAGCCCATCTACGGCGTGGACGTAAAGATCGCCCCCAACGGCGAGATCCTCGTCCGGGGAGAGACGGTCATGAAGGGTTACTACAAGAAGCCGGAGGATACGGCGGCGGTATTCGAGGGCAACTGGTTCAAGACGGGCGATGTTGGGGTCATCGAAGACGGCTACCTCACCATCACCGACCGGATCAAGGACCTGATGAAGACCTCCGGGGGCAAATATATCGCCCCCCAGCTCATCGAGACCACGGTCGGGAAGGATCATTTCATTGAGCAGATCTCCATCATCGGGGACGAGCGCAAATATGTCTCCGCCCTCATCGTCCCCGCTTTCGAGGCCCTGGAGGGCTACGCCCAGAGCCGCAAGATCTCCTACACCTCCCGGGAGGATCTCATCGGCCATCCCGAGATCGTCCAGTTCTACCAGGAACGGATCGAAGAAAACCAAAAGGAGCTGGCCGGTTTCGAAAAAATCAAGAAATTCAAATTGCTGGCCAAGCCGTTTACCCAGGAGGACGGAGAGATGACCCCGACGATGAAACTCAAGCGCAAGGTCATCAACGAGAAATACCGGGATCTTATCGACAGTATGTACGGCGGGTAGGCGGCGATGAAATATGAAAAGGCACAATTAGGCCGGGTTTTTGTCCTGCGTCTGGAAGATGGCGAGATCGTTCATGAAACAATCGAGGCCTTCGCCCGGGAACAGGGCATCAGGGCGGCGGCCCTGTTGATCCTCGGCGGTGCCGACAACGGCAGCTCCGTCGTCGTCGGGCCCCGGGAGGATCGCCTGCTCCCCGTCATCCCCATGACCCATATCCTCACGCATGCCCATGAAACAGTGGGGACCGGCACCCTTTTCCCCGACGAGGACGGCAACCCGCTGCTCCACATGCACATGGCTTGCGGGCGCGGGGAGGAGACCGTTACCGGCTGCATCCGGAGCGGGGTCAAAGTCTGGCGGGTCATGGAGGTGATCGTTTTTGAATTGTCGGCAACCCGGGCCGTCCGGCGCCCGGAGCCGCCCATGGATTTCCGTCTGCTTCAGCCGGGCTGAACGGTCGGTCGGCCCGCGCCGTTTCCCGGTTCCCGTGCGTTTCCGTCCCGGGGTCGGCGCCGGCCGAAAGATCAGCGATCGTTCCTCCCCGTGACGATCGCTTCCCTGCGGCTGACGTTTATGACCGGTGCGCACCGCGCCGGGTCGGTAACCGCCCCATCGACCGTAACATAACTCTTGACCGCCCGAACGTAGACGGCCTTCACCTTCTCTCCCAGAACCTCGAGGCTTTCGATCCGGAAGCCCGCTTTCTCGATCAGGGAGGCCATCTGCCGCGGGGTATAATTGTTCAGACCTCCCGGCGGCGGCAACCCGAACCTCTCGAAATACCTCTTCCCGATTTCGAGTTTATCCAGGGCATCCAGGTCGTAATCCGTATAGGCGGCGGCGATGAGAACACCCCCGTATTTCAGGACGCGGTGTGTCTGGCGGAGGGCGGGACGGGATGGGGAGAGGGTATTGAGGATATTGACCATCAAAACCGTGTCGAAGCTCGTGGGGGTGAAGATGGGGCGACCGCAGTCGGCCTGGAGAAACGAGATGGTGGGCATGCCCTGGAGACGCGCCCTCGCCGCGGCGATCATCTCTCCGGAAAGGTCCAGAGCCACAATGCGCACCGCCCGGCCGGCAACGGCCCGGGTGAAATATCCTGTCCCACAGCCGCATTCGAGCAGGACTCCCAGATCCCCCTCCCGGGATAAACGCCGGAACAGCGACCTCCGGAGCGACCTGCCGACTACATAATCCGTATCCCGGTCGTAAGTCGTGGCATAACGACCCCAGTAGTTATGGATCTGTCTAGATACCGGCATCGTCTCTCCCGTAGCAGTTGCGGCGGTGCTTGGGTCGGGAACTATCCCGGCCCGGGTCGTTATATTTAATCTCAGATAACCGCCCTCCCCGTCAACCGGAAAAAGCGCTCGCCCTTTTCCATTCCCGATGGCGGGTGTGTCGCCGGCCGGGCGTTTCCCTGCCTCCGGCCGCCGCTCCCCTCCTCTTCAAGATGCCTCCCCTTCATGGAACAGAAAAAAGCGGTCCCTGCATGCTTTGCAAAACCGGACAATTCCCTTTGCCCCTGCCACGCGGCAAATAAAGTTTGCCAGATCGACGCAGCTGGAGTATAAAAGGCGGGAAAGGAGGGCATCATGCAGAAGCTTTTCGTGAGCACCGTTGCCGTTTTGCTGATTCTTTTCTTCGCTCCCCCTCATGCCGTTACCCAGGAATTTCAGGAGATTCCCCTGGTCAAGCCCCAGATGGACAGCGGCCGGCTCCTCATGCACGTCCTGAAGGACCGTCGCTCTTCCCGGGAATTCAGCAGCCGTAAGCTGCCCATCCGCGTAATCTCCAACCTGCTCTGGAGCGCCTGCGGGATCAACCGCCCCGATTCGGGAAAGCGAACCGCCCCCTCGGCCGCAAACTGGCAGGAAATCGATGTTTATGTGGCGACGGCCCGGGGTTTGTACGTCTATAACCCCCGCCGGCACAGCCTTCAACCCGTCCTGGCCCAAGACATCCGCGCCCTGACGGGTTCTCAGTCCTATTTCAAAGACGCCCCCATCGATCTGATCTATGTGGCCGATTACACACGGATGGCAAACGCCGCCGCCGAGGCGAAAGACCTCTATGCGGCCGTCGATACGGGGTTCATAAGCCAGAATGTATATCTGTACTGCGCTTCCGAAGGGCTGGCGACGGTGGCGCGGGGCACCATGGACCGGGCGGCGCTCGGACAGGCCATGAAGCTGCGGGCGGAACAGCGTATCATCCTTGCCCAGACGGTAGGGTACCCAAAAAAATAACCGGGAAAGAACCGACGCCGCCGGCATGCCTTTTCCAGGCAAAACAGGGGGGAGACGTCAAACCTTCCCGGCTTGGCGTTTAGAACTATGCCCTTTTCACTCCTGGCCGACATCGTCTTCGTCATTCATCTCCTCTTTATCATGTTCGTCGTCGGCGGCGGTCTCCTGGTCCTGGCGGACAGAAAGTGGGCCTGGCTGCACCTTCCCGCCGCCCTCTGGGGAGCCCTAGTCGAATTGACGGGCTGGGTCTGCCCCCTCACCCCCCTGGAAAACTGGTTGCGCCGGCAGGGCGGCGCGACGGCAGACACTTCCGATTTCGTCTCCAGGTACCTAGTCGCGCTTATCTACCCGGAAGGGATGACCCGGCAAGAACAGATCCTCCTCGGCATCGCCGTCCTCATAATCAACGCCGGGATTTACGGCCGGCTCGTGATCAGGTGCCGGAGACACCGCCGGAAGGATAACCCGGACGGCCCGACCATCTCTTTACCGGACGAAAGATAACACCCGACTTGTGGAATCCAATTTTGCAATCATTTGTATTTGTCAGTGAGAAAACAAATCATGAAGCTAATAAATCCAAACACTTAAATGGTTTGACGGACGTAACATAGGTGGTTCGGTTGGAACCTTTTCGTCGTTCGCGGGTGCCGCCCCGATATGATAATTCATATGAAACCCGCATGACGGCTTGCCGTCACTAATCAGGATGAAAATTGCGGACGCGCTCCGCAGTGTCCGCAGCGGCCCCGTCAATGATAAACCCTTGTAGATCAATAACATATGCACGCATTTGCGAGTGAAAATGTCGACAAATGCCGGATTATTTTCATGCTTCGCTGTGCCAACGCCGGACATGGGGTTTTCACGGGCGCATCAATTTTATGAGATCAGATTTGTCCTTTCGGAAGGCGGGGAAAAGAGAAAAGGGAAAAGGAGTCTGTTTTTAGTGCCCCTTTTCCCTTTTCGATAATTACGGAGATATGTAAATAGCGCTTTTTATCCGGCGATGCCCGCAAACTTGAGGAGCGGGTTGGCATACAGGATAACGAGCGAAACGACCAGCGCGTAGATCGCGACTGATTCGGTCATGGCCATACCGACCATCATGGTAAGCATGATTTTGCCCTGAGCTTCGGGATTTCTACCGACGGCGTTGTTGGCGCCACTGGTCGCCTGACCGAGACCGAGACCGGCTCCCACCGCCCCGATGCCCATGGCCAGACCGGCCGCCAGAACACTGCAACCGAGGATGATCGCCTTCGTATAGTCCACAGCCCCGCCCGGTGCCGCCGCTTCCGCAGCCATCGCCAAAGGAGCCACAAACAGTACCAACACCGCAGCCAGGATACCCCTTACCAAACCTTTTCTCATTTCTTTCCTCCTTTTAATAGATTGTTTTTCCCTAATCTTTGACCTGTTTCCCAAGCAATGACTTTCTCTTTCCCGGCACCGCACCTCCTTTCCTATCACCGGCGTAAGCGACATCCACCACCAGTGTAACATTACTGCGGTTCACATATAAAACCATGCTGGAGATGTCAAGAAATATTTGGCGTCCGGCGAGGGAAATATGCTATAGAGCCCGCACAAAAACCGGGAAGGATGAATTTGTCGATAAATATCGTTTTTTCGGATCATGAAAAGGCACTGGCCCGCCTCCTTCAAGGGGACATCCCCGCGGTCGGCCGCCCCTTTCAGGAAATCGCCGCCGCGACAGGCCAGACGGAAGCGGTGGTCCTGGACCTGATCGAAAGGCTCCGGAGCCAAGGGGTCATGCGCAAATTCGGCGCGGTGCTCCGTCATCACGAGCTGGGTTTTGTCAACAACGCCATGGTGGTCTGGGCGGTGCCGGCGAATCGTGTCGAGGCGGCGGGACGCCTGCTGGCGGCGCACCGGGAGATCACCCACTGTTATGAAAGGACCCCCCCCTTTCTCGGCAAATACAATCTGTTCTCCATGCTCCACGGCAAAGCGGACGCTCCCGACACCCTCATCGGGGAGCTCGCCGGCGCGTTGGGGGGTGTCGATTACCTGATCCTGAGGAGTCGGGAAGAATTGAAAAAAATCTCGATGGAGTACTTCATATAATGGAAAAATCGGAAACTCTTTTTGCCCGGGCGGGAAAACTTATGCCCGGCGGTGTCAACAGCCCGGTACGGGCCTTCAAGGCCGTAGGGGGGGCGCCGCTTTTCATGAGCTCCGGACGGGGTTCACGGATCTGCGATGTGGACGGAAAGGAATACGTGGATTATCTCATGTCCTGGGGACCCCTGATCCTCGGTCATGCCCCCGCGGCGGTGGTGGAGGCGATCAAGTTGCAGGCGGAAAAAGGAACCAGCTTCGGCGCCCCCACGCCTCTGGAAGTGGAACTCGCCGGGACGATTATCGAGGCCTTTCCCGCCATGGAGATGATCCGGATGATGAGTTCGGGAACGGAAGCGGTAATGACGGCCCTGCGCCTGGCCCGGGCCTGTACGGGCCGGGAAAAGATCATCAAATTCGCGGGCTGCTATCACGGCCATAGTGACGCCATGCTGGTCAAAGCCGGTTCCGGGGTGGCCACTTTGGGCATCCCCGACAGCCCTGGCGTCCCGGCAAAGCTCGCCGGCCTGACCATCACCCTGCCCTTCAACGATACCGGGGCGGTCACCGCTGCTTTCGCGGCCCATGGCCCCGACATCGCCGCCGTCATCGTCGAGCCCGTCGCCGGCAACATGGGGGTGGTGCCGCCGCAACCCGGCTTTCTCCTGCGGCTCCGGGAACTGACCGCCGCCAACGGCACGCTCCTCATCTACGACGAAGTCATCACCGGTTTCCGCCTGGCCTGGGGAGGATACCAGGGAAAAGACGTCATCGATCCCGACCTTACCTGTCTGGGCAAGATCATCGGCGGCGGCCTCCCCGTGGGAGCCGTCGGGGGGAAGCGGGTTGTCATGGAGCAGCTGGCCCCTCTGGGTCCCGTATATCAGGCCGGCACCCTTTCCGGCAACCCCCTGGCCATGGCTGCCGGTCTGACGACCCTCACCCTTCTTAAAGAAAGCAGGGAGTGCTACGATGTCCTCAACAGATATGCCTTCAGCCTCTGCGAAGAGATGAGGGAAATGTTCAGCAACAAGGGAATCCCCGTGACGATCAACCGCGTCGGTTCCATGTTCACCGTCTTTTTTACCCCCGGACCCGTCATTGACCTGGATACGGCCCGTCGTGCCGACACGGAAATTTTCGCCCGCTTCTTTTGGGGCATGTTGCGCAACGGCGTCAATCCCCCTCCCTCCCAGTTCGAGGCCTGGTTCGTCTCCCTGGCCCATAACCTCCTCGACGCGGAGCAGACCCTGGAAGCCTGCAAACGAACCCTGGAGACGCTATGAACTTACTGCCCGCCTACGAAGATTTCGTCCAAAAGCGGGAGCGGATCGCCGTGGTAGGCCTGGGCTACGTCGGTCTGCCCCTGGCCGTCCATCTTTCCCGGCATTTCTCCGTCGTGGGATTCGATATCAAGGAGACCCGGATCCGACAGTTACAGTTGGGGATAGATCAAACCCTGGAGGTGACGCTGGAGCAGCTCAAGGCGGCGGCGGTGAACTTCACCACCGATCCCCGCCTCCTGAAGCAATGCCGGCTGATCATAATCGCCGTCCCCACCCCCATCGACGCCTCCCGCATCCCCGATCTCCGGGCCTTGAAACGGGCCTCGAAGCTGGTCGGCGGACAGCTATGCCGCGGCTCCTGCGTGGTCTATGAATCCACCGTCTATCCCGGAGTCACGGAGGAGATCTGCGCCCCCGTTCTCGAGGAGGAGTCCGGACTGGCCCTGGGAAAGGACTTTACCGTGGGCTATTCCCCGGAGAGGATCAACCCCGGCGACAAGGTCCACACCCTGGAAAACATCGTCAAGATCGTTTCCGGCTGGGACGGGGAAACGGTGGCCCTCCTCGGTGACATCTATGGGACGGTGGTCAAGGCGGGGATCTACACCGCCTCTTCCATCAAGGTGGCGGAGGCGGCCAAGGTTATCGAGAACACTCAGCGGGACATCAACATCGCCCTGATGAACGAGTTGTCCATCATCTTCCAGCGACTGGGTATCGACACCCTCGAAGTATTGGCCGCGGCAGGAACGAAGTGGAATTTTCTGCCCTTTCGCCCCGGACTTGTGGGGGGGCATTGTATCGGTGTCGATCCCTATTACCTCACCTACAAGGCCGAAAGCCTGGGCTACCACCCCGAAATGATCCTGGCGGGGCGCCGGATCAACGACGGGATGGGTAAATACATCGCCGAACGGACGGTTAAGATGCTGATCGCGGCCGACAAACCGGTCCGGAAGGCCCGTGTTGCCGTCCTCGGCCTTACCTTCAAGGAAAACATCCCGGACATTCGCAACACAAAGGTGGTCGATATCATAAATGAATTGAAAGGATACGGGATAGAGGTCTTCGTTCACGACCCCTTCGCCGATGTGTCCGAAGTGCGGTCGCATTACGATCTGACCCTGACGCCCCTCAAAGATATCACCGGGATGGATGCCCTCATCATCGCCGTCGCCCACGACGATTACCGGGATCTCGGTCTGTCCGGCATCGCCGCCCGGTGCCGGGACGGGAACCCCGTGGTGGCGGACATAAAGGGGATCTTCTCCGCCCGGGAGGCGACGGAGCTGGGCATCCACTACTGGAGCCTATAGGAGACAACATCGACGGGCATGAAAATGTCGGTACGCGGTTGATTGTTTTAATCTTTTGTACTGGTTACCTGCGGGCATGAGAAGGTAAGAGGAGCGTCGATCATGGACAGGATACTCGTTACAGGAGCCGCCGGCTTCATCGGCTTCCATCTGGCGAAAAGGTTGCTGGCCGCCGGCAGGACCGTCGTCGGCGTGGACAATCTCAACCCCTATTACGATGTGCGCCTGAAGGAAGACCGACTGCGGATCCTGGCGGAAGACGGCGCCTTCCGGTTTTCTCGTCTCGATATCGCGGACCGGGACGCCCTGGCATCCCTCTTCGCCCGGGAACAACCCCGAATCGTGGTCCATCTGGCCGCCCAGGCCGGGGTCCGGTACTCCCTGATCAACCCCTATGCCTATCTCGACAGCAATCTCGCGGGCTTCCTGAACATCCTGGAAGGCTGCCGCCATCACGGGGTCTCTCACCTCGTTTACGCCTCTTCCAGTTCCGTTTACGGCGGCAACACCCGACTGCCGTTTTCGGTACATCACAATGTGGATCACCCCGTCAGCCTCTATGCGGCAACGAAGAAGGCCAACGAACTCATGGCCCACGCCTATGCCGCCCTTTACCGGCTCCCCTGCACGGGCCTGCGCTTTTTCACCGTTTACGGGCCCTGGGGTCGACCGGACATGGCCCTGTTCCTTTTCACCCGGGCCATCCTCGCCGGCGAACCTATCGACGTCTATAACGAGGGACGGATGGAACGGGATTTCACCTACATCGACGATATCGTCGAGGGTGTCCTGCGGGTCATGGAGCAGCCGCCCGCCCCGGATCCGGCCTGGGACGGTGAACATCCGGACCCCGCGGCGAGTTTTGCCCCCTACCGCCTCTACAATATCGGCAACCACCAACCGGTGCCGCTCCTCGATTTCATCGCCGCCCTGGAAAAGAGCCTCGGAAAGAAGGCCCGGATGCGCCTCCTCCCCCTCCAACCCGGCGATGTCCCGGCGACCTGCGCCGATGTGGAGGACCTGGCGGCGGCCGTAGGATTCAGCCCGGCCACCCCTGTGGCCACGGGTATCGAGCGCTTTGTGGACTGGTACAGAAAATACTATCTTGGCCGGGAATGATATGATAAGCAGGCCCGGTCACCGGCGGACAAAGGTTTATGAAACTTCACCAAACCCCATCGCCGCCGGCGGAAACGACAAAAGATCTAAACAACCGGGCGCTACCCGGCATTTTCATCTCAATGAAGCGGATCAAGAACAGGGAGGAGATTTAAAGAAATGAAAAAGGCGTTCATCACCGGGATAACAGGCCAGGACGGGTCATATCTGGCGGAATTACTCCTCGGCAAGGGCTACGAGGTCCACGGTTTGATCCGTCGGGCCAGCACCTTCAATACGGACCGCATAGATCATCTCTACCGGGACTTCCATGATCCCCAGGCCCGGGTCTATCTCCACTACGGCGATCTCGCCGTTTCCGGACAACTGACGGATCTTCTCCACGACATCCGGCCCGACGAGATCTATCATCTGGGCGCCCAGAGCCATGTGCGGGTCAGCTTCGACATGGCGGAATACACCGGCGACGTCACCGGACTGGGAACGCTCCGGCTCCTGGAAGCGATCCGCAGATCGGGGATCAAATCCCGGTTCTATCAGGCCTCTTCCAGCGAGATGTTCGGAGCCGCCCCGCCCCCCCAGAGCGAAACCACCCTCTTCCAGCCCCAGAGCCCCTACGCCGCCGCCAAGGTTTATGCCTACTACATCGTCAGGAACTATCGCGAGGCCTACCGGATCTTTGCCGCCAACGGCATCCTGTTCAATCATGAATCGCCGCGGCGCGGCGAGACCTTCGTCACCCGGAAGATCACCCGGGCGGCGACGCGGATCAAACTCGGCCTCCAGGAAAAACTCTTTCTCGGCAATCTCGAGGCCAAGCGGGACTGGGGCTTCGCCGGGGACTACGTAGAGGCCATGTGGCTCATGCTCCAGCAGGAAGAACCGGACGATTTCGTCATCGCCACCGGCGAAACCCACTCCGTGCGGGAATTTGCCCGGCGCGTCTTCGAGAAGCTGGATCTGGACTATGAAAAATACGTCGCCATCGACCGGCGGTATTTCCGGCCCACGGAGGTGGACGTCCTCCTCGGCGATGCCACCAAGGCCCGGACCAGGCTCGGCTGGCAGCCCCGGGTAAGCTTTGAAGGCCTGATCGACATGATGATCGCCGCCGACATGGAAAGTGCGGAAAAGGAAAAGACCCTGTGCAACGCCGGGTATGTTACGGGGAATCACAATCAGCTTTGAGCCGCCGTTCCGGACCGTTACGGGGCCGGCACGCGGACGGTCATTCGTGAGAGTTTTTTGAAAACAACAGCAACCGGATGGAAAGGCACATTTTTTTCCACCCCCAACCGGTTTGGAAAGTCATCGACTTTGGGGAGGCAGCGGCAGGGAATGAAGAACAAGCGCATTACCGTCACCGGCGGCAAAGGCTTTTTGGGCACCCATCTCATCCGGGGATTCCGGGAGCGGGGTTACGAGAACATCATGATCGCCGATTTGCCGGAATACAACTTGATCCGTCTGGAAGACGTCCGGCGGCTGTATTCGGAAACAAAACCGGATATCGTCATCCACCTGGCCGCCAAAGTGGGGGGGATCGGATTCAACCGGGAACATCCCGGCGCCCTCTTTTACGAAAACATCATGATGGGCACCCAGCTCATCCACGAGGGATATCTGCACGGGATCGAAAAGCTGGTGGCCTTAGGCACGATCTGCGCCTATCCCAAATTCACCCCCGTACCGTTCCGGGAAGAGGACCTCTGGAACGGTTATCCCGAAGAGACCAACGCCCCATACGGACTGGCCAAGAAGATGATGCTGGTTCAGGCCCAGGCCTACCGCCGGCAATACGGGTTCAATGCCATTTTTCTCCTCCCTGTCAATCTTTACGGACCGGGAGACAACTTCGACCCCCGTTCCTCCCATGTCATCCCCGCCTTGATAAAAAAATGTGTGGATGCTAAAAGGATGGGAGAGGAAGCAATCACCGTCTGGGGCACAGGCCGGGCCACCAGGGAATTCTTCTATGTGGAAGATGCCGCCGAAGCCATCATCATGGCCACGGAAAGATACAATCGCCCTGAACCGGTCAACATCGGCGCGGGTTTCGAGATCTCCATCCGCGAACTGGCGGCGTTGATCGTCGAGCTGACCGGATTCAAAGGCCGAATAGACTGGGATACCAGTCAGCCCGACGGCCAGCCCCGGCGGATGCTCGATACGAACCGGGCCTCGCGGGAAATAGGATTCCGGGCCCGAACCGATTTCCGGGAGGGACTGAAGCGAACCATCTCCTGGTATGAAACCGAAGGGATCAAGAGAAAATATGACTAAAGATGCCCGTCATTTTTTGTTGACTTCCCCAACCTGTCGTGTTAAGAGGCGCTGCGCCGATGGATAAAGAAGGCCGGAAAGCATACGTACAGATGGCCTATGCCAGCAGTATCGGCTTCGCCTTCGTCCTGCTGATCTTTGGCGGCCTCTTTCTAGGCAACTGGCTGGACAAGAAGATGGGCACCTCCTTCTTCTTCACCGTCTTGCTTTTTATTATGGGCGTCGTCGGCGGTTTTAGAAATATTTATGTCCTGATCAACAAATCTTTTCAGGACGATAAAATTATCATCAAGAGCATAAAAAGTGAACCTCACCGGAAAAGACCCGCTCCAGCAAAGGCTTGAAATCGCCAACTGGGTCGTCCTCGCCGTTTTAGTCCTCACCGGTGCCTTCCTGTTTTCCCTGAAATTCACCCTGGGCATCCTTCTGGGCGGTCTGATCAGCATCGTCAACTATCACTGGCTCTGCCGGGACGTAAAGAAGGTCTTTCAACACCTTACCGACCGTGCCAAGTCCCGGATCATGTTCAAATACTACATCCGCTTCGGGGTGACTGCCGTCGTCCTCTATTTCATCGTTTCCAGCGGCATCGTGGACGTCATCGGCCTGCTGATCGGACTTTCCACGGTCATTGTCAATATCGTTTTAACTGCCGTCATGGCGCTATCAAAAAAAAATTGCGTTGAGGAGGTCAATTAGAAGATGCACAGTCTGTCTTTCCTGCAATTGATATTACCGGGGGTTCCCACATATATCACGTATACGTGGTTCGTGATGGTCCTGTTGGCCCTCTTTTCCTTCCTGGCCACCCGTCGTCTTTCTCTGACGCCGGGGGGGTTCCAGAACACTATGGAGGTCTTCGTCAGCGCCATCGACAAGTTGCTCATCGACACGATGGGCCCTCATGGGAAGAGATTTTTTCCCCTTATCGCCACCCTGGGTTTCTTCATCCTCACCTCGAACCTCATCGGTCTGATTCCCGGGCTGGAGTCCCCGACGGCCAACTTGAACACCACCGTGGCCATGGCCCTTGTGGTCTTCTTCCTGACCCACATCGTCGGCGTCCAAATCCAGGGCCTCAAATACTTCAAACAGTTCCTTGGCCCGGTCTGGTGGCTGACCCCCCTGATGCTGCCTATCGAACTCGTCAGCCACATCTCCCGGCCCGTCTCCCTCTCCATGCGTCTTTTCGGGAACATCGAAGGCGGTCACATCGTCCTCTTCGTTCTGTTCATCCTCGTCCCGTTGCTGGTGCCCCTGCCCATTCTCGTCCTGAAACTCCTGATTTCCTTCATCCAGACCCTGGTCTTCATGCTCCTGTCCATGATGTACATCGCCGGGGCAATGGAAGAACATCATTAAGCGAAGAAGATTCACCGGTATCGAAACAAAAGTATCCGTAATCACTAAAAGACAGGCGGGGGACCCGTGGGGGTCCCCCGCTTTTTTTTTACTGCCGAACCAAGATTCCGTATTTCGTCTCGAACCGGGCCTTATGCCTGCAGGCGGGCAGAGCGAAAGGTGAGCATACCCGCCTGCTTGCGGATATCCTCAGATCAAAAGCCGTCTCCGGTTTCCCGGCGGCCGGCGGCAACACCGCTGAGGGGGAACCGTCCCGCATCGCCAGAACCGGGAAAACGGCAAAGCGCCGTTTTAGTCTGAAAATCGCCCCCGACGTTTCCCTGGCGATATTTTCATCGTTCGTGGGTGCGTCCCCGGAACGAAAACTTACTTCTTTATCTCTTCATCAAAGGTATCTCGAGAGATTTCTTTGATTTCCGAGCTCTGAATGGTAACAACCGCCCCCGTCCTGGCATCTTTGAATTCTACCCCGCCGGTCTTGGTTTTCTCGTATTCCTTGGAAAAATATACATTCTTGGATACGGGATCGGTTATTTTGTAATAGTGGGAACCTCCACAACCAATTAGCACCGACAGGATAAAACAAAAAACAACCACTCGCCGAAGTCTTTTCTGCATCGCAATTCTCCTTTTTTCTTTTTCAGTCCGGGGCGAAAATGCGCTTCCAATTTGCGCCCGCCGCCCGTCAAGGCTGTCCCGGTCTACATATGAATAGTGATCCCCATTTTTGTCAAGAAGAAAGCGGCTCTGGACAGTTTACGGCACTAACAAAAGGGCGCCGGCAAAGACGGGCGACGACTCACGAGGCCCCTCTTGACAACCTCCGTTTGGTGAATATATTAGGGCCGCAAAGACAATAACCCTTATAAAACAGGATGTTGAACATTTCTACCGGGCCGGTGCGGCTTGGGGACGGCAAAGATGAATCAAATAATTATTTATAGATGAGGAAAGGAGGACAGACTATGTTGGGAGCATGGAGATTTGGGAGGTTATTAGATCCATATGCAGAGCTGTCGCGTCTGCGCAACGAGATGAACCGCTTGTTTACCGGGTCAACCCATCCCTTTGTACAGGTCTATCCGGCAGTGAATATATGGGTTGACGATCAGGAAGCCGTAATTACGGCGGAATTGCCCGGTGTGAACCCGGAGGAGATCGATATTTCGGTTCTGGGCGAAAGCATCACCCTTGCGGGAAGCCGAAAGCAGGATGTCTTGAAGGAGAATGAGACCTACCATCGTAAAGAAAGAAACGGCAGTCGCTTTTCGAGAACCCTGCAGCTTCCCTTCCGTATCGACGCCGCCGGGATCGAGGCCCGTTACGAGAAGGGGATCCTGAAGGTCAAAGCGCCGCGAGCGGCGGAAGACAAGCCCAAAAAGATAGCGATCAAGGCGGCTTAGGGAAAGGAGGTAGAGTGGATATGGAAAAAGAGGCATTGGATTTACAGAAACAGCAGGCGCAAAACCCTCTGGAAACGGAACGGACGAGAAACCGTAAGGTCTATGTGCCGAAGGTGGATATATATGAGACGAAGGATGCCATGGTCTTGATCGCCGACATGCCGGGAGTGGATGAACAATCGGTGGATGTGACCCTGGAAAAGAACATCCTCACGATAACCGGTAATGTAGAAGCCGCTGTCTTTGAAGGCAAAACCTTGGCCTATGCCGAGTATGATATTGGCGATTACCAGCGGGCCTTCACCATTTCCGATGAAGTCGACCAGGACCGGATCGAGGCCGCCGTGGAAAACGGCGTGCTGCGGGTGACCCTTCCCAAGGTCGAAAAGGCAAAGATCAAGAAAATCGCCATCAAGGGAGAAAAATAACCGCTCCGGCTTCCGGGCCGGAGCGCAATTCCAATGTAATAAAAGAGAAAGGAGGAACAGTTTATGATCGGAAGAGATTTTTTACCATCCCTCTGGAATTCATCCGCTGCTCCTTCCCGGCCGGCGGACGATAATCCTTTCTTCAGTATTCAGAGGGAAATGAACCGCCTCTTTGACGACTTTTTCCGGGGCGCGGACCTGATGCCCGCCCGGGAACGGTTGAACCGTTTTGTCCCCTCCCTGGACGTGCGGGAGAACGACAAGGAAGTAACCATTAAGGCCGAACTCCCGGGCATGGACGAAAAGGATGTGGAGTTGCTCGTGACGGAAAACAGCCTGACACTCAAGGGCGAAAAGAAGGAAGAGAAGGAAGATAAGGGGAAGGATTACTACCACATGGAAAGATCCTACGGTTCCTTCCAAAGGGTGATCCCCCTCCCCGAGGGTATTGATATCAACAAGGTCGAGGCCAAATTCAAGAAAGGCGTCCTCAGCATCAACCTGCCGAAACTGGAAAGCGCCCGGACCAAAGGGAAAAAGATCGAAATCAAGAGCGCATAGCAACCATCTCCCCTGACTTTCATCATCCCGGCCGCCGTGCCGGGATGATGAAAGTTTCCCCCGGGAAACGCCGCACCGCCGGCAGACAATACCACCTCCCCGGCCCACTGTTGTCATAGCCCCACACCGGCAGGCTCTCAAAAAGACAAAACCTGGAAAGCCATGACGGCTGCTTTTCAGATTGTCAAAGATCGTACCGCCGTCAGCCGTTATCTCTGACCGACTGCCGCACCTTAATCAATTTTGAAACAAATACCAAAATGGGTTCACCAGACGGTTACGGCTTGCCGTCAAAAAGGCGGATGAAAGCGCGGCTTCATGTTCATAAAGTGCATCCTGATGCCTTCATAAAAAACACTCATGCCCCGGGGGGCATCATGCAGCATGAAAATGACGTTCGCACAGCAAGTCATCATGGCAACGACGAAGAAAGAAGATTCCGAGGCAAGGCTTGTAAATACCTTGGAATGACAATCAGTTATGAGTGTGTCGCCGTCCCGGGGGAGGAAGCGCGTGCGCTGTATACAAACCGCTAACGATGTCATAAGGTTTCCTTTTCTCTCAAAAATGCGTGCATATGTTATTGATCTACAACGGTTTATCATTGACGGAACCGCCGCGGACACTGGGGAGCGCGTCCCGCCATTTTCATCCTGATTTGTGACGGCGTGCCGTCATGGGGGTTTCATGCAGGTCTTCTCATCCCCCGCATATGCTGCGGCCAGGTCACAATCCCATTGACTGCTGTGAAGTCTTTTCCTATAGTTCGGGGGCCGGAGGCCGGATAGGGATGCCGAACCGGGGGCAACAAATAAAAGATCGCGGCAAGCCCGGAGAAAGGAGGTGGGTAAAGTTGCACAGGCCACCGAACAAGAGACCCGGCAGTGCCGACAGCTCTATCTTTCTCCTGACCATGGTGATCGTCCTGGTGGTTCTCTGCCTACCCGGAAACGTCCGAGGACAAAGAGGGGAAACGATCGCCGACAACCGCCGGCAACCTGTCATCGTGATGATCCACGGCATGTTCGTCGGGCCCTGGTGCTGGGATGAATACCGCGGTTATTTCGAAAAGCGGGGCTACCGGGTCCTCACCCCCACGCTCCGCCATCATGACCTTCCCTTGAGCGCCCCGCCGCCGGCGGAGCTGATGCAGACCGGCATCGGTGATTACGCCGCCGACGTGGAAAAAGAGATCCGCGCCTTGAGTGACAAGCCCGTCATCATCGGTCATTCCATGGGCGGGCTCATCGCCCAGCTCCTCGCCGCCAGGGGCCTGGCCCGGGCCGCCGTCCTCATCGCCCCGGCGGTTCCCCGGGGGATCAGCCCCGTCTCCTGGACGGGGATCAAGAGCGCCTGGATGAACCGGCAGCGCCTGGGCCACTGGGGGGAGCCCCTGCGGCCCACCTTTGCCGGCGCCGTTTATTCCTCCCTCCACCTGCTGCCCCCGGAAGACCGGGAAAAGGTCTTTTCCCGCTTCACCTACGAATCCCCCCGGGCGGCCGGGCAGATAAGCTTCTGGTTCTTCGACCCGAAGAAAAGCACCGCCGTGGACGCCGAGCGGGTAACCTGCCCGGTCCTCACCATCGCCGGCGGCCAGGACCGCCTTGTCCCCCCGGGAATCGTCAGGAAGATCCACGACAAATACCGGCACGTGTCCACCTACCGGGAATTCGCCAACCACTCCCATTTCCTCATCGCCGAGCCGGGGTGGGAGGAGGCGGCGCAGGAGATCGACGGGTGGCTTCGGGAAAAGACCGGCACCAGGCAATGACCTTTCCCGCAGCCTCGGGAAGGGAAACAGCTGCGGAAGCTTTTGGGCACGCTTCCCGAAGCATCGGCGCGGCGTGAAAAGAGGGGCCGTCCCGCCGGCTCGGAAATCAATTTCGGCAACGACAGTATCCAGAGAAAGGAAAAGGTCATGAACAAAATCGCCGGCGGTACCCTGTCTTTTTGTCATTACTCGTGTCGATTTTTGCCGCCGGTGCCGGCGCCGGGGACGGCCCGGCCGTTAAGCATCGGGAAGCGGTCGGTACGGATACGGGTTTGCGGCGGTAAACTGTTTTTCCCGCCCGCCGGAAGCGTTTTTCACGTCAGAAAAAACAGGAATCCGAGGAAGTGGCAGGCGCTGCCGAGGAGGACAAAGATGTGCCACAGCACGTGGTGATACCGCATCTGCTTGCGGACATAGAAAAAAACGCCGCCGGTGTAGAAAAGACCGCCTGCCAGCAGCCACCATAAGAGGCCCCGCGGCACCATCGTGATCATTGGTTTTGCTGCGATCACGGCCAACCATCCCATTCCCAGATAGATCGTCAATGATATCCATCGCCTACGGCCCAGGAAAAAAAATTCGTAGCTCATGCCGCCCAGGGCGACGGCCCAGATGAGGCCGAAAAGCGTCCAACCCCATACCCCGGGGAGGCTGATGAGGGCAACGGGGGTGTAAGTCCCGGCAATCAGGAGGAATATGGAAAGATGGTCGAAGTGGCGGAAGCAGAGCTTGCGCCGTTCGTCGCGGCAACCGTGATAGAGCGTCGAGGCCAGGTAGAGGATAATGAGCGAGCCGCCGTAGATGGAAAAACTGATGACCCGCCATGCGTCGCCCTGCCGCAGGGCGGGCAGCACGAGCACCGCCAGCCCCGCCACGGCCAGCGCCGCGCCGATGCCGTGGGTGATGCTGTGAAATAATTCCTCGGTCCGGGTGTATGGCATCGGCAGCCGCATAAGCGGGTCACATCACAAGATCAAGCCCCGGCGCAAAAGATACCGTCGGTAAGGTCGGGACAGCAATTTGGGTTTATGGGGCGATCATGCATCGCCGTATTCCGGTTAACCAGGGGTCAGGCTTCCGTATTTTCTCCCGCCAGGGCCCGGTGAATGGCCTGGGCGGCCTTGCGGCCCGCCCCCATGGCCAGGATGACGGTGGCGGACCCGGTGACGATATCCCCCCCGGCATAGACGCCGGGACGGGTCGTCTCTCCCGATTCGCCCTTGACGACGATATAGCCCCGGCGGTTGGTCTCCAGGCCCGGCGTTGTCGCGGGGACGATGGGATTGGCCATGGTGCCCACGGCGACCACGACGGTATCCACCGCGATGACGAACTCCGAGCCGGGCACGGCGACGGGACTGCGGCGACCCGAGGCGTCCGGTTCCCCCAGCTCCATGCGGAGGCACTTCACCCCCCGCACCCAGCCGCCCTCCCCCAGATACTCCACGGGGTTGGTCAGCAGATGGAACTGCACCCCCTCCTCTTTGGCGTGATGGACCTCCTCCTTCCGGGCGGGCATCTCCACCTCGCTGCGCCGATAGATGATAAAGGCGTTTTCCGCCCCGAGGCGCAGGGCCGTCCGCACCGAATCCATGGCCACGTTGCCGCCGCCGATGACGGCGACGTTCCTGCCCCGGACGATGGGGGTGTCGTATTCGGGGAAACGGTAGGCCTTCATGAGGTTCGAGCGGGTCAGGTATTCGTTGGCGGAATAGATGCCGCTGAGGTTTTCGCCGGGGATATTCATGAACACCGGTGCCCCGGCGCCGACCGCCACATAGACGGCGTCGAACCCCTCGGCAAACAGCTCGTCGATGGTCTTCAGGCGGCCGATCACGGCATTGACGACGATCTTGACGCCCAGGCGGCGGAGATAATCCACCTCGGCCTCGACGATGGCCTTGGGGAGACGGAACTCGGGGATCCCGTACACCAGGACGCCCCCGGCCTTGTGGAGGGCCTCGAAAACCGTGATGTCATAGCCGAGTTTCACGAGATCGCCGGCGATGGTCAGCCCGGACGGGCCGGCGCCGACGACCGCCACCTTCTTCCCGTTCGGGGGCGCGCATTCCGGAAGGGCGACCGCCCCGCTGCTCCGTTCGTAATCCGCAGCGAACCGCTCCAGACGCCCGATGGCCACCGGCTCCCCCTTCTTGCCCAAAATGCACGTCTTCTCGCACTGGTCCTCCTGGGGGCAGACGCGGCCGCAGACCGCGGGGAGGCTGTTGGTTTCCTTCAGGGTCCGGGCGGCGCCCAGGAAATCGCCGGCGGCGATCTGCTTGATGAATTCGGGGATCTTTACATCCACCGGGCATCCCGCCACGCAACCCGGCTTCTTGCACTGGATACAGCGCGCCGCTTCCCGCATGGCCGTTTCCGGGGGATAACCGAGGGGCACTTCATCGAAATTCCCGATCCGCTTCCCGGGGTCCTGCTCCGGCATGGCCTGGCGGGGGATCTTCTCTTTTTTGGGTTTCTCTGTATTTCCTTCCATCTCTTCCTCATCGAGCCGCTGCCGATTACCGGTCCTTAAGGCCGCGGCCTCCCCGGGTGCAAAAACGATACCGCCGGGCCCCGCAACGAGAAGCCCCGGACCCGGGATCCCCGGGGAAACCCGGCGCCGTGCTCCTCAATTTCCCTGCCAGCCGCACCGGTGCCGTTCGTAGGACTGCCCTTCCTGCTCACAGTACATGCGGAGCCGGCTCGTAAGCAGATCGAAATCCACCTCATGACCGTCGAACTCCGGTCCGTCCACGCAGGTGAATTTCGTCTTCCCTCCCACGGCGACCCGGCAGGCCCCGCACATCCCCGTGGCATCCACCATGATGGCGTTGAGGCTGACGATGGTCTTGATCCCGTAGGGCCGGGTGAGGTTGGCGATGACCTTCATCATCGGAACGGGACCGATGGCGAAGACGCGGTCGATCTTTTCCCCGCCGTCAATAATCCCCTGGAGGACATTGCTGACAAAACCGTGGACGCCGTAACTGCCGTCGTCGGTGGCCACGACGAGTTTGTCGCTCGCCGCCCGCATCTCCTCCTCCAGGATGATCAGGGACCTGTTCCGGGCCCCGATGATGGAGGTGACCCGGTTGCCCGCATCCTTGAGGGCCCTGGTGATGGGATAGATGACCCCCACCCCCACACCGCCGCCGATACAGACCACGTGGCCGTAGTTCTCGATCTCAGTGGGATTGCCCAGGGGGCCCTGGACATCCTGGATCTCGTCCCCTACGGCGAGTTCGGACATGAGGGCCGTGGTCTTGCCCACGATCTGGTAGATGATCGTCACGGTTCCCTTTTCCCCGTCGGAATCCACAATGGTCAGGGGTATCCGCTCTCCCCGCTCGTTCACCTTGAGAACGAGAAACTGACCCGGCCGGCGCTTCCGGGCGATCTCCGGCGCCTCCAGGTCCATCCGGACCACGCTGTCCGAAAGTTGTTCCTTGTAAACGATCCTGCTCAAGAATTGACTCCTTTTTTGCTGTGCTCAGATGCGCAGAAGGAGCCGGCCGGGCTCCTTCTGATCAACCATGGAATATGGGAAACTGTTTGCGACGCGGTTAAAAATCCCTTGTCAGTTTATCCAGTTCGGCGAAGGTGAACACGGGCCCGTCCTTGCAGACATACTTGCTCCCCACGTTGCAGCGGCCGCATTTGCCGATGCCGCATTTCATCCGCATCTCCAGGGAGGTGATGATGTTCTCCTTGGAGAAACCGAGTTCGAAGAATACGGGGAGGGTGAAGCGGATCATGATGGGGGGGCCGCAGATGACCGTCACGGCGTTTTCCGGGCTGGGACCCACCTCCTTGCAGACCGTGGGCACAAAGCCTTCCCGGCCCTTCCAGTTGGCGTCACCCTTGTCCACCGTTACGTTCAGATCGATGTCGTCCCTTTTACTCCAGGCCTCCAACTCGTCTTTGTAAATGAGAAGTCCCGGATTACGGGCGCCGTAAACCACGGTGATCTTTCCGAAACGCTTCCGGTTGTCGCCGAAGGTCATGTAATTGATCAGGGAGCGGAGGGTCGTAAAGGCAAAACCGCCGCCGACGATGACGACGTTCTTCCCCTCGAGATATTCTATGGGCCAGGAATTTCCCAGGGGCCCCCGGAGTCCCATTCGGGTTCCCACCTCCATCTCGTGGAGGGCCGAGGTGACGACGCCCGCCTTCTGGACCGTGAATTCCACATAGCCCGGCTGAGTCGGCGAAGAGGCGATGCCGATGGGTGACTCCCCCTTGCCGAAAAGGGACAACTCGGCGAACTGGCCGGGGATATACTTGAATTTCTCCTCGTCTTCCTTGTTCACGAAGGCCAGACGGAAGGTCTTGATATCCTTCGTATCCACCTCGGTGACGATCTTTATGACCTCGACAGGATAGGGTATGTAGGGGTTTTGCATGACTTTCTCCCAGCTCTATAGTTTCGATATATCGGTGACGATCTTCCGGATGTCGATATTGACGGGACAGTACATGACGCAGCGGCCGCATCCCACACAGGCAATGGCGTTGAAATTCTCCGGGTAGTAACTGAATTTGTGCATCGCCCGCTGGCGCCACCGCTCCTTCTGAGTGGGGCGGGGATTGTGCCCCGACGTTTCCTTGGTGAACATGGGGAACATGCAGGAATCCCAGTTGCGCAGACGCCGGCCGTCGCTCCTTATCATCTCGTCGGAGATGTCGAAGCAATGGCAGGTGGGACACAGGAAGGTGCAGGTTCCGCAGGCCAGACAGCGCTGATGGACGGTGTTCCAGAAGGGGCTGTTGAAGTTGGCGTCCATGATCGGTTTGACTTCCCGGCCGGGGATGTGGGATTTGATCTCCGCCGCCGCCTGAGCGGCGATGGCTTCCTTCTTCGCCTCGGCGGCGGCATCGGCCTTATCGCCGCCGAAATGACCCAGGAGTTTCTCCCCCTTGGGGGTGATGAATTCCGCCAGATAATTGTCTCCCAGATCGGTGAGCAGGACGTCCGCCCCGTCGGCGGCCACGGGATGACCGTCCACGGAGGTGCAAAAACAGGTCGCATAGGGGGGATGAACGCAGGCCAGGGCGACGATCGTGGTCTTTTCCCGCTTGTCGATGTAATAGGGATCCCGGTATTTCTCCTGATCGAAGAGCATATCCAGCAGGACATAGCTTCGGGCGTCACAGGGCCGGATGCCGAAGAGGACCGCTTGCTCCGCCTCTGTCTGACCGGCGGTGAATTCCACGCCTTTAGGCGTCCGGGTATAGCGCAGCATGACCTCGCTGCGGGGAAAGAAGAAATTCTTGGGGGCGTTTTTGCTGTTGGCATAACTCAGGAACGCCTCCTCCCCTTTCTCCAGCGCCTTGAAGAGGACATTGTCTTCCACCTTCACCGGGGCAAAAACTGTTGCCTCTTGAGCGATCTTCCCGATGATCCCTGTCAGAGCGTCTTTTTTGATCAACCGTTTTTCCATATCGTCCTTCAGTATGAGAATTTTTGGATATATTATTCTTAAAGGAGCCCGAGGCTGCTCACCAGCGGTACGGGGTCCACATTGTGCAGTTTGAGCCACCCGGCGGTCCCCGGCAGACCCAGGGACAGCGAGACGAGTTCCGTGAAGTAGAACACCGGCAGCCGCAGATTCTCACTGGCCCGGGCATCGAGATTGGCCATACAGACCGGACAGGCGGTGACGACGCAGTTGGCCCCGGCCTCCCGGGCCATGGTCATGAGCTTGTCCACCAGCTTTCCGACGATATCCGTCCGGCTGATGGTGAGACTGCCGCCACAGCAGTCCGTCTTGTAGGACCAGTTTTTCACGTCCGCCCCCAAGGTGGCGAGAATCTCGTCCAGCATATAGGGATTTTCGTAATTCTCGAAGTTGCAGACCTCGGGGGGACGGACGAGGAGGCAACCGTAATAGGACACGGGCCGAAGCCCGGTGAGCTTCTTGACCACCTTGGCCTTCAGGACGTCCAGACCGATGTCGTTATAGAGGATGTCGATGGGATTCTTGACGCTCAGTCCCGAAACGTATTTCTGTCCCACGACAGCTTCCACCTCCGTCTTGAGGCCCTGATCGTGTTCGAGATGGTGCTGGGCCGACTTGAAACGGTTGAAGCAGGCCGCGCAGGGCACCATGATCTCTTTGGGTTCCCCCTTCCCGGCGATCATGAGATTCCGGGCGGGGAGGGCCACGGAGAGCTTGAAATTAGTCGCATGGCCGGAGGTGGCGCCGCAACAGGACCAATCGTCGAGTTCCTTCAGCTCGATCCCCAGGGCGCGACTCATGGCCTTGACGGACTGATCGTATTCTTTCGCCGTCCCGTGTAGGGAACATCCCGGATAATATGAAACTTTCAACACTTCCTCCTTGCTGTCGCTTGCCGCGTCACGCGTTTTTCGTTTTGTCGAATATCTTCCGGACCGCATCGAGATCCCGGGTCTTGGGCGAGAACAGAGACAATTTGCCCTTCATGAACATGGAAATGCCCATGCCCATATCGGAGAAGAGATCCCCGGATTTGAGCTTGTAGTCCACCATCATAAACGGTTCGTTGATCCGTCCCCGGGATTTGATGCTGGCCAGGAACGCCTCGTGGAAGGAGAGAACGTTCTTTTCCTTCGCCCCGATGCCGGCGGCGATGGCCATTTCCCGGAGGACGTCCATCATGCGGGCGATATCCACCTCGTTGGGGCAGCGGGTGATGCAGGTTTCACAGGATGCGCAGAGCCAGATGGTGGAACTTCCCAGGACTTCGTTTTTCATCCCCATCTGGATCATCCTGATGACCTTGTTGGGGTTGTGTTCCATGGCGAAGGCCAGGGGACACCCGGCGGTGCACTTCCGGCAGTGATAGCAGCGCTGCAGGGGCACGCCGTTGATCTTTTCGTTTACTTCTTCCAGAAAGGTCTTCATGTTGACTCCATTCGCCGTTTGTTCATCCTCGGTCCAGGGCGGGCCGCCGCAGGCGCTGACCGGTACCCTGTTACCGTTGATCTTTAGGGGTTATAGATAAATTCTTCCGGGTCGTGCTCCTTGAAGGTGGAAAGGGGCGGCGGATCGTCGAGGGAGGCGCCGGCCCGGTTGCCGAAGAAGTCGAAGGCGTCCTTGTCGAGCTTCTTGAGGAATTTTCTCAAATCCACCCCCATGGGACAGACGGAGATACAGGAACCGCAGTCCACGCAACGTCCCACCATGTGGTACAGCCGCATGAACTGGAACACCTGGGTATCCGTGGCATCCTCACCGAGACCCACCCACTGGGGCTGGGTCTGCTCGACGAAACATATTTTGCAGTAACAGGAAGGACAGGCCTGGCGGCAGGCGTAACACCGGATGCACTTGGACATCTCCTTGGTGAAATATGCCCAGCGTTCCTCCGTGGGCAGGTTGGCGAAGGCCTCCACCTCGGCGTATTCCTCCGCCGCCCCCGCCATGGCCGGTGCCGGCTCGCCGATCATGACGTCGCTGATGACCGGGTTGTTGAACTTGCAGGTCCGGCAATTGTCCGCCAGGACGTCCGCCAGGGGAACCTCCTTCTGCCCCGCCGCCGTCTGGATGACCAGTTTGTCTCCCGACAGGGATCCCTCCCGGATGTCCGCGCCGTCCAGAACCGCCGTCAGGGCCTTGCGATCCACATAACCGGTGCAGGGCACGCCGATGATCACCACCTCATCCCGCCCGTACTGCCGCTCCTGAAGATGGAGCACCAGGGAACGGGTGGTGCAGCCCCGGGCCACTACGCCCACCACCTTTTTCTTCCGGTCCTCCGGTTTGACCCGTTTCTGGGCCTCCCGGTGCTGGGAGATCAGGTCATGAACATACTTGGCCAGATTCTGGGTACAAAAGGCGTTCCAGACGAGTTTGTCCGCATCCTCCGGATTCGTGATGAAACAGGGCGTCGCCGTCAGGGGCAGGGTGCCCGCCTCGTAACCCACCAAGGCATCCACCCTCTTTTCCTCCAGGAGCCGTTTTGCCTCTTCCCTTAGCTTTTTCTCGATGTTTTCCACTTTATATGAATCCTCGAATTTGTATTTTCTTTATGGCACGGCCGACGCCGGTTCGGTCGCCGCGCCCGGCATCCTCAAAACGGTCTTTACAGGTTCTTCACCAGCTTCGTCGCCGGACCGAGGGCTTGGACCTTGGCGGTTACACCCTTGATGACATTGGCGAAACGTTCTCCCTCCGAGGCGGAAATCCAGGTAAAGATCGCCCGGTCACCTTCCACGCCGATGTAGTCCAGGAAACTTTTCAACGTCGCAAACTTGCGGCGCGCCACCATATTTCCTGAAATGTAGTGGCATTCACCGGGGTGTCAACCGGAAACCAGCACGCCGTCGGCCCCCGTCTGCAGGGCCTTCACGACGTAAAAGGGGTTGATCCTTCCCGTGCAGGGGACACGCACGATGCGCACGTTCGGCGGATACTGAATCCTGCTGATGCCGGCCAGATCGGCGCCCGCGTAAGTGCACCAGTTGCAGACGATGGCGACGATCTTGGGCACCCACTCCTTGTTTGCTACACTTTCACCCATATATTCTCCTTCCCGTGGCTAGGCGGCCTTGGCGGCCGTTGACCTTAGTTAGCAACCCACGCCACCAAGGCGGCGCTTTATCAAAGAGTAAATCCGGGGAACTTACTCAGAAGATATTGTATATCTGCTCCAGCTCTTCTTCGTTGGTGAAACCGTTGAGATCCACGGCGTTCATCCGGCACGAGGCCGTACACACCCCGCAGCCCTTGCACAGCACCGTGTTCACCTCCGCACAGGCCTCCACGACGTTCACGGAAATGGCGCCGAAGGGGCAGTTCTGTTCACAGAGACCGCAGGCGGCGCAACGCTCCTTGTTCACGTAGGCCGTCTTGCCCTCCGCCTCGATGAAATCCTTCGTGAGGATGGTGCTGGCCCGGGACACCGCGGCGTTGGCCTGGACAATGGCGTCCTCGCTGAGCTTCGGGGCATGGGCCATGCCGCACATGAAGACGCCGTCGGTGGCGAAATCCACGGGACGGAGCTTCACATGGGCCTCGAGGAAGAAGCCGTCCTGGTTCGTGGGCACCTTGAGCATCTTGCCGATTTCCTCGTTTTCCGGGTTGGGCACGGTACCGACGCTCAAGGCCAGGAGATCCGTCTTGAACTCCACCGGGGCGTTCATGACGGGATCGAAGACCCGGAGGGAGAGTTGGTCGCCCTGCTGGATCACCTCCGGCTTCCGGTCCTCGTCATAGCGGATGAACCGGACGTTCAGCTCCCGGGCCTTCTTGTAGTAGTCCTCTTTCAGGCCGAAGGTACGGATGTCGCGGTAGACGATGGTGACCTCCCGGGTCGGATCCAGCTCCTTGAGCTTCAGGGCGTTCTTCATGGCCTCGGAACAGCAGTAACGGCTGCAGTAGGGCCGTTCGGGAATCCGGGAGCCCACGCACTGGATCATGGTCACGCTGCGGGCCTTGAGGGCCTTGTCTTCCTTTTCGGCAATGAGCTTTTCCAACTCCCGCTGGGTGACGACCTGGGAAGACTGACCGTAGAGATACTCCTTGGTTTCCAACTCATAACCGCCGGTGGCCACGATGACCACGCCGTGCTCGAACTGCTCTTCCCCGTCCCGGGTGGTGATGGTGGTCTTGTAGTTGCCGATGAAGCCTTCGATTTTCTTGATGGTCGCCCCGGTGTAGGCATGGATGAGCTTGCTGGCCTGAACCCTGTCCAAAAGGGACTTCAGATGCTTGCGGGTGTCCAGTCCTTCCAGGGTGTAATAGAGTTTCCGGTAATTGCCTCCCAGGACCGGCTCCTTCTCCACGATGTAGGACTCGTAGCCCTGATCGGCCAGGGAGAGGGCCGCCGTGATGCCGGCCAGGCCGCCGCCGATGATGAGGGTGGCGTGGTTGACAGTCAACTGCCCCGGTTTCAGGGGCTTGAGGAACTGGGCCTTGGCGACGGCCATCCGCACGAGATCCTTGGCCTTTTCCGTGGCCTCCTCGGGTTCGTGCATGTGCACCCAGGAGTTCTGATCGCGGATGTTGGCCATCTCGAAGAGGTAGCGGTTGAGCCCCGCCTTTTCACAGTTCTCCTGGAAGAGCCCTTCGTGGGTCCGGGGGGAGCAGGAGGCCACGACCACCCGGGTAAGGTTCTGTTCCTTGATCACCTCGCCCATCTTCACCGCCGTATCCTGGGAACAGGTGAAAAGGTTGTCCGTGGCGAAGACGACGTTGGGCAGGGTCTTGCAGTATTCCACCACCTCGGGGACATTGACAACGCCGCCGATGTTGATGCCGCAGTGACACACGAAGACGCCGGTCCGGGGGCCGAGGCCCCGGAGATCGGATTCCAGAGGCAGCTCTTCCTCCGTGATCATCGTCCCCCGCCGGGCGGCCAGGATCCCCGCCGCGCAGGCCGCGGCGCCGCTGGCTTCCATAACCGTCTCGGGGATGTCCTTGGGGCCGCCGAAAGCGCCGCACACAAAGACACCGTTCCGGGTGGTCTCCACCGGGTTCTCCAGGGCGGTCTTGCAGAAGCCGTGCTCCTCGAGTTCGATCCCCAGGGCCTGGGCCAGCGCCGCCGCCTCCGGGGGCGGGCAGAGGCCCACGGAGAGGACCACCATGTCGAACTCCTCTTCGATAAGGCTGCCGTCCTCCTGGACGTATTTCAAAAGCAGGTTCTTGGACTGCTGCAGTTCTTTGATCGTCGAGGGCATGGAGCGGATGTAGCGGATCCCGTATTCGTCCTTCGCCCGGTTGACGAAGCGGTCGAAATCCTTGCCGTGGGCCCGGATATCCATGAAGAAGATCGTGGGTTCGAGTTCCTTGGCGTGTTCCTTGCCGATGATGGCCTCCTTGGTGGCATACATGCAGCAGACGGAGGAGCACCAACTGTTGCCGCAGGAGGTGTCCCGGGAACCGACACACTGGATGAAGGCGATCTTCTTCGGCTCCCGACCGTCGGAGATGCGCTGGACATGGCCGAAATAGGGCCCCGAGGCGGAGAGGATCCGCTCGAACTGGATGCTGGTGACCACGTTCTGGTAAATCCCGAAGCCGTATTCGCCCCGGAGCCGGGCGTCGAAAACCTCGAAACCCGGCGCGGCAATGACGGCGCCGACTTCGATGGTCTCCTCCTCGAAGGTATCGTCATGATTGATCGCCCCGGCGATACAGGCCTCGACGCACTGATAGCATTCCGAGCAGATCCCGCAGGCAAGGCAGCGCTTGGCTTCCGCCACGGCCTCTTCCTCGGTGAAGCCGATACCCACCTCCTGGAAGTTCGTTCTCCGGTCTTCCGGTTTCATGTGGGGGTATTTCCTCCGCGGGACCTTCGCGACCTTGGAGACGTCGGCCTTGTCGGCCAGCCCCTTGGTCCAGTCCTTCGCCCGGCCCGCCGCCACGTCTTCGCCCCGGAGATACCGGTCGATGGAAACCGCCGCCTCCTTGCCGGCATAGACGGCCTTCACCACCGTCGCGGGACCGGTAACCACGTCGCCGCCGGCAAAGACACCCGGGGTGGTCGTGGCGAACGTCACCGGATCGACTTCGAAATTTTTCCACTTGTTGATGGAAATGCCGCTCTCTTTGGGAACGAAATCGAGGTCCGCCTCCTGGCCGATGGCGGGGATCAGGGCGTCACAGGGGACGATGAATTCCGAACCCTTGATCTCCACAGGACGGCGGCGGCCGCTGGCGTCAGGCTCGCCCAGCTCCATGCGGGTGCATTCCACGCCCGTGACCTTGCCGTTCTCGCCCACGACTCGCTTGGGGGCCACGAGGAATTCCATCTTGATGCCCTCTTCCAGGGCCTCTTCGATCTCTTCGGGGGAGGCGGGCATTTCGGCCCGGGAACGGCGGTAGAGGATGAAGACGTCTTTGGAACCGGTGCGGATGGCCGTCCGGACGGCGTCCATGGCGACGTTACCGCCGCCCACCACGGCGACCTTGTCACCCAGGAAGACCTTCTCCCCCAGGTTGACCCGCTTCAGATAATCGACACCGTGAATGACCCCCTGCAGATCCTCGCCGGGGATGTTGAGCTTGCTGCTGTTGACGGTGCCGCAGCCGATGAACACCGCATCGAAGTCGCTCTGGAGTTTCGCGAAGGGGATGTCCTTGCCGACGGCGGTGTTGAGATGGATCTTGACCCCCAGATCCTCGATGACCTTGATCTCCGCCCGGAGGACGTCCTTGGGGAGGCGGTATTCGGGGATGCCCACGGCCAGCCAGCCGCCCGCCACGGGAAGGGACTCGAAGACCTCCACGTCGTAACCCTCGGCGGCGAGATAGTAGGCGCAGGTGAGGCCCGCGGGACCGGCGCCCACCACGGCGATCTTCTTGCCCTTGCTCTCCTTCTTCTCCGGGATGAAACGTGTTTCGTCTTTCAGATCCAAATCGGCGACGAAACGCTTCAGATGCATGATGTCGATGGGCTCTTCCACCTTGCCCCGCATACACGCCGTTTCACAGGGGTGGTTGCACACCCGGCCGCAGACGATGGGGAAGGGATTGTCCTTTTTGATGAGCTTCAGGGCCTCTTTGTATTTTCCCGCGGCGATCAGGGCCACATAGCCCTGAACGCTGATGTGGGTGGGACAGGCCGCCTTACAGGGAGAGGTGCCCAGCTTGTCGATGGCGTAACCGCTGGGAATCGCCTGGGGAAACTTACGATAAGTCGCCTGGCGCTCGGAGAGATTCTCGTTGAAATCGGAGGGGACGTTGATGGGGCAGACCTTGGCGCAGTCGCCGCAGCCCGTGCACTTGTTCAGGTCGATGAACCGGGGGGCTTTTGTCATCCGGACCTTGAACTTCCCCGCCTCCCCCTCGACCGCGTTCACCGTGCGCCGGGTAAGGATCTCCACGTTGGGATGGCGGCCCACCTCCACCAGTTTCGGGGACAGGATGCAGGCGGAACAATCGTTGGTGGGAAAGGTCTTGTCGAGCTGGGCCATGACGCCGCCGATACTGATGTCCTTTTCCACCAGATAGACCTTCAAGCCGGAGTTGGCCAGATCCAGGGAAGCCTGGATGCCGGCGATACCGGAACCGACCACCATAACTGCACCGATTTTTTCATTGTCATTGATCACGTGAGACACCTCAAAAGATGGGTATATGCGGGTTTATATGCAAAATAAGTCTTCAACAACGACCTTTTTCCCTATACTGTTGACGGTTTATAACCGTCGGAGCCGCTATCACGATTTGCCGAACCTGTCAAGGGTAAAAGTTTCCCCCACCAAGAAGCATCCGGTGTCGGAACCGGGAGATAATCATGCATAACGGCTCAGGAAATCTTCGCCGCGCCGGCAATGATCCGCCACAGGGTTTCTTTTCCCTGGCCGGTGCGGACGGAAAAGAGGATGGGATCGTGCAGGCCGGTGACACCGGCCTGCTTTTGGATGAGCTGAAGACGGTTCAGGGCCTGCTGCTTCGAGATCTTGTCCGCTTTCGTCAAAACCGGCTGCCAGGGGATACCCTTTTCCTCCATCCACAGCAGAAAATTGCGGTCGTCGTCCCTAAGGTCCCGGCGGACATCGAGTATGAGCACCACCATTACCAGGTTTTCTCTCCCGGCCAGATAGGTCTCCACCATGGGGCCCCAGCTTTGCCTGACCTTATCCGGGACCCTGGCGAAGCCGTACCCGGGCAGATCGACAAAGGAAACCTTTTCGTTGACGACAAAGAAATTTATGGCCTGAGTCCTCCCCGGCGTCCGGCTCGCCTTGGCCAGATCACCATGATTCGTCATGGCGTTGATAAGGCTGGATTTGCCGACGTTGGAACGGCCGGCGAAGGCGATTTCCGGAAGCAGTGGGGGAGGATAGTGCGCAGGGAGAATCGCCGTCTTTACAAAAGCAGCGGAGGTGATCTTCATGGCCTCAATTCAATCCCGTTCGATGGTAATGCCGAACTTTTCCAGTTTCCTCTCGAAAGTAGGCCGCGAGATACCGAGAATATCGCACAGTTCACCCTTGGTGCGGTGGTTGTTCTCCTTGATGACTTTCCTTATATACTGTTCCTCCACCTCTTCCAGAGTCAGGGGCCGGCCGCTGCCTGTTTCCGTAAAATCCACCGGTTTGCTCTCCGCGGCGGCAAAGGCATCTTCGGAAAGATCGGGGAAATCACCCCTGGTCAGCACCTGGCTTTTGGCGACCACCACCGCCCGGGTGAGAAGATTTTCCAGCTCCCGGACATTTCCCGGCCAGCGGTATTTCATGAAGATATCCATCATCTCGTCGGAAACGCCGATTACCTTCTTGTGCAACTCCCGGTTGATCTTGGTCAGGAGATAATCCACGAGGACGGGAATGTCCTCACGCCGTTCCCGCAGGGGGGGGATGCGGATGGAAACGATATTCAGTCGGTAGTAAAGATCGTCACGGAACTTGCCCTCCTTGACCATTTGTTTGAGATCCTTGTTGGTCGCGGTGATGATCCGGGCGTTGACCTTGATGGAATCCTTGCCGCCCACCCGCTCGAAGTCCATCTCCTGGAGGACGCGCAAGAGTTTCGCCTGTAAATTCAATGACATTTCACTGATCTCGTCGAGAAACACCGTGCCGTAACGGGCCAGTTCGAACTTGCCCAGTTTGCGGGTGATCGCCCCGGTGAACGATCCCTTTTCGTGGCCGAAGAGCTCCGACTCCAGAAGTGTTTCCACGATCGCCGAGCAGTTGACGGCAATGTATGGTTCCTCCGGGGAGGTGTTGTTGTGGATGACCTTGGCGATGAGTTCTTTTCCCGTACCGCTCTCCCCTTGAATGAGGACGGTGGTCCGGCTCTGGGAGACGACGCCGATGGTCTTGAAGATCTCCTTCATCTCCTTGGTTTTGCCGATGATGTCGCCGACCTTGAAACTCCGGGACGGCTCGTTGAGAAGGCCGCTGATCTTCTTTTCCATCTCCAGGGTTTTCAGGGCCTTCTTGATGGCCATATCCAGTTCTTCCACATTGATGGGCTTATGGATATAATCGAAGGCCCCCCCCTTCATGGCTTTTATCGTCGAGTCCATATCGTGATAGGCAGTGATCATCACCACCTTCACGTTTTCATCCTCATCCCGCAGATCCTCCAGAACCGTGAAACCGTCGATGTCGGGGAGACGGATATCGAGGATGACGAGGTCGGGGTTGTGTTTCACGTAGGCATTGAGACCCTCGGTTCCCGTGGCGGCGGTATAGACCGTGTATCCCTCCTCTGTTAGATAGAGTTCGAGACTCTCCGCAATGGAACTGTCGTCGTCGATAACGAGAATCTTTGCCATGAGGGGCTCCTGAAAAATTTTGCCTACATGTCCAGAGGCAGGGTGATGAGTACCTTCGTTCCCATCCCTTTCGCGCTTTCAATGTCGATGTTGCCCTTGTGAAGGTCGATGATCTTTTTTACCTGGGTCAGGCCCAGGCCCGTCCCATATCGCTTCTGAGTAAAAAAGGGGTTGAAGAGATGGGCCAGGGTCTCCTCGTCCATCCCGCAACCGTTGTCGGTTATCTCGATGGTAACGGCGTGGGGCTGGCTGCCGGATTCCCGGGCGGAAACATGGAGTTTCCCGTCCGCCTCCATGGCTTCGATGGCGTTACGGAAGATGTTCTGTAAGGCCTGCTCCAGCATGGCGCCATCGATGATCGGATGGGGGAGCTCTTCCTCCACTGCCAACGTGACCGCGACATGCTTGTCGCTAAGGGATTTCTGCACCATCTCCAGGGCATTCTCGATCGTGCGGCGCAGATCCGTGGGCATCCGTTTCGGTTCTCCCGGTCTGGCGTAGATCAGGACATCGTTCACCAGCTCCTCCAGGTGTTCCACTTCCCGCTGGGCGATCCGGAAACGCTTCAGATCGTTGCCCGACGGCTGCAGCCGCTTTTCGAGAATCTGCAGACTCATTTTGATCGAGGAAAGGGGGTTGCGGACCTCATGGGCGATTCCCGCCGAAAGCTGACCGATGGCCGCCAGTTTCTGGCTTTCGTAGTATTTCTTTTCCAATTCCTTGAACTCGGTAATCTCCCGGCGTACCAACACGTACCGGTCCGTCGCGCCCTTGAGGGGACAGGGGGTGATCAGCAGAAACTGCTTTTTACCATCACTGCCGTTCACCTCCATTTCAAAAGGTTTGAAATTGCCCTTTTTTATCTCTTCCCACCTTTCCAGCAAAAAATCTTTATGTGCCGGTGCGTATTCCGTGAAATGCCGCCCCTTGATTTGCGAAGCCAGCAGCCCGTCGCTCCTCCGGTCCCGGCTTACGAAGGTGATGATCCCTTCGCTGTCAAGCTCGAAGAGGGTGTCCGGCGAGCTTTCCAAAACCGTCTGCATGTAATTGTACAGCCCCTCGATCTCCTTACGGAGCCGGATGTTTTCCTTCAGTTCATTTTCCAGAGTTTCGGCGTATTCCTTCAAATGCCGGGACATCTCCTCTTCCCGGGTGATGTCCTGCAGGGTTTCCACGGCGGCGATGACCTGCCCCTTGTCATCACGAATCGGGGCCGCCAGGAAATAAAGGTGACGGCTTCGTCCGCCGATATTGGGATAGAAGTCCCAGGCCTCGTAGGCCCCTTCGATTATCGGTGATTTCTGGACATTCTTTTTACCGTAGAATTTTTCCAGCTTCTCGATGTCGTCGTCCACGATGAGATCGGCAATCACCGGACGCTTTTCCGGGTAAAAGGGCACGTACTGGCGATCCGTCCCGATGAAATGCTTCCCATCATAGCCGCTCAATTCCGTAAAGGCCCGATTCCAGAACATAATCCGGTGATCCTTACCGATGACGAACATCGGGATGGGCGAGCCTTCGATGATGCCTTCGATCGTCTTTCGCAGGGTAATGTTCTTCTCCAGCTCGTCGCGGAGATTATCGGCATACTCCTTCAGGCTCAGTTCCATGAGCCTTTCCCGGGTGACGTCCTGCAGAGTTTCGACGGCGGCGATGATCTCCCCCCGCTCGTCATAGATAGGGGCGGCCAGGAAATAGAGGTGACGGCTCTGCCCTCCCAGATCGACATAGAAATCCCGGGCCTCGTAAGCCCCGTGGACCTTGAGGGATTTTTTCACCCGTTTGCCGCCGTAGTATTTTTCCAGGCCGACAATGTCCTGATCCACGATGAGATCGGCGATCAACGGCCTTTTCGTCCCGTAAAAGGGCATGTAGTGTTTGTCGGTGCCGATCATGTCCGCCGCGGCAAAACCGGTGAGTTCTTCACAGGCCTTGTTCCAGAAGATCACCTCATGTTTGCGGTCGATGACAAAGGTAGGAATAGGCGAACCCTCGATGATGCCGACGATCACCTTCCGTTCCTGAACGAGTTTTTCTTCGGCGGCCCGCGTCATGTTTCTCATCCCTTTTCTTTCTTTTTATCCCTATGCTCCTTTATCGCCATAAGGATGTAAACGCCCACGGCGGCGCCGAGGGAGATGATAAGGTTGACCAGGCCGCTTTCAATGCCTATCACCCGCTGGCAAATCAGCCACACCACCAGATAAGTGACGGCCGTCAATATTTCTTGCATCATCAAACCTCTTGAAGGATATTTATGATCCCGTCGGATCATTTGACAGCTCATTGATAATACTTGCCTATTCCTGAAATTTCAATCAAAATATACTTTTATGTGAAACCAATCCTATGTTGTTGAATATATTGAACTATATGCTATATGGATCCCGGGGGCCAAAGTTTTCTTCCCGCGAATCGGGACGTGGGGATTGGACGTTTCATTCAACGCCGGCCCGCAATTTAATGAAATGTTCAACGTTCCTGTTGCCCCACCGGGGGGCGGCAAGGTCGAATTTAAAAAAATTGTCGTGTGTTTGTAGTTTCTTAAGGACCATCGGTTCCGATGCCGTCGGTAATGGCATGTCTGTTGCAGATCCCGGCGCAGTTTAAAAAAATATTTCCCTTCCCCGGACACCGGAAGTGTGTTAAGGAGGGGGAAAAGATCTTAAGTTCAAGATACGAAAGGAGAAGAAAAGATGTTAGGGAAATTTGGAAAGAAGTTGTTAACACTCATGACGACGATGGCAGCGGTACTTTTATCATCACCGGTCGTATTTGCAGCGGAAGCTCTGCCTGCCGCCGGCGATTCTTACGTTAAGGTGATCTACGCGGTGGGGGCCATGGTTGCCGCCGGTTTTGCCATCGGTCTGGGCGCCATCGGCGCCGGCGCCGGTATCGGTAACGCCGCCAACGGGGCCTGCCAGGCCGTCGGAAGAAACCCGGGGGTTCAGGGTAAGATCATGACCGTGATGCTGGTCGGTATGGCCATGGCGGAATCCGTTTGTATTTATGCCCTGGTTGTGGCGCTGGTTCTTCTCTATGCCAACCCCTACGTAAAGTACTTTTTGGGTTAATCCGACCAATGAAATTAACTTCAAAATGAACTACAGTTAGGGGGAAAAAGAATGTCAGAGAAGAAACAAGATAAGCAGTTTTTCACTGTCGCGAGGGTATTCTTCCTGCTTATCGTAATCCCCTTATCACTGATGGCGATCCTCATCGCCAATGGGATTTTCAAATTAGGGGTTACAGTAAAAGAGCGGGCTGTGACCGTTCTGGACCAGAAATCTCAGGAAGAAATCAAGATACGTGCCATGAACATCGCCGATGAAGTGTCGAACTTCCTTACGGAACGAAAGAAGGACGCCCTCATCGCCACGATCATCCCGGCCACGGAATCGGCATACAAACAGTTTGTCAACGAGAACCGCCGCAATATCTGGATCAAGGAAGGCGACAAGTTAAAACAGATATCCGTCCCCGTGTACACGGAAATGACTCTCATCGACAAAAGCGGCAACGAGGTCATCAAGATCACCAACGGCGAAATCGCACCCAAATCCCGGCTCACCAACGTGAGCATCCCGGCGAACACCACCTACAAATCGGAAACATACTTCGCCTCGGCCAAGTCCATAAACAAGGGCGACGTCCATGTTTCCCCGGTGACGGGATGGTATGTGAACCGTGCCGATTTCGAAAAGGGTAAGCGCTTCTCCGGGGTCATCCGTTTTGCCACGCCGCTGTACGGCCGGGAAGGTCTGCAGGGGGTAGTGCAACTGGCCCTTGATTACCGACATCTCGCCGCTTATACCGACCACGTAATTCCCACTCAGGCGACGCCGGTCTTCGAAGCGGACGCCTCAACCGGTAATTACGCCTATATGGTCGATAATCGGGGACTGATGATTTCCCACCCCAACGATTATCACATCGAAGGGCTCTATCCCGACGGCAGGCCGGTACCGGCGCTGACGGAGCAGACCTCGGCGGAAATGACGAAAAAGGGTGAAGAGGTACTCAACCTCAACCTCATGGGTTTTATCGATCCCAATCTGCCTTTGATCGCCAAGGATGCCGCGGCGGGGAAAGCCGGCATCAAGACCTATAAGTTTGCCGGACACACCAAGTTCGTGGCGTACGCACCCATAAAATTCTTTACCCAGGAATATCCCGCTCCGGGAGGTTTCGGATGGGTAGGCATGGGTGTGGATGTCGAGAAATTCAACGAGGCCGCCGCCAAGGCAACCCAGAACATCCAGAAGGAGGCGAAAGCCTGGTCCACGACGATCATCCTGATCCTGGTGATATCCATTATCCTCCTGTTCGCCATTGCCGGGCTGTTGTCCAGAGGTATCTCCCGCTCCATCGCGGCCGAAGTGCCGGCCGACGCCCAGGGGGAGGGACCTTTCTACGATGACGAGGAAGAAGATAAATAAAGCCCCATACCGATGAAAAAAGGCCGGATTTGATCCGGCCTTTTTTTTTCCCCCCACCCCGGGGGGGTGTAATATCTTTCCGTTTGACTTCACAATTGATTATTGATAAATGCAGCCGTGTCTTTCTTAATACCTCGGTAAACATCTACAGACAGGAGGAATCCCATGAATGATAACAGACTGGTCATCTGGTTCGACGAACTGCAACTTGGCGACATCCCTCAGGTGGGTGGGAAAAACGCCTCCCTGGGCGAAATGCGCCGGGAGCTGATTCCCAAGGGAGTGAACATCCCCGACGGATATGCGGTCACCGCCCATGCCTATCGCTACCTGCTGCAATCGGCGGGCATTTTCAACGAAATAAAGGCGGTTTTATCCGACCTGGATACCCATAACATCGAAAATCTCAAGGCCCGAGGCCACAAGGTCCGGGAACTCATCTACAACGCGCCCTTCCCCGCAGATCTGACCGCCGCGATCATCGAGGCCTACCGGAAGCTCTGTGAAGAATACGGAGAAAACACCGATGTAGCGGTAAGAAGTTCCGCCACGGCGGAGGACCTCCCCGACGCCAGCTTTGCCGGTCAGCAGGAGACATACCTCAACATCACCGGGGAAGCGGCGCTGATCGAGGCCTGCAAGCGCTGTTTCGCCTCCCTCTTCACCGACCGGGCGATTTCCTATCGCGTGGACAAGGGATTCGACCATATGTCCATCGCCCTGTCCATCGGCGTGCAGAAGATGGTCCGTTCCGATCTTGCGGCCTCGGGAGTCATTTTCTCCATCGACACGGAATCGGGCTTCAAGGAAGCCGTACTGATCACCGGTGCCTACGGACTGGGGGAGACGGTGGTGCAGGGAACGGTCAATCCCGATGAGTTCTACGTCTTCAAGCCGACCCTCAAACAGGGATACCGCCCCATCGTCCAGAAAAAGCTCGGCACCAAGGAAATCAAGATGGTCTACGCCGCGCATCAGGGGGGGGAGGCCACCGAAACGGTTTCGGTTCCCGTGGAACAGCGGCGCAAGTTCTGTCTCAACGATGACGAGATCCTGAAGTTGGCCCGCTGGACCACCATCATCGAAGATCACTACTCCCAGCAGGCCGGGTATTTCAAGCCCATGGACATCGAATGGGGCAAGGATGGACGCACGGGTGAACTGTTCATCCTCCAGGCCCGTCCGGAAACGGTTCAGTCCCAGAAGGACGCCAGCGTCCTGGAAAGCTACGTCCTCCAGGAACAGAAAATACCCCTGGTCACCGGTACGGCGGTGGGTTCCAAAATCGGCGCCGGTCCGGCCAATATCATCGAGTCCGTGGATCAGATCATGAACTTCAAGAAAGGAGAGGTCCTGGTCACCGACATGACGGACCCGGACTGGGAACCGGTGATGAAAATCGCCGCCGCCATCGTCACCAACAAAGGGGGCCGGACCTGCCATGCCGCCATCGTGAGCCGTGAACTCGGCGTCCCCTGCATTGTGGGCACGGAAAACGGCACCACCGCCCTCAAGGGTGTGAAGGAAGCGACGGTCTCATGCGCGGAAGGCGAGATCGGCAATGTCTATGAGGGCATTCTGAAATTCGATGTCCAGCGGGTGGACGCCAAAAACCTGGAACGTCCGAAGACACAGATCATGATGAACGTAGGCAACCCGGAAAACGCCTTCAACCTCGCCGCCATTCCCAACGACGGCGTCGGTCTGGCCCGGCTGGAGTTCATTATCAACCAGTTCATCAGCATCCACCCCATGGCCCTGATCCAGTTCGAGAAGGTGACGGATCCCGCCATCCGGGAAAAGATCGCCGCCCTTACCCACGGCTACGACAACCGGGCCGACTTCTTCGTGGATAAGCTGGCCCAGGGGGTGGCCAAGATCGCCGCCGCCTTCTACCCCCACGACGTCATCGTCCGGATGAGCGACTTCAAGAGCAACGAATACAAGAACCTCATCGGCGGCCAGTATTTCGAAATGGACGAAGAGAACCCCATGATCGGCTTTCGGGGGGCCTCCCGCTATTACGATGAGCGCTACCGCGACGCCTTCGCCCTGGAATGCGAGGCCATGAAGAAGGTCCGCAACGAAATGGGGCTCGTCAACGCCAAACTGATGATCCCCTTCTGCCGCACCGTGGAGGAGGGGAAGAAGGTCGTCGATTTGATGGCGGAAAAGGGCCTCGTGCGCGGGGAAAACAATCTGGAGATCTACATGATGGTGGAGATTCCCAGCAATGTCATCCTCATCGAGGAATTCGGCAAGATCTTCGACGGCTTCTCCATCGGTTCCAATGACCTGACCCAGCTCACCCTGGGTCTGGACCGCGACTCCTTCCTCATCTCCCACATCTTTGACGAGCGCAATCAGGCCGTCATGGATCTTATCCGGATCGCCATCACCAAGGCCAACAAGATGGGGAAAAAGATCGGAATCTGCGGCCAGGCCCCCAGCGATTATCCGGAATTTGCCCGCTTCCTGGTGGAATGCGGGATCAGCAGCATCTCCCTGAACTCCGACACGGTGATCAAGACCACCATCGACATCAAAGAAACGGAGAAGGCCCTGGGAAAATAGAGGTTTTCCCCCGACCGGCGGAAGAAATGCCGGCCGGCGGCGGACATGGGTCATGCCCCGGGGCGTGACCCGAGGAAGGACCGATAACGGCAATGTTTCGGATTTGATTTGCAAGCGGCGATGAGAACATGAAGAAGGGGGGTGCGGTTCCCGGGAACCGCACCCCCCTTGCTTTGATGAGATGTCTGAGGAGGCCGTAAGCCGAGTTCTGTTCCGACCGCGGGTCACCCCGACAGCCGGCGATGATCATTCCTCTGGGACGGCGGTTACCCGCCGCCTCAAGCAACCTACCCGAGAACATCGGACGGGCCGTCCTCGATCGTCCTCCTATTCGGTCTTGCTCCGGATGGGGTTTACCGTGCCTCCTCTGTCACCAGAGAAGCGGTGAGCTCTTACCTCGCCTTTTCACCCTTACCCGCCCGGAGCGAAGCCCCGAAGCGGGCGGTATATTTTCTGTGGCACTTTCCTTAGGGTCGCCCCCAGTCGCCGTTAGCGACCATCCTGCCCTGCGGAGCTCGGACTTTCCTCCCGTCCGGCAATGCCGGACCAGCGATCATCTGTCCTCCTCAGACATTTTCCTTACTCTGGTCGTACCAATAAATGATCCGGCGGCAGTTCGGACAAACGATCAGCTCCTCCGTCTCTTCCCGCAACTCATTGTACAACTGGGGAGGGATGTTCATATGACACCCTTCGCAGGTTTCCTTCCAGGCGGAAACCACCGCCAGGCCGTTATTGACGTTTTTTGTCATATCATATTTCTTCAAAAGCTGCTTCGGAATCTTGCCCCGCAGCGCCTCGCCCTGAAGATTAACCTCCCGGAGTCGCGATTCGACGGACCCGAGATGACCGGCAATCTTTTCCCTTTCCTCATCGTACTTCCTCCGGGCGGCGTCGAATTCACCTTCCCGGGCCGTCAAGGAGGTCTTCATGGCGTCGATCTCTTCGAGGACGGTAATGATCCTGTCTTCCACAGCACCGTGTTTTTGTTCCAGGGTTTCTATTTCCTTCAACACCGCCTGATATTCCTTGTTGGACTTTACGTCATGAATCCGGTCCCGGGTTTTCCGGAGCTGCTCCATGCCCTTCTTCAGGGCATCTTCCAGCTCCCGGTGAGTCCTGTTTTTTTCCTCAAGACGCTTTTTTTCCTCTTCCAGACCCGCCTGGACGGCGGCAAAATCGGCATCGAGCTTTGCCAGCCGCAACGGGAGTTCCTTCCTGCTCAGGAGAATTCTTTGCATCTCCGTATCGACCTTCTGCAAGGCGATGAGATGCACCAGATTTTCATTCAAGATGATTTACCCCTTTCTCGAGCCGCCCAAAACAAAAAAAGTGCACCTTAGACAAGGTGCACTTTGATTCCCGGGGTGACGGTACTTCCTGTCATCCCTCTCTGCGCCGGCTTCTTCTTTTGTTTACAACCGCTGTACATATATATCTTGGTGGGCCCACCTGGGATCGAACCAGGGACCTACCGGTTATGAGCCGGTGGCTCTACCAATTGAGCTATGGGCCCCAACACCCTCCTTTACAAGCTGATCCGTCTAAATATACTCAAGCCGCCTTGATGTCAATAGCCTATTTGCCCGATGACCCGTTGCGCAGCCATGGGAAACCGGATGGCTGCCGCAGCCCTGTCCGGCATTCCCGTCGCCGTGGCTATCCCGCCGGACGGATGAGTTTCCGCCGGGAAGGATTTCGCAGTTTCCGGACGCCGTTGTTCTCCGCCTGCCGGGACCTTTCCAAAGAAAGGCCGACCGGCGCCTCCCGCAACTCATCGGTAGAGGCATCCACCCGTTCACTTATCCCGAAACGCATCCGGAGTACCTTTTCCTCCCGGGGTGTCAGGGTAGCGAGGATCTTCCGTGTCTGTTCCGCAAGATCCATACTGATCGTCGCCTCGGAAGGTGACATGATTTTCTTGTCTTCAATGAAATCGCCAAGATGGCTGTCTTCCTCCTCACCGATAGGGGTCTCTAAAGAGATGGGCTCCTTGGCTATTTTCAGGACCTTGCGGACCTTTTCCAAAGGAAACTCCATCTTGGCCGCAATCTCCTCAGGAGTGGGTTCTCGCCCCAACTCCTGCACCAGGTAACGGGAAGTGCGGATCAGCTTGTTGATCGTCTCGATCATATGCACGGGGATGCGGATCGTGCGGGCCTGGTCGGCGATGGCCCGGGTAATGGCCTGTCGGATCCACCAGGTGGCATATGTGGAAAATTTATAGCCCCGCTGGTACTCGAATTTATCCACGGCCTTCATCAGCCCGATATTACCCTCCTGGATAAGATCCAGAAACTGCAGGCCCCGATTCGTATATTTCTTGGCGATACTGACCACCAGCCGCAGATTCGCTTCCACAAGGGTTTTCTTTGCCAACTCCGCTTTTGTTTCCCCCTCCTCGATGGTGGCGACGACCTTTTTCAGTTCCGTCACGGTCAGTCCCGTTTCCTGAGAAACCTTCTTCTTCCTGCGATTTGCCTCTTTGATCGTCACCTCCGCCGCTTTGAGCTTTTCCAGAGGCACCCCTAATTCCTTGGCCGTCTGCGTCTGGATTTTCCGATCCAAGCGCAGGCGACTCCAGGACTTTTCCAGCTGGGTAAGGGACAAACGGGTTTCTTCCTTGCAGCGGCGGATATCTTCTTCCGCCTTTTCCACTTCGGCGATGTAGAGTTTGAGAATGGACACCAGCCGGTCAATCTGTTTTTTACTGAACCTTATCTTCCGGCAGTCTCTGATAATGGCCCTGGTGTTCTTCTCGAGGGCCTTCTCGTGATTGGATCGTTCTTCTTCGGTGATGCTCCGGTCCTTCAGCGCCTCTTTTATCCGGTCGTTCTTTCTGCTCGAGGCGGTTATTCTGTCGATCAAACGCAGCACCCGGTCACGGTGGAGATCCTCTTCCACAAAACCGTCCTCGTCCTCCAGGTTGTCGACGACGTTTTTGATGCGCATCTCGCCGCTGCGGAGCTTCCTGCCCATATCCATCACTTCCTTGACGCAGACCTCGACGCTGAAAACAGAATCCATGGTGTCCCGGATACCCTCCTCGATCCTTTTGGCGATCTCCACCTCGCCCTCCCGGCTCAGGAGGGAAACCATTCCCATTTCCCGAAGATACATCTTCACCGGATCGCCGGTCTTTCCCGCCACCGGCAGCAAACCGAGGAGGTCGTCGTCCTTCGCACCCGCCAGTTCCTCGGGGGATTTTTTCACGACGAGTTTTTCCCCTTTGTCCGTATCGATGATATCGATGTTCTTCTCCCCGAAAAGCATTATGATATCGTCGATTTGATCCGAAGAGATGATATCCGACGGCAACAGATCGTTGACATCGTCATAGGTCAAAAAACCCTTTTCCTCTCCTAAGGACATCAGTTTCTTGAACTCCTCGGAATGGATGTCTTTACCCATAAAAAGCCTCCAGCTTATCCCTGCAACAGCATGGATTGTTCGTATTTGACAAGTTCCGCCTTTTCGGCAAGCAGTCGCTGGCACGACTCCGTATCCATCGCCTGTTGGGCCCGGACCAGCAACATATTCAAAGACCGGCGTTTTTCCTTGAACCACTTGCGTTTTATCTGCCGGACGGTATCACGGCATACCCTGTCCAAAGTCTCTCCGTCCCAGGATACGGAATCGACAACCCTCCCCAGGATCTCTTCCCGCAACGACCTCTGGGCAAGACGATCAACGAATTTCCCCAGATCAATCCGCCCCTGCCGCTCATAGCTTGCCGCCGCCTCCTCTCCCAGTTTTCGCAATTCGTCGTTCTGAAAATACCTCAGGGCATCCAGGCTCATCATCGCCGGTATCTTCTCGGGATGATCGAGGATCAGGGCGATAAAAGTGACCTCCAGGGCGTCCGGCACGGGGACGGCGGTGGTCTTACCCCCGGATTCCTTTCCCGTCGTCGTGGTCCTTTTCGACCGTCCCCGGTTCAGTTCCGCCTTGAGCACATCCTCATCCAGACCGATGCGCTGGGCAACGCGTTTGATGAAGAGATTCCTCTCCGCCTCGTTTTCCATCTTCGCGATGAAAGCCATCGCCTCCCGGAGGGCGTCCCGGCCGCTCTCCAGGGACTTGACGTCGCCGATGAAGTTATCCAGATAATACTCCACCGCCGGCGGCGCTCCTTCAACCAGGGCCAGAAATTTTTCCCGGCCTGACTTACCGACAAAGTCGTCGGGATCGGCACCGTCCGGGAGCATTACCGCCCGCATATGGAGACCGCCCTCGACAAACAGCGACAGACTCCGTGCCAGCGCCTTATTCCCGGCTTCATCGGCATCGAAGACGATCGCGGCCTGCCGGGTATACCTGCGGAGCAGCTCCACATGTTCTCTGGTAAGCGCCGTTCCCAGGGTGGCCACGACATTGCCGATGCCGGCGTTCCAAAGGGCGAGGAGATCGAAATAACCCTCGACCAGGATCACATGACCGCTTTTGCGTATCTCATCCCTCGCTCTGCTGAGCCCGTAGAGGTTCTTCCCCTTGCTGAAGAGCACCGATTCCGGCGAGTTCAGATATTTGGGCGTCCCCTCCCCGATGATACGGCCGCCGAAGGCAATGATCTGGCCGGATTGATCTTCGATAGGAAAGATAAGACGGCCCCGGAAACGGTCGTAATAATCCCCCCGCTCATTCCTGGCCAGGAGCCCTGCCTGTTCGGCCAGGGGCAGAGGGATCTTTTTCCGCACCAGATAATCCCGGAGATGATTCCAACCCGGCAGGGCATAACCCAGTCGGAACTCCCGGACAATCCCGTTGCCGATCCCCCGCTGCTCCAGGTAACGCCTAGCCGTCAGGCCTTCCCCTCCCTCCAGGCGATCGGTGAAATAGGCCGCCGCCAGGCCGTGGAGACGGAGCATCTGTTCCCGGAGAGTAAGCCGCCCCTTTTCCCGATCGCTCAGGGTACGGCTGGGAAGAACCACTCCCGTTTTCCCCGCCAGGTATCTGACGGCCTCGGGAAAGGAAAGGTTGTTTTGTTTCATCACGAAGGTGATGGCGTTGCCCCCCTCCCCGCACCCGAAACAGTAAAAGATCTGCTTCTCCGGGTTCACCGTAAAAGAGGGGGTCTTTTCCTGATGAAAGGGGCAAAGACCGATGAAATTACGACCCGCCTGTTTAAGGTTCACATAACCTGCCACCAGATCCACGATGTTGATCCTGCTTTTGACTTCGTCGATCTTGTCTTCAGGAATCGAGCCTTTCATCATATAATGGCATCAACCTGCCAGGCGTCCCTTGACCTTTTCGCTGACCACCTTGCCGTCGGCCCGGCCGCTGATAACGGGCATCAGGGCCTTCATCACCTTCCCCATATCTTTCGGTCCCGCCGCGCCGGTTTCCTTGATGGCTTTAGCTATGGCCGCATCGAGGTCTTCTTCGGTAAATGGCCGGGGCATGAACTCCTGGACGACCTTGAGCTCGGCGGTCTCCTTTTCCACCAGGTCCATCCGTCCGCCCTTTTCAAACTGTTCAATGGAATCCTTACGCTGTTTGACCATGGCGGCGAGGGTCTGAAGAAATTCGGCCTCGGTCAATTCCCGTTTCAGATCTATTTCCTTATTGTGAACAGCGTTCTTTATCATTCTCAGGGCCGACAGGCGAATCTTGTCCTGGGCCTTCGCCGCCTTTATCAACTCCTGTTCCATTCTGGTTTTCAGTTCCATATCCTTCCATCCTCAAGTATCTATTGTGCGATCCACCTCACGCAATGTAACTAAATTATCCACCCTTGGTCCTTTGTCAATGCCGGAAGTCGTTATCCCAGCCCGTCCGCCAGTTTCCTCCCCCCCAGCAGATGCATGTGGAGATGAAAGACAACCTGCCCCCCCTCTTCGTTACAGTTGATCACCGTCCGGAAGCCGCGCCGGTCTATGCCCTTCGTCTCGGCCACTTTCCGGGCCGCCCTGATCATAGCCCCCGCCAAAACCGCATCGTCATCGGCGACGTCCAGAAGGGTGGCGATGTGTCGCTTGGGAATGATCACCACATGTACGGGCGCCATGGGATGGATGTCATCGAAGGCAAGCACCGTCTCATCTTCATAGACCTTTCGGCAGGGTATCGCACCTTGGACAAGCTTACAAAAGATACAATCGTCCATCATTCATCCCTCCTGTCTTAAACCGTTTGTCTCAAGACATCATGCCGGCAATGTAAAAAACGTCATTGTCGTGCTTCGTAATTTTCCCCGGGGCATGAGTATTCTTTGCGAGGGCATCATTTTTGTCGGCGCTACTGTTTCGCTTTTGTCCGGAGGACCGCCGCCGCCAGGGAAAGGGCGCCGGTATACAGGGCCCGGCCGGCGATCACACCGATAATCCCGGCGGCCTCGACCGCCATGATCTTTTCGATGTCGGCCATACCGCTCACCCCCCCCGAGGCAATGACAGGAACTCCGGCCGCCTCGGCAAAGTCTCTGGTCGCCTCCACATTCACCCCCGTTTCCATACCGTCACGCCTGATATCCGTATAGACCACGGCCGAAAGGGGGCAATCATCGTAGGAACGGATCAATTCCAACGCCGTTTGCGAAGAAGTCTCCGTCCAGCCCTGTACCGAGACCTTTCCCTCCCGGGCGTCGATGCCAAGGATGATCTGATCGGCAAAAACCCGGCTTGCCTCCCGGACCAGGCCCGGATTCCTGAGGGCCGCCGTTCCCAGGATCACCCACCGGACACCGAGGCCCAAATAATCGGCAATCGTCTCCAGATCCCGTATCCCCCCACCCAATTCTACGGGAATATCTACCTCACGGATAATCTCACGGATGGCCTCCCGATTCCGCGGTGATCCGGCAAGGGAACCGTCCAGATCCACGACGTGAATCCGTTCGGCGCCCTGTGCCTGCCACTGGCGGGCGATAGCGGCCGGATGGTCGCCATAAACGGTTACACGCCGGAAATCACCCTGGGCCAAGCGTACACACCGTCCCTCTTTGATGTCAATGGCGGGAATTACTATCATCGCTTCCCCGGAAAAAAATTTCGGAATCCCCTTGGGAATTCCGATCCTTATCGACACCGCCCGGCAAAACAACCATCCTTATGTCTTTACCTTCCCGGCATCACCGCCGGCCGCAAGCAGGAAGATCCGGCGGTGACGGATCCGAACCGGACGCGGTTCATTCAGATCGCGAAACCGCCTTTCCCGTTTCCTTGCCCACCCCGGGCCAACTGCCGACGATTTCGGCCATCCCCTCCGCCGCCAGTTCCTTCGCGGTCAGCCAGCGTCCCCGATCCTTGACAAAGTACCCGGCTCCCATGACATTTTCCATAAGGGACTTCTGGGTTTTGTCGAAGACACCTTTCCAGGCCAGCGCGCCATCCAGAACCCGGTACAAATGGATTTCAAAAAATACCGATGCCGGTTTCTCCACCGAATAGTCATAACCACGCCTTTCCCGCCAGCGATAGAGGTAACCGACGACGATACCGTCCGCACCGAGTTCCTTCCCCGCCTCCCTGAGGGCCTGGGGCAGGGTGGCTCTCAAAGAGCCGGTGCCGATCCCTTCATAGGTGCCGCCTACCCGGTCGGGGGAAACGAGGTCGAACTGCCGGTGCCGGGACATCATTTCCAGGAAGAGGTCCTGCAGATACCTCTCGTGACTCCCGGCGGCGTTATCCGTTTTCAGGACCGACGCCGGCAGGGAGCTGCGGGCGGAGTATGTCGCCACAACTTCCGGAGCAACATACTGAAAAGGCATGACGGCCAGACGTCGAAAGGTGATATCCTTGTCTTTCAGCAGCGATGTCGATACCCCGCTGGCACCCTGGCAACCCATGAACATGAGTATCAGCGCCCACAGCAACAAGAAACGGGCCGTTTTCGTCCCCAGGCCGAGGCAATCCCTCCCGTCCGACGATAAACTCCTTACCGGGACGGATGCCGATCCCCTTTTTCCTGCTGAAGTCAAATTTAAAACCCTGTAATCAATCATGAGTAGCTGCAAGCTTACGAAGAGGGGGTGTTTTATCGGTTCGATTCAGAGTGTCCCCTTGGTGGTCATGACCCCCTGAATCCGCGCCTCGAACTGCACCGCCCGGCGCAGGGCCAAGGCAACGGCCTTGAAGACGGCCTCGGCAATGTGATGGTTGTTCTTACCATACAGGACATTGATGTGCAAGGTTATTCCACTGTGATCAGAAAAGGCCTTGAAAAACTCCCGGAGCAGCGCCGGGTCGAAAGCACCGATACGAGCCTCTCCCAGCTCCGCATTGTAGACTAGATAAGGCCGGCCCGAAAGATCCAAGGCAACGCTGCACAGGGTTTCATCCATCGGGACCAGAGCCGCTCCATAACGGCTGATCCCCTCTTTGGAACCGAGGGCCTGTTTGAGGGTCTCCCCGAGGCAGATCCCCAGATCTTCCACCAGATGATGGTCGTCGACTTCCCGGTCTCCCTCACCGGTGATCTCGAGGTCGAAAAGACCATGCCGGGCCAGCAGGTTCAACATGTGGTCCAGGAAAGGAATCGTCGTCTCGATCTCGCCCCGGCCGGAACCGTCGAGATCCATGACTACAGAGATGTTCGTCTCCCTGGTCTTTCTTTTTATCTCTCCTCTCCGCATCGTTTCCCTCCCCGGTATCGATATGGCTCAGATAACCTTGTTCAGGGCATACTCGATGATTCCTTCCGCCCCCGCTTCCTGAAGGATGGGGATCAGATCCCGGACAATGGCGCTGTCCACGATGGTCTCCACGGCAAACCACTCTTCCGAGTACAGTCCGGAGATTGTCGGCGCCTTCAGTGAGGGAAGCAAAAGGATGACCCTGCCCAGGTTCTCCTTGGCGACGTTGAGTTTAAGTCCCACCTTCCCCATCGCCAGAAGAGAACCCGTGAGGAGGGTGTTGATTTGATTGATCTTCTGCCTTTTCCACGGATCTTCCCAAGCGCTGCGATTGGCGATCAGCTGGGTGTTCGTTTTCATCAACTCATGGATGATTTTCAGCTTGTTGGCCCTGATGGTCGAACCCGTCTCGGTAACCTCCACGATGGCGTCCACGAGCCCTTCCACCACCTTGGCTTCCGTAGCCCCCCAGGAAAACTCCACATGGACGCCTATTCCCCGTTCCTTGAAATAATTCCTTGTAAAATTGACCAGTTCGGTAGAGATACGTTTCCCCTCCATATCCTCTATCGTTTTTATTTCCGAATCTTCCCGGACAACCAAAACCCAGCGCGCCTGCCGCGCCGAGGCTTTGGAATAGATAAGGTCCGAAACCGTCACCACCTCGGAGCCGTTCTCGATGATCCAATCCCTGCCGGTCAGCCCCAGATCGAGGATGCCTTCCTCGACATACCGCGACATCTCCTGGGCCCGCACCAGGATGCAGGTCAACTCCTCATCGTCGATATCGGGGAAATAGTTCCTGCTGTCATAGGTTATACGCCAGCCGGCCCGCTTGAACAGATCGACGGTGCCGGCCTCCAGACTGCCCTTCGGTATTCCCAAACGCAGCGTTTTCATTTATATACTTCCTCCGGGTTGAATATCCTCTCGCCGTCCGCCTCAAAGTCGCCGTCGATGAGCCGGCGGTAGAAACACGATCGGTAACCGGTGTGGCAAGCCGCCCCACCCCGCTGATGGACCTTGAGAAGAACGGCATCCAGATCGCAATCGATACGGATTTCCCTGATCTCCTGAATATGCCCCGAAGTTTCCCCTTTCACCCACAGGGATTGCCGCGACCGGCTCCAGAACGTCGCCCGTCCGGTTGCCAGCGTCTTTTCCCACGCTTGCCTGTTCATATAGGCCAGCATGAGTACGTCTCCTGTTTCATAATCTTGAACAATTGCCGGCACCAAGCCGCCGGCGCGGTCAAAATCCGGTGTTATCATTAAGTTTCTCTCCTGACGGCCCAATATCCGTTCCCTGGGACCCATCCGTGAATCGGGCGGGGATGGTAATAGAACATCTTTATTTTATCAAGCTTTTTTTTCGACGCCCGCAACTTTCACCTTGCCAGGCGGTTTTTTTTTTGATAGTGCTCACCCATCGGGAACCTGATTATTAAGGAGGCGATAAATATGCCCCTGCTGGTGGGCGGCGCCGTCGCTGCCATTTTAGGTCTGATCGGCTTGATCGTCTGGTGGTCCGCCTTCGCCCAGGTCATCAAGGGGGCGTTGCCCATCCTGATGATCCTCGGCGGCGGCCTGGCCGTCTATGTGGGCTATGACGACATCCAGGAGAAAATCAGGGAGGAAAGAAAGCGGCAGGACGACAAATTGGAAAAGGCCCAGGAAGAAATCGAACAGATTCGGGCCAAAGCGGAGCTGTACCGGGAGGAGCTCGAACGCCTCCGCATCGAGGCTCTGAAATCAAAGGAAAATAATCCTTGACAGCAGCGGGGAAATCTCTTATTTTCCCGCTGTCTTACCTGAGGGAAGAAACGTATATGCAGCTCATGTCCGGAAAAATGTCAGCCGATCCTGCCCCCGCATACATCTATATGTATTGATGCCTGCTTACCGCCGTAAGGCGGGAAAGCAGGCCGCTTCCAGAAAAATCCCCAACCTGTCTCCATAATAACGAAAAAGGATCAATAAACGAGGTGTCTTTATACGTATATGCCCGGTATAAGTCTTTCCACCGCCAACCTGACCGCCGCACGGCGGGGGCATCCGACCCGGCGGGAAGGCAGCAATAACTACGGGGCACTTAACATCCCGTAAATAAACGAAGAAAGGAAAATGCTAATGAAAAAACATTTGTTCACTGTACTGACGATCGTTTCCATGATCTTGACATTCAGTGCCGGCGCCGCCCGCGCCGCCACCACGCTGACTTACAGCATCTTTTTCCCGGCGAGCCACGGGCAGGCCAAAACCGGAGAAGCCTGGGCCAAGGAGATCGAGAAGCGGACCAACGGGCAGGTGAAGATCACGATCCTGGCCGGGGGATCCCTGACCCCGGCCGACCAGGTCTATGACGGGGTCCTTAAGGGGATCTCCGATTTGGGCATGTCCTGTTTCGCCTATACCCGCGGGCGTTTTCCCGTTATGGAAGTCCTCGATCTTCCCATCGGCTATCCCAACGGTCGCGTCGCCACCGCTGTGGCCAACGATTACTTCCGAAAATTCAACCCCCAGGAACTCAGCGGCGTCAAGGTCCTCTATCTCCACGCCCACGGACCGGGCCTGCTCCACACGACCCGCCCCGTTTCCACTCTCGAGCAGCTCAAGGGCATGAAGATCCGTTCCACCGGACTCAGTGCCAAAGTGGTGTCCGCGCTGGGGGCCGTTCCCGTAGCCATGCCCCAGGGTTCCACTTATGAATCCCTGCAGAAGGGTGTAGTCGAGGGGACCTTCGGACCCATCGAGGTCCTCAAGGGCTGGAAACAGGCGGAGGTCGTCAAGTCCACCACCGACTGCCCCGAGATCGGCTACACCACCGTCATGTTCGTCGTCATGAACCTCAAGAAGTGGAACTCCCTGCCCAAGAATATCCAGAAGGTCTTCGAAGAGGTGAGCAGCCGGTGGATCGATATTCACGGCAAGGTCTGGGACGATCTCGATCAGGAAGGCCGCCGCTACACCCTCAGTCTCGGCAACAAGATCATCCCCCTGAGCAAACAGGAAGCGCTCAAGTGGAAAAACGCCGTCCGCCCCATCCTCAACGAATATATTAAAACCACCACGGCCAAGGGTCTCCCCGGCCGGACGGCGGTCACCGAGACGGAAAAAATGATAAAGAAATACTCGAAGATATACAAATAAGGGATGATGCAAAGAATCGAAAGCATCCTCTACAATCTGAGCAGAAAGGCCGGTCTCACCGCCGGGGCAGCCGTGATCCTCATGATGCTCCTTACCTGCACCGACGTGGTGATGCGGTTTTTTAACCGGCCCCTGCCGGGAACTTATGAGATCGTCGGGTTTCTCGGCACCTTCGCCGTTGCCCTCGCCCTGGCTGCCACCTCCGTGGAAAAGGGTCATATCGCCGTCGATCTGTTGGTCAACCGCTTTCCCCAGCGGCTGCAAATCCTTATCGACGCGGGCGGCTCCCTGTTCGGATTCGTCCTCTTCGCCGCCCTGACCTGGCAGAGTTCCCTTTACGCCCTGGATCTCCGCCAAAGCGGCGAAGTCTCCGCCACCCTCGGTATGCCCGTTTATCCCTTCGCCGCCGGAATCGCCTTCGGTTGCGCCCTCCTCTGCCTGATTCTCATCACCGATTTCAGCCGCTCTATCCGGAGGATGCTTTCATGACGCCCGTCACCACCGGCATTGTCGGGTTTCTGGTTCTCATCACCCTCATGTTCCTGCGCATCCCCGTCGCCTTCGTCATGGCCATGGTGGGTTTTGTCGGCTTCGGCGTCCTTGTGTCCTGGCCGGCGTCGCTGAGTCTGCTGGCCAGGGATTTCTTTTCCATATTCAGCTCCTACAATCTCACCGTCATTCCCCTCTTCATCCTCATGGGACAGGTAGCACACTACTCGGGGATCAGCGCCCGCCTTTTCAACGCCGCCCATAAATTCATCGGCCATCTGCCCGGCGGCCTGGCCATAGCCACCATCGGCGCCTGTTCCTTCTTTGCCGCCATCTGCGGCTCTACCACCGCCACCTCCGCAACCATGGCCACCGTCGCCCTGCCCCAGATGAAAAAATACAACTACGACCCGGCCCTGGCCACCGGCGTGGTGGCGGCGGGGGGAACGCTGGGGATCCTCATCCCTCCCAGCACCATTTTCATCATTTACGGGATCATGACGGAGCAGTCCGTCGGCAGGCTCTTCGTGGCCGGCGTCCTGCCCGGAATCCTGCTGGCCGTCCTTTTTTCTCTCGTCATTCTAATCTGGAGCCGCCTGCAGCCCGACTTGTGCGACCAGGCGCCAAAAACCACCTGGAAGGAGAAATTTGCCTCCCTGACCGGAGTGATCGAAACCATCATCCTGTTCGTAATCGTCATGGGCGGTCTATTCATCGGCCTCTTCACCCCCACGGAGGCGGCAGGCATCGGTGCCCTGGGAACCTACCTCATCGCCCTCATCGGCCGCAACCTGACCTGGCGTTCCTTTCTCCGCTCTCTCATCGAGACCGTGCGCATCTCCTGCATGATCATGGTCATTGTGGCCGGAGCCACCGTCTTCGGTCACTTTCTGGCCGTGACGACCATCCCCACGGAAATCGGCGCCTGGGTGGCCGGCCTTTCCGTTCCCCCGGCGGCCGTCATGGCTTTGATCATTCTCACGTATCTGTTTCTCGGCTGTCTGATGGACTCCCTGGCCATGATCATGCTGACGATCCCGGTTTTCTATCCTGTGGTCAACACCCTGGGCTACGACCCCATCTGGTTCGGGGTGATTATCGTCCTGGTGGGCGGGATGGGCGTCATAACCCCGCCGGTGGGGATCAACGCTTACGTGGTGGCGGGGATCGCCAGAGACGTCCCCCTGCAGGTCATCTTCAAAGGTTCGTTATACCTGATGAGCGCCATGATCATCCTCACGATTCTGCTCCTCTTTTTTCCGGAAATCGCCCTTTACCTGCCCTCATTGATGAGATGAGCAATTTCTTCATCTCATCGTTTTTCTATTGACTTTTGCCGGCATGACCGACATAAGAGACACTCGCCTAAAAAAATTGCCGGAATCCTTGTCCTTATGGCTATTCGCACCAAACTCATTCTTGTTTACGGAGCCCTGGCCATCCTTTTCTCTACCCTTTTCTCGGTAATCGGCGTCGTGCGCATCACCGAGAATGCCAGAGACAACGCCGCAAGGATGGAAACCGTCATCAGGGACGGGCTGGAAAAATTTCTCGGCGAAAAGGCACAGGCCCTGGCCGGGCAAATAGAGATATATCTTCGTTCCCATCCTCTCGATCCCCGGGACCCGGAGTTGAGAAGGATCGCGGTACAAAAGATCCAGAAGACAGGCTATAGCGGCCTCCACGACGGGGTGGGGAAAAAGGACGGGAAATATCTGTTGCACCCCAATCCCGATATCGAAGGAAAATCGTTGTCGTCTTTTCGCTATCAGCTCCCGGCGCTCTGGGAGGCGATCCAGGTGAATCTCAAGGGGCGGCCCGTAAGCCGTTATTACCTCTGGCAGGAAAAGGATGGAAGCTTAAGGGAAAAATTCTTCGTGGGCATCCCGGTAAAGGGGACCGGCTGCATCCTTTTTGCTACAGTTTATGTGGACGAATTTTATCAACCTCTCCGGCAAGCCCAGGAAATCATCATCAGGGAAAAGGAAACCTCCATCAGAATCTTTCTTTTTTCATCCTTCCTTGCCACCGTCGTCCTCATCCTCGTCTCGGTGCTCATCGCCCGGAGCTTTTCCAATCCCATCCACCAGGTCGCCGTCCATGCCCGCCGGATCGGTGCCGGGGATCTGACAGCGAGGCTCCATATCCCCTCCGGGGATGAACTGGAGGAACTGGCGGAAGTCCTCAACAAGATGTCTGCGGACCTCAAGGCGTACATTACCGACCTTACGGAGACAACAGCCGCCAAGGAACGGCTGGAACGGGAGTTGCAACTCGCGCGGGAGATCCAGCAGTCAATAATCCCCCACACCTATCCACCCTTCCCGGGCATCAGGGAGTTCGATATCTACGGGAAGATGCTCCCCGCCAAAGAGGTGGCCGGGGATTTTTTCGATTTTTTCTTCATCGGTCCGGATAAGCTCGGAATCGTCATCGGCGATGTTTCCGGAAAAGGAGTTCCCGCCGCTCTGTTCATGTTCATGACCCGGGCACTGATCAGGGTTTACGGTCTGGAAGAGGAAGGCCCGGCCCGAACCCTCTTGAAGACCAACCGGATGCTTGCCGCCGACAACGAAACGACGATGTTCGTCTCCGTCATCTATGCGGAATACGATCTCAGGAGCGGCAAAATGGTCGTCGCCAATGGCGGACATTCCCCGCCGCTGCTCTGCACTGCCACGGGATCCCGCCTGGTCGAAAGCGAACCGGATCCACTCTTGGGGCCTTTCCCGGACAGCTTCTTCACCGAGGGGAGCTTCACCATGGCACCGGGTGAGGCCCTCGTCTTTTACACCGACGGGATCACGGAGGCCCAGACCACGGATGGAAGCTTCTATGGGGAAAAAAGGCTTGTGGATTGGTTTGACGGGCAAAGGGAGAGACACCCGGACAGGTTGTGCCTGGAACTCATTAAAGATGTGCAGGAATTCTGCCGGGACGCCCCTCAATACGACGATATCACCATCCTCGCCTTCCGGGTAAATGAGCTCCGTGCTTGACAGAAACGTCTTTACCTCTATAATGATCCCCGAGTCATGAAAGGGGGGAGGGGAAAAGTCATGACCAATCTGCCCGACATGAAACTGCCGGACATCCTGGCGCAATATCTGCGGAAAGACCGGACCGGGACCCAGGGGAGCGGAAAAGCCTATGATCCGGTTCAACCCGGCCAGGTGGGAAGGGATCGTCAACCGATAAGGCCGAAAGGAGGGGCCTCCCGGACCTGGCCGTTCCTGTTGGGCCTCGCCTTGATTGCCGTTGTTTTTGCCGTAAGTGAGTTTATCAGGGATTCCGAACCGTTCAAGATTGCCTCATCCTTCGTGAGGGAAAGCCCGGCGATCCGGGACGATCTCGGTGAAATCAAGGAAATCTCCCCCTGGCTGCCGGTTTCCCTACAGCCCGCGGACAACTCCGTGCGGCTCAGGTTGACCTTGCGGATCAAAGGAAGCAAAGGCACCGGAAAGGCCTTTATCTCCCTCGTCCATCTCAATAACTGGCAGATCACCGCCGTCGTTTACGAAAACCGTCAGGGACGATGGAACAACCTGATGCCGGGAAAAATCAGGGGTGAGGCGCCGCTGCCCGCCCCGGCCGCCGGTGGAGACGACATGGCCGCCGGACACCGCCTCTTCCGGCAAAACGATTTCTCCCAGGCCGTCGCCGCCTACGATCGGGCCCTCGTCGCCGACCCGAACAACAGTGCCGCTCTTTACTGGCGGGGTCGGGCATATTACAAGATGAACCGTCCGGACAAGGCGGCCGCGGACTTTTCCAAAACCGTGGCGTTGAACCCTAAACACGCCGAGGCATACAACTGGCTGGGCTGGCTGGCGGAACAGGAAAAACGCTACGACGATTGCATCGGCCATCTCACCAGAGCCGTCACCCTGAAGACCGACAACAGTTGGGGTTACTATCACCGGGGACGATGCTATTATCAGCAGGGCAAAAGAAAAGAAGCCCGACAGGATGCCGAACAATCCTGCCGGCTCGGCTATGAACAGGCCTGCAAGACCTTGAAACAACTTCCGTGAAGGAGAAACATGAACGTGACCATCGCCAGGATCGTCGTCCTGCTGACCTCCACCATCGCAATGCTGTTCGTGGGTTTCAATCCCCCCTGGAAATGCTCTTTTCATATCGGCACGACCGTCATCAGTAAATACTGGGGCTTTCACACTATCCTGCAGCCTCCCAATGTCTTCGATTATTTTTATAATCTTGGAGACAAGTTCCACCTCCCCCTGGTAGACGCCGGGCGTTATGATCCCCGAATCCTCAACGCCTTCGAATTCCAGATCGATTATCCCCTGGCGGCGATATTCCTGTTCTTGATCGCCGTCGTCACCCTGTGGATGCTTTGGATTCTGAAGTTTATCCAGGAATCGGCCGGCGATAAGAAGCTCACGTAATCATGATTACCTGATCCATCATCTCTAGCAAAGAAAGGGGCTGGTCAGTTGAAAAAAACGATTTCCTGGGTGCTCGTCATCCTTCTTGGCGCCATTTTTCTATCCTTTGCCGGGTGTGCGGGGGGACGCGAAGCCGCCCGTGAGAAGGCAACCAGCGATGAAACCTACCGCAACGAGGCGAATTTCGAAAAGGCACAGGACCGGCAAAGGCTGGATAAGGGCGGCAGCGGCTATTGAGGTTCGACAAGGTCAGGATCGAACACGCCGTAAATGGTTTGTCTAAATCGCTCGGTCCGGGGCTGGCCGCCGTCTGGCCGATCTGCCTGGGTTACATCCCCATCGGCATGGCCCTGGGGGTCTTGGCCCAGAAAGCAGGTTTGCACCCCGGGGACGTGGGGATAATGTCCCTCCTCGTCTTTGCCGGCAGCGCCCAGTTTATAGGCGTTTCCATGCTTTCCACAGGGGCCGGGGCCCTGGCCGTCATTTTGACGACCTTTATCGTCAACCTCCGCCATCTCCTCATGAGCGCCTCCCTCGCCGTGCACCTGCAAGATCTCCCGAAGCGGTTACTGCCCCTTTATGCATACGGGGTGACGGACGAAAGCTTCGCCGTAAACATGACCCGCTTCCGCGCCGGGGACTGGGACTGGCGTCGGGCCCTTGTCGTCAATATCTTTTCCAACCTTACCTGGATCGCCGGCACCGTCGTCGGCTGCTATGCCGGAGAACTCATCCCCGCCGGGGCTTACGGCATCGATTACGCCCTGACGGCCATGTTCATCTGCCTCCTCATCCTGCAGATGCAAAGCCGCCTGCATATCCTGGCGGCGGCGGTATCCGGCCTCCTGGCCGTCGGTATTTCCCTGGTGACGGAGGGCAATATGTACATTGTCATCGCCGCCATGATCAGCGCGACCATATGTCTTTTTGCGGCGGGGGGAAAAAGAGGTGTGACGGAAAGCAGAGGTGCATCATGACGAGCGACGCCTTGCTGCTGCTTACCTTCGCCGGGATGGGGGTCGTGACTTATCTCCCCCGATGGCTGCCCCTCCGTTACCTGTCGGAAAAGAAGCTGCCCCCGTGGTTGGCGACCTGGCTCGATTTCATTCCCGCTGCGATCCTGAGCGCCCTGCTGATGCCGTCCCTGGTGACGGGCGGTCATCCCCGGACGCTGGATCTTACCCGGCCGGAATTGATCGTCGCCCTCCCTACCTTTCTGTTTGCCTGGAAAACAAAATCTCTGGGCGGCACCGTCCTGATCGGGATGGGGCTCTTCTGGCTGGCCGGCCGCCTTGCCGTTTGAGGCCGCCGCAAGAAGCTTTCAAGTATCGGAAGATATTTTCGCGCGGCAGGACTCCCGAGTTACGGGGCAGATGATACTACATTCCCAGGTAGGCCTTGCGCACCTCTTCCGAATCCAGCAGCTCCCGGGCGGATCCCGACTGGACGATCCTGCCGTTCTGGATCACATAGCCCCGGTGGGCGATCTCCAGGGTCTCCTGGACCATCTGCTCCACCAGCAGCACGGTCGTTCCGGCGCGATTGACGGCGACGACGGTCTCCATCATCTTCTCCGCCATGCTCGGCATGAGCCCCAGAGACATTTCGTCCAGCATGAGCAGTTGGGGCCGGGACATGAGCCCCCGGGCGATGGCCAGCATCTGCTGCTCACCGCCGCTCAGGGTTTCGGCGGTCTGCCGGGAACGTTCCCGGAGGATCGGAAAGATTTCCATTATTTCCTCCTGGCGGCGGCGGATCTCCGCCGGTGATACCTCGGCATAGGCCCCCAGGGCGAGATTCTTCTCCACCGACAGTTTCGCGAAAAGCCGGCGCCCTTCGGGTACGTAACTGATCCCGAGTTTCAAAATCCGATGGGCCGGCAACAGGGAGATGTCTTGTCCGGCAAAGACAATCCGGCCCTGGAGAGGATGGGCGAGACCGCAAATGGTGCGCATGGTGGTGGTCTTTCCCGCGCCGTTGGCACCGACGATAGCCACCAGTTCCCCGGGCATGACCTCCAGGGAGATGCCGAAGAGTACCGGTATTCCGTCGTAACCGGCATGGAGCTCCTCGACCTTCAGGATCGGTTCAGCCAAGGTTGCCGCCCTCCTTCCGTGCCTTGAAGCGCTGGCTGTATTTAGCGCCCAGGTAGGCCTCGATCACCCGCTCGTCGTTGACGATATTGCCCGGTACGTCTTCGGCGATCTTCACACCGCCGTCGAGAACCACCACCTTGTCGGCGATAGGCATAATCCCCTCCATGACATGTTCCACGATCATCATGGTGAGGCCGGTTTCCCGGAGGCGCAGGATCACATCCAGAGAGGCCTTGATCTCCGTGGAGGTCATGCCGGCCATGACCTCGTCCAGCATGAGCAGCTTGGGACGGGTAGCCAGGGCCCGTGCCATCTCGAGCCGCTTCTTGCCGCCGATGGAAAGCTCGCCCGCCGGACGGTCCTGAAGGGAATCCAGGTTGCAGAGCCGGACACACTCCGCCGCCCGCGCGGCGGCTTCTCTTTTGTCTCCGGTCTTGAGAAAGGCGCCGACGAGGACATTGTCGAAGACGGTCATGTCTTTGAGGGGACGTACCACCTGGAAGGTCCGTACCGCCCCCCGGCGGGCGATCTCATAGGGCTTCAGAGCGGTGATCTCCCGGCCGTCTAAAAAGACAGCGCCGCCGTCCGCCGGAAATAGTCCGGTGATACAGTTGAAGAGGGTGGTCTTTCCAGCGCCGTTGGGACCGATCAGACCCACGATGGTCCCGGCCTCCACAGTGAAGCTCACCCGGTCGTTGGCTACCAGTTCGCCGAATTTTTTGGTCACCTCCCGAACCTCAAGAAGAGCCATGGGGAGCCTCCTCTTTTCCGGGACTCCGGCGCCGCGCGTACCGCCTCCGGAGGTCATGGATGATGCCGATTATCCCGGCGGGCTGTTTGACGACGATAATAATGATCAAAAGCCCGAAGACGATGAGATCGACACCGCCGCCGAGACCGCCCCAAAGGGCGCGGGAATACTCCTGCAGGGGGATCAGTACCGCCGCCCCGAGAAGGGGACCGACGAGGGTGCCGGTACCGCCCAGGACGGTGATCAGCACGAACTTCATGGACATGTCGAGGGACATGACCATGGGCGGATCGACACGGAGATTGTACTGGACAAAAAAGGACCCGCAGAGAGCGGCCAAGGCCGCCGAAAGAGCCATGCCGGACAATTTCACGGCGGTGCTGTTCACCCCCAGGGATTCGGCGGTCTCCTGCCCCTCCCTGACCGCCCGCATATAGTACCCGAAGCGATGACTTTCCAGCCAGCGGACCAGACCGAAGGTCAGCAGGAAAAGGACCAGGACGCAATAGTAGTAACCGGTCTTCGAGTCGTGCCACATGAGATTCCCCAGGCCTTGTTCCACCAGGGGGTAATCCAGGCCCAGGGCGCCGCCGACCCAGTCCCAGACGAGAAAGCCGCGGTTGAAGATCTCGACGATGGCAAAGGTGGCGATAGCGAAATAGTGACCGGTGAGCTTGAAGCAGGGGTAGCTGATGACCACGGCGACGACGGCCGCCAGGACCATGCCGATCAGGATCCCCAGCCACGGGGTGCCGCCGTAGGCAACCACGGCCATGCCGGCGCCGTAGGCCCCGATGCCGAAGAACACCGAATGGCCGAAGGACACCTGGCCGCAGTACCCGCCGATGATGTTCCAGGCCTGGGACATGCTGGCGAACAGCATAATGAGGATCAGGATGTGCATGCGGAAGGAATTCTCGCCCAATGCCGGCATGAAGGGCAGGACGGCCAGGAGGGCGATTAAAACGAGCCAGGCCCCGTCTTTTCTCTGTACAGGTATTCCTTGTCCGTAGCTCACCAGCCGAAGATTCCTTTCGGCCGCAGGAAAACCACGGCGAGATAGAGGCCGAACACGGCGATGTATTTGAAAACAGGGGCGATATAAAAACCTGCCAGGGCCTCCACGACTCCTACCAGGAGTCCGGCGAGAAAGGCCCCCGGAATGCTCCCGAAACCGCCCATGGCCACACAGACAAAGGCGATAAGCCCGAACATGGAGCCCACCTCGGGATGCACCGCCAGATAGGAGGGCATGATACCGCCGGCAATGCCCACGCAGGCCCCGCCGATGCCGAAGATCAGGACATAGATCCGTTCCGTATTGATGCCCATCAGTTCCGCAGCCTCACGGTCCATGGCGGTGGCCTGAACGGCCCAGCCGAACCGGGTGGTATTGATGAGGGCATAGATCAGTCCGACAACGACCAGGGAGAGAACCCCTGCCGCCAGCTGCGGAACGGGGACGATGAGGCTGCCCAAGAGAAAGGTCTTACCCCCCAGCCAGGTATCGGAAAGGATGAGAAAATTGGGAGAAAACCGGTTCATGCAGAGGTTCTTGAGGAACATGGCGAGACCGAAGGTGGCCAACAGGGCCACCAGCCCCGGCCGGCCGATGGTGTAGCGGATGATCAGCTTGTAGGTCAGGGCGCCCAGCAGAAAAACGAAAATCCCGGCGGCGAATACCGAAACAACGGGATCGACGCGCGCGAGAAACCCCAACCAATAGCTTACATACATCCCCACCATCAGGTACTCGCCATGGGCGAAATTGATTACATCCATGACGCCCCAGATAAGGCAGAGCCCGGCGGCCACCAGCGCATAAACCATGCCGCTCAACATGCCGTCGATCAGAACCTGAACAAGTGTCTCCATAACCTACCGCTTTCCTGCCGCAAACCCAATCCTATGAGGGAACCGCACAGGCACCCGTTTCCATTCCCTGACCCCCTCTCCGGAAGCGGAGCGGGAGGCGGCACACCTCAAACCTCTCTCCGTGCCGTCCCCAACAGGGTCAAGATTTTGCGATTACAAGGACAAAAACCGGGGCTGGCGTCCACAAACGGCAATCCCTCCCCGGTCATCGTCCTGGTCAAACTGTCTTTTGATGTTAACGGTCCCTTACCTCTTGTCCCAGGGCTTCATGGGGAAGACGATCTTGCCGTCCGCCATCTTTTCCGGATAAATCCGTTTGTACTCCCCGCCCTGGAGCTGGGTGACGATGCTTTTCGCCATGACGTTCTGGCCGCCCTTGACGAACTTCACCTTCCCGCCCAGGGAGAGGGGCGAATCCCAGGTATTGGCATAAAGGGTGCTCACCACCTTTTCCGTATCCAGGCTCCCGGCCTTCTCGATAGCCTGGGCCAGGACCAGCATGGCCACCGCCTCCTGAATACTGTTGCCGTCGAAAGGTACGCCGCCCGTCTTGGTCTTGAATATCTTCTCGACAGCGGCCACCGCCGGCATCAAACCGGCGAATTGGGGCGAATAACCGGAGGAACCCATGAAATAGTTCGCGTCGTCACCCAGCTGTTTGGTGATGACGGGGTCCTGGTAGCCCGAGCAGTAGTTGATGATGATCTTGGGCAGAAAGTTCGCCTGCTTCATCGTCCGGACCCACAGGGAGTAGTCGGCGCCGAGAACGGCTCCGAACACCGCGTCGGGATTGGCCTTCTTCAGGGTCTGAACCTCGCTGTTGAGATTGGTGGCCCCGGGCGTGAAGGGGACATCGGTAACGACCTTGAAACCGCCGGCGGCCGCCGCCTTTTTTGCCTCCTCGGCGGCGTGTTTGCCGAATTCGCTGTTTTCGTAAATGACACCCAGGGTCTTGATGTTGGCTTTGTTCTTCTTGTTGACCCACTTCAGAACCTCGACGAAGTCCACCGATTCGGTGGCATCAGTGGGGGCCAGGCGGAAGAAATACTTCATGTCCCGCTGGGTGAGAGCCGCCGAGCTGGAGGAACCGCACATGAAGATCTTTTTCATCCGCTCCGCGACGAAGCTGGCAGGTTTGCTCACCGAAGAGTTGTAAGAACCGATGAGCGCCCAGACACCCTCCTGATTGAGGAGCCGTTCGGCCTCCGCCTTACCTACATCCGGCTTGCCCTGACTGTCGGCATGTACCAGGACGATCTTGTATCCTTTCAGGAGACCCTCCTGTTTGGCGAGGGGGACCTTTATCTCCGGATGTTTGTTGTTGATGATTTCCACGGCCGTCTGGACGGCCGCCTGACAGCGTTGTCCGGCGGTGGCTACAGGGCCGGTGAGGGGAAAGATCGTGCCGATCTTGATGACCTTTTCGGCGGCCAGGACCGATCCTGTACCCGGACCGAAACCGAGAAGCAGCGCCATAACGGCCAGGCATACGATCCAACGGTTCAAGCGGGACACTCGATACGACATAGAATTACCTCCTTTTCTTTTCTGTAGTGGTTGTTGCGGACTACTGCTGAAACAGGTCTTGCTTTTCCGGGAAGGGACTATATGAAATTCACCCGTATGTCAATGGAAAACAGGCAAAATCAATCCGTCCTTCAGTCCGGTGTCGGCTCCTGTTTCGTTACGATCACGGCGTCGAACCACTTGCGGGAGATAGCGTCGGCGCTGCCGTCCGCCTTCATTTCCGTCAGGACCCGGTCGACGGCGTCGCGCAGGGCCCGGTCCTTTTTGCGGAAGCCCACGGCGTACTGTTCCCGCCCGAAATCCTCGGCCAGGACGGTGAAGACCCCCGGCTGCCGGGCGGCCAGGTAACGCCCCATCACCTCGTCGATGATCACGGCGTCGATACGTCCCGCCGCCAGCTCGCCTATGGCGGCCATATCGTCGGGGTAGCGTTTGCATGCCGCGATCTGCATGGCAAGCCGCCGATCGGCCTGCAGGGCCTTTTCGCTGGAGGAGCCGAGCTGGACGCCGACCCTTTTCCCCCGGAGATCCGCCCGGCGCGAAATCGCCGCCCCGCTGCGGACCATGACGGTCTGGCGGTTGTCGAGGTAGGGCCGGGAGAAGATGATCCGCTCCCGACGTTCCGGGGTTATGGAAAGACCGTTCCAGATCATGTCGATTTCCCCCGCCGCGAGGCGGTCGATAACCCCGTCCCAGGCCACGGGACGGAAAACGACCTTCACCCCCAGTCGCGCCGCGGCATTTTTTGCCAGGTCGATATCGAAGCCCGCCAGTTCGTCGCCGGCGGTGAACCGTTCCACCTTTTTCGTCGCCGGATTCAGCTCATAGCGTACGGTCCGGTCGGGAAGGGGCCGGCGAAAGCCCAGGGGGGGAAACTTGTCGTCCAGACCGACGACAAAGTAGCCCTTCAATTTCACCATCTCCAGCGAGCGATCGCCACCGTCCGGACCGGGGCAACCGGCGGTAAAAAGCAGCGCCAGCAGCAGCGCCGCGGCCGCCGGCAGGAAGAGCCTTCTCTTCCGGCCGGACATCGGCGGGCGCGAAAAACTTTTGGTCCGGGGAGCGACCCGCAGCATGGAAGCCCTCTTTTCACGACAATTCATCACGGCAACGGCCGGGTTAAGAAAAACCGGGGGATCATCACAAAAATCATGAACGTCGGGCATCGGTCACTTTTCTATGATCATGCCGTTTTCCCGCTTCGTGGCGCCCCACGGAGCAGGGCGGTTTTTCTACCGCGGCGACGGAGATTGCGGCGCCCCGCCGTCCGGAAACCTTTTACCCCGTCCGTAGCGCCGCCCCTTCAGTTCCCGGGAACATACCGGGGTTGGAGCATGTTTGCCGGCGACAGGATGTCCGCCAGCTCCTCTTTCGTCAGGTACCCCTTTTCCAGGACGACTTCCGCCACCGACCGTCCCGTCTCCAGGGCGGCACGGGCCACCTCCGACGCCTTCTCGTAGCCGATATGGGGATTGAGGGCGGTCACCAGCCCGATGCTTCTTTCGACGTTGAGGCGGCACTGCTCCCGGTTGGCCGTGATCCCCCTGATGCAGCGGTCCGTCAGGGTAAGACAGGCATTTTTCAGGAAGGTTATGGAGTTGAAGAGGCTGAAGGCGATGATGGGCTCCATGGCGTTCAACTGGAGCTGCCCCGCCTCGGCGGCGAAGGTGACGGTCGTGTCGCTGCCGACGACATAGAAGGCCACCTGATTCACCACCTCGGGGATGACGGGGTTCACCTTGCCGGGCATGATCGTGGAACCGGGGGCCATGGCGGGCAGGTGTATCTCGTTGAGGCCGCACCGCGGACCCGAGGACAGGAGGCGCAGGTCGTTGCATATTTTCGACAGCTTTACCGCCACGCGCTTCAGTACCCCGGAGAGCTGGACATAGACCCCCGAATCCTGGGTGGCCTCCACGAGATTGACCGCCGCTTCCAATTCGATGCCGGTGAATTGGCGCAGATAGAGCACCGCCAGGGGCGAGTATTCCGGGTGGGCGTTCAGTCCCGTGCCGACGGCCGTGCCCCCCAGGTTGATCTCCCGGAGCAGTTGCTCCGTTTCCTTTACCCGGGCGATGTCTTCGCCCACCATGACGGCGAAGGCGGAAAATTCCTGTCGCAGGCTCATGGGAACGGCGTCCTGCAACTGGGTCCGGCCCATCTTGATTATGTCCCGGAACTCGATGGATTTATCCTCGAGGGCGCCATAGAGGTGCCGCATCGCCTCCAGAAGCCCCCGGATCTTGAAGATCAGGGCCAGGCGGATGGCGGTGGGATAGACGTCGTTGGTGGACTGGCACATGTTGACGTGGTTGTTCGGGTGGATAATGTCGTAGCGGCCCTTGTCGTAACCCATCTTTTCCAGGGCCACGTTGGCGATCACCTCGTTGGCGTTCATGTTGGACGACGTCCCGGCGCCGCCCTGGATCATGTCGACGACGAACTGTTCGTCGTATTTTCCGGCGATGACATCGTCGCAGGCCGCCGCGAGGGCGGCGGCGATTTCCTCCGGCAGCAGCCCCAGTTTGGCGTTGGCCGCGGCCGCGGCCTTTTTTATGTAGGCCAGGGACCGGACCATGAACCGGTAGCGGCCCAGGGTGATGCCGCTGATGGGGAAATTCTCCACCGCCCGGAGGGTTTGCACGCCGTAGTAGCTGGCGGCCGGTACCTCCCGCTCTCCCAGCAGATCGTGTTCGATGCGAATCTTTCGGGTGGTCATCGTTCTCTCCTCAAGCTGATCTTGCGGCCCGTGTAATACTCATAACCCGTGGCGCATCAAGAAAAAGGCAAATGACGTTTTCCAAGCAAGCCGTAACGCCCCTCCCCCGCAAGGGTGAGGCATAAATTCTATTTCCGGTTCCGTTCCCCGGTTGCCGTTCAGCCGGCCGGGACGGTCGTTTCCGCCACCGCCGGGGCTTCCGGCGACCGCGCCGGTCCCTCCCATTTGGCCACCACCACCGAGGCGAGGCAGTTGCCGATGACATTCACCGTCGTTCTTCCCATGTCGGCGATGGCGTCGATGGACAGGAGCACCGCCACGGCGGACACCGGCAGGCCGAAGGTGGGGAGCAGACCGGCGAGGATGACCATGGAGCCCCGGGAGATGCCCGCCACCCCCTTGCTGGCCAGCATGATGGTGAGACCCAGGAAGAACTGCTGACCGATGCTCATCTCGACCCCCGCGGCCTGGGCCACGAACACGGCGGCCATGGGCAGATAGAGGGTCGTGCCGTCGAGGTTGAAACTGTATCCGACCGGAATCACGAAGGATACGACGCGGCGGGGTACGCCGAAGGCCTCCATGGCCTCCATGGCCTTGGGCAGGGCGGCCTCGGAGCTGGTGGTGGAAAAGGCGATGACCGCCGGCTCTTTGACGGCGGCGAAGAACCTGCCGACGGGAATCCGGAGGATGAGCATGACGGGGATCAGGATCAAGATCAGAAAGGCCGCGAGGGAAAGAAAGAGGCAGGCGATCAATCCCAGGAGATGTATCACCACGGAGATCCCCTTGCTGCCCACGACGAAGGCCAGGGCCGCCCCCACCCCGATGGGGGCGAAACGCATGACGATATTGGTGTATTTGAACATCACCTCCGTGACGGACTCGCACAGGTCTATGACGGGCTTTTTCCTGTCCCCGATCATGATCAGGGCGGCGGAGAAAATCACCGTGAACACCACCACCTGGAGAAGATCGCCCCGGGCTGCCGCCTCGATGACGTTTTCCGGGAACATGTGGACCAGGAGTTGGGAAAAGCTGTGGACCTTGCCCGCCACCACCGCTTCCCGGTCGCCGGTGATATCCACCCCGTCGCCGGGACGCAGCAGGTTTACGGCCAGCAGCCCGATGCCCAGGGCGAAGGTGGTGATGATCTCGAAGTAGATGATGGCCTTGAGACCCATGCGGCCCACGGCCTTCATGTCGCCGTGGCCGGCGATCCCCACGATCAGGGAGGCGATGATGATGGGCACCACGATGGTCTTGACGAGGCGGATGAAGATGGTGGCGAGCGGTTCGAGATAGGGGGCGAGGTGGGGAAAGACCAGGCCGAGAACCAGCCCGAGGGCCATGCCGATGAAGATCTGTTGCGACGGTGATATCTTTTTCATCGGGGGCTCAGAACAGGGAAAATTCGTGGACGTCCCTGGCCAGGCCGGTCCGGACGGCCACCTCCCTTACTGCCGCGGCTACGTTTTCCGGTACCCGGGGGTTGAAGACGCCGGGGATGATGTAGTCCTCCCGCAACTGTTCCGGTGCGACGCCGGCGGCGATGGCCCGGGCGGCGGCGAGGAGCATCTCCCGGCTGATCTCCCGGGCGTGGCAGTCCAGGACCCCCCGGAAGAGCCCGGGGAAACACAGGACGTTGTTGATCTGATTGGGATAATCGGAGCGGCCCGTGGCCATGATCCGCACGTGCTTCCCCGCCTCCTCCGGCATGATCTCCGGCGTGGGATTGGCCATGGCGAAAACGATGGGGTCCTTCGCCATCTTCCGGATGTGGACGGCACGGAGGAGGTTGCCCTCCGAAACCCCCAGGAACAGGTCCGCCCCCCGGAGGGCCCGGAAGACGTCCCCCCGGAGCTGCTCCTCGTTGGTTTCCAGGGCGAGCTTTTCCTTGACGGGGTTCATGTTTTCCTTCCGGCCCCGGTAGAGGATGCCCTTGCGGTCGCAGCCGATAAAGCGCCGCACCCCGGCGGCCCGCAGCAGGTTGATGGCGGCTACTCCCGCGGCGCCCAGCCCGTTCACCACCACCAGGATGTCCTCGATGTTCTTGCCGACGATCTTCAGGGCGTTGAGGAGCCCCGCCAGGATCACCACCGCCGTGCCGTGCTGGTCGTCGTGGAAAACGGGGATCTCCAGGAGCTCCTTCAGCCGCGCCTCGATCTCGAAACAGCGGGGGGCGGAGATGTCCTCCAGGTTTATGCCGCCGAAACCGGGGGCGATGCGGTGCACCGTTTCCACGATCTCGTCGGGGACTTTGGTGTCCAGGCAGATGGGGAAGGCATCCACCCCGCCGAAGTTCTTGAAGAGCAGGGCCTTGCCCTCCATGACCGGCATGGCGGCCTGCGGGCCGATGTCCCCCAGTCCCAGGACGGCGGTGCCGTCGCTGACGATGGCGATGCAGTTTTTCTTTATGGTCAGGTCATGGGCCCGCTCCGGGTCCGCATGGATGGCTTCGCAGACCCGGGCCACGCCGGGCGTGTAGGCCATGGCCAGATCGTCGCGGCTGTTCAAGGGGATCTTGCTCTTGATCTCGATCTTGCCGCCCATATGGGCCATGAAGGTACGGTCGGCGATATCGATGACGGTAACGCCGCCGATCTGCTTCACCGCGGCGAGGATCTTCTCCATCATCTCGTGATCGGCGGCGCTGACGACAAAATCGCGAATGATGCAATTTCCTTTGAAGCCGACGATATCCACCGCCCCCATGTTCCCGCCGGCCCTGCCGACGGCGGAGGCGACCCTGCCCAGCATCCCCGGCCGGTTGCTCAACTCGAGCCGCATCAGGATGCTGTAGCTCGCACTGGTGGTTCTGATCATATCCTGCCCTCCCCGGTATTCAATTCCATAGATACCCTGTCGTCGTTCCCCTAAAGCTATGCCCGCTTTCCGTGCCCCGGAGGAAACGGGATGCCGATCGCCACACCGCTCCGGGCGACGAAACGGGTATGCTTTCCATGTATGGCTGTCTCCCATCGTCACCTTGTTGCCCGCGCCGGTCCGGAAGCGCAGCGGTGCAGCTCGCGATAATCTCCGGAAAAAGAAGCCGGCCCGACATCTTTCTCCCCGTCAGTACCTCACGTCGAAGGCGTCCCGGATCAGTTCCACTTCCGGACCGGCCGGCAGGAGCTTCACCGCCGCCACATCGAAACGCGCCGCCGCATTGACGAGCCCATGGCTGTTAAGATAACAAGCGGCAACCAGAGACAGTTTCCGCTGCTTTACCCTACCTACGCTTTCCAGGGGGGTTCCGAAACTGTCGGACCGTCGGCTCCGGACCTCCACAAAGACCAGGGTCCCGCCGTCCCGGGCCACGATATCCAGCTCGCCCAGGGGGCATTGCCAGTTCCTCGCCAGGATTTCATAACCGCACCGGGCAAGATACCGGGCGGCGATGTCTTCCCCAAGCCGGCCGGTGCTGATCCTCTCTCTGGTCATTTCAAGGCAAGCTCATAATTTTCCTGGCTTGTTTCTCTGATATGGAAGGAACGGCGATGAAGTTTGCAGAAGCCGTGATCCTTGATTGCCTGGCGGTGCTCTACCGTTCCATAACCTTTGTTCTTGAAGAAGTTGTAATAGGGGAATTGGCGGTGATAAATCTCCATGATGCGGTCGCGGCTCACCTTGGCGACGATGGAGGCGGCGGCAATGGAGATACTCCGTCCGTCCCCCTTGACGATGGTCTCCTGGGGAACGTCCACGGGCACGTACCGGTTGCCGTCCACAAGCAGATAGTCGGGGGTGATATGGAGGTCGGCAACAGCCTCCTTCATTGCCAGGAGGGTTGCCCTGAGGATGTTGATCTCGTCGATGATCGGCGCGTCGATGACGCCGATCCCTACGGAAAGGGCGTCAGCGCGGATCACCTCAAAGAGGCGTTCCCGGTTTCGGGCGGTAAGCTTTTTCGAATCGTCGATACCGGGATAGGAGTAATTATCCGGAAGAACAACGGCAGCGGCAACGACAGGACCGGCCAGGGGACCCCTGCCTGCTTCGTCAATGCCCGCAATGATTCCGAATCCTCGCTGCCGGGCCCGTTGTTCAAAATAATCCATGCATTAAAGCCGGTTTTCAGGACTTGCCTTCTTCTTTGATCCGGGCCTTCTTTCCTTTCAGGTTCCGCAGATAATACAGACGTGATCGCCTGACCCGCCCCCGGGTGACCACCTCGATGCGGTCAATGATCGGGGAATTCAACGGAAAGGTGCGCTCCACGCCGATCCCGTAGGAAATCTTCCGGACCGTGAAACTGCTCCGGCTGCTCCCGCGGCGTTTTCTGATGACCACGCCTTCAAAGGCCTGAATCCGGGACTTCTGACCTTCGATAATGCGCACGAACACCTTGACGCTGTCCCCCGATTTGAAATCGGGCAGATCGGTCCTTATTTGTTCTTTCTCAATCATTTCCATTACATTCATAATTCTCAACACCTCGTGTGATTATTTACATCCTCAGAAAAAAAATATCCCTTCCCTGTCAGCGACCGAACAGCCGGTCCAGAACCACGGCCACGGCGGAGCGGACGGAAAGATGGTTGTAATCAGTTGCCCCCTGCACGGGGGCCAGACACCGGTCAGCCCGGGAAATTATGCTGTCCGCCAGTCCCCAACCCGTCCCGAAGACCAGCAGGCAGGGGCGCCCCGCCCCCGCGATGAGTTTCCGCAACTCTTCGCAGGAGATCAGATTCCTGTCCAGGGCGGCGCCGGTGACCACCACCAGGGGGGGTATCCCTGCTTGTTCCCTGATGTCAAGGCATACCTGTTCGAACGTTTCCCGGACAAACACCCGGGAAAACGCCTCCCGGCGGAAGCCGTTGTATTCCGCCCCGTATCCCTGCCGCCAGTGATCGAGAACGGTTTGGATCAGGGTCCGCTGCGCTGCGACGGGCGTCACGATGTAATAGCGGCCGACATCGTATGTCCTTGCCGCTCTGGCGATATCGTGGATGTCCATGTTGGCCACCGCGGTAGTCACTATCTGCCGGTGCTTGTTCAGGACCGGATAATGTAAAAGAGCGAGATAACTTACCGGCTTCAACGCCACTGCCATACCCCGGATCAACGTCCGTCTATCTTCCGGACATCTGTTTTCCCCCGGCCGGCGGGGGCCGCAGTGCCTTCGCACCGTGACCGGCGATGGTCGTGCCGGTCAGCCCTTCTCCTTCGCCACTGCCAACTCCTGGAGGAACGAGCGCTCGGCAGCGGAAAGATCGGCAGCCGCCAGCAGCTCGGGACGGCGTCGCCAAGTCCGCAGCAAAGACTGCCGGCGTCGCCAGTTGTCTATCTCCCGGTGATTACCGTTCACCAGCACCTCCGGAACCTCCCAGCCCCGGTACTCCTGGGGACGCGTGTATTGGGGATATTCGAGGAGCCCGGCAGAGAAGGAATCGGTACGCGCCGATTCACTGTTGCCGAGGACGCCGGGGACAAGGCGGGCCACGGCATCGACGACGACCATCGCCGCCGGCTCGCCGCCGGTGAGGATAAAATCCCCGATGGAGATTTCCAGATCCACAAGGTGTTCCCGCACCCGCTCATCCACCCCTTCGTAGTGACCGCATATCAAGACAAGGCGTCGGCAGCCGGCGAGTTCCAAAGCGATCTTCTGGCAAAACGGCTTTCCCTGGGGGGTCAGGAGAATCACCGGCCCCTCACCCGGCGCAAGGGCCAGGGCGCTCAGGGCCCGGTCCAGGGGTTCCACCTTCATCACCATGCCGCCGCCGCCGCCGTAAGGCGCGTCGTCGGTGACCCGATGCTTTCCCGGCGCATACATCCGGATATCGGTGACGTGGATTCCAATCAGCCCGCGCTCCTGCGCCTTACCCAGGATACTGCTCGCGAAAGGAGACGCAAACATCTCCGGGAAAAGGGTAAGGATATCAAACCTCATCAGCCGGCCTCACAATCCTGCCAGTAAGCGCACCGTAATGATCCTCTTGACCTTGTCCACGTTCCTGATCACCTCCCCGCCGGCCGGCAGCAGTCGCTCTGTATTTCCACTCCGGCAGACATATACGTCATTACCGCCGGCGGAAAATATCTCCCCGATGGTGCCGAGCGCTTCCCCCTCTTCCGTCAACACCGCCATCCCGAGGAGTTCGTGCCAGTAATATTCTCCTTCCGGAAGCGGCGCCAGCTTATCAGCGGGAGCCAGGACGCGGCAACCCACCAGGGCGGCCGCGGCGGAAGCATCGACGCCTTCCAGCTCCAGGAAAAGGGTGTTTTTCCCCAGCCGGTAGCGGCGCAACGGAAAAGAAACGCTCTCTTTTCCATTCCCTTCCAGATATACCGCCTCCAAACGGGGCAGCAGATTTCCGGGCTCCGTCAGATAGGAACGAACCTTGACGCCGCCCCGGTATCCGTGGACCTTTACGATTTCACCAATTTCAAAGAGCTCCGCCACCCTACTCGATGATTTCCAGAACGGTCCGTTTCCGGATCTTGGTAGATGCCGCGCTCAAAACAGTGCGCATGGCCTTGGCCGTTCTTCCCTGCTTGCCGATAACCTTGCCTAGGTCTTCCTTTGCTACCCTCAGTTCGATGACAGAAGTCTGCTCGCCGACCACCTCCGACACCTCTACTTGTTCGGGATGATCAACCAATGCCTGCGCCATGTATTTGATCAACTCTTTCATCGCCTTCACCTCCACTGGATTAGTCCGTTGAACCTCGTCAAGATTTCGACCGAATCAGGCCCTCCCCGGCTTGCTATCCCTTTTTTCTCAGCAGCTGAGACACGGTAAGGGTGGGTTTGGCACCCTTGGACAGCCAGTCATTTATCCTTTCCTTCTTGAGATTTACGCCCTCCATATCCTTGGCCGGATCGTAATACCCCAGAACCTCAAGAAAACGGCCGTCCCGCGGCGATTCCGAATCCGCCGCCACAATCCTGTAAAACGGTTTTTTGTGTCCACCCATGCGGGTCAATCTGATTTTTACCGCCATCCTTTGTACCGATCACCTCCTAATGTTTGTACTTCCTTCTTTTGCCGACCGAAAGATCAAGTTGTTTATCACATCTTTTTTTCATTTAAAAGGGAAAATTTCCCCGACGCAATGCCTTCATCCCTTCCTTGGAAGTCATCTTTTTCATGATCTTGCGCATCTCCCCATAGTTCTTGAGCAGGCGGTTGACATCCTGGACCGTTGTCCCGCTCCCCAGGGCGATGCGCTTTCTCCGCCGGCCGTCGATGAGGAGATGGTTCTGACGCTCTTTTTTGGTCATGGAATCGATGATCGCCGTTACCCGGACCAGTTCCTTCTCATCGGGATTGATCTGTTTCAACGCCTTGATCTTGTTCATCCCCGGGATCATGGAAAAGATTTCCTTCAACGATCCCATCTTCCTGATCTGCACCAGTTGGTTACGGAAATCCTCCAGGGTAAACTCGTTTTTCCGGAGTTTCTTTTCGAGTTCCCGGGCCTGCTGCTCATCCACGGTGGCCTGGGCCTTTTCCACCAGGGAGATGATGTCCCCCATCCCCAGGATCCTCGTCGCCATGCGCTCCGGGTAAAATACCTCCAGCGCCTCCACCTTTTCACCTACGCCGACGAACTTGATGGGCTTCCCCATGACGGCTTTCAGAGACAGGGCCGCCCCTCCCCGGGCGTCACCGTCCAGTTTGGTCATAATGACCCCGTCGATCCCCAGACGCTCGTTGAACGTTGCGGCAACGTTTACGGCTTCCTGGCCGGTCATGGCGTCCGCGACGAAGAGGACCTCGGCGGGCTGGACGGCATCCTTGATTCTGATCAGCTCCGCCATCATTTCCTGGTCGATGTGCAGCCGTCCGGCGGTGTCGATGATGAGGACCTCGTATCCCCGGCTCCGGGCATCTTCGACGGCCTGACGGCAAATCGCGACGGGATCCCCGGTCGCTCCGGCATCAAACACCGGCATAGCGGCGTTGTTTCCCAGGATCCGGAGCTGCTCCATCGCCGCCGGTCGATAGACATCCACCGAGACAAGCAGGGTCCTCTTTCCCTGTTTAACTATATATTTCGCTAACTTGACGGCCGTGGTCGTCTTACCGCTCCCCTGCAGCCCCACCAGCATGATCGGCGCCGGGAAGCGGTTCCCGAAGCGGAGTTGACTGCTCGTTCCCCCCATCAATTCGACCAGGCGGTCATGAACGATCTTCACCACCTGTTGACCGGGACTTATGCTCTCGATAACCTCCCGGCCCAAAGAGTGCTTCTTGACGTCTTCTATAAACCCTTTCACCACCTTGAAATTTACGTCCGCCTCCAGGAGGGCCATGCGGATCTCCTTGAGGGCGCCCTGGATGTTCTCTTCATCCAGACGACTCCGGCCTTTCAATTTCTTGAATACGGCGTCGAGTTTTTCCGTCAGATTTTCAAACATAAACCACCTTACAAATACATGTTTTCATTGACTATTCATTTGATCATCGTCAATGTTTCTTGATCGCGCAGCTCAGCCCTTTGACCTTGGCCGCCATGTCAACGGCGGCCTTCTCCGCCGCCTTTCTGGTCTGATAACCATTCACGACTACCCGATACCATTTGCCTTTCCCGGAGATATCCGTTTCGGTAATCTCCGCCCTGTACCCCAGGCCGCGGAGTTTGGCGCGTAATTGTTCCGCCTTCTCACGTTCCTGATATGACACCACCTGAACGGAAAAGCCCCCGGCCTCTGTCTTTTTCCCTTCCTTCTCCGCCACCGGGGGCCGGGTTTCCGGAGTTACGGCCCCCGGCGCCGCCGGCGCCGGATTCTTCCCGTTCCCGGCGCTTACCCCTCCCGGCGGAGGGGCCCCGGTAGCCGGAGCGAGCGGCGGGGGGTGAGGGGCAGGCACCGTCGGCGCTTCCTTATCCAGCGGTTTTGCCGGCATCCCCGGCGCCAGGATCACCGCCGGGGGTGCCGGCGTATCTTTTTTCTCCTCCGGCAGCATATCACCACCGGTATTCTTTCCCCTCTTCATCAAGATTTCGAAAAAGGCCAAATCCAGAGGTTGATTCTCCTGCGTCTTCGGATCACCTTCCCGGGCCGGCCGGGCGAAGAACGACCCGATACGGTCGGCAATCCGGGCCGGCATCACCCGGGCGATCTTTTCCGGATAATTGTCGATGTCCCTACCCACTTGGACGCCGAAAAGAAAGGTCAGCAGGACCAGGACCCCCATCCCCACCACCAGGACGAGCAACCCGATCTTACCCAGTTTGACTTCCAGGGAACGGATGTTTTTTGCAGGCTTCATCCTACATCTTGTCCGGCGCGGAAACCCCCAGCAACTTCAGGTTGTTCTTGAAAACGATCTGTAGCGCCTTCGTGAGGAAGAGCCGGGCCCGAGACAAGTCCCGGTCTTCCGAAACTACCTTGTATTTATTGTAATAACTGTGAAAAAGCCCCGCCAGGTCATTGGCGAAAAAGGTCAGGCGATGGGGTTCCAGGGCTTCGGCCGCCCCGGCCACGATCTCGGGGAAGCGGGTCAGGGTCTTGATGAGCATCAACTCCTCGGGAAGGACCAAAAGACCGATATTCACTTCCTCGGCACGGGGAACCGCCAGACCCCGCTCGGCGGCAAGGCGCAGGATACTGGCGATGCGGGCATGGGCGTACTGGACATAATAGACGGGATTTTCGTTCGATTGCTGCTTGGCGATCTCCAGGTCGAAATCGAGATGGCTGTCCGTCCTCCGCATCAAGAAATTGTACCGGGCCGCATCCCGTCCCACTTCATCCACGACTTCCCGGAGGGTAACGAATTCCCCGGAACGGGTGGACATGGCCACGGGCTTTCCTCCCCGCAACAGGTTTACCAATTGGACCAAAACCACACGCAGGGAGTCCGCCGGATAACCGAGGGCCTGGATGCCGGCGGACATGCGGGGCAGATAACCATGGTGATCCGCCCCCCAGATATCGATCACCCAGGCGAAGCCCCGCTCAAACTTGTTCTTGTGATAGGCGATGTCAGCGGCGAAATAGGTAGGCTCACCGTTTTGCCTGACGACCACCCGGTCCTTTTCGTCACCGAAAGCGGTGGTTCGGAACCACAGCGTCTCTCCATCGCGATAGATATGACCGTTTTCCTCGAGACGGTGTAATAGTTTGGCGACTCCGTCATCCCGGTAAAGCTCCCGTTCGCTGAAATAGCAGTCGAAGACCACCCCGAAGGCCGCCAGATCTTCCTTGATTCCTTCGAGAATGACCGCCGCGGCATGATCGGTAAACACGGGAACCACCTTCTCCTCCGGCGCCTCCAGGTGGGCGTTTCCGTCCCGGACGACGATCTCCCGGGCAATATCACGAATATATTCGCCCTGATAACAGGTTTCCGGAAAGGAGACCTCCCGGCCCAGGAGTTCAAGATAGCGGTACAGGACGGAGCGGCCGAGATTATACATCTGGTTCCCCGCATCGTTGATGTAATATTCCCGATAAACATCATAACCCGCCGCCTGGAGGATATTGGCCATCACATCCCCTACGACGGCCCCGCGGGCATGACCGATATGGAGCGGCCCCGTGGGATTGGCGCTGACAAATTCCACCTGCACCCGCCGGCCGCCGCCGCTGTCCGAACAGCCATAGCGTTCCGCCGCAGCCTCGATCCCCATGAGCGCGGATCTCCATACCTCCTCCCGGATGAAAAAGTTGATGAATCCCGGTCCGGCGATTTCCACACGGGACAGGATACCCTCATCATCACGGAGGCGGTCACGGATCGTTTGGGCCAGTTGACGGGGGTTCTTCTTCAGTCTGGCCGCAAGGATCATGGCCAGGTTCGTGGCGTAGTCGCCATGGGCGGGATCCCGGGTCGTTTCCACCTCGATGACGGGAGGCGCCACGGCATCCGTTCCCGCCGTCAATGTATCCAGTATATCCGGAAGGGACTGATTAATTATTCCGACGATACGGTTTTTCATTCTTCACCCGAAAAAAATTGTTTACATCCTTCAATCATCGGCACGGACGTCATTACCGTTTAGATAACAGCCCGCCGGTGCAAAATTCTAAAACCGGCTTGCACCTTATATTTTCCCGGCCGGGGAAGTCAAGATTTTTACGTTTCGGGAAAGCGGGACTAATGAACCACCCCATAGCAAGCAAGCTACGGGGTATCTAAAGCCCCGAGGGACGAAGCGAGCTTCAGGGAACACAACCCGGAGATATTCAATAAAGATAGTAAAGGAAATACTTCAGCAAATCCCGGCCCCAAAAAAGATACAACACCGCCCCGAGGGAAAGGAAAGGACCGAAAGGAACGGCATATTTCATCGTGGCATCCTTCCTGATCATGAGGACAATACCCACGACCGCACCGGTAACGGCGGCAACCATGAGGATGAAAAGCAGGGACTGCCAGCCCAGAAAAGCTCCCAGCATCGCCATGAGGTTCACATCGCCGCCGCCCATGCCCTCGTTGCCCGTGAGTTGCTCGTAATAGACGGCGATCAGGTAGAGCGTCCCGATCCCTACCATGATCCCCAGAAATGAATCCAGGAAGGGAAGACCCATCACGAATACCGAGGTCAGGAGAAAGACCGGGATGCCCGGGAGGACTATCTCGTGGGGAATGATCTGATGTTCGATGTCGATAAAGGTAACGACGATCAAGGTCGCCAAAAAAAGAAACACGACGGGAAAAGCGAAGGTAAATCCGAACTTACCGTAGGCGGCAAGGGCCATAACCGCCGTTATGGCCTCCACCAGGGGATAACGACCGGAGATGGCCTCCCGGCAGTGACGGCAGCGCCGTTTCAAAAGGACATAGCTGATCAGGGGAATATTGTCGTACCAGGTGATGCCCCGGCCGCAGCGGGGACACCGGGAGGAGGGAAAAACGATCGATTCCCCCCGGGGCAGACGGTAAATGCAGACGTTGAGAAAGCTCCCCACCACCGCACCCAGCGACATCACACCAATCGTCCACACCCAATCCATATATAAACCCTCCCCGGCCGGCCGCCGCCACACGGCCCCATTCCGGGGAAAACCCCTTTAAAAAAAGTCCCGGCCGGCGAGAGCCGGGGAAAAGCCGTCCGCTCCGTCTTTCAGCCTAGTTTGTTGGCCCCGGTCTGCCGGACCATGTTTCCGGCGTTCAGCAGCGATTCAAAGGTGCCCGCATCGGTCCACCAGCCTTCCAGGACGTCCCAGGTAAGCTTATCCTGACGCAGGTAGAAGTTGTTTACGTCGGTGATCTCCAGTTCTCCCCGCTCCGAAGGCTTGAGGGTCTTGATGAAATCGAACACCTTACCGTCGTACATATAGATGCCGATGACGGCGTAATTGGACGCCGGGGAGGACGGTTTTTCGTCGATCCGGACGATCCGGCCGCCCTCGAAGGCGGGGACGCCGAAGCGCTGGGGATCCGGAACCTCTTTGAGGAGGATCTTCGCCCCTTCCTCCTGGTCGCGAAAGGATTGTACCGCGGCAAGGATATTCTTTTCGATGATATTGTCCCCCAGGACGACGACGATCTTGTCCTGATCGGCGAAATATTCCGCCAGGCTCAGGGCGGCGGCGATGCCCCCCTCCCCTTCCTGGTAGGCATAATTCAGATGCTTGAGGCCGAAATCCTTACCGTTTCCCAAAAGGCGGAGGAAATCTCCGGCGCTGTTACCACCCGTGACAATGAGGATTTCATCGATCCCGGCGTTTACGAGGGTGCGGATGGGATAGTAGATCATTGGTTTGTTGTAGATGGGGAGGAGGTGTTTGTTGGTCACCTTGGTCAGGGGGTACATCCGCGTACCCAATCCTCCCGCAAGGACGATGCCTTTCATAGAAATCTCCTTTCGCGGCTTTTTGCTTTCCCCTCTATTACAGTTTATGTCTCAAGGTCAATTATAAAAAGACGCGGTATCCCCCGCGAAAATCCAATAACGACCTTTTTAAAGGGATACGGCCGGTGATTCTCCCTTTCTCGGGGGTTGAATCATTAGATGTAATTCCCGCAAAGAAGTGCTATATGCCCTGCGGGGGAACACGAAAAAAAACGTGAGGCTTTTCATGCAAGAAAACGATGAATATTACATGGGCCGGGCATTACGGCTGGCAAAAAGGGGAGAAGGACGGACCAGCCCCAATCCCATGGTGGGGGCGGTCATCGTCAGGGACGGCCGGATCATCGGCGAAGGCTATCACGCCTGCTGCGGGGAGAACCACGCCGAGGTCAATGCCATCCTCGCCGCCCGGGAGCCCATCGCCGGCGCCACCTTCTATATTACCCTGGAACCCTGTACCCATCAGGGACGGACCCCTCCTTGCGTCCATGCCCTGATCAGAGAGCGGCCGGCCCGGGTCGTCATCGGCAGCCTCGATCCCAATCCCCGGGTCTCCGGACGGGGGGTGACCGCCTTGCGGGAGCAGGGCATCGATACCGTCGTAGGGGTCCGGGAGGAGGAATGCCGCCGCTTGAATGAAAAATTCTTCAAGTACATGACTACGGGCCTCCCTTTCATCACTCTGAAATACGCCCAGACCCTCGACGGCCGTATCGCCACAACAACCGGCCATTCCCGGTGGGTCAGCTCCCTGCCCGCCCGGCGTTACGCCCACCGCCTGCGCAGCGTCCACGACGCCGTGCTGGTCGGCGTCGGGACGGTACAGCAGGATGACCCCGAGCTGACCGTCCGGTTGGTCCGGGGAAAAGATCCTCTGCGGATCGTCCTGGACAGCCGCCTGCGCATATCTCCGGAGGCAAAAATCCTCCAGGGACAGGACCGGGTACCGACAATCGTCGCCACCTCCCCGCAGGCCCCACGGAACAGGTTGAAAAGTTTGAAAAGTATTGGTATTGAGGCACTCCTTGTAAAGGAGACGACAGAGGGAGGCCTCAGCCTGCCGGACCTGTTCCGGACCCTCGGAAAAAGAGGAATCAGTTCCGTGCTCGTGGAAGGAGGCGCGGCGGTGATCACTTCGGTGCTCAGGAACCGGCTGGCGGACCGTCTTGCCGTGGTCGTGGCACCCAAGATCGTCGGATGCGGGGTGGAAGCGGTGAACGACCTGGGGATAAACTCCATGGACCAGGCTCTCAAGTTCCACCTTTACCGATGGCGGCGCCTCGGTCCGGACCTCCTATTTATCGGCGACGGCAACAGCGGCGGTAATTGAAACCCCAGGGGCATAGGATTTCTTTTTTAAAAGCGAGCAGAGTGAGGACATGCAGAAAGATTTCCCAAAAAAGAGAAAGATACGGGTCATTCAGTACGGCTTGGGTTACATCGGTATGGAAACGGTACGGGCTATCCTGAAGAAGGAGGCCCTGACCATCGTCGGCGCCGTGGATACCAACCCGCGGCTGGCGGGGAGAGATCTGGGGGATTTGCTGAAGCTGGGGGCGCCGCTGGGGATCAAGGTAAGTGACCGGCCCCGGGAGCTTCTCGCCGAGGTGAAGGCGGATGTGGTGATTCATACCACCGGTTCCCGCATCCCCTCCATTTACCAGCAGTTCGAAGACATCCTCGAGAAAAAGATCAACATTGTCTCCGCCAGCGAAGAGCTGCTCTTCCCCGCGGCGGAAAATGCGGTGCTGGCGGAAAGGATCCACCTGTTGGCGACGGAAAAACGGGTAACGGTCCTCGGTACCGGGGTGAATCCCGGCTTTGTCATGGATGCCCTGCCGCTGTTTCTCACCGGGGTATGTCAGGAAGTGCGGGAAATACATGTGCAACGCATCGTGGATGCCGCCAGCCGGCGATACGCCCTTCAGAAGAAGATCGGCACCGGCATGACCGTCGCGGAGTTCCAGCGGGAAATCGACAAAAAAACCCTGGGGCATGTGGGCCTTCGGGAATCCCTGCACCTCATCATCGACAAGCTTGGCTTCACCGTCGATTTCGTGGAGGAATCAGTATCCCCCGTGACGGCCGCCCATCCCATCCAAACGGATTATTTCACGATCGCACCGGGAGATGTGGCGGGCATCGAACATCTGGCCAAAGGAATAAAACAGGGCAAGGAGGTGCTGACCCTGACCCTGCGGATGTATGTCGGCGCCCCCGATCCCCACGACGCCATTCAGATCGTGGGCACCCCGGACATCAAGCTGCGGATCGACGGCGGAGTGGCGGGAGATCAGGCCACCGCGGCCATCCTCGTGAACTCCATTCCTGCGGTCCTGGAAGCCAAACCGGGGCTGATCACGGTGAAGGATCTGCCTTCACCCTATTGTTACTGAGCAGCGGGCGGCCATGGCCTGGTATGCCGTTCATACAAGAAGTCGTCATGAAGACCGGGTGTATCTCGGCCTGATCCAGAAGTCGTTCGAGGTGTTCCTCCCCAAGATCGAGGTCTGGAGCAGGCGGAAGGACCGGCGTAAGAAGATTATGATCCCCATGTTTCCGGGCTACCTCTTCGTGGCCTTGGAAACCATCGACAACTACACCAAGCTGGACGTTCTCAAGACCTTCGGCGTGGTGCGGATCCTGGGCAAGCCTTACGGATCGGAGCCGATTCCCGTTCCCGACGAAAAGATCGATGCCATCATGCGTATCGTCAACTCCCGGGTCGAGGTACAGCAGATCCAGTATCCCAAGGTCGGTGAGTATGCCAAGATCATCGACGGACCCTTCCAGGGCATCGAGGGACTGGTGGTGAGCACGGACCCGGAAAAGGAGCTGTTCGTGATCACCATCGAACTCATGCAACGTTCCGTGGCCATAAAGCTGGAGGGATTTCAGGTCGCCAGGCTTTGATTTTGTAAATTTAATCTTGACATTGACATCGATTTGCGTAAGAAGCTCGTCTCGTATTCTCGAAAATCAACGACCAAGCGAGTCCAAAGCCATTGAAGGGAACGATAAAAATCGACGGGGAATTCTGCAAGGAATGCCTTCTGTGTACGACGGTCTGTAAGAACGAAAATCTTCACCCCGCCGCCGAACTGAATTCCAAGGGTTTTCATCCCATAACCGTGAAGCCGGACGCTGACTGTAACGGCTGCGCCCTTTGCGCCCTTGTCTGTCCTGAAGTCGCCATCGAGGTGTATCGTGAATAGAGTGCTGATGCAGGGCAACCGCGTCATCGGCGAGGCGGCGATCCGCGCCGGCTGCCGCTTTTATGCCGGCTATCCCATCACCCCCCAGAACGAATTGACGGAGTACATGGCGGACAACATGCGTCGTGCCAAGGGCGGGGTCTTCATTCAGGCGGAAAGCGAAATCGCCGCCGTCAACATGGTCCTGGGGGCCGCCGCCGCCGGGGCCCGGGCGATGACTTCCTCCTCCAGTCCGGGCATCTCCCTGAAGCAGGAGGGGATCTCCTCCCTGGCCGCCGACGAATTGCCCGCGGTCATCGTCAACATGATGCGCGGCGGTCCCGGACTGGGAAACATCCTCCCCTCCCAGGGCGATTATTTCCAGGCCACCCGCGGCGGTGGTCACGGCGATTACCGCACCATCGTCCTCGCCCCCGCCTCCGTCCAGGAGCTGGCCGACCTCACCATGGACGCCTTCGAACTGGCGGACCGTTACCGCAATCCCGTGATCATCCTCGCCGACGGCATGATGGGACAGATGATGGAACCGGTGGAGTTCAATACCCCGCCGCCCCGGCAGTATCCGGAATGCTACGTTCTCAAGGGAATGGGCAAGGGGAAAAGCAAATTCATCCGGGCCCTGATTCTCGACGCCATCCGTATGGAAGAGCACAACTGGAAGCTCTACCGGAAATACCAGGTTATCGCCCAGAAGGAGGTGCGCTTCGAGACATTCTGGACCGATGACGCCGAGATATTGATCGTCGCCTACGGCACCGCCGCCCGGATCGCCAAGGGGGCGATCAAGCGCAGCCGGGAGCTCGGACTGTCGGTGGGGCTCATCCGGCCCATCACCCTCTGGCCCTTCCCCGGCGACGTCCTGCGGGCGTTTGCCGAACGGGTGGAAAATTTCCTGGTCTTCGAAATGAACACCGGTCAGATGCTGGAAGACGTCCAACTGGCCCTGGGCAACAAGGCCCGGATTCAATTCTACGGCCGTCCCGGCGGTGTCATCCCCACCCCGGCGGAACTCGCCAAGGTCATCGCCTATCAGCTCCGGAAGAAATGACATGAAAAAGATATTCAGCCGTCCGAAATCACTGAAGAAAGCCGTATTCCACTACTGCGCGGGCTGTGGTCACAGCATCACCCACCGCCTGATCGCCGAGGTCATCGACGAGCTGAACATCCAGGACCGTACCATCGGCATCCCTCCGGCGGGCTGCGCCGTCATTGCCTACAACTATTTCGATTTCGACATGTTGGAAGCACCTCACGGCCGGGGCTGCGCCGTCGCCACGGGCATGAAGCGCGTTCTCCCCGACCGGGTGATATTCTCATACCAGGGCGACGGCGACCTGGCGGCCATCGGCACGGCGGAGACCCTCCACGCCGCCAACCGCGGCGAGAATATCACTGTGATCTTCATCAACAATGCCGTTTACGGCATGACGGGGGGACAGATGGCCCCCACGACCCTCCTGGGACAGGTTTCCACCACCACGCCCCCGGGCCGGACGGCCCTGCTGGACGGCCATCCCATCCACCTGAGCGAAATCTTGGGACACCTCCCCGGCACCAGTTACATCGAGCGTTGCGCCGTGAATACACCGGTAAACATCGTGAAGGCCAAAAAGGCAATCAAGAAGGCCTTTCAAAACCAGCTGGACGGCATTGGCTTCTCCCTCGTCGAGATCCTCTCCCAGTGCCCGACCAACTGGAAGATGACCCCCGTGGACGCCTGCCGGTGGGTGAAGGAAGTCATGGCGAAAGAGTTCCCGCTGGGAGTAATCAAGGACATCACAACGCAGGCGGGGGATAAATGATCAAGAAGACGATCTTTGCCGGTTTCGGCGGCCAGGGAGTGCTGATGATGGGTTACATCTGTGCCCATGCCGCCATGAGCGAGGGTTACCATGTGACCTACCTGCCTTCCTATGGCGTCGAGGTCCGGGGAGGCACCGCCAATTGCACTGTGGCCGTTTCGGACGAGGAGATCGCCTCCCCCATCGCCTCCGAACCGGATTATCTGGTGGTAATGAACAAGCCGTCCCTCGCCACCTTCCAGAACCGCGTCGCCCCGGGCGGCGACATCTTCCTCAACTCTTCCATCATCGACAATCAACCTACCCGGAAAGACGTCCATATCCATCGGATTCCGGCGGGAGAACTGGCGGAACAGCTCGGTAGTCCTCGGGTATTGAACATCGTCATGATGGGGGCCTTTATCAGGAAAACCTCTATCATCACCCCCGAAGCGTTTCTGAAAGGGCTGCGACAGATCCTGGGGGAGAAAAAGAAGGCGGCCATGGAAATCAACCGCAAGGCCTTCGCCGCCGGTTACGAACTGAAATCATAAAAGAGGAAGCATCAACGCCATGGCCATTCAACAGGTTTCCGTGCTGCTCGACAACGTTCCCGGCGCCTTGACTAAACTCGTGGACATCCTGGACAAGGAGGACATCAAGGTCAAGGCCATCTCCGCCGCCAGCACCGAGGAGCATTCCACCCTCCGCGTCGTGGTCAACGACCCCCAGAAGGCCGTCACCATCCTGGAAAGCTTCAACTTCAATATCCAGGTCGATCCCGTCATCGCTGTGGAGGTCCCCTGCCATCCCGGGGGGATGAACGCCATCGTCAAACCCCTCGCAGAGGGAGATGTGAACATCCATTACATCTACACGACCATCGAGCGCCTCGGCAAGGAAACCATCATGATCATCGGCTGCGACCGTATCGAACGGGCCGTAGAGATCTTGAGCCAGCACTGGGTCAATTTCGTCGGCGACGAGATTTACTCTCTCTGAACAACCGAAGTTCCCTCCCTTTCAGAACAACAAGCGCTTCCCACAGCCCGCCGTTACCAATCTCCATGCCCGGCGGGGACACAACGAACCATGAAACAAATTTTCAATCCCCATGCACAAGGCCCGCCGCAGCGGGGGAATTTCCGGCTATCCTCTTTTCTTCTGTTTCCCTCAAAATTCAATCTTATCTTCTTGTAATTATTGACAATCTATACTCTTCTTCATGGCGGCAAGCCGTCAAAATCGTTTCCCTTTATCCGCCGGAGAAACGGTGGTATGATTCCAAGTGCGAGGGTCTCACCGTCGGCCGGCGGGCGGGTAATTATTTTGAAAGTTGCTGATAAACATGTCCCTGTTCAACATCTCCCCGGAAAAGGAAGCGGCCCTGACCGCAAGGATGGAAGCCCTCGGGGTGGCGGAGGCTGATCTGCGGGAAACCTTCGTCCGTTCCTCCGGGCCGGGGGGGCAAAAGGTCAACAAGACCTCGTCCTGCGTTCAGTTGCTCCACCTGCCCACGGGACTGGCCGTCAAATGTCAGCAGGAAAGATCACAGGCCCTGAACCGTTTTCTCGCCAGGCGACTGCTGCTGGACCGGATCGAGCGCCTACAGAAGGGGCTGGTGGAGGCGGAAAAGGCGCGCCGGGAGAAGATCCGCCGCCAGAAACGGAAGCGGTCCCGGCGGGCCAGGGAAAAGATCCTCCAGGACAAGCACCGCCAGGGGGAGAAAAAGGCCGCCCGGGCAAGAACGATCCTCACCGACGATAATTGACCCGCGCGCAGGGGGTTTGGCATCTCCCAATATCCTCAGTATTCACTCAAAATGCGCGCATATGTTATTGATCTACAAATGCTTATCATCAACGGGGCCGCTGCGGACCCGGGGGACGCGTCCCACCGTTTTCATCCTGCTTTGTAACGGCGTGCCGTCATGGGGGTTTCATTGAACATTCGCGGGATTTCCTTACCGTAAGCCCTCTTTTCGGTTTAGGCAAACGCATTTCCCTTTGACCTCTTCCGGTATTTTGACTATACTTTAACCGTCTTGTGGATATTTCCATTCGCCACCGCCGATCCGATACGGGGTTCAAAACGGGAAAATGAAATCAGTCTTCATCTTTTTGCTGCTGTTGTTTTTTCTGGGCTGCAAGGGCTTCACCCCCTACGAGCCCCGTAATCACCGCCTGGACGGCCCCCCTCAGGGTCTTTTTACCGGGCCAACCGGGGAATATATAATCCAAGCGGTGCCGACAAACCAGCCGTCCCCAAAGGCACCCTAAAGCACCGCCCCCCAGAAGACATTCGCCATCCCCGGTGCCGGTTTCTTCTCATCACCGTAACAAGCCTCCATGTTTCATCCTTTTATTTCACCCCCGCGCGGATACCCATTAGGAACTTCCCTGTGGGATAGAAGCTGCGGATATATCTCGTTGAAAATATGAGCCTTGCCGTGCGGGAGGTTCATCATATCGGCCGGGGAAAGCTCCTGCTGAATGACAGCGATTCCTGCCCGTTCCCGGCCCGGGTTTTTATAACCGCAACCGGTTGCTCCGGAGAGGGGACAGACCCTTGAATTGACTCCCCGGCCTCCGCGACACGTTACCGAATTCCCTGTATTTATGAAGTCTTTTGATAGACGGCGTATTGCAGAAAGGTGCTCGTCACCCTGCTGAGATATTTATCCTTGCGGTAGGCGAAATAGCAGGTGTTACTGATCGGCGCTATAGAGCCATTCTGTGATCGCCGCAATGGGTCCAAGGGGTGATCGGCGTAATGGAGCCGGT
>DAOTJR010000004.1:0-136826 GCA_035448805.1 Syntrophales bacterium
ACAGGGAATCCCTTGTTAAGATCTACGTCCTAATGCAGGCGACACGAAAGATTAAAATATTCTGATACTTGACGTCATATTTAAGAATCTTTTTCATGCGGGTGCGGCGCACCCAAGCGATGAACACGCCTTTCAGGGAGGCAATCGAAGTAGTTTCCGGCAAAAGCGATAAGGGGGATATGATCTTCCGGTGGTCTATTAACCGCTTTTTAGTTGTACACAACAGCATCGTAGTCCCTGTCTTTATTTCTCTTCGGCGGCACCCACAGGTGAAAAGCGGGTTTGCAACCGCCGGTCAGGACCGGGGCGTTAAGGAACATAGATCATGTAAAGCTTAAAGATATCTTCGCGGTCTGTTTCGTTTGCATACCGCGTGACTATGAACAATTGTATATATTAGCTCCCCTCGCCATTGAGGCGGCGCCTTGTCAGGGAGGGAAGTCGGGCGACTTACTCAGAAGAAGGAGGAAGTATGGAGATCAACAAAAAAAGGGAAAAGGACGTATTGATAGTATCCGTCAAAGGTAGAATTGATGCCGTGACGGCCCCTGATTTCGAGAAAAATCTTATGGATTTCATCGGCGCCGGAGAAAAAATTTTTCTTCTCGATATGAAGCAGTTGGAATACATAAGCAGCGCCGGACTGCGCAGTATCCTCGCCATAGCAAAGGTACTGAAAACCAAAGAGGGAAAACTTGTCTTCGCCGGCCTCCAAGGACCGGTCAAGGACGTCTTTAAAATTTCCGGATTCGGTTCGATATTTAATATCTTTGATTCCGAAGCAGAGGCATTGACAAAGATTTGATGCTCTTTAATCTGCCGGAAATTACGCCAACTACCTGATTAGTTACATTTTTATTGCGCCCACTCCCAGTGGTGAGCATTTATATGGAAAGTCCAACCAGCCTCGTTGTTCCAGCCGAAATCGCCTCTCTTAAGCAAGCGATCGATTTCGTCTCCAGGAAAATAGAACATGCGGGGTTCGAACTCAAGAGGATAAGAGAGATCGAACTCTGCGTCGAGGAAGTTTTGGTGAATATTTTTCAATATGCCTACCCTGGTTCCATCGGAAACGTCGTCATCACCTGCCACCCCAAAAAGGACGGCACATTTGTGATCGAGATCCAAGACACCGGCATTCCCTTCAATATCTTATCTGTCGACGAGCCGGACATCAAAGCGAGTATCGACGAACGCCACATCGGGGGGCTGGGTATTTTCTTCGTCAGGCAGCTTATCGACAGGGTGGAATACCGGCGCGAAGAGGACAAAAACATCCTTTCGCTGCTCATCGATATACCAGGCCGTCAAAAGGATCGTGATGAAAAGACTGGTTAGCGACCTTCGCCCCCCGCGCCGATATCAGCCACAACTAAAGATGAAAATAATCAGAAATTTACCGAAAAATTCATATCAATTGTCATGTTCGTCCGACAGACAGACACGAACGATAAAAAATGGTTTAAGGGAGACCACACCGATGTATTTCATCCTCCACAAGCCCTTTAGCTGCCCGGAGTTACCGGCGGCGGGATTATTTTGTAACTATACACAGCGTCGGAATTATTTGCGCATGAATACGACGTCGCCAATTCTAAATAACCTTCAACATGCGCATTTATTGATGTCGTTGTGTATAAACTGAACTTGCTCTGGAAATTAACGGCTCCCGCAGAACATCATAAAACCTTTTTTTTCTAACTTGAGGAGGCAGATCATGTGGAAAAGTATCATTATCTTCCTGGCCGGCATATTTTGCTGCGGTATCGCCGCACCGGGAATGGCGGCAACCAGTGAAGCGGAGGCCTCTTTAAAGAAAAATTTTCCTCAGTTACATTACGAATCACTCCAACCGTCTATTATCAAAGGAGTATATGAAGTCGATACCGTTCGCGGCACCGTCTATTATGTACCGGACGCCGCCTGTCTCATCGTGGGCAATATCTTTACGAACGACGGCAAGAATATCACCAGGCGTCACCACGAAGAGAAGGTTCTGGAACGGGCTAAGACCCTCCCCCTTGCCAGGGCCCTGAGAATAGGCAGCGGCCGCCACACCATCATCGAAATAACAGACCCGGATTGTCCATACTGCCGCAAGGCCGCGAAGGCGTTGTCCGAAAAGAAAGATACGACCCGTTACATCTTTTTCTATCCTCTCTCCCCTACCTCCGAGAACAAGGTTCGCCATATCCTTTGCGCCCCGGACCCCGGCGCGGCTTACAGAGAGAGTTATCAGGGTGTTCTCGATCAAAAGGCGCTTGTCCTGTGCAAGAGCGCAGAGGTTGACGAATTGATAAAAATTCACAAGGATCAGGGCCGGAGATTGGGTGTCGAGGGTACACCTTACTTTATCATCGACAGCCATATTGTTTCGGGAGCCGACATCCCCATGATCGAAAAGCTCCTTAGCACCCCGTAAACAAAACAATGAAGACCGGCAACCAGCAGGAACTTTTCCGGCACTTGATCATCCTCTGCAAAGAAGTTTCAGAGGGAGAATACCGGGATATGGGAGAGATCTTTGAGTTAACCAAAGAGCGAATCTATCCGCCCCCGATTGCTGAACTCGCCGAATCTTTTGGAATGATGGCCGTACGCCTGGAGGCCAGGGAGTACCTCCTGGAAGAGGTAATAACGGACCTGAAGAAGAGCCGGCAGGAACTGGAGGCAGCCAAAGAGGCCCTTGCCAGGGAAAATCTGTATTTGAAACGGACGTTGAGAAAAACCATCCAACCTGCCGCGATTTTGGGCTCCAGTAGCGTCATTAAGACCTTATTGATGAAAATCGACCGGATCGCCGACACACCGGTTAACGTCCTCATCACCGGTGAAACGGGAACAGGAAAGGAGCTGGTCGCCAGAGCCATACATGAAAAAAGCCGGCGGCAGGGCAAACCATTTATTGCGCTGAACTGCACGGCCATTCCGGAAACAGTCTTTGAAAGCGAGATGTTTGGCATTGAAAAAGGTGTGGCCACAGGTGTAGACAAGCGGATCGGAAAAATCGAACAGGCTCAGGGCGGCACGATTTTTCTCGACGAGGTGGGCGATATGCCCATGGCCGTTCAGGGTAAGATCCTGCGGGTCATCGAGGATCGTCAGGTCGAACGCCTCGGCGGCAGATCTTCATTGCCGGTTGACGTCCGCATCCTGGCGGCCACCAACCGCAACCTGAAAGAAGAAATCGAAAAAGGCGGCTTCCGGGCGGATCTTTATTATCGTTTGAATGTCATCAATATCCATGTCCCGCCCCTCCGGGAACGGCCCGAAGACATCCCGCTTTTGATCGCCTTTTTTTCCGAACGGGGATCAAAAATGATGGGCCGGGAATCCGTATCCTTTTCCCAGGCCGCGATGGACCGCCTCTTGGCCTATCCCTGGCCGGGTAACGTGCGGGAACTGGAAAACGAGGTGGAGCGCGCCATCGCCCTCGCCCAGGGCAGCAAAATCGATCTGGACGATCTTTCGGAAAATGTGCTCGCCCACAACCCGGAGACAAGAACAGACCTGTCGCTGCCCCCGGTAAAAAGGGCCGAACGTCTACTAATCGAAAAAACACTGCGTAGTGTCAGGGGCAACAAATCCGAGGCCGCACGCCTGCTCGGGCTCAGCCGGGAAGGATTGCGACGCAAACTGCTTCGCTATGGACTGGTTTAAGGCCGGTCTATCTGTCCACCCTAACTCCTGCCGTCAAGCATAGGCGCTGTTTCCGTTCCCCCGTACCTTATCAGTAGCTCATCAGACAAATGCCGATGTCCCCTCCGCCTCCGGAAGGGCCTTTCAATCCGCCTTTTTCTCATCGCTCTTTCATCTGTTTGCCGATGGGCAAGGGAACACGCTTCGTTTAGTCTATCCGGGAAGGAAACAATTGCGAAAGGGGAAGGCATATCATGACCACGGTAAAAACCATTGAGCGGATAGAATTCAACCCCCAGGAATACCTTGCGGGTTGGACGATAGTAAGGAGAAGCAGAAGAAATCCGGCCTCATTCGGCATGTTGTCTCCATGGACGATAGGGAATTAAAGAAGATGCTGAAATTTTCACAGCGCCGGAGATCGGGAAAGAAAGACGGCACAGCGGCGGCACGGCCCCGGAAGATCGGTGGAATATGGCTTGATCCGATGAGCTTCCCAACCCTAACGGATGAATAAACCCCGGCCGATCCTTATAGCAAGACCGTCCCCGCACCGGGGAGGGAAAACCTCTCTTCCCCGGGGAGGCCGGCACTTATTATCGTTCAGATTTCCCGCTTGTCCACCACCGGGGGCCTGTCCCGCTTGAGATGACGGACACCGCCGGCACCGGCAATGATTACATCCGTAGCCAGATCGAGAAACAGACCATGCTCTACCACTCCGGCATGGGTCTTGATTTTCGCCGCCAGTTCCCGCGGATTGAGGATCTCATGGAAATTGCAGTCGGCGATCAGGTTTCCCTGATCGGTATGATACAGGCTGTTATCGGCATTTCTTCGAATTCTCACCTTGGCGCCCAGGGACTCCAAAAACATGACATGGGTGTTCCAGCCAAAGGCAACGATCTCGACAGGAACTTTGCGTTGTTTACCCAGGAAGGGAGAGCATTTGCTCTCATCGAGAACGATAACCACCCGCCGGCTGGCCTGGGCAACGATCTTTTCCCTTAGCAACGCCCCGCCGCCGCCTTTAATGAGATTCAATTCGATATCGATCTCGTCGGCGCCGTCGATGGTAATATCCATGACCGGGTGTTTTTCGAAACTGGTCAGAGGCATCCCGTATTGCATGGCCTCTTCCTCAACCTGCAGCGAGCAGGGAATGCCGAGGACATTTTTAATTTCTCCCGTTTTCAAACGCTCGGCAAGAAAACGAACGGCATAAATCGCCGTGCTGCCATGGCCAAGACCGACCACCATTCCCGATTCGATGAGACCAACGGCATAAGCGGCGGCATTCTTTTTCAAATCTGTAACATCCGATTGCATAACGCCCTCCTTATCCTAGGTTTGCCGTTTCACATGAAACATCCAGTTTTTCAAACAAATATCGAGTACTTGGAACCTGGTAGCGGGGTAAAGAACCATTACCTGATGAGCGTCTTGAATATCTTCCGGATGATGAAGAGGAACTTTAAAATTCAATATACTTAATTCTACTGACAAAGTCTTCCCGTGTCAACAGAGTTTTAATCACGATTCCTGAGTTTGGATTTTATACAAGGATGATGACATCGCAAATATTCATCATGGGGACGATGAATTAAAAGCTGCCGAGGCAAAGCGCTAATCCTGAGAAACATAACATACTTTTGCTTACGCCGTAGTCTTCATTCCCTGCCTCCCAACCATGAATATTTTTCACCGTCGAAAGTCTTAACCCAAAAACAGCCCCTTGAAAAGATGAGGACATAAGACGCTTACGCCGTAGTAGCAAATGATGAACTGTTGCCCCGCATAGGGACTTAAAATGAAACCCTCATGACGGCATGCCGTCACAAATCAGGATGAAAATGCTGGGATGCAAACCTCCGTGCCCGCAGCGGCCCCGTTATTAATAAACTGTTGCAGATCAATAACATGTTTGCGCGTTTGCGAGTGAAAATGCCGTTTTCATGCTCTGTGGCGCCCCACGGGGCATGGGCTGCGATGCCGCAGAAGTTATGCGATTCCGTGGGTTGCAGGTACCGTTCCTTTCAACGCGCCCCTATTCAAATGCCGTCATTTTTTAGTTTTAACACCTTGGCACCCCGAATCCGCTGTTCCTTGAGTTCAATCAGGGCAGAATTGGCCTCGGCAAGGGAATACTCACGGAATTCCGGTCGGATGGGCAAGGCGGCAGCCAGCGCGAGAAATTCCCGGATGTCCCGACGGGTAACATTGGCGACGCTCTTGATCTCCTTTTCCAACCAGAGATGTCGGGGGTAGTCCAAATCCAGGAGAACTTCCCGGTCTGCACCTTCTTTTCTGATGGCATTGATGACAAGTCTCCCCCCCGGTTTCAGGTTTCCCAGCGCAGTCACAACAGGCCGCCAGGCCGGGGTGGTATCGACAACGGCGTCGAGAAGTTCCGGGGGCCGCGCTGCCGTGTCCCCGGCCCAGACCGCTCCCAGTTCCCGCGCAAAATCACGTTCTCCTTCGCTCCGGGCAAAGACAAATACCGCCGTCCGGGGATAGAGGTAACGTACCATTTTTAAGACCAGATGGGCGGAGGCTCCGAAACCGGTCAGGCCGAGGGTTTGGCCGTCCTGGAGACAAGTGAGACGCAGGGAGCGGTAACCGATGGCACCGGCGCACAGGAACGGGGCCGCCTCGCAATCGGAAAAGGCATCCGGAATGGGAACGGCAAAATCCGCTCCTATCTTCATAAATTCACCATACCCGCCGTGGGCGTCCCGACCGGTGGCCCGGAACTCCGGACAGAGGTTCTCCTGTTCGGAAAGGCACCATGGGCATTCCCCGCAGGCCGAAAATATCCAGCCCACGCCGACCCGATCACCCAGCTGCCATTTTTGCACCCCTTCCCCTCTCTCCACCACCTTGCCGACCACCTGATGGCCGGGAATAACTGGAAATAAAGGGGGTGGTGTCCGACCTTCGATCTCATCGATTTCGGTATGACAAATCCCGCACGCGCCGACCTCGATAACTATTTCACCAGGTCCGGCCGTCGGCAGGGGAACATCGGCAATCTCCAACGGTTGTCTTTCCACTTTCAGATCACAAATTCTCTTTAAAACCAGTGCTTGCAAATATCTCTCTCACTTTTTCAATCGAAAATGCAGCTTTATTTTCCAGTATGTATTGACTGTTTCACTCGCAAATGCCTTAGTATGAAAATACACCGGGGTGATTTCCATAAACCATTTTCATCGCTCGCGGGTGCCGCCCCGGCATGAAAATTTATATGTTATTGATCTCCAACGGTTTATCATTAGCGGGGCCGCTGTGGTCACGGTAGAGCGCGTCCCGCCGTTTTTATCCTGCTTGGTGACGGCGTGCCCTCATGAGGGTTTCACTCTTTTTTTGTGACGGCCGGCTGTCATGATCGTTCCATCACCTGTCGGTAAATATATGAAACAATGGGGAAGAAAGCAAATATTATCATTTGCATCTCTATGACTGCCCGTCCTGTCACACCCCGTCCTTAAACCGGAGCTCACGTAGATGATGATCCCGTCAACTGTCGGGATGGCGACACCGAAGCAAAAAGCTCCACAGGCAAGGCACGCGAATCCTGGTGAATGAGAAGTCCTTATGTGTATTCGCAGTTACGGGTATTTATCACCTGCGCCGCATCTGGACTCCTGAAGATGTCGTGAACGATGACGATACAAAAAACCGGCGTCCAAAAGAATTACGACCTCGTAAAAAGTCTTCCAACCGGTCGTACCGGCGTAGGCCATCATCCAGAACATGCTGACAAAACTGGATTCCTGACCGAGCACGAAATGACAAAACGTGCATATTTTGACTTACTATGAACCCCCCATGACGGCATACCGTTACAAGGCAGGATGAAAATGCTGGGACGCAGACCTCCGTGTCCGCAGCGGCCCCGTTAATAATAAACTGTTGCAGATCAATAACATGTTTGCGCATTTGCGAGTGAAACAGCCCTTCCGTGTATCCCAACTCCCCGCTGTGGGAGGGAGTGGGGGTGTTTTTTGTTTCGCATCGCCCCACGGGGCGTGAGGGTTTTTTACGAGGGCATCAAAAATATCTGCTTGTGACGGAGTCACTACCGGCCCCGATAGCGCAGGGCGAGTACGGTGATATCATCCGATTGGGGTTCCGGCCCGGCGAATTCCTTAACCGCCTTCATAACCCCTGCCACCAATGCCTCAGGATCGCGTTCCTGACAGGCGGCGAGGGTCCGAAGGAGCGCCTGGTCGGTGAAAAACTCCTTGCGGTCGTTCATGGCCTCCGTCACCCCGTCGGTATAGAGGATAAGCGTGTCGCCGGGGTTGAGCTTGAGGCGCAGCGTTTCATAATGGGCATCCTCCATGACGCCCAGCAAGAAACCCTCGGGAGAGTTCAGCCAATCCACCGCGCCGGCGGCGTGAATAACCACGGGGAGATTATGACCGGCATTGGAGAAGAGCAGTTCCCCCGTCCGAAAATTCAGGATGCCGCAACAAACGGTGACAAACATAGAGGATTCGTTGTCCTTGCAAAGTTCCTGATTCACCTGTTCCAGGGCCAGCGAGGGAAAAACGGCCTGGCTGGCGATCCCTTTGATCAGGGTTTTCGTCACCGCCATGAAAAGGGCCGCCGGCACCCCTTTTCCCGAAACGTCACCGATGGAAAAGAAAACGTGCTCGTCGTCGATGAGGAAGAAATCATAGAGATCACCGCCTACCTCCTTGGCGGGTTCCAGGGCGGCGAAGATTTCAAATTCCTCTTTTTCCGGAAAGGGGGGGAAGCGCTTGGGCAGAAAACTCATCTGGATCGTCCGGGCGATCTTCAATTCGCTTTCTATGCGCTCCTTGGCGGCGGTAGTTTCGGCCAGGTTGGCGATATATTCCTTCAGGGCCACCTGCATATTCTTAAAGGAATGGGACAGGACCTCCACTTCGTCATGGGAACGGACCGGAGGCACCTCGACTTCCAGATTCCCCCGGGCGATTTCCCCGGCCTTGTCCGCCAGAATCCGCAGGGGTTTGGTAATCGTTCCCGAAATAACGAAAATGACGACCAGCAAAGCGAGAAAGCCCGCTCCGCCGATGCCGAGAATGACGACTTTGAGCCTGCTGATCCCCGCAAAGAGCTTCTCCTCCGGAAAGACCAGCCCGATGGACCAGCCCAGCGACGGCAGCGGGGCATAGTACATCCAGGCCTTTTGGCCGGCGAAGTGCCTGTTCAAGGTTACGAAACCTTTCCCTCCCCGGAGCATGTCCCGGCCGATCTCCCTCAAGGACGCATCCTGATTGGCTTCGGCGATGCTGAAGATGCTTTCCCGCATGATGTAATCCTTGTCGGGATGGGAAACAAACACCCCGTTGCGGGAGATGAGGAAAGAATAACCGGCCTGATGAGGGGTTAGCTTTTCAATGATTTCCTTTAACCACTCCAGGGAAATATCGGCGGTGACAATCCCCGTAAATACCTTCTCCCCCTCCTTGAAATTGTAAAACGGGACGGAATAGGTGGACATCATGATATTCCCTGCCCCTTCGTCGAAGTAAGGCTCGCTCCACACCGCCTTTCCCAGTTCCTTGGGAATCTGGTACCAGTCGAGAAAAAAATACTGGTAGTCTTCACCCCCCAGAAAGGAGGGAACCAGCCCGCCATAGCCGCCCCGACAGATATAAGGGGCGAAGTACATGGATTTTTTATCGAAGGCAAAGGGTTCGTAAGCCACAGCGGAACCGAAGATCTCCGGATTTGTCTGCAGCAGATCGATGATTTGCTTCTGCAGAGATGGCAAGGTCGGCCTGCCGCCCTGGAGGTTCCGGGCCAGGAAAGACGGGACCTTCTCCACGCCCCCCAGGACTACTTCAATCTTGCTCACCGTAGCCATGGTTACAGCCTCGGCGTTCTTTTCCACATTGGCCAGGATCTGATTGCGGAAATAGTAAGAACTGTAACCAAAGGCGGCAATAAAAATAACGGCCGCCGCGGTCAGAATGAAGAGGGACATGCGGATCGCCAGGCCTCCCCGGCCGGCCTCTTTAATGCTTTTCCAGGCAGGGGACATAGAATTCATCAAGGGGGATGACGGTCTTGATTAGACCGCTTTTCTGCAACGCACCGGCCACCGCTGCATAGTCTCCAGGATTGAGGATGCCGATCCGGTCCCGCGCGTCCCCGGGCTGAATGAGATCCTTCATCCTTGTCAGCATCCATCGCTGATGGACCCTGTTGCCGCCGGTATGAGCCGCGTTGATATACTTCATGACCACATCCAACGCCTCCTCGGGATGGGCGAAGGCATATTCCCATCCTTTGCGGGTGGCCCGGGCGAACCGGCAGCATCCTTCCGGGTCGCGCTCATAAGTTTCCTTAAGGACATAGATCCCGTCTTCGGGAAAGTTGAGGCCATGCTGATCGAAAAAGAAGGTCGTCAGTTCGTCCTCATTGACGCCGGCGTTGATGATGGTGTGATACTCGTTGTACCACATAGCGGAAGCGGCATCGACACCACCGCGGAGAAAAAGATTGACGGTGGCGCCCTGGACCACTGTCTTGACGCTAAGGCCGTACTTCCGGAAGAATGCCTGGGGCTGAACCTGAAAATTCGGCCACAGACTGACCTTTTTTTGATTTAGATCCGCCGGTTTGTTGATCCCCCGCCCCTTTTTGGCCACCAGGATGAAGCCGGACCGCTGCATGATCTGACCGATATTGACGATCGGAAGCTGTTTCTCCCGGTGCTGCAAGGCCTCGGAGAGAAACATGGTGGTAAAATCCGCCCGCCGGCTCGCCAGCATGGCCGCGGCCGGGGCGTCCGGCCCGCCCTTGAGGATCTTCAGGTCGATCCCTTCTTCGCGGTAAAAACCCTTTTCAAAAGCTACGTAACAGCCGGCGAACTGGGCCTGGGGGAGCCATTGGGGAATGAAGGTCATCGTCCGGAGTTCCCCCGCCGCCGCGGCAAGGCCGGGGAGAATGATCAACAGCGAAGCCACGACCGCCGCAACGAGAACGCTTCGGGTCAAGATCCCCTCACGGGTCCTCATCGTCTCCGTTCCTTCACCATTTCCGGCGTACCTTGACACCTCGATTATGAAGATAGTTCTTCAGTTCACCGATGGTATGGGTCCGATAATGGACGATGGATGCGATCAGGGCGGCGTCGGCCTCCCCCCGGGTCAGGACCTCAAAGAGATGCTCCGGACTGCCGGCGCCCCCGGAGGCGATGACAGGGATCCGCACCGTCGCAGATATCATCCGGGTCAACTCGTTTTCGTATCCCTCCTGGGTGCCGTCGGCGTCGATGGAGTTCAGGCATATCTCCCCGGCTCCCCGGCTCTCCGCCTCCCGGGCCCACGCCACGGCATCCCGGCCGGTATAGATCCGCCCCCCATGAATAACGATCTCGTATCCCGAGGGGACCTCCCGACGGACCGTCACCCTCTTCACATCCATGCCTAAAACAACGCATTGACTACCGAAAGCCCGGGCGCCTTCATCAATGATTTCGGGGTGTTTAACCGCTTCGGAATTGACGCTGATCTTTTCCGCCCCCGCCAGGATCACCGCCCGCATATCCTGTACACTGCGGATGCCGCCGCCCACGGAAAAGGGGATGAAGATCGTCTCCGCCACCCGACGGACCACATCCAGCATGATAGCCCGACCGTCCGCAGAGGCGGTGATATCATAGAAAACTATCTCATCCGCCCCCTGTTCATAATAGATCCGGGCAGCTTCAACAGGATCGCCGATATCGATATTGCCTTTGAATTTGATACCTTTGGTGAGTTTGCCATCCCGCACGTCCAGACAGGGAATGATCCGTTTACTGAGCATCGGCCCCTCCCCAGCGGCAGAAATTGTCCAGTATTTTTAATCCCGGTCCGCCGCTTTTCTCGGGATGAAACTGGACAGCCACGAGATTCTTGTGGGCGATGGCGGCACAAAAGCGCAAGCCGTAATCCGTCCAGCCCAGGGCATAATCGACCACGGCGGGAGCGGGATAATAGGAATGGACGAAATAGAACTCCGCGTCCGCCGGCAAACCGGCAAAGACGGGATGGGAACGGGAAAACTCGACCCCGTTCCATCCCATGTGCGGGATTTTAAGGAAACGGCCTTGCCGGTCTTTCAGGTCGCCGGGGAACCTCCGCACGGAACCCGGAACAATCCCCAGACAGTCCGTGGCATTCTCCTCGCTGAATTCGAAAATAACCTGCGTCCCCAGGCAGATTCCCAGTGTCGGCTTCCCGGCGGCGATCCATTCCCGGAGCCGCCGGTCCAGGCCCAGACGGCGCAGATTGGACATGGCCTCACCGGCGGCGCCCACCCCGGGAAAGACAAGCCGGTCGCAGGCATCCAGCACCCCCGCCTCGTCCGTCACCTCACAGGGCTGTCCCAAGTAGTGAAGCGCCCGGGCGACACTGGTGAGGTTGCCCGCTTTATAGTCGATAATGCCGATCATGTCCTGATGCACTCCCCCCGCCAACGACGGTTTGTCTTTCTTTGGTGATTTGCCGCGCAAAAGGGCGCACGGCAATGAGCCGGCCATCGGCCGACCGGCGGCCCGGTGGGTCCCGCTTACGGCCGCCAAGTTAAACCATTTTCTGCAAAAAGACAATTGTTTGTTAATTTCCTTTACCTGCAAAGCGGGAATTTTTCAGAGACAGGGAGCGGGAAACATAGTATAATCTCTCCGGTTAGCCATGTACTTCTCTAAAGGATGTTTTTATTGGGACCAGCAGGGCGGAAGAAAGGATCCGGGACCGATTAGCGAACAGATTCCGTCGCCTTCGCGTATCTGTCATCCGACGGCGGAGAGGATTCCGGTCGGGACGGCAATCATCATGATCGTCGTCACAGGTCTGTCCGTCTTTTCGCTCGCAAGTGCGCGCATATGTTATTGATCTACGACGGTTTATCATTAACGGGACCGCTGCGGACACTGCGGAGCGCGTCCCGGCATTTTCATCCTGCTTTGTGACGGCGTGCCGTCATGCGGGTTTCATTACCGGGGAGGGTGTTTTCATACCGGGTGCTCCCAAACGGCAAGATAAGCATAACGGCGAGATTCGTGCTGTCACCGATCCCTTCCACCCGTTCAGGGGATATTTAAAATGACACCTGCCAACCTCACGGAGCTCCAGGGGCTCCTCGAACACATCACCTATTTCAATGAAGAAACGGGTTACGCCATCATCAAGGTCAAAGCCGCCGGGCAAAAGGATCTGATCGCCTGTGTGGGCAATCTCCCCCGCCCCACCCCCGGCGAGATTCTCGCCATGCGGGGGGAATGGATCAATCACGAGAAATACGGCCGCCAGTTCAAGATCGTCACCTGCGAAACCAAGACGCCCGCCTCGGTTTACGGCATCCAGAAATACCTCGGTTCGGGGCTGATCAAGGGCATCGGACCGGTGATGGCCAAGCGGATCGTCGGCAAGTTCGGCAGGAAAACCCTGGACGTCATCGAGAAAGATATCGATAAACTAAAGGATATTCCGGGGATCGGGGCGGGACGGATCGGCATGATCCGCCAGGCCTGGGCGGATCAAAAGGAGATCCGCGCCGTCATGCTCTTCCTCCAGACCCACGGCGTCAGTGTCGGCTTCGCCGCCAAGATCTTCAAACAGTACGGCCCGGAAGCGATCAGGATCGTTCAGGACAACCCGTACCGCCTCGCCGCGGACATCTTCGGCATCGGTTTTGTCACCGCGGACAAGGTGGCGGAAAAACTGGGCTTTCCCAAGGAATCCCTCGTCCGGGCCGAGGCGGGCCTCATCTACGTCCTGAATCAACTGGCCGACCAGGGACACGTTTATGTCCCCCAGCCGGTCCTCGTGCAGGAGGCCATGAACATCCTCGGCGTCGAGGCCGGCCTCATCGAGGCGGCCCTGGAAACCCTGGCCTCGGCAAGGATGATCGTCGTGGAAGACCGGGCCGATCCCGCCGGGCGGGCCGTTTACAGCTTCCCCTTCTATCTGGCGGAGAATCAGACCGCCGCCCGGCTCAAGGCCCTCCTCGCCGCCCCCAAGCAGATCCGGAAGATCGATACCGACAAGGCCCTGGCCTGGGTCCAGGAAAAGCTGGCCATCACCCTGGCGGAAAAACAGCTTGCGGCGGTGCGGACCGCGGTGGAAAACAAGGTCATGGTCATCACCGGCGGCCCCGGAACGGGGAAAACCACCATCATCAACGCCATCCTGAAGATCTACGGCACCGTCCAGACGAAGATCCTCCTCGCCGCCCCGACGGGCCGGGCGGCAAAAAAGATGGCCGAGGCCACGGGCTGGGGGGCCAAAACCATCCACCGCCTCCTCGAGTTCAGCCCCCTCCAGGGGGGATTCCAGAAAAACGAACATTCTCAACTGGATTGCGACATCCTGATCGTCGACGAGGCCTCGATGATCGACATCCTCCTCATGCACAATCTCCTGAAGGCGGTTCCCCTCCGGGCGACGCTGATCCTCGTGGGGGACGTAAACCAGCTCCCCTCCGTGGGTCCGGGCAACGTCCTGAAAGACATCATCGATGCCGGCGTGGCGCCGGTGGTGGAACTGACGGAGATCTTCCGGCAGGCCCGGACGAGTTCCATCATCGTCAACGCCCACCGGATCAACCAGGGGCTCCTCCCGGAAACGGAAACAGCCCCGGGCGCCCTTTCGGATTTCTACTTCATCCACCAGGAGGACCCGGAAAAGGTCCTGTCCATGGTGCTGACCATGGTCAAAGAGCGGATTCCAAAGCGCTTTCATCTCCACGCCGTAAACGACATCCAGGTGCTGAGTCCCATGAACCGGGGAGTAGTGGGGGTGACGAACCTCAATGCGGAGCTGCAAAAGGCCCTGAACCCCGGCGCCGACGAAGTGTCCCGGGGGGGAAACGTCTTTCGGAACCACGACAAGGTCATGCAGATCCGGAACAATTACGAAAAGGAGGTCTTCAACGGGGACATCGGCCGGATCTTCCACATCGACCGGGAAGGGCAGGAGTTGAAGGTCCATTTCGACGACCGCTTCGTGACCTACGACTTCTCCGAACTCGACGAGCTGGTCCCGGCCTATGCCGTGACGGTCCATAAAAGCCAGGGGTCGGAATACCCCGCCGTAGTAATCCCCCTGCTCACCCAGCACTACATGATGCTCCAGCGGAATCTCATCTATACCGCCGTAACCCGGGGACGGAAGCTGGTGGTCCTCATCGGCACGAAGAAGGCCCTGGCCATCGCCGTGAAGAACAACAAGCAGCAGCAGCGTTATTCCCTTCTCAAGGAGCGCCTCCTGAAGTCGTCCTGAAAGCGGCGGCGGCCGGCGCCCGCGTCGTGGGTCGGCAAAGCGCATCTCCTGGAAACCGACCAGCCCGCCCAACGGAAACGAAGACCGCGGCTCCGCAGCGCAAACAACTCACGGCCTTCGTGAAAAAACCCCGCCCGGTCGGCACCGGGGAAAGGTGTCCCTTACGGACCTGCTTCCCCTCCGGCGTAGCGCTCCGGCGTGAAGCGGGGAGTGCAAACGGCCAGAAAGACCAGGTCTTCCTTGCCGTTATTGGTAATCCGCTGCCGGACGCCGGGGGGGATGACCACGACGTCTCCGGCAGCCACCGGCGTCGGCATCAGGTCGCCCACCTCCGCCACCCCCGTCCCGGAGAGGATCAGGTAGCGCTCCCAGGTCTCCCGGACACGGTGCCACGCCGTGGTAACCCCCGGCGTCACCCGGGCCCGGGCCACGGAAACCCCGTCGTCTTCCGGGGCATTCCACAGCTCACGGATGAAGCAGCCCTCGGCGGCCAGGTAATACTCCCCGCCCCTTACCTTTTTGATCAGTCCCTGTGCCATCGGTCCTCACCTTTCTTGACGTGTAATCATCTCTTCGCCCATTATTCCCCGGACGCTGCCCGCGGCGGGCAACATCCTTCCGCCCCCGGCGGACGTTCCATCTTTCCCTCCATGATCGCCCGGGCGTAATTTCGCCCCGGACGGTGCGGCCGGCGCCAAGGCGGGCATTATGACACAGGGCGGGCCGCCCGGGCAAGGCCATCCCGTTGCCGTTCATCTGCCCCCCCATGACGGCACGCCGTCACAAGGCAGGATGAAAATTGCGGGACGCGCTCCGCCGTGTCCGCAGCGGCTCCGTTAATGATAAACCGTTGTAGATCAATAAGATATGCACGCATTTGCGAGTGAAAACGACGGTAAGAGACCGGTTATTTTCATGATTCGTTCTGCCCGCGCCGGGCATGGGGTTTGGCTGAAAATACATCGGGGTGATTTCCCTTAAACCCTTTTCATCGTTCGCGGGTGTTGGACAAACATGAAAATTCATATTAAGATGCCCCGCTATGGAGACGCTCTTATATATCGGCGCCGTCATGCTGCTGGCCGGTTTCATCCAGGGATTTTCGGGCTTCGGCTCCGTGCTCCTCTCCCTGCCCCTCCTGGCCCTGTTCATGGACGTCAAGACCGCCATCCCCCTGACGGCCATGGTCGGGGTCCTTCTCACGGTGCTCCTCCTGGTCCCCCTCTGGAAGGATCTGGAATGGCGACGGATTTGGCCGCTCCTCATCGGGGCGTTTCCCGGGGTTCCCCTGGGGGTTTATATCCTTAAATCCCTGAACGGTCGGATCATCCTCATCTTTCTCGGCCTGCTCCTGACGGGATACGCCCTCTACGGGTTGTTTTTCCCGGTACGACGCCGGGAACTGGGCGCCGGTTGGATATACTTCACCGGCTTCCTCTCCGGGTGCTTCGGCGGGGCCTTCAGCGCCGCCGGGCCTCCGGTCATCGTTTACGTTTCCCTGCAGCCCTGGCGCAAGGAACTGATCAAGGTCACCCTGCAGGGCTATTATTTCATCTCCGGCCTCATGGTCGTGGCCGCCCAGGCCTGGACCGGCCTGGTTACAGACCGGGTCTGGGAGTTGTTCCTATATTCCCTGGCGCCGCTCGTCGTCGGCACCTACGCCGGGCATTTCTTCTTCGGACGGATCCGCGAGGAAACCTACCGCCGGGTCATCCTCGTTTTACTCCTCGGTCTGGGTGTCTTCACCATCGCGCATGCCCGCTGAAGCGGGAGGCGGCGCAGGCAGAGCTGCGGGCAAACAATTCGGGCGGCATCCCCTCTCTACCGGACAGCTCCCCAAAGTTTTTGATATGGATATGACCGGACAAATATGGTATGAGCGGCTATCGTTAATTCCCCTCAACAATTTTTCCAGGAGGCAGGACTGTGGAAATCAAGATGCCCATCAAGTTTCACGGGAACTATGTGGTGTCGATCCGGAGCGGCGAGCAGGAAGAACGGGAACGCTGCCAGAAACTGACGATCCGCCGGCTCTCCCCGGAAGAACAGCAGCAGGCATACCAGGGGTTGAAGCCCGAGGAGACGCCTACCCACCAGATCACCTTTTACGATTTCGGCTGCAAACGGATCATCGAGGGCATCATCCGGGAAAATTCGGAGAGCAGGGCCTCGTTCCTCGTCAAGGATAAGGAATACGCCTTCATGCCCTTCGTACCGAAATCCTGAGCCGGGAACGTCATGCAGGCCTATCGCGTTTACAACCTGGCCATTGCCGCCGATGTCGCCGCTGAGGCCCGGGAGTTTTACCGGCAGGAGATCGGCGGCGATCCCCCCGAAACGATTGCGGAACTGTCTCTGGAACTGATGGTCCGGTGCGGCAGCGGGGAAACGAAGACCATCCGGGACCGGATCAACGAGGAACTCGACAGCCGCAACTCCTGGCTCCGGATGGGGGTGCCCTGCGACCTCCACTGGCCCTTCGTCATCGGTTCCCTTGACTGAGCGCGACCGCGGCACCGCGAACCCGGAAGCGACACCGCTTGCCGGTACCGCCGGTCGGTTCCGCAGACGGCAGGAACGAAAACGACCCGGCAATCGGCCGTAACGGGATTGACAGGCGGGCGGGATCGGCACAGATGCAGAAGCGGATGGCAGGCGTCTTTTTGATCGGTTTGACGGCCGGCCTGTTCGGAGGGCTGGTGGGGCTGGGCGGCGGGGTGCTGATGGTCCCGCTGCTGGCGGGAATGGCGAGACTGGACCAGCACGAGGCGCACGGCACGAGTCTGTTCGCCCTGGTGTTTACCGGCATCGCGGGAGCCGGCACCTATGCCCTGCACCAGAGCCTGAATATCCCCGCCGCCCTGCTGCTGGCCGGCGGCGCCGTCTGGCCGGCCCGGCTGGGGGCAAAGTACTGCACCGCCCTTCCCGATCACAAGCTGAAGCGGTATTTTGGCTTCTTCCTCTTTTTCATCGCCGTCCTGATGGTGTCCAAACCTTATCTACCCACAGCCTCCCATCCGAACGGCGGCCTTTTCCAGGCGGCACTACTCCTGGCAACCGGGGCGGTCACCGGCTTCTGCTCCGGACTCATGGGCATCGGGGGTGGGGCGATCATGATCGCCGGCATGGTGCTGCTGGCGGGCTTCGACCAGTACACGGCCCAGGGAAGCTCCCTGCTGGCCATGGTTCCCGCCGGTTTCGTGGGGGCCGTCACCCACTGGCGTCTGGGAAACGTAAACCGCCGGATTCTGCCCATGATCATTCCCGGCGTAATGATCGGCACCTTTGCCGGGGGGTGGAGCGCCCATCTGCTTGCGGAGCCTACCCTGAAAGCCATTTTCGCCGCGATATTGATCGGGACAGGCATCCGGGAGATCAAGACCGCCACCCGGCCCTGTCCCTGACCGCCCTTTACGGACAGGGATTTTCCGGTCGCTCGGCCGTCAGGCCGTCATCTTCCGGTCCGGTCGTTTTCAAGGGCCGGCAATGGTCTTCACCGGCCATCAAAATAAAGGAGAATAAGGCGCCATGAACACCAGGATCATCATCGATCGGCTGTCGGAAAGGGATCTGCCGGACGTCGCGGCGATTGTCCGGCACTGGGTCCGCCGGGACGGCGAGGTTATCGAGGAAGAGGCGGCGGCGGCCATGGCGACGATCGGCGCGGGCCTGAACAGGGCGTCGGGGAGCCATTATCTCGTCGCCCGGGAGGACCCGCACGTGGTCCTGGGTGTCATGGGCTTCGGCATCCTCAACGCAAAGCTCGTGCCGTACAAAACGAATCCGGAAGGCAACGCCGTGGGGCTGTTGACGGCCTTCCTCTCCCCCGCCGCCCGGGGAGGAGGACTCGGCGGAAAGCTGCTCACCTCCCTGTTCGCCGCGGCCGGGGCCGCCGGCGCGGCGGAGATGATCTGGTCCAGCAATCCGCGCTACCGGAACACCGCCTGGCAATTCTATACCAGGATGGCGGGCATCCCCGTCGGCACCGTCAGCGACCTGTTCTATCCCGGCAGCGTCAGCCCGGTCTGGCGGCAAGCGCTTTGACCTTTTGCCAAGGCCGGCCGCACGGAAACCGCAGCGATTCCATTACTTCCTTAGAATACGAAGGTTGAAGAACCGCACCTTCTCTCCGGACTTCTCCTGAACCCATAAAAGGGGCGCTCCCTGGACATGGCCGGAGTCGGAAAATTGAACGAGAAAGCGGTTGTTCACGTAGATGGTGATTCGCTTTCCCACGGCTTCTATCCGGATATGGTTAATCACATCGTCGAAAACATCCGCAGGGAGCCATTCGTATCTTTGCCAATCGGGGTTCATAGGATACCAGTTGCCGGCCAGTCCGCTGTAAACGTTGTAGGTTTTGGCGAAGGAAAAATTGAAGGCGTATCCCTGGTTGATCGACGTCTTGTTTCGGAAGGTTTTTTGCCCGCCGGGGACGATAGAGCATCTGGTCCCGATGCCGACGCCTATCTTGGGACCGCTAAGATGTTCCGCCGTCACCTCCAGGATGTAATCCCGGAACTCTTCCTTGAGGATGATGTGCCCGTTGCTGCCGACAATGGACCCGTCGGGGGCGTTGCTCCACTCGCCGTTGAGGATCTCCCAGTTGTCCAGACGCTGATAGACGTTCTTTTTGACCTCCGGGGTGGCTTCAGCCGCCGTTTTCATCGCCTCGGCCTGTTCGTGACGGGTACCGAAAAGACTGTCCACGAGATCGTTGCTCATGCGGGTCAGCAGATTCAGATCTGTTCCGGTGACGTTCTTGCCGAGCCTTGCCTCACCGGTCTTAACGTCTATCATCCGGGAATTGATGGTATAGGCATTACCGATTTTGACTACGGACCCGACGACAATGAGATCGGCCCCCAGGATCTTTCCTATTTCCACCGCGCTCCTGTCGTCAATTAGACCCGTCTTTTGAAGTTTTTGTTCAGACAAGGCCTTGCTGATCTGGGCGCGCTCCACCACCTGAAAACGGGAATTGCCGATAAGCGCTGTCCGCATGATTTCCGAAACCGCCTTGCCGAGATAGTCATCGACACCAATACTTTCAAAATCAAGGACGGCGACCGACGACCGTTGCGTCGCGGCAAATGCCGCCGTCGCCATGAGCATTAAGGCCATGACGACAAATGCTGCTTTAATCTTCATGATCCACCTCTAGTAGGGGGCGTCTTTTTCGAAAGCCCGATCACCATCCCGGCCTGCCGGACAGCATAAAGAACAGGTGCCGGCTCGAATCCGGCTCCGGGTGGTTTGATGTATAGCATGAGTTGCTGATTTTTAATACGGGCGTTTTGTCCACAGGACGGGCGCCCGGACGGAAAGCGCCGGGCGCCCTGAAAAAAATCCCTTGATATTCAGTTGCGTATGTAAGTATATTTCCACCGCTATCGCCCTTGACCAGCCGTCCGCCGGCCATGCCGAAGCGGCGGCGGACAGCCGCTCTCAGGGCTCCCTATCCAAAGCGTCGATGTCAGCGCCAAAGCGGCCTCCCGGCGGTATCCCCAGCCGCCGGGAGGATAAACCATAAACGGATCCGGAATAAAGGAGGGAAGAATGGACGCTCAGAATTATAGCGACGCGGCAGGATTCATCGGCAACTACTTGAAACTCAAGACATCCCCGGTGGCAGTCAAGTTCCTGAAAAGCAAGGCGGAATTTCCGGAAAAGACACGACAGCCGTCGGTGGCGCTCGGTAAGAAAGTAGCCGTCTGCCAGGCGATGACCATGGCCCGCATTTACGGTTGGACCGTGGGTCTGGCCAAAGAGGACATCGTGTGCATCCCGGCGGCCTTCGCCTTCGGCTTCAGCGACGCGGAGGATACGGCGGCGGCGCTGGGGAAGCTCTTCGGGATCGGTAGTTACTCGCAAACCGAGGAGCTTGGCCGGGCGGAAGCCCATACAATTCAAAGACTGGCCAGGAACGAATACGCGGCGATCCTGCTGGCGCCGCTGGCAAGGGCGACGTTTGCCCCCGACACCATCGTGTTCTACGGTAATCCCGCCCAGATCATGAAGCTGGTCCAGGGGTGGACCTATGGGCAGGGAAAGCGGGTGGAAGGTCATTTCGGCGGCAAGGTGGAATGCACGGAGTATCTCCTGGCGCCCTTCCGGACCCAGTCGCCCCGGATCGCCATCCCCGGCACCGGGGACCGGATCTTTTCCATGACCCAGGACGACGAGGTCGTCTTTGCCCTGCCCGGCGGCCAGCTCGCGGCGCTGGTTGAGGCCCTGCCGGAGGCAGGCAAGAAGGTGGGCGCCGTGTACCCGATTCCGGTCTTCCTGAATTTCCAACCGGAATTCCCGAAGCAATTCAAGGAACTGGGTAAGGAGCTCGGGGTTTCGTAGCAAGTTCATTTTGTCTAGGTCTCCATCTTGCCGGTCTCAGTGACGAGTCATTCTATCCCTCCCCCTTCAAGGGGAAGGGTAGGAGGGGAACGGGGTCATGATGAAGGAAGATTTGCGGTTTTTTACGGGGACGTCAAATTAAATCAAGCGCCGGAGCAAGGACGGGCTCGTCACGAGAAATGCGCCGTCGGGCGATCATTAATTCATGATGCCGCGCCCGCCCGGCGGGCCGCGGCGACAAAGCTCTGCACCTTGCTGAAATCTTTTAGGAAACGGATGGGGCAGCCCTGTGCGTCCACCATATTGGTCCGGGTGCAACTGTCCACGCCGGCGGGGCGCACCCGGGCGATGGCGGCGGCGACATTGTCCGGCCCCAGACCACCCGCCAGGATCACCGGCCGGGGACTTGTCCGCACCAGCCAGGACGCGAGCCCCCAGTCGCAGGTCTTGCCGGTGATCCCCACGAAGCCCGCCACCGGCTGGGCGGCGTCGCCCCCGGCGCCGCCCGGTCCCATCAGGAGTGTATCGGTCATGAAAAAATCGCTTACCGGGGCAAAGATCCGGATCAGGGCGGTCAGGGCGGTCTGATGCCCTGCTGCCGGCCCCCTTTCCCCGCCGGCGTCCCCACCTCCCGCCGCCGCGGCACACGCCGCCGGCACGGGCAGGGACCGCATGATCTGTACCGCCGGAAATCTATCCTTCACAAACTCTTGAAGACGATAGAGCTTTTCTGTCGCTTCGCCGGGGATGTCCGCGGCGTTAGGGCCGGGGGTGATATTTTCACAGCAATGGAGGATGTCCGGCCGGTAGTAATCCAGGGCCCGTGCCACCGCCTCCGGATCGCTGAACAGGGGGATCAGGCTGCTGCGCGAAGCCGTCCCCGCCGTGAGGCGGACCGTCTCCCGGATGACCGGATCACGCCACCGCTCCTGATCCAGGATGACGCTGCCGATGTGATCCACGCCCAGGGCAATGAGTCGCTCCGCCTGGCGGGGGTCCTGAATTTCATAGATCTGAACGAGCATTTTCCCTCCCGGATACGCCCCGGCCGTTTTCTTTGGGGTGATATTACATTCCCCCGTGAAAGGCAAGGGGGACCGCCGCCCGGCAGCCGCTGCCGACGACGGCATAACAAAGGCATTCATCCCTTATGGCGCATCACGAAGCATGTAAATGACGTTTTCATGGCTTGCGGCGCCTCTTCGTCGCCGCGGCGGCGCCCCCCGGGAAGGGAAGCCTGCCCTGTTTTCCTCTTGACATCACACAAACAGATGTGTATCAACCTGTGTGGGAGGTGATATATGGCCACGAACTTGGCAATCGACGATAAACTCATCACCGAGGCGCAAATAATCGGCGGCGCCAGAACGAAAAAGGCCGCCGTAACGGAGGCCTTAACGGAATATATTCAAAGAAGAAAGCAGATGCGGATCACGTCGCTGTTTGGAAACGTGGATTATGATCCGGATTACGATTATAAAAAAACCAGGTCACGGCAGTGAAGATCCTTGTTGACACTTCCATCTGGTCTCTGGCGTTGAGAAGATCGGCTAAGCTCTCCGAAAAAGACCGATCTCTGGTTCAAGAACTTAATGAACTTATCAGTGAGGTTCGCGTCGCCATAATCGGTCCCGTTCGACAGGAACTGTTGTCGGGCATTTCGATAAAAACGCAATTTGAGGCCCTCAAAGAAATGCTTGCCGCTTTCGACGACATGCCGTTGCGCAGGGAAGATTATGAAAGGGCGGCTGAATTCTACAACACCTGCCGCAAAGCAGGTATCCAGGGGTCACAGATCGACTTCCTGATATGTGCAGTCGCCGCCGGTAGAGAGCTCCCGATATTCACGACTGATAACGATTTCCTCCTTTACGCAAAACATCTGCCCATATCCCTTCATCGCCCTTTTGGGCGGCCGTGACCTGAACCCGCCTTTTCCCTCCCGGACACGCCCCGGCGGTTTTCTTTGGGGTGATATTACCTTCCCCGGTGAAAGGCAAGGGGGACAGGGGGACCGCCGCCTGCATCCATTGCTTGACAAGCGTTCGCCCCTGTGTTACCGACGAAGGCAATTTAAGGAATGATATAAATTGCTTATGGCTTCTTCAGACCTGAGATGTCTCAAGGGGCGTTTTCCCTTCCGCCTCGGCACCACTTCCTACATCCTTCCCGACGCCATTATTCCCAACGTGCGTTTCCTCGGACCGTTGCTGGACGAGGTGGAACTGGTGCTCTTCGAAAGCGGCCGGGAAGACAATCTGCCGTCCGCAGCGGATATCGCCACGCTGTCCGCCCTGGGGAAAAGTCATGACCTGACCTACAACGTCCATCTCCCGACGGACATCCTGCTGGGCCATCCCGATGCGGCGGTCCGGAGAGCCGCCTGCGCCACCGTCATGAGGTTTTACGAACGGACCCGGTCCCTGCCGCCGACGATGTACTGCCTGCACCTGGAAAAGGGCGGCAACGGCGAGCCGGCCCCCGACCGGGTGGGTTCCTGGTTGACCAACCTCCTTTACTCCCTGGAAAATCTCCTGTCGGCAGGGCTGCCGCGCGACCGTGTCGCCGTGGAAAACATCGACTACACCTTCCGCTGGGTCTATCCCCTGATCAGGGAGTTCGACCTGCCGATCTGCCTCGACATCGGCCACCTCCTCATCCAGGGGGAAGACCTGGAGACTTATCTTGATCTGTACGGCGACCGGACGATTATGATCCACCTCCACGGCCTGGAGGCGGGCCGGGATCACCGTTCCCTCGCCGGGATTCCCGACCGGGAATGGCGGATCATCGCCGCTTTCCTGAAGGATTACCGGGGCGGTCTGTCCCTCGAGGTCTTTTCCCGGGAGGACCTGCGCCGTTCCCTGACCAGAATGGGGGAACTGCTCTGATGGCGCGGATCGTCCTCATCACCGGCGGCAGCCGGAGCGGCAAGAGCGCCTTCGCCCAGGAACTGGCCGAATCCCTTGCAGAAGAGAGGATATACATCGCCACCTGCCCGGTGGTGGACGGGGAGATGGCGGCCCGGATCGCCCGGCACCGCCGGGATCGCGAGGCGCGCTCCTGGCGGACCATCGAGGAGGAAACGGCCCTGGCGGGCGCCCTGGGGTGGGGTGCGGATACGGGAGTGGTCCTCGTGGACTGCCTGACCCTCTGGATCAACAACCTCCTGTACGCCGCCCAGCAGCACGGGGCGACCCTCACGGAAGACGACATCGCCGGCAAAGCGCGGGAGGTTTTGCAGGCGGCCCGGTCCGGGACGGCAGGCGCGGCGGTAGACCCCGTTCCCCCCATAATACCCGCCGGGGCGGAACCCTCCGGATCCGCGCCGGAACGGACGGCGCCCGGAAGGGTTGTCGGCCCGGAAACCGCCGCCGGCCCCGCAGCGGCGCCGACCGCGGACGGCGGCGGACGGACGGTGATCTTCGTGACCAACGAGGTCGGCATGGGCATCGTCCCCGGGCACCCCGGCGGCCGGCTGTTCCGGGATCTCGCCGGGCGGTGCAACCAGGTGTTCGCCCGGGAGGCCGACGCCGTGGTGTTCATGGTGAGCGGGATCCCGCTGTGGATCAAGGGAAAAGATTCGTTCCCCTCCCGGCCGTAACGAGACAACCGCCCCGAACTCTGCCCGACGGCCCCCGCCGGGGCGGGGCGATCCGGAACCGGGGTACCGAGCGGGCGACCAAGGGAAACGATCACGACGGCCCGCCGTCACTAAGAAGGATGAAAGGAACCTCTCCGCATGACGCAACTGGAAAATATTCTGCATGATTTCCCCCGGATCGACATGGGCGCCCGGGCGGCGGCCCGGGCGCGCCTCGAGCAATTGACCATGCCCCACTGGGCCCTGGGGCGCATTATGGACCTGGCGGAGGAGCTGGCCGGCATGACCGGGGAAATGCCGCCGCCCGTTGCCCACAAGGCCATCGTCACCATGGCGGCGGACCACGGCGTCACCGCCCGGGGCGTGAGCGGCTATCCCCGGGAGGTCACCGTCCAGATGGTCCACAATATCGTCGCCGGCGGTGCCGGGATCAACGCCCTGGCCCGCCTGGGGGGTATCCGGGTGGTCGTGGCCGACCTGGGGGTGGCGGGCGATCTTTCCGAACTGGTCAAAACCAACAAGATCATTGACAAAAAGATCGCTCCGGGGACCCAGGACATGACCGTGGGGCCCGCCATGAGCCGGGCCGAGGCCGTGCAGGCCATCGAGGCGGGCATCGAAATCGCCCGGGAGCTCGGACCCCAAACCCATATCTTCGGCACCGGCGAGATGGGGATCGGCAACACCACCCCCAGCAGTGCCATCGTCGCCCTGTACGCCCGCACCTCCGTCGGGGAGGTGACCGGCCGGGGCACGGGCATCGACGATCAGCGCCTGTCCCACAAGGTCGCGATGATCGAGCAGGCCATCGGGGAAAACGCCCCCGATCTGACCGATCCCCTCGATATCCTGGCGAAAGTCGGCGGGTTCGAGATCGGCGGGATCGCCGGCTTGATCCTCGGCGCCGCCGCCCAACGGAAACCGGTGCTGGTGGACGGCTTCATCTCCACCGCCGGTGCCCTCATCGCCGCCCACATCGAACCCCTGGCCCGGGAGTTCATGATCGCCTCCCACCGCAGCCTGGAGCCGGGTCACCGTATCGCCCTGGAATGCCTCGGAAAGCGGCCCCTCCTCGATTTGGACCTCCGGCTCGGGGAGGGCACGGGGGCGGCGCTGGCCATGCACCTGGTGGAGGCGGCGGCCCGGATCCTCACGGAGGTGGCCACCTTTGCCGAGGCCGGTGTCTCCCAGGCCGGGGGGTGAAGCTCCCGGCGTTTCCCCCTTCCCGCCGCGGCGGGAAGGGGGGTGCTTTGTCGCTTTATAGATTTTCTGTGTGATATTGGATTCTTGGCCGGTTTCGCTTCGGCCGGGGACGGCGGAAACGAAACCGGCGGCGGGGGATGACGATCCCGCCGGCCGCAACCGTAGCGAGGGGGATGTCCCGATGAAGGCGCTGCTGGCCGCTTTTCAGTTTCTCACCACGATCCCGCTGCCGGGAGGGAAGGGCACGGGGGAAGGGGATATCGCCGGCAGCCTGCCCTTTTTCCCTGTGGTGGGCCTCCTTATCGGCATGGCGGCGGCGGCCGGCGATTTCGTTTTCTCCCTGCTGTTGCCCCCCGGCGTCGCCGCCGTCCTGACCGTCCTGCTCCTCGTCCTCATAACCGGCGGCCTGCACCTGGACGGCCTGGCGGACACCGCCGACGGTATCTTCAGCGTCCGGAACCGGGAGCGGATGCTGGAGATCATGCGGGACAGCCGCATCGGGACCATGGGGGTCCTGGCCGTCGTCTTCGTCCTCGCCCTGAAGATCGCCGCCCTGGCGCCGCTGGTCCACATCCAGCGCCTGGGGATCATCATCCTCATGCCCATCGCCGGGCGGACGGCCATGCTCCTCATGCTCACCGCCCTGCCCTATGCCCGGAAAGACGGCGGGCTGGCGTCGCTTTTCATCCGCCGCCGTTCCTGGCTCAACCCTTTATTTGCAATGATTTTTATGGTTTGTACCGGTTTGTTCCTCGGCGCGGAGGGATGGCTGCCCACACCGGGAGCGGGCCTGATTCTGTCTGTGACCGGGGTCGCCGCCGCGGCGCTGGTCATCGCCCTGGTTCACCGGAAGCTGGGGGGATTCACCGGGGACACCGTCGGGGCCGTCGCGGAGCTCACGGAAACGGCCGTCGCCCTGGCGGGACTGGCGGCCTGCCTCCCATAGAAAAAGATTCATCCACACCCGGAGGAGGGCCGTTTGCCCAATGCCGGCGGGGGGGAGGTCCGGCGGGGGACAGGGAAGGAAAGGGCAAGATGCCTGGCGCGTCCCGAGCCGGAGAAGGGGGTAGGAGATCAGCACTTATGCCGCTGGAATATCAAATTGTCACGGCCGTCGTCCTGGACCTGCTCTGGGGCGATCCCCGCCGGCTGCCCCATCCCGTGAAATTAATCGGCCGTTTCGCCCTGTACTGTGAAGCGGTAACCCGGAGACACATCGGCAGTATCCGCACCGCCGGGGCGATCAGCGTCGTTTGCGTCCTGGCGGCAACCGCCGGAATTTCCTGGGGTATCGTCTTCGTGTTCGCGGCGCTGCACCCCGGGCTGGGCGATGCCGTCTCCATTTTCATCATCTACACCACCCTCGCCGCCCGGGACCTGTCCCGGCACAGCGGTGAGGTCTATGAAAGTCTCGCCCGGGGTGATCTCCCCGAGGCCAGGCGCCGGGTGGGGATGATCGTGGGGCGGGATACGGACATCCTGGACGAACCGGGGGTGGTCCGGGCCGCCGTGGAAAGCGTCGCCGAGAACACCGCCGACGGCGTCACCGCCCCGCTGCTCTTCGCCGTAATCGGCGGTCCCGTGGGGGCCATGCTCTACAAAGCGGTAAACACTCTGGATTCCACCTTCGGCTATAAGAACGAGCGCTACCGGGAATTCGGCGGGGCCGCCGCCCGCCTCGACGACGTCGTCAATTATCTGCCCGCCCGCCTGACCGCCGCCATCATCCCCGCCGCAGCGTTTCTTCTGGGGTTAAATGCCCGTAACTCCTGGAAAATTCTCCGGCGGGACGCCCGCCGCCATCCCAGCCCCAACTCCGGTTTTCTCGAAGCGGCCATGGCGGGGGCGCTGGGGGTGCAACTGGGGGGGCGCAACTTCTATTTCGGCCAACCGTCGGACCGGCCCACCATGGGCGACCCCCTCCGTCCCCTGGAACCCCGGGACATCCTCCGGGTCAACCGCCTGATGTTCACCACCTACGCCCTGGTCCTCGCCGGGGGGTTGGTGCTGCTGAGCGCCGGCCGGATGATCTTCTTCTCCCGGTAAAACGACCCACGCCCCCATGACGGGGGCGTGGCGATAAAGCATGCACTTTCCGTGGCGGTATCCGCCCGCCCCGGTGCCAGGGGTCAGAAGTCGAGGGTGAATCCCGCCGAGTAGGTGTTGGAGCTGTAGGAGTAGTAATTGGAGATGTTGGAGTCGTTCCTGAACCAGCGGTAGCCCGCATACGCCGAGAGGTTCTTCAGGAGCATGTCGAGTTTCTTGAAGACGTTTGCCGTCACCGTTTGGGCCGTATCATCCCGCTTTTCATTGGTCGCACTGCGGATATTGGCATTGTCGTACTTGACCTTCGTATAGTTATAGCTAACCAACAAACTGAAATCCTTGGGGAATTCCTGCTGGCCAAGAATCCCGAAACCCTCGGCGTGGTTGGCGTAGGATGATCCGTCCGTGTCGGAGCGGGCGTAATTCAGCCAGCCGGCAAAGAAGGTGGTCCGCTTGTTGATGATCAGATTGGGGAAAGAGAGGTTCTGCCGCAGGGTGACGTTGTGGTTCTTCCCGCTCCGGTTTTCCTCGGGATACTGAGGCGGGTCCGTGAAATCCACCTTGGAGTAGGTGTAGTCCAGGTCCGTCCAGGTCCAATCCACGGGTTGCCAGGAAACCCCCGGGGTTATCCCGTAGAGCCAGGAATAACTCGCCGCCTTGAGGAGGGTCTTCCCCGCGAAGGGAGCGAGGCGCACCTGGAACGTATCGGCGAAGTTGCCCTTGTAGTAGAGGTTGAGGTTGCCCGTTTGGACGTTGAACATGTCGTCCTTGAACTGCTGGGTCCCGTTGATGGCGGCCCGGATCCCCACGAAGTTTTTCCCTGTATTTACGAATTCATAGACGCCCCCGAGACTATAGACGGCCCGCCAGTCGCTGTCGGAGGAGATGTCGCTGGGGCGGGTCTGCTCCGAGGGAATGAGGGCGACGTTGGTGTCGTACTCCATCCCGGCGGCGATGGTGACGGCCCAGGGCTTCTCCTTCGTCGGCCGGCCCGGTACAGCCGTTACCGCCGCCGGCCGCTCCATGCCGGAGACCTCCTGTGTTTTCCTCTCCAGGTCGGCGAGGAACCGGGCGGCGTTTTTTCCCTCCCGGGACTGGGGGGACAGGTCCCGGGCCTTGGCCAGGTCATCGAGGCACGCCTCGTATTGTCCGGAATAATATCTGGCCATACCAATATAATAATGGGCCCGGGGCGCGAAGTCCTTATCCAGAGCGGCGGTCCGCTCGAATACGGGGATCGACTCCCCGTATCGTTTCGCCAGGAAGAGGGCGGAGGCATAGGTGCGGACCACATAGGGGTCGTCAGGATTTTTCTCGTAGGCCTTCTTTGCCCGGGTCACCTCCCGCTCCTGTCTGCTTTGGGCCATCTTCGTCAATGTCTGGCGCAGGCGCGCCGCGGCGGGTTTGTCCTTTAACCTCTCCAGCAGAATGAGCACGTCCGGATAGTCTCCGGAGATCTCTCCCTTCCCACCGTCGCCACCGGAAGCCCGGACCGCCGCCGGAGTCGCGGGGGTGCCCTTCTCTTCGGCACCGTAAACAACACCCCCGGTGAAACAAAACGCCAACAATACAAACGCCAAAATCTTCCGTTTCATCAGTTCCCGACCTTTCCGCACTTTTTATGCCTCTGAAATGATCATGACGCCCCGCCGCCGCAACGAAAATAGTCAATATTTACGGGATGATAAGTTTGCATTTTCAAGGAAAACGCCCACGCCGCGATTGCACTCAACCCAACCGCTTCGCCGCCTCCCGCATGGCCGCCGCTTCTTCGTCCGCCGCCTCCCGTTCAAGTTGCGCATCATAGAGGGCGTCTTGTGCCTGGTACTGATCCTCTGAAATCTTATTGCCTTCTTCACCTAACTTGTTAAATTCCGCCTCCGCCGCTTCTTCATTTGTCATGTCCCGCTTCGCAAATTCTTCCATTTTCTCTAACCACTGGTCCCCTTTTTTTTCTGCCTCCGCTGCCGCTTTGGCCGCCTTTGCCTCCGCGGCCCTCTTTTCCGCCGCTTTGGCCTCCGCCGCTTTGACGGCCGCCTCCACCTCGGCCGGATTTTTCAGTTTCGCCAGCTTCTCTTTGGCCGCCGCTACCAGCTTCTCCTTCCTGGCCGCCTCTGCGGCTTTCCTTTCCTCGTCTCTCGCCTCCTTCAAGAGTTTGGCCGCCTGCGCTTCCGAGTCGTCAATTTTTTTCCATGCCTCGTTTTTTTTCTTTTCCGCCGCCTGCTCCTCCGCCTGGGCCTTTTTAAATTCCGCCTCCGCGGCCGCCAATTTATTCTCCGCAAAGTACACCAGGGGGCCCTTGTCTTTTGTGGTGAGATTTTTCGCCGCCTCCAGGAGTTTTTTTGCCTCTTTCAGATTATCTTCCGCTTTCCACGTTTTTCTCCGGGCGTCTTCAAACTCTTTCGAAGCGGCGTTCGCCGCTTCCCGCAGGCGGTCTGCTTCCGACTCCAAAAGCTTCGCCTGTTGACGTTTCTTCTCCCACTCATTTTTCGCCGGCGGCAAGATCCCACCGATATTCAAGGGGGCGGTTCCTCCCGGGATGGGGAGATCGTATTTTCCCTTCAGGAACTCGGTGTCCGCAGGCCGTGTCGCGGCGCTGGACGATGATCCGCAAACGCCGTTGCACTCGGCGCAGGCACTGATGGGCCAGGTCTTCCCCCCGCTGAAGCATGTTTGGGCGGCGCAGTTGCAGGTGGCACCACCTGCGTACACGGCACTTGTCGCGGGAAGGATCGCCAAGAGCGCCGAAACCGCGATACCGATGAGATACCTGTTCATGAGGCCTCCTTAATATTGACTCGTTGGGAATTGTTCCTATTTATGAAGTTAGCTGCGGCTTCGTATCACAACAGCGGACCCGTTGCAACCGTTGTTATGTCATAACTTCCAGAGCGCCGAATCCCGATACGCCCCGAGAAATACCGCCCCGGGGCTGCTTTTATACCGGCGGTCCCGCCGCGGATGTTACTTGACTTCCCACATCATTTTTCTTATGGCTTTTCCAAGCACAGCGACCGCTTGACCACAGGGAGCCGAGCGACGGGGAGGTACCCGTACCGGCCCGGTATTGACACCCCCATCCCCCCCGGTTCGAAAAGGTGCCGGCCGCTCGGGAATCACCGGGAGAGGAAAGGGTTGTTCCGGCGGCGGCAAAGACAATCGGCCTGCTTTCGAAGCCGACACGTCCGTGATCCCCGCCGCGGCGGCGCCATGGCAAAGGGTGAACCCGGCCAACAGACATATATCAGGAGGGAGCCATGCCTTATTACGTCACCGATGACCATGTCCGCCTTTACTACGAGGTCCGGGGGAAGGGGAAGCCGGTCGTGCTCCTCCACGGTTTGACGGCCGGTCGCCGCCACTTCCGGAAGCAGATACCGGTACTGGCCGAACATTTTCAGGTCGTCGGGGTGGATCTCCGGGGACACGGCGATTCGGAGGCGCCGGAACACGGCCTGACCCTGCCGCGCCTGGCCCGGGATCTGCGGGAACTCGTGGGATATCTCGAGCTTGCCGACGTATCCCTGGTAGGCTGGTCCCTGGGCGCCCATGTCATTTTCGAGTACGTGAAGCAGTTTTCCTGCCGGGGAATAGAGAAAATCGCCGTTATCGACATGGCCCCGCGATTGCTGAAGGCCCCGGACTGGGCCTGGGGCCTCCCCGGTGTCTTGAGCGGAAAACCGGGGGATTTCGGGCCGGATGACAACATGATCATCCTCGGGGCCATGCTCGGCGACTGGGAGGCCTACAGCCGGGTCGTCGTCCAGCGGATCATGAACAAGTCTCTGTTCAACGAAAAAATGGAATTCGACGCCCGGGCGGACTTCAAAGGGCGGGAGGATATGCCCTGGCTCTATGCCGAGGCCCGGAGGAACACCCCCCATGTCATTGTCGCCCTCTGGATTTCCCTGACTCTCCAGGATTACCGGCCGGTGCTGAAGGAGATCACGGCACCCTGTCTTCTTACCTACGGCCTGGAAAGCAACTACTACCCCCCGGAGAATTACGCCTATCTGCAGGAAACCCTTCCCCGGGCCCGGACGGTCCCCTTTGCGGGCTGCGGCCATGCCCTCCATATCCAGGACCCGGAGCCGTTCAACCGGGAATTGCTCGCTTTTCTGAAGGAGGAATAAAGGCGGCAGCCGCCGCGGCCCGACCGGCGGACCCGTTGCCGTCGCGAATCCCCGACGAAGCGCCGGGAGCGTCGCCCGGCTCACGCCGGCCGTCCCGGGACACCCCGGCGAGGGGAATAAGGTCGCTCTTCACCGCAACAAATCGATGTTTAAGCATTGCGACCCTCCTCCGCTTCTCAATAACTGTCCGGTTGCCTGCGGCCTATCCTCCCGTCGGCGCCGTCGGACCGGCGTCGTCCTTCCTGTCCGCCGACCGGCAGGCCGGCTTGATTCAGGTGGATATCCCGAATCTTGGGAGAATATGTGCCTGGAGGACATACCAAACGACGACGGCCGCCAGTAGGAGGAAAATTTCCATAACCGTTACCTCAAAGGTTTTGCATGAAAATGTCGGCTGCGGACCGATTGTTTTCATGTTTGGTTGTGCCCGCCTGCGGGTGCGGGGCTTGCAGGCACATGTTTCGTCTTCCCGGTCCTTCCCGGGGCGGGGGCGAAGCCGGGTTTTCCCCGTCCCTCCCCCGGGTGCCCCGGGAGGCCGCCCTGTCCGTTTCCGGACCGTCCTGTCCGGCAACTGTTTCGCACATTCCGGTAAAGCCGTCAATGAGTGTCTTCAGGGTGCTTATTTTATTTGACTATCCCGTCCTAATATGATGTATGATCCGGCAAAACAACCCAGGGGGAGGACCATGGAGAAGATATTCACCTTTACCGGGGCCCGGAAGATCGTTTTCGGCCGGGGCGCCCTGCAGCAGCTACCGGACCTGATTCGGGAGCTTCAGGCGCACCGTCCCCTGATCGTCCTGGACCGGCAGCTGGCCACGACCGGATTGAAGGAGCGCGTTGCGGAATTACTGAAGAAAGGCGGTCTCGAGGCCCGTCTTTTCGACCAGGTGGACCCGGAACCGAAACTGGCCCTGGCCGATGAAGGGGCGAAGCTGGCCGTAAAGGCCAAATGCGACCTCGTGGTCGGTATCGGCGGCGGCAGCGCCATGGACGTCGCCAAGGCCGTGGCCGTCGTGGCGGGGAACAAGGGCCGGGCCGCGGATTATCTGGGGTTGAACCGGGTTCCCGGACCGGGCCTCCCGAAGATCATGATCCCCACCACCGCGGGGACGGGCAGCGAGGTCACCTTCACCTCGGTCTTCGTCCGGCCGGAGCTGAAGAAGAAAGAGGGGATGAACAGTCCCCATCTCTACCCCGACCTGGCCTTGCTGGACCCCCTCCTCACCGTGAGCCTCCCGCCGGAACCTACGGCGGCCACGGGGATCGACGCCCTCTGCCACGCCATCGAGTCCTACACCTCCATCAACGCCTCCCCCCTGAGCGAACTCATCTCCCTGGAGGCCGTCGGGCTCATCGCGGAAAATCTGCGGACCGCCGTGCATGACGGGACCAACATCGCCGCCCGGGAAAAGATGCTCCTCGGGAGCCTCTATGCCGGGCTGGGGCTGGCCAATGCCGGCGTCACCGCCGTCCACTCCCTTTCCTATCCGCTGGGGGGCAGATACGGCATCCCCCACGGCCTGGCCAACACCGTGCTGCTGCCCCATGTGATGAATTACAACCTGCCGGGGGCCCTGGAGAAATTCGCGGATATCGCCGCGGCCATGGGGGAGGTGGTGGACAACATGCCCCTCCGGGAGGCGGCCGGTCTGGCCGTGGAGGCCGTAAACGCCCTGATCGCCGACTGCGGCGTCCAGACGAGCCTGGAGGATCTGGGCATCGAGGAGACGGCCTTTGCCGAGCTGGCCGAGATCGCCCTGACCGTCGCCCGGCCCCTGGCGAACAACCCCCGGCCGGTGACGAAGGAAGACGCCGTGGCCATTTACGAGGACGCCTTCTGAAGATGATGGCCGGCACCGTGAGGGAAAGCGGAGCGACAAAGGAAGATCGGCAACACATTCCCGTCCTAAGCCGCCCGGACCAGTCGGGGCGGCGCTCGACAACGGGATAACCGAGCGTAAAAGAGAGTAAACACGGGCAACGCACCCGGAAGGAGGAAGGATCGTCATGGCCGGTTTTGAGGTATTCGGCAGCGAGGAGCGAAAAGAAGTCCTGGACGTCATGGAAACGGGCGTCCTGATGCGCTATGGATTCGATACGGAGCGGAAGGGCGTTTTCAAGGTCCGCCAGTTCGAGGAGGAATTCGCCGCCTATTGCGGGGCGGGGTATGCCCTGGGGGTCACCTCCGGGTCGGCGGCCCTCAAGGTCGCCCTGACCGCCCTCGACGTGGGACCCGGCGACGAGGTCCTCGTCCCGGCCTTCACCTTCATCGCCACCTACGAGGCGGTCCTCGAGGTGGGGGCGATTCCCGTCATGACGGACATCGACGATTCTCTTAACCTCGATCCCGACGATATCATAAACAAATTGACCCCCTACACCAAGGCCGTGATCCCCGTCCACATGTGCGGCGCCCCGGCAAACATCGACCGCATCGTGGAGATCGCCCGGAAGTCCCACCTCCTCGTTCTGGAGGATACCGCCCAGGCCGTCGGGGCCGCCTTCAAAGGGAAAAAGCTCGGCACTTTCGGGGACATGGGCATCTTCAGCTTCGATTACTACAAAACGATCACCACCGGCGAGGGCGGCATGGTCATCACCGATCGGGAGGATCTGTACAAGCGGGCCGACTGGTACCACGACCACGGACACGACCACAATCCCAAGATCCACCGGGCCCTGGAGGCCCACCCCATCCTGGGGTTCAACTACCGGATGAACGAACTCCAGGGGGCCCTGGGCCTCGCCCAGTTCCGGAAGCTCCCGGAGATCATCGCCGCCCAGCGGCAAAACAAGGAGGCCCTCAAGGAGATCCTCCGGGAGGTCCCGGGAGTGACCTTCCGCAATATCCCCGATCCCGACGGCGACACGGCCACCTTCCTCGGCTTTCATCTCCCCGACGCCGCCACGACGGAGCGCTTCCAGGCCCTGCTCGGGGAAGAGAAGATCGACACGATCTTCTTCAAGAAGAACAAATGGCATTACGTCCCGAACTGGGAGCACCTCCTCGCCTGGGCCACGGCGAACTCCAAGCGGTTCCCCTTCACCTACCCGGCCTACCGGGGCAAGGTGGACTACAGCATCCGGATGATCCCCCGGGCGGAGGAGCTGCTGGGCCGGACGCTGTTCATGGCCATCCCCGTCAAGATGGCGCCGGGGCGGATCGAGCAGCTTCGGGAAGGCATCACCCGGGCGGCGGCCGGGCTGTAACGGACCGGGGCGGTCAGGAGACGGCCGCTCCTTTTTTAACGATTTCGACCACATACCTTTGGAAAGGAGCACCCCGTAGCTTATGATCGTCGTCACCGGCGGCGCGGGCTTCATCGGCAGCGCCTTCATCTGGAAACTCAACCGGGAGGGCAACGAGGACATCGTCGTCGTCGACCGCCTGGGCACTTCCGAGAAATGGAAGAATCTCGTCAACCTGCGGTATATCGAATACATCCACAAGGACGATTTCCTCCAGATGATCTACGCCGATCAGGTCCCCTTCACCGTCCGGGCGGTGATCCACATGGGGGCCTGTTCCTCCACCACGGAACGGGACGCCGACTATCTCTGGCGGAACAACTATCTCTACTCCTGCCGGCTGGCCGACTGGTGCGTCCGCAACGGCATCCGCTTCATCTACGCCAGCTCCGCCGCCACCTACGGCGACGGCGCCCGGGGTTTCTCCGACGACGACACCGTGACGCCCACCCTCAGGCCCATCAACATGTACGGCTACTCCAAGCAGGTCTTCGACCTCTGGGTCCGGAAACGGGGGCTGGAAAAGTCCGTCACGGGGCTGAAATTCTTCAATGTCTTCGGCCCCAACGAGTACCACAAGGGGGAGATGCGCAGCGTGGTCCACAAGGCCTTCGGCCAGATCCGGGAGGCGGGGCGGGTGGGGCTCTTCAAGTCTTATCGCCCCGATTATCCCGACGGCGGTCAACGGCGGGATTTCGTTTATGTAAAGGACTGCGTGGAGGTCCTGTGGTGGCTCCTCCGGAACGGGGACGTCAACGGCATCTTCAACGTGGGCACCGGGAAGTCCCGGACCTGGAACGATCTGATGCGGGCCGTTTTCCAGGCCCTGGCGCTGCCGGTGCGGATCGACTACATCGACATGCCCCCCGGCCTGGAGGAACAGTATCAATATTTTACCGAGGCGAAGATGGACAAGCTGGCGGCCGCCGGTTGTCCCGTGGTCTTCCGCCCCCTGGAGGAGGCCGTCGGGGATTACGTAACCGGCCACCTCCTGCAGAGCGATCCCTATTTATGTCCCTGATTTCCTTTTTCATTGACAGCCGGGCCTTTATTTCCTATAGAAGCGGCGGGAAGCGAAACGGCTTCCCCGGCCCGGGAAGAACCGGGAAACGGACTTCCCGAGGATAAAAAAAATTTCCGGCGGCGGGGCAGACGGAGAAAAGAGCGGCCGCCGGCGTCAAGCGATCCTGCTAAATGGCATCAGACAACACCACCGGCAACATTATCTGTATCATTCCCTCCCGGTATGAATCTTCGCGGTTTCCCGGCAAGCCCCTGGCGGACCTGTGCGGCAAACCCATGATCCGCCACGTCTATGAGCGGGTCGAAAAGTCGGCCCTCGTTTCCCTGGCGGCCGTGGCCACGGACGACCGGCGGATCTACGACGCCGTCACGGCCTTCGGCGGCCGGGCCGTTCTCACGGCGGCGGTCCACCCCTCGGGGACGGACCGGATCCACGAGGCGGCCACCCTCCTTCGGCTCGCCGATGCGGACATCGTCGTGAACATCCAGGGGGACCAGCCCCTCTTCAACCCCCTCCAGATCGAAGAGGTGGTGCGACCCCTCCGGGACGACCCGACCATCCCCATGTCCACCCTGATCTACCGGATCGTCCGGGAGGAGGAAATCGGCCACCCCAACGCCGTCAAGACGGTCTTCGACCGGAACGGGTTTGCCCTCTATTTCTCCCGGGCCACCATCCCCTGTGTCCGGGACGGGGACAAAAGGGCGGACTACTACAAGCACCACGGGATCTATGCCTACCGGCGCCATTTTCTCCGGACCTTCGCGGCCCTGCCGGTGGGGAAACTCGAACGTCTGGAGGCCCTGGAGCAGCTCCGGGCCCTGGAATACGGATACAGGATAAAGGTCGTCGAAACCGTTCACGATTCCGTGGAGGTGGATACGCCGGCGGAGTTGGCGCGGGTCCGCCGGCTGCTCCTGGCGGCGGGCGGGGCATCGTGAGAACCGGCGGCGGCGGCAAACGGCGGCGTCCCGGCCCCGGAAAGGGCCGTTCCCGCCGCACCCCCAAAGAGGTTTCTGGTCATGGTTGATCTCGAATATCTCAACAATATCAAACTGGTGAAGATTCCCCAGGTGCAGCGGTTCCTTGGTGTCGTCATGCTGGGACCCAATTACAACCTCTTCCAGAAGGTGGATATCGTCCTGGAGAATCCGGAGCGTATCCCCCCGGGGGAAAATGTCATCTTTGCCATGAATCACACGGACCGCTTCAACTACTGGCCCTTCCAGTACAAGCTGTGGCGGCTGAAAAAATATCCCTGGACGACCGTCTGGGTAAAGGGGAAGTACTACCGGAACAAGTGGCTCGGCAAGGGGCTCGACCTGTGCAATCTCATCCCCGTGCCCTCCCTGGGCTATCTCATCGAAGAGTACTACACCCAAAAGTTCGGCGGCCGGATCACCCGGGAGCTTTATCGCCGGGTCCGGGACGCCGTGGACGGCAAGGAAGACGGGACGGAGGTCCATGCCGCCAACATCGCCGAAACCGCCCGGCTCTTCGGGGACGACTTCATCGAATTCATGCGGGATTTCTACGAGCGGATCATGGCGAAGGTGGCGGAATTGACCCGTTTCGCCCTCTTCGATCAGGGTCTGAGCCTCATCATCTTCCCCGAGGGGACCCGGGGCAGCCAACTGGGGGAGGGGAAAACGGGCATCGCCCAGGTGGCCCTCCACACGGGAAAAGTAGTCGTTCCCGTGGGTTGCAACAACTCCGATCAGGTCTATCCCGACAGTCTCCCCTTCGCCCGCACCGGCCGCATCGTCTATCGCATCGGCAAACCGATGTCCGTGGCGGACCGCCTCCGGCCTTTCCGGATCGATACCCCCTTCAAGCTCCTGTCCCGGGAATCACAGCAGCAGTACAAGGAAAATTTCGCGGGCGCCACCGGGGTCATCATGGAGAGCATCAATGAGTTGCTCGACCCCGCCTACCGGCGCTGATCACAACGGTACCACCCGGCAGGGCGACGCCGCCCCGTCACCACGCGGCGACGGCGGCGGCGGGACGGCCGGCCGTGGCCTGTCTCCCCGGGGAAACGCAATCCCGGTGCCGGGGAACGGCGGGGGCACCGGCCCGCCGTCCGTCCCTGCCCTGTCCCCCCCGGGGCTGCTTCGGGCCGGCGCCGGGGAGCTGGGCATTGCGCTCACGGACGGGCAACTCCGCCTCTTTGCCCTGTACGAGGAGGAGCTGCGGAAATGGAACCGTTTCGTAAGTCTCGTGGCGATCAAGGATCCCCGCGACATCACCGTCAAGCATTTCCTCGATTCCCTCGCCCTGCTTTCCTTTCTGCCGCAGAAGGGAGGTCTGCGCCTTCTGGACGTCGCCACCGGGGGGGGCTTTCCCGGACTGCCGGTAAAGATCGCCCGTCCGGATATCGATCTGTATCTCCTGGAATCGGCCCGGAAAAAGGTATCTTTTCTCCGGGAGGTCATCCGCCGGCTCGACCTCACCGGGGTCGCCGTCATCCACGAGCGGGTGGAAAAGGCCGTGGCGGCAGGGCTGCTGACGGCATCCTGCGATGTGGTGGTGTCCCGGGCCTCCTTTCCGACGCCGGCGCTCCTGACTATGGGCAGCCATTTTCTCCGTCCCGAAGGCTCGCTGCTGGTGATGCGGGGTCCCCGGCAGGAGGAAGCGGCGGCGGCCATCGCGTCCGCCTGCCTCGCGACGGGCTTTCACCGGGAAGAAAAAACGGCCTTTTCCCTGCCCCACGGCGGTGACCGCCGGATAATCATCCGCTACCGGAAGGCCGGGGGCCCCGCAAAAGTAACGTTCCGGTCCGGTCAATAATTTTATCAATAATTACGAGATATTAGTTTAAAGATTTTTCTAAAAAAGACCTTTTAAAAAAGATCTTTTTGTGGTAGTCTCCACCGCAATAACTCAAGATGTAAGTCCTGGAAAAAACTGAATAAAATCATGCGTAAAATCATCGGCATCGCCAATCAGAAAGGCGGCGTGGGCAAGACCACCACGGCCATCAATCTGGCCGCTTCTCTGGCGGCGGCGGAAAAACGTACCCTCCTGGTCGATTGCGATTCCCAGGGAAACGCCTCCACCGGGGTCGGCATGGACCGGGCGGAGATCCGGGAACGTAACATCTACCACGGTCTGGTCGGCCAGTGTTCCCTGGCGGAGATCATCCGTAAGACGGCACTGCCTTTTCTCGATGTGGCACCGGCGGATCAGAATCTCATCGGGGTGGAAATAGAGTTCGTGTCGATGGTGAACCGGGAAAAGAGACTGCGTCTTCTCCTTAAAGATTTAAACGAGGATTATCAATATGTTATAATTGATTGCCCTCCTTCTTTGGGCTTTTTGACTATCAACGCCCTGGCGGCGGCGGACAGTCTTATCGTCCCCCTGCAATGTGAGTATTTCGCCATGGAAGGTCTCGGCAATCTCCTCAACACCGTCCGCCTGGTCCGGCAGAGTTTCAATCCGGACCTGACCCTCGGGGGGATTCTGCTGACGATGTTCGATGCCCGGAACCTCCTGTCCCACCGGGTCAGTGAGGATGTTAGGCAGCATTTCGGCCGCCGGGTTTTCGATACGGTCATCCCCAGGAATGTGCGTCTGTCCGAGTGCCCGAGTCACGGGCTCCCCATTATCCTCTACGACATCAAGTCCCGCGGCGCCGCAGCCTATATGGAACTGGCCCGGGAGATCCTACAAAACGGGAGGTTGTAATGTCGGCAAAACCATCCCTCGGTAAGGGCTTGGGGGCGATGTTCCCCGATCTCCTCACCGACCTGGACAACAGAGCCGCCTTCATCATGTGCGGCATCGAGGAGTTGACCCCAAACCGTTTCCAGCCCCGTAAGAGCTTTTCCGAAAAGGAGCAGCGAGAGCTGGTCGAATCTATTAAAAAAAGCGGTATCATCCAGCCGATCGTCGCCCGGAAAAAGGAACGGGGATATGAGATCATCGTGGGCGAACGACGGTGGCGGGCCGCGCAGCAGGCCGGCCTCAAGGAGGTGCCGGTCATCGTCCGCGGTGCGGAAGATCAGGAAATTGCGGAGCTTTCTCTAATCGAGAATCTTCAGCGGGAGTCCCTGAACCCGATCGAAGAGGCGGAGGCATACCAGATCCTGACCCGGCAATTCGGTATGCTCCAGGAAGAGATTGCCGCCCGGATCGGTAAGGACCGCTCGACCGTGGCCAACACCCTCCGGCTGTTGAAGCTCCCCGGGGAGGTGAAAAAAGCGCTGGCGGCAAAAACGATCACCAGCGGCCATGCCCGGGCCCTGCTGTCCCTGGATGAACCGGCGGAACAACTACAGGCGCTGCAGTTGATCACCGCCAGGGAACTCAACGTCCGGGAGGCGGAACGGCTGGTCGCCCATATCAAGAAGGCGGCCGCGAAAACACCGAAAAAAGGTATGAAAAAGAGTGTTTATATCCTCGATATGGAACGAAGATTGACGGAGCGACTTATGGCGGCGGTACGAATCAGGCCGGGCAACCGTGCGGGAACGATCGAGATTCGCTTCTCTTCCGGTGACGATCTGAACCGTCTTTTTAAATTGTTGAACGACATCGGTAATTTGTAATCTTGACGGTTTTCGTGTGGATCAACTTAAGCAGGGACGGGTCGAAATCGGCAAATTAAATTCAACAAAATCATCAACATGTGTTGATAAAGGTGTTTACAAGGGGTTGTGAATTGGACCAAAAATGGAAGGAAATATTTAATATCATTAAAGAAAATGTCGATGAGCATAATTTCGATACCTGGATAAAGCCCCTCAAGATTATGTCCATGGACGAGCAGACCGTCCGCTTTTCCGTACCCAACCGCTTCTTTCGCGACTGGCTGGAGGAAAACCACCTGCGGGTGATCGCCGATTCCTTCCGGGCCGCCACGGGCCGCACTTATCAAATCGATTTCGTCATCACCCAGGAAAAGAAGGCTCCGGAGAAGGCATCCCCCGCCGCCCTGCCGGACCGGGAAGTCCGCACGGCCAGGAAAAGCAGCGCCGCCAGACAGTCGACGACGCTGAACCCCAAATACTCCTTCGCGCGCTTCGTCATCGGTGCCTCGAATCAATTCGCCCATGCCGCGGCTATGGCCGTGGCGGAACAGGCCGAACAGACCACCAAAAGCTACAACCCCCTGTTCATCTATGGGGGGGTAGGGCTGGGAAAGACCCATTTGCTCAATGCCATCGGGCTGAAGGTCCTGGACCTCCACCCGCACATGAACGTCGTTTACGTCTCCGCGGAATCCTTCATGAATGAATTGATCAACTGCATCCGCTTCGACAAGATGCCCGGCTTCCGGGACAAGTATCGCAACATCGACTGTCTGCTCATGGACGACATTCAGTTCATCGCCGGCAAGGAGAGGACGCAGGAGGAATTTTTTCACACCTTCAACACCCTCCACGACGCGGGCAAGCAAATCGTCGTCACCAGCGATAAATTCCCCAAGGAAATCCCCAATCTGGAAAGCAGGATCCGCAACCGTTTCGAGTGGGGACTGATCGCCGATATCCAGCCGCCCGACATCGAGACCAAAGTGGCGATTGTCGAAAAAAAGGCCAATGAAAACAACATCGATCTGCCGGCGAACGTCTCCTACTACATCGCCACAAACGCCGAGTCCAACATCCGGGAGCTGGAGGGTTTTCTGTTGCGGATCGTCGCCTATTCCTCCCTAAAGCACCGGGAAATCGACATCGACCTGGTCCGGGATGTCCTCAAACACATGATCCGCACCAACTCCAGACAGGAGCTGTCCATCGACGACATCATCAAGGTTGTCGGGTCCAAATACGGGGTCAAGGCCGCCGATGTAAAATCTCACAAGAAAAACAAGAATATCGTCGCCGCCCGCCAGATGTGCATGTATCTGGCGAGAAAATTCACCAACGCCTCGTTCCCCGACATCGGGGAACGGATCGGCGGACGCGATCACTCGACCGTCATCTATGCCTGCAAGAAATTGACCGGCATGATGGAAAACGACAGAAAGCTTAAGAACCTCTGTGAAGAGCTCGAAGAGGCATTGAACAACATCAGTTAACCGGGACGCCAAGAGGTTATAAACAGCGCCTCAGCGAAGATAACGGATGTAGATCGGTAAGTTGTGGGTTATAAACCGTAGTGAACAGCCCTTACTACTGGTTCTGTATTTTTTATTTAAATAAAAAAAATAAAAAAGAGGAAAGGAGTAAAGAATGGAATTTCACATCGACAGGAATACCTTCCTGGAGGGAATTCAAAAGACCCTGGGGATCGTGGAACGTAAAACGACCATTCCTATTCTGAACAATATTCTCCTGCGTACCGAAGACAATCAGATCAAGATTGTCGCCACGGACCGGGAGATCAGCCTGATCTCCCGATATGACGCCCGGATCGCCGTCCCGGGAGACATCACCCTTTCGGTGAAAAAACTTCATGAAATGATTCGGGAAACTCAGGGAGAAACGATCTATTTTTCGAAGAACGATCAGCATCAGGTGACCATGACCTGCAACAAGGCGATTTACCGCATCCCGGGGATGCCGGCGGATGAGTATCCCCAGGTGGTGGAGGTGGAGGACATCCCTCTGTATCGGGTGTCCGGAGCGGTGTTGACGGACCTGATCCGCAAGACCTCCTTTGCCGTTTCCACCGACGAGATCCGGATGAACCTGAACGGCATTTTTATGGAGACCGTCGGCCTCGGAGACAGTTCCCGCCTGCAGATGGTGGCGACCGACGGGCACCGCCTGGCCATGGCGCGGGGACCGGCCGGTTCCGCCGGCGGACTGGAATTGGAAAAAGGGGTCATCATTCCCCGCAAGGGACTGTGGGAAGTGAGGAAAATAGCGGAAAACGAAGCGGAGGTGGCGATCGGTTTCGATCATGGCATGTTCATCATGAAGACGAAGAACATCACCGTCAAAGTCAGTATGATCGATGCGGAATATCCGGACTACCGGCGGGTGATCCCGGTGGAAAAGGGGACGGCGCTGCAATTCGGACGGGACAAGGTCCTCCATGCCCTGCGGCGGATGAGCGTTATCTCCAGCGACCGTTACAGTGGCGTGATCATTACCCTCGGCAACAAGCTGATGGTCCTGAATTCCAACAACCCCGACGTCGGGGAAGCCAATGAAGAAATCGATGTCGATTACGCGGGGGAAGAAATGGTCGTCAGTTACAACGTCAATTATCTGATCGACGCCATCGCGGCGGTGGATGAGGAAGAGGTGTCCTTCGAGATCAACCTCGGGATGAAACCGGGGGTGGTCCGGGGAATGGGTAATGAGGATTATCTGTGCATCGTCATGCCCTTGAAGTTATAAAAAATGGATATTATTGAAAAAATGGAAGAACAAAAGATAGTGGTTGCCGAAAGTGACGAGCGGTACGGGGCGGACAGCATCAAGGTCCTGGAGGGATTGGAGGCGGTCCGGAAACGACCGGCCATGTATATAGGTTCCACGGGTAAGGAGGGACTTCACCACCTGGTTTATGAGGTGGTGGACAACAGCATCGATGAGGCCGCGGGCGGTTTCTGCGACACCATCACGGTCAAGATCCGGATGGACAACAGCGTCATGGTGGAGGACAACGGCCGGGGCATTCCCGTGGAGATCCACAAGACGGAGGGGGTGTCGGCGGCGGAGGTGGTGCTTACCAAACTCCATGCCGGGGCCAAATTCTCCAACGACAGTTACAAGATCTCCGGCGGGCTGCACGGCGTGGGCGTCTCGGTGGTCAACGCCCTCTCCTCGGAGCTCGAGCTCGAGGTGCGCCGGGACGGTCATGTCTATACCCAGTCCTATCGCCACGGGGTTCCTGTTGCCCCCCTGGAGATGGTGGGCAAGACCCGGGGCCGGGGGACCAAGATCACCTTCAAGCCCAACGAGGAGATCTTCGAGGAAACGGAGTACAGCTTCGACATCCTGGCCAACCGCCTCCGGGAACTGGCCTTTCTCAATTCCGGCGTCCGGATCTTCCTGATTGACGAGCGCACGGAAAAAAAGAACGAGTTTTTTTACGAAGGGGGGATCGTCTCCTTCGTGGAGTACATCAACCGCAACAAACGGGTGCTCCACAAGGAACCGATCTATGTGAGCGGCGCCCGGGAGGACTGCTTCGTCGAGGTGGCCCTCCAGTACAACGACACCTATATCGAAAACATCTTCTCCTTTGCCAACAGCATCAATACCACGGAAGGCGGGACCCATCTCATCGGTTTCCGCTCCGCCCTGACCAGGGTCTTTAACAATTACGCCGAGAGCAGCCGACTCTTAAAGGGTAAGGAAAGTCTGAAAGGCGAAGACCTGCGGGAAGGTCTGGCCTGCGTGATCAGCGTCAAGGTGAAAAACCCCCAGTTCGAGGGGCAGACCAAGACGAAACTGGGCAACAGCGAGGTCAAGGGGCTGGTCGAGGGCATCGTTTACGAGAAGATCGGCACGTATCTGGAAGAAAACCCCCAGGTGGCCAAACAGCTCATCGCCAAATGCGTGGAGGCCTCCCGGGCCCGGGAGGCGGCACGGCGCGCCCGGGAGCTGACGCGGCGGAAGAGCGCCCTGGAGGTCGGTTCCCTGCCCGGTAAGTTGGCGGACTGTCAGGAAAAGGACCCGGCGCGCAGCGAACTCTATCTCGTCGAGGGCGATTCCGCCGGCGGCTCGGCCAAACAGGGAAGGGACCGAAAATTTCAGGCCATCCTGCCCCTGCGGGGCAAGATCCTGAACGTCGAGAAGGCCCGCTTCGACAAGATGCTCCAGAGCGAGGAGATCCGGGTGATCATCACCGCCCTGGGCACCGGGATCGGGGAAGGGGACTACGATATCAGCAAGATCCGTTACCACAAGATCATCATCATGTCCGATGCCGACGTGGACGGCCTCCATATCCGGACCCTGCTTTTGACCTTCTTTTTCCGGCACATGCGGGAGCTCATCGAGCGGGGCTATCTGTACATCGCCCAGCCGCCGCTGTTCCGGATCGCCGACAAGAAAAAGGAGGTCTATATCCACAACGAGGAAAAGATGAAGGAATACATCCTCGACAGCGGTGTCGGCAAGGCGAGCGTCATGATCCGGAACAACGGCGGCACCCCGCTGTCGGGGAACCGCTTCCTCACCCTGATCAAAAAGGCCATGCGGGCGGAAGACATCCTCGACAAGTTCGCCAAGGAGGGCATGGACAGGAACATCCTGAGGATTTTAGCTGCCGACCCGGCCTTTGCCGAGTCCGACTTCCGCTCCCAGGAGACGATGGCCCGGGTGGCGAAACGCACCGCCATGGCCGTCGGGGAGGAGAAGGTCTTCAGCTACGCGGTGGAGGTGGACCCGGACCGGGGCGGGATGAAGATGATCTTCAAGATTGCCGGGGACGGACTGGTTACGACTACCTGTATCGACCGCGATCTCTTCCACAATCCCAAATTTCCGGAACTGCGCGGGATGCTCCACGCCCTGGCCCCGCTGGGGGAACCACCCTATGAGGTGCGTCTGGAGGAGGGCGGTTTGGTTCAGGAGCTGTCCTCGCTACCGGAACTTATCGAATTCGTCATGAACGCCGGCAAGAAATCGCTTTCCGTGCAGCGTTACAAGGGTCTGGGCGAAATGAACCCCGGACAGCTCTGGGAAACCACCATGGACCCCGAGAAACGGACCCTCCTGCAGGTGCGCGTCGACGACGCCGTCGTGGCCGATGAAATCTTCACCACCCTCATGGGCGACCAGGTCGAACCCCGCAAGGATTTCATCTACAAAAACGCCCTCTATGCCACCAACCTCGACCTGTAAAACGGGGACTAAATGGGGACGGTTGCCTTTTTCTCCGGTTGGCGCGGTTGCAAAAGAAACACAACCATCCTCGCGGAGAGCACCCGCCCGGTGTTCTCTCCGCGGGGGCATGACTTGCCGCGAAAATACCACTTTCATGCTTCGCGGTGCTCTACGGGTCATGATGGTTTTTGATCAGGGAATCAACATTTAACAGGAGCTGCAAAAAAACATGGATGATCTCTTTCAGAAGAACCTGCCTGTCAATATCGAAGACGAGATGAAGAAGTCCTACATGGACTACGCCATGAGCGTCATCATCGGCCGGGCCATCCCCGATGTCCGGGACGGCCTGAAGCCGGTCCACCGCCGCGTCCTTTTCGCCATGCACGAGATGGGCAACCGCTGGAACCGCCCCTACAAGAAATCGGCCCGCATCGTCGGCGACATCATCGGTAAGTACCACCCCCACGGTGATCAGGCGGCCTACGACACCATCGTCCGCATGGCCCAGGACTTCAGCATGCGCTACCTCCTCGTGGACGGACAGGGAAACTTCGGTTCCCTCGACGGGGACCCCCCGGCGGCGATGCGTTACACGGAGATCCGCATGGCCAGGATAGCGGAGGAAATTCTCGCCGATCTCGAGAAGGATACGGTGGATTTCATACCCAATTACGACGAATCCCTCACGGAACCGGTGGTCATGCCGGCGAAGATCCCCACGATCCTGCTCAACGGCACCGCCGGCATCGCCGTCGGCGTGGCGACGAACATCCCCCCCCACAATCTCCGGGAGGTCATCGACGGCACCATCGCCCTGATCAAGAATCCCGAGCTCACCATCGACGAACTGATCGGCTACATCCCCGGTCCGGATTTTCCCACGGCGGGGTTCATCAACGGCCGGGAAGGCATCCTGGCCGCCTACCGCACCGGCCGGGGCAGCATCCGGATCCGCGCCCGGGCCATGATCGAACGCAACGCCCGGAACGACCGGGAGAGCATCGTCGTGACGGAGCTTCCCTATCAGGTCAACAAGGCCAATCTTATCGAGAAGATATCGGAACTGGTCAAGGAGAGGAAGATCGAGGGTATCGCCGATCTCCGGGACGAATCGGACCGGGACGGGATCCGCATCGTCCTGGACCTGAAGCGGGACGAGGTCTCCGGGGTGATCCTCAACCAGCTCTACAAGCACACCCAGATGGAATCTTCCTTCGGTGTCATCATGCTCGCCATCGACAACAAGCAGCCCCGGATCTTCAATCTCAAGGAAATCCTCCAGAGTTTTATAGATTTCCGCAAACAGATCGTCGTCCGGCGGACCCGCTTCGAGCTGGCGAAGGCCACGGAACGGGCCCATATCCTGGCGGGGCTGATCATCGCCCTGAACAACATCGACGCCGTGGTGGCGGTGATCAAGGCCGCCGCCAACCCCCAGGAGGCCGCCACCGCCTTGGGGAACCGCTTCGGCCTTACGGAGCCCCAGGCCCGGGCGATCCTCGAGATGCGCCTCCAGCGCCTCACGGGGCTGGAACGGGAGAAGATCGACGCCGAACATGCAGAATTAGTTAAGCAAATCGCCTACCTGAAGGACATTCTCGACAACCCGCACCGGGTGCTTGAGGTCATTGTCGCGGAACTGGAAGACATCCGGGCGCGCTACGGCGACGAGCGGCGGACGGAGATCGTCGTCAGCTCCGACGACATCGACATCGAGGACCTCATCGTCGAGGAGGACATGGTGGTCACCGTTTCCCATTCCGGCTATATCAAGCGCAATCCCGTGAGCCTCTACCGGAGCCAGCGGCGGGGCGGCCGCGGCAAGGTGGGGATGGGAACCAAGGAGGAGGACTTCGTGGAGAAGATCTTCGTGGCCTCCACCCATCAGTACATCCTCATCTTTTCCAGCTTCGGCAAGGTTTACTGGCTGAAGGTCTATCAGATCCCCCAGGCCGGCCGGGCGGCGAAGGGCAAGGCCATCGTCAACCTCATCAGCCTGGCGGCCGGCGAACGGGTGGCCGCCATCCTGCCGGTGAAGGAGTTCGCCGCGGACCGCAACGTCGTCATGGTCACCCGGCAGGGGGTGATCAAGAAGACCAACCTGGCGGCCTTCTCCAATCCCCGGAGCACGGGGATCATCGCCATCGGCATCGATGCAGGGGACGAACTCATGGACGTCCAGTTGACCCTGGGCAATCAGGACATCTTCCTCGGTACCCGCCAGGGCATGGCGATCCGCTTCCACGAGGAGGATGTGCGGGAGATGGGCCGGGGCGCCCGGGGCGTCCGGGGGATCATGCTGGCGGAGGGGGATGCGGTGGTGGGCATGGAGATCCCCTCCGAGGGCAGCGCCATGGCCACGATCACGGAAAAGGGTTACGGAAAACGGACCGCCGTGAGCGAATACCGCCTCCAGAGCCGGGGCGGCAAGGGGACGATCAATCTCCGCACCACCCCCCGGGTGGGCAACGTCACGGGCATCTGCCAGGTGACGGGCGATGAAGATCTGATGCTCATCAGCGATGCGGGGAAGATCATCCGGGTCCGGGTCGAGGAGGTCTCCCTGATCCACCGGAGCACCCAGGGGGTGAAGCTTATCGATCTCGACGAAAACGAGCGTCTCGTGGGCATCGCCCGGGTGGAGCGGGAGGAGGAAACGGAGGAAATCCCGGAAAACGGCGGCGCGGAGGCGGACGACGCCGGCGGCCTCCGGGAAGGCGACCTCTTCAACGAAGAAACCTAAGACGACCTCTTCGATGAAGAAACATCATGATATCTTTTTTCCTCCCCGGCAAGGGGAGGAGCCAGGTGGGGATGGGCTATCGCATTCTCGATCATACCGCCGACATCGGCGTCGAGGTGGACGGTGCAACCCTGAGGGATCTCTTCCGGGAAGGGGCGGCGGCGCTCTTCACCCTCCTCACGGACCGCACCGCCGTCAATCCCGCCAGGGTCAAGGTTATCCGCATTGACGGCGCGGACCTGACGGACCTCTGGATCAATTATCTCCGGGAAATCCTTTATCTTTTCAATGGGGAGGGTTTTCTGGTCCGGGAAGTGGGGGAACTGACCTTTTCCCGGTTGTCCGGCGGCACCGGACGGGCCGGCGAAACCGACCGGTCTCTGGTTTTACCGGAACCTTTTGCCGCAACGTCCCTGAATGGAAGCGGCAGGACGCTTGCAGCGGGGGGATTCGTTACCGCCGGAAAAGTGCCGGCCGCAGCACCGGCGGCGGAGGATGGATTGGCGGGTGGGGATGAGAGTGCCGGCGGCACCGCCGGTTTCCTGTTGACCGCCTGCTGCCTCGGCGAGGATTACGACCCCGCCCGTCAGGTGATCAAGACGGAAATCAAGGCCGTTACCTATCACCACGCCGCGGTTCGGGAAACATCCGCCGGTTGGCAGGGGGTCTTTATCGTCGATGTGTGAACCCGTCGCGGCTTGAGGGAAGAACCGCAAGTGATTCCGGAGGGATAAAGATGTTGAAGAAACTTGACGATTGCCGCTGGGAGGTGCCCCGGACCGGGGGGATGAAGGTCCCCGGCATCATTTACAGCAGCGAGCGGCTCCTCAGGGATATGGGAAACGACGAGAGCCAAAAGCAGGTGGCCAACGTTGCCCACCTGCCGGGAATCGTCAATTATTCCCTGGCCATGCCGGATGTCCACTGGGGCTATGGCTTTCCCATCGGCGGCGTGGCGGCTTTCGATGCGGAGCATGGGATCATCTCCCCCGGCGGGGTGGGCTACGACATCAACTGCGGCTGCCGCCTCATGACGACCCGCCTGGCCTATGAAGAAATTCAGGGCCGCCTGCCGGAGCTCGTCACCGCGCTTTTCCGGAACATCCCTTCCGGTGTGGGCGCAAAGGGCGATTTGAAGCTCTCCGTGAAGGAAGAGAAAAAGGTCCTGGAGGAGGGGGCGGCCTGGGCGGTCCGCCAGGGATTCGGGACCGCCGCGGACCTGGAAACGACGGAGGACGGCGGCTGCATGGCCGGGGCCGACCCGGAACTGGTAAGCGACCGGGCCCTGGAACGGGGCCGGGAGCAGTTGGGCACCCTGGGATCGGGCAATCATTTTCTGGAAATCGAGGTGGTGGAGGAGATCTTCGACCCGCAGGCCGCGGCGGCCTTCGGCCTGGAGCTGAATCAGGTCGTGGTGATGATCCACAGCGGCTCCCGGGGACTGGGCTATCAGGTCTGCGACGACTACCTGGCCGGAATGGTCAAGCATGTCCATGAGCTGGGCTTTTCCCTGCCGGACCGGCAGCTGGCCTGCGCCTACCTGAAAGACCGGCGGGGGCAGGATTACTACGCCGCCATGGCCGCCGCGGCCAACTACGCCTGGGCGAACCGCCAGTTGCTCATGCACTGGACCCGGGAAACCTTCGAAAAAACGCTGCACAAGAGCCCCCGGGAGGTGGGGATGAAGCTCCTCTACGACGTCTGCCACAATATCGCCAAACTCGAGATCCACCCCGTCGCCGGGCGGGAGATGCGCCTCTGCGTCCACCGCAAGGGGGCCACCCGGGCCCTGCCCCCCGGCCACCCCGCCGTGCCGCCACCGTACCGGGAGGTCGGCCAGCCGGTACTGATTCCGGGAAATATGGGCACCGGTTCTTATGTCCTGGCCGGCACGCAGCGGGCTTACGCGGAGACCTTTGCCAGCGCCTGCCACGGCGCAGGCCGGGTCATGAGCCGGAGCCAGGCGATGAAGGCCAGCCGGGGCCGGGCCATCGTCCGGGAGATGGCGGAGCTGGGGGTAACGGTCATGGCCGGCGGCCGGGGCACCCTGAGCGAGGAGATTCCCGGGGCCTACAAGAACCTGGAGGAAGTGGTGGCGGTGGTCCACCGGGCGGGTCTGGCCCGGAAGGTGGCCCGGCTCCGGGCGGTGGGCTGCATCAAGGGATAAGCCCCGGATGGTGCCCACCGGCGGGGCGGCCCGGCGCCTCCCGTCAAAACGAGAAGCTGACGGACAGACCACCGTATAGATAGGTGCTGTCCCGTTCTGCGGCCGTTGCCGTTCCTTTCAGACCCGAGCCTTTCATCTCATTCCTTGCCTCGTCGGAAAGGGGAAACACATACGTGATCGTCGGGGTGACCGTAAGATATTTTGCGGCCTTGACGGGCAGGCTGACCGTCACCGTTCCGTCGTGGAAGTTGCTGAATTTGTCGTCCGTGGCCTGCGCGTTGCCGTTGAATTTGGGATAACCGCCGTAACCCGCCCCGGCGTTGAAGAGATTGGCGTCGGCGTAAGTGCTCAAAAGATAACTCGCCGTTGCCGCGATCTTCAGGGATACCGTCCGGTTGAATTCCCAAGCCTGGGAGATTCCCAGGAGAAAATACCAGTTGCGGTAGTGGTCGATTTCCTTGTAGGCCGTCAGGGTGGGCGCCAAAATGGTATTCAGACTCACCGTGGCAAAGATCTCCTGGGCATCGGCCCGGTCCGGGGCGTCCTTGTTGAGGGCGCCCAGGGCGTAGTAGATATAACCGCCCCCGAGGCTTACCAGGCCCAGGTCATGGGTGTATGACAAAGTAAAATCCGTTTCGTTCCAGGCACTTGCATAGTTTATATCGTCGGTTCCCCCGTAGTAGGGCCGGGTATCCAGGTTTCCCCAAAGCCCGACGCTGAACCCTTTGCAGCCGAGCGTCATCGCCGGCTGGACGACCATACCGTTCCGGCTCAGTTCATAGCCTCTCCAGATATACTGGCTCAAGGCCGCCACGGTGAAATCGCCGGTGGGCCTTTCCTCCCGGGGGGCGGGATTGCCGGCGGCGGTCCCGGGGGCGGGCACCGCCGCCGCTCCTGCCGGTTCCCCCGCCCCGGAACCGGAAGCTGTCGGGACGGCCCTGTCCGTGTCCGGTAGCGCTTCCCCGGGGGTGACGGACAGAAAAACGAAAAGGATCAATACCGACAACAACACCCTTGTTACCGCTTGCTTCTTGGTCAACATGCTCTTTTCCTCCTGTACACGATTTCTTTCCTTAACCGATGGCGATGCCGCCCCGTTCCCCCGTCCTGATCCGCAGCACCTCGTGGAGATCGAGGATGAAGATCTTACCGTCGCCCACCTCACCGGTGCGGGCCCCCGCCGTGATGGCCTCCAGGGCCGGGGCGACGAAATCCTCGTTGACGGCGATTTCCAGTTTCACCTTCTTCAGCAGGCTTCCCGCCTCCACGTTTCCCCGGTAGATCTCCGTGACGCCTTTCTGCCGGCCCCGCCCCAGGACATTGGACACCGTCACCAGGGGGATCTCCACGTTTTCCAGAGCGACCATCACCTCATTTAGCTTGTGGGGTTGAATAATGGCGATAATGTATTTCATGGCACGCTTCCTCTCTGTTTAAAAGTCGGCAACTATTGTAATTTATTAACCTTTCTTTGCCGCTGACCTGCCGCTGCGGGAGGTCATTCGATAATGGTGTAAGCCGCTTCGCTCTGCTGGGTCAGATCGAGGCCGATGTGTTCGTCCTTTTCCCCTACCCGAACACACATCAGGGCATCGACGAGCTTGAAGATGGCAAAGGTCATCACCCCGGCGAAGAGGGGGGCGACAGCCGCCATGACGAGCTGCGGCCCGAGCTGGGCGCCGCCGAAGAACAGGCCGTCGGCCCCGGCGGCGTTGACGGCCTTCTCGGCGAACAGACCCACGGCGATGGTTCCCCAGATGCCGCCCACCCCGTGGACCCCGAAGGCATCCAGGGCGTCGTCGTAACCGAGACGGGCCTTGATCGCCGTGACGGCGAGATAGCAGACCAAGGCGGCGATGATCCCGATAAAGACGGCGTTGATGGGGTTCACGAAACCGCAGGCCGGGGTGACGGCCACCAATCCCGCCACAGCCCCCGTGACGGTTCCCAGGATCGTGGGCTTGCCGTGCTGCTGCCACTCGCAGAGGGCCCAGGCCAGGCCCGCCGCCGCCGTGGCCAGATGGGTGGTGACGAAGGCATGGGCGGCGAGTTCGTTGGCCCCCAGGGCGGAGCCGGCGTTGAAACCGAACCAGCCGAACCACAGCAGGGCGCCTCCCAGGACGGTAAAGGGCAGGTTATGGGGCCGGAAGGGGATCCTTTGGTAGCCCAGGCGCTTGCCCAGCAGGAGGCACAAGACCAGGGCCGACACCCCCGAACTGGCGTGCACGACGATGCCGCCGGCGAAATCAAGACCGCCGAGGGTGCGCATCCAGCCCCCGGTGCCCCAGACCCAGTGGGCCAGGGGATCATAGACCAGAGTCGCCCAGAGGACGGTGAAGACCAGGAAGGCGGAGAACTTCATCCGCTCCGCGAAGGCGCCGATCATCAGGGCCGGGGTGATCACGGCGAACATGCACTGAAAGATCATGAAGACGCTATGGGGAATCGTCGCGGCGTAATCGCCGTTGGGCTGCCCCCCCACATACTGCAGCCCCGCCCATTTGAGGCTGCCGATGATCCCCAACCCCCCGGCATCGGGACCGAAAGAGAGGGAGTAGCCGAAAAGCGCCCACTGGAGCGAAATGACGCACATGATGATGAAGCATTGCATGAGGATGGAAAGGACGTTTTTCCGCCGGACCAGCCCCCCGTAAAAGAAGGCCAGCCCGGGGATGGTCATGGCAAAGACCAGGACGGTCGAAATAAGTACCCACGCGGTGTCGCCGGTGTTCATGATGATCCTCCTGAAAAGAGATTTCCCGCAGCCGGGATAAGCAGGAAAGATCAAAGATTGTGCCAGGGAGCCCTTGAGGCAATAACTTGTTGTATATATAGAGTTTATGTCTGAAAACGGCGCCAAGCCCCGCGTGGAAATCGGACAGGAATGTTCAAACAGGAACGATATTGACAAATATGTAGCGACGACTGTCTCCGGGCCGACGGGAAATCGGCTGTCGACAACTCCTCCCCGCGTTGAGACTTGCGAACGTCCGCCGCTCCGCTCCTGTCCCGCGGATGGTCTTCACGATGAATTGTCATGTTGGTCCAACACCCGCAAACTTTGAAAATAACTTAAGGAGGCCACCCCGGTGTGTTTTCATACCAACAGGAAAGCGGACAATTCTATTTGCTCTTCACACCCGGGGCAGGATGTTGTGTCAGGATGTTGTTGACAACATCACGAATAACGTGTGTAATACAAGCGGAAGAACCGCAAGCGATTTAGGAGGGATAAAAGGCGGCCGCCCGCTCACGACAACCCCGTCTTTGCCCCTTGACCCCGCCGGCGGGGGAGATAGCAAAGACCGTAAAAATCTAAAAAAATCAGCAGTTATGACGACGGAACCGATCCTGATCGTAGAAGACAGCCAGACGCAAGCCGCCTATCTCAGATACCTGCTGGCGGGCGAGGGCTACCGGGTCGTCGTGGCCCGGGACGGTTATGAAGGTCTGGCGGCCACCCGCCGCGACCGCCCCGCCCTGGTGATCAGCGATATCATCATGCCGGGCATGGACGGCTACGAGCTCTGCCGGGCCATCAAGACGGACAGGGAACTCCAGGGGACCCCCGTCATCCTTCTCACCGCCCTTTCCGATCCCGAAGACATCATCCGGGCCCTGGCCTGCGGCGCCGATCACTTCATCTCCAAGCCCTACAATCCGGAATATCTCTTCGCCCGCCTCGCCTATCTCCTGCGGAACCGGTACGTCACCGGCCCGGTGGAGCCGCCGGTCAACATCAACGTCGTCCACGGCCGGAAGCAATTCGCGTTTACCGCCCGCCCGCAGCAGATCTTCGATCTCGTCCTTTCCACCTACGAGGCCGCCATAGAGAAAAACAGGCAACTGCTCCAGGCCCAGACGGAGCTGCAGCAACTCAACGATCAGCTCGTTGCGGCCCGGCGGCAGGCCGATGCGGCCAACCAGGCGAAATCGGATTTCCTGGCCAACATGAGTCACGAGATCCGGACCCCCATGAACGCCGTCATCGGCATGGGCGAGTTGCTGCTGGAAACGCCCCTTTCCGAGGAGCAGGGAAAATACGTGGGCATCCTCAAGAACGCCGCGGAAAATCTCCTGGGGCTCATCAACGACATTCTCGATATCTCCAAGATCGAGGCGGGTCATATCGAGCTGGAGACAATCCCCTTCGATTTACGGGATTTGGTCGAAAAGACGATGGAACTCATGGCCGTCAAGGCCGCCGCCAAAAAGATCGCCCTCCCGTGCCGCATCATGCCCGGCGTCCCCACCCGGTTGCTCGGGGATCCCACCCGGCTCCGGCAGATCCTCATCAACCTCATCGGCAACGGCATCAAGTTCACCGAAGCGGGGGAGGTCTACCTCGAGGTGGCCACGATGCCCGGCGGTGACGAAGAGAACGTCTGCCTGAAATTCACCGTCATGGACACGGGCATCGGGATTCCGCGGGAGAAACAGGACCGGCTCTTCGAGAAGTTCACCCAGGCCGAAGCGGACACCACCCGGAAATACGGCGGGACGGGACTGGGGCTGACCATCTCCCGGTATCTGGTGGAACTCATGCACGGCCGGATCTGGATCGACAGCGCGCCGGGCGCGGGCAGCAGTTTTTATTTCACCGCCCGGTTCGGGAGACAACCGGAGGCCGGCGAAGAATACCCGGAAACGGCGTCGCCCCTGGCCGGCGTCCGCATCATGATCATGGATCCGAACGTCCATAACTGCCAGATCATCAAGGAGTTCGTCGAGGGCTGGGGGGCGGAGGCCGCGACGGTGAACGACCCGGCGGCCTGTCTGGAGGAACTGACGCGCGCCGCCGCCGCCGGCCGTCCCTACCGGGTGATCCTCCTGGATCACGATGCCGACGGGATGGACGGTTTCGCCATCGCGGCCCGGATCGAAAGGGAATACCGGCAGGCCATCATCCCCATTTACATGATGACCGCCGATACCGCCATCGGCCGCCGGGTTAGCTTCCGGGAGGCCAACATCGCCGGTTCCATCGTCAAGCCGGTCAAAAAGAAGGAATTGCTCGAGATTCTCACGGCCAGCCTGCACAGGGACCGACCGGGGCGGCAGGAGCAGGCCGCCGCGGCGAAGGCCCCCGATGACCGGGAGGCGACGCCCCTGAACATCCTCCTGGTGGATGACTCGGAAGACAACCTGCTCCTCATCCGGTCCTTCCTGAAAAGATATCCCTACCGGATCGAGACGGCGCGCAACGGCGAGGAGGCGGTGGCGCGCTTTCAGCAGGGAGCCTATGACCTGGTGCTCATGGATGTGCAGATGCCCGTGATGGACGGTTACACCGCGACCCGGGCCATCCGGGCCTGGGAGGAGGCCCGGCGGCGCCCCCGGACCCCGATCGTCGCCCTGACGGCCCACGCCCTGAAGGAGGATGAAGAGAAAAGCCTGAACGCCGGCTGCTCGGCCCATCTGACGAAACCGATCAGCAAGGCGCGGTTGCTGCAGGTGATCGAAAATCTCCGGAACCTGGGCTGATCTCGCCGCCCGGGGCGGGGCGACGGCCCTCAGTCCTCAGCTTCCCGTGCCGCCCCTTTTTGCCGTTTCCCGTCGAGCAGGAGAAAGGTGGCGGAGACCCGGCAGATATCCCGGCCCCGCTCGTCGGTGATCAGGCAGTCGCCGATGATCAGGCTGCGGCCCCGTTTGAAGACGCTTGCCGTGGCGGTGATCTCGCCTGTACTTACCGCCGCCAGGAAGTTGCTCTTCAGCTCGATGGTGGTCAGGCCTTCCCAGGGGTTCAAGGTGGTGACCATGGCATGGGCGATGGCTTCATCGGCCAGGGCCACCATCAGGCCGCCCTGCATCCTGCCCGCCCCCTGCAGATATTCCGGCCGGACCGGCATGCGAAACCGGGCGTACCCGTCCCTTATTTCCACCGGCTCGATGCCGATGAAATCCATAAAGGGGTTGAGCCCCTTCTGACCGGCCTGGATCTTTTCCAGGTATTTCTTGAAGTCCGGAATGGCAAACCTCCCGCCTTCGCCGTTTTCCGCCGTCACAACCGGCAGTATTTCCCCGCTTCCCGGGTGGTCAATAATCCGCCTGCGGGCAGGAAGTCAACAGGTTTCTTAAGGCTCCGAAAGTAGAGAGGTAAGGAAGGTTTTTGTTGAATTTTGCGGACGGGCATGTATAGTTGGCGGAAATAAAAGAGAAATATCTGTGGAAAAACGGGAAGGTAACAATACCGCCAGGGTGCAGGGGGAAGCTCCGAAGCTGGCATACGGCGCCCTGATCAAAACGGGGATGCTGATGGGGGTACGGAAGGGCTGGAGCGGCTTCATCTGGATGATGAAGATCGTCCTGCCCGTCTCCCTGTTGACGGCGCTTCTGGAGTGGAGCGGCTGGCTCCGGCAGCTCGATTTCCTCCTCACGCCGGCCATGGGCCTCCTGCACCTCCCGGCGGCGGCCGCCCTGCCTCTGCTCATCGGGATGCTGGCCAATATCTACGGCGGGATCGCCGCCATGGTCGTCCTGCCCTTGACGGAAGGTCAGATGACCCTCATCGGCGTCTTTCTCCTCATGGCCCACAACCTCATCCAGGAGGGGATCATTCAGGGCCAGTCGGGGATTCACCCCCTGAAGGCCACGCTGTTCCGCATCGTCACCGCCGCTGTCACCGTCATGATTATCGGCCCCTGGGTGGTCGGCGCCCCCCCCGGGGCGCCGGCGGCCGGCAACGCCTCCGTGGCCGCCGCCCCCGCTGCCGCCCCGCCGGCGGCGACCGGCAAGGCGGTGCCGCCGCCGTCCGTCCGCGACGGACAGAAAAAGGCGCTCGCTGCCGACCGTATCGCCCTCAACCATTCCCCGGGCGACGGAGTTCCGGCCGCCCCGGGGACAAGCGCCGGTGCCGCCGAGACCGCTCCCTCCCCGGGGGCGGCACTTGGGATGACCGCCGCGAGCCCGCCCGTCGCCTTGCCGGACATGCTGGGGCAGTGGCTCGCAACGACGCTCCTGCTCTGCAGCAAGATCTTTCTCATCATCATGGGGATCATGACGCTCCTGGAAACGATGAAGTTTCTCGACTGGATCAAGTATATCGTCCGCATCTTTTCCCCGCTCCTCCGGGTGATGGGGCTGGACGCCCAGATGGGGCTCCTGTGGATGACGGCCATCGTCTTCGGCCTGGCTTACGGCGGGGCGGTGATCGTCGAGGAGGCCAAGGCGGAACACCTTTCGAAAAATGAGTTGGAAATCCTGCATCTTTCCATCGGCATCAACCATTCCATGGTGGAGGACCCGCCGCTGTTCATCTCCCTGGGGCTGAGCCCCGCCTGGCTTTACCTTCCCCGTCTGGTCGTCGCGGTGGTCACGGTGCACCTTATCCGGCTGTGGCGGCGGGCCCGGCACTGAGACGCCCATCTTTTCCGAGGGAGGTGCTGTCCATGATGGTTGCCCCGCAAGCGGTCACCGTTTGCTCATTGATTAATATATGTCGACACCGTAAAAAGTCCCTATGCACCGTCGCCCTTCATCCTTCATCACGGCGATGTCCACACAAGTGCTCCTCATTCCTCAGGATTTACCCGCCTTGCCTCGGGAGGTTTTTGCTTCGTCGTCTCCGTGACGACATTTTGCTGGCTCCTCAATATATTATTTGACAAAATAATACTTTTTGTTCATATCAAATCACCTATGATTATCAAACAGCATCAGTGGAAAAGAACGACCGGTTGGCATCCGGCCCTCACTGCGGGCGGGCGGCCGGAGGCACAGCTCGTCTTAGTTTTCGGGGCCGCGGGGGTTATTGAAGATGCGCGGCTGCTCGGTGAGATAAGGGCGTCGTATCCGGAGGCCGTCCTCTGCGGCGCATCCACGGCCGGCGAGATTTGCTGTGCCGAGGTTTGCGACGATACCCTGACGGTTACGGCGATTCATTGGGAGCACACCCGTGTACGGGTTGCGGGCGAATGTATCGGGCATGCCGCCGACAGTCTTGCCGTGGGCAGGAGGCTTGCCGAACATCTCGACGAAAAAGACCTGCGCCATGTGTTTGTCCTTTCCGACGGCCTGCATGTCAACGGCAGCGATCTCGCCCGGGGACTGATGTGCGGCTTGTCATCCCAGGTTTCCATAACCGGCGGTCTGGCCGGAGACGGTGCGCGCTTCCGGAAAACATCCGTCTTATGGCAGGACGGTTGGCTAAGCGACTGCGTCACCGCGGTCGGCTTCTACGGCGACCGCTTGCAGGTCGGCTATGGATCGTATGGGGGCTGGGATCCTTTCGGACCGGAACGGCTGGTAACCCGTTCCCGGGGAAACGTCCTTTACGAAATGGACGGCAAGTCGGCGTTGGAGCTCTACAAGACATATCTGGGAAAACACGCCCGGGAACTGCCGGCCTCGGGCCTGCTCTTTCCTCTCTCCCTTCGCGCCGGGGACCGCACCGGGCCTTTGGTCCGAACCCTTCTGGCCATCGACGAGCAGGACCAGAGCATGACCTTTGCCGGCGATATCCCGGAAGGGAGTTACGCCCGCCTGATGAAGGCCAACTACGACCGTCTGATCGACGGTGCCGTCACCGCGGCCCGTACCGGCCGGGACATCCTCGGTCCCGGGCGGCCGGAACTGGTGATTCTGATCAGTTGCGTCGGCCGTAAGCTGATCCTTAAACAGCGTGTCGAGGAGGAGGTGGAAGGGGTCCAGGAGGTCCTGGGGCGGGACGCCATCTATACGGGCTTCTACTCTTACGGAGAGATCGCCCCGACCGCCGCCGCCGGCCGTTGTGAGCTCCACAACCAGACCATGACCATCACCGTCTTTGCCGAGAAAGAGACGCATGCATAACCTCCTGGTCCGGCAACTGAAAAAGGCGTTCGGACGTGTCGATGGTTTCGAACCGGTTTGGCAGGATTTTCTCCACAGCGTGGATGAAGCCTACCGGCAAAGCGACACCGACCGGCAGATGCTCGAGCGGGCCCTGGATTTGAGCTCCGATGAGCTGTTGCAGGCCAACTCGGAGTTGCGGGCCATCTTCCAGACGCTTCCCGATGTCTATCTGCGCCTGGCTGCGGACGGCAGGATCCTCGATTTCAAAGGTGGGGCGGAGGAGACCGGTCTGTTCACGATCCCGAATCCCGTAGGCAGGGTCATTGCCACCGTCATCAACCCCGAACTGAGCGCCGGGTGCGAGGAATTTCTCGCCCGGGTGCTGGTGGGGCGCCAAGCAGGCGCCCACGAATGCTCACGGCGCACCGACGAAGGGGTTTGCGATTACGAAGTCCGCGGCGTTCCTTTTCTTGCCGATCAGGCGATCGTCGTCGTGCGCGACATCACCGCCCGCAAACAGGCGGAGCGGGAACTGCAAAGAGAGGCGCGGGAGAAGGCCGTCATCCTCGACAGCATGTCGGAAATCGTCGTTTACATCGACGGCCGGTATAATGTCGTCTGGGCCAACAAGGCCATGTACGATGCCTTTTCCTTCTCCCCGTCCGCCTATGTGGGGACGAAGTGCTTCCACATTCACAAGCGCCGGCAGCCCTGCTCCTTCTGCCCGGCCGTCAAGGCCATGGAGACGGGGCAACCCCAGATTCACGAGCGCCTGTTTTCCTATGGGAAGCACTGGATCCTCCGGGGGTTTCCGGTCCGGAACGAACAGGGGGAGATCATCGGCGCCGTGGAGATCGTCACGGACGTCACGGAGAGCCGCAACGCCGAAGAAGCCCTGAGACAATCCGAGGAGCGCTACCGGCTCCTGGTGGAAAACGCCAGTCTGAGCATCGTCATCGTGCAGGACATGGTGATCAAATACGCCAATCCGCGCACCAGCGAGGCCATCGGGTACAGCAACGAGGAATTGCTGAACAGCCCCGTTATAAAATTTGTCCACCCCGAAGATTTGCCCATGATTTACGACATCAGCCAGCGGCGGCTGCGGGGCGAGGCGGTGCCGCCGAGCTATGTCGTCCGCCTGGTCAAGAAAGACGGGGAGGTCATCTGGGCGGAATTTTCCGGGGTTTCCCTGGCATGGCAGGGAAAGCCGGCAACCATGAGTTTCATCAGGGACGTCACCGATCGGAAGAACCTCGAGGAAAGGCTGCTGCAGATCCGGAACCTCGAGACCATCGGGACCCTGGCGGGCGGCATCGCCCATGATTTCAACAACCTCCTCATGGGGATCCAGGGATACACCTCCCTGATGCTGCTCCATACACCCCCCGGGCATCCCCACTATCAGAAGCTCAAAAGCATCGAAAAGCAGGTGCAAAGCGGGGCCGAACTCACCCGGCAGCTCCTCGGATTCGCCCGGGGTGGAAAATACGAGGTCCAGGCCACCGATCTCAACGAGTTCATCGCTTCCAATTCCGAGCTTTTTGGGAGGACAAAGAAGGAGATCACGATCCACAGGTCGTTCGCGGTGGATCTCTGGCCCGTGATGATCGACCGGGGCCAGTTCGAGCAGGTCTTCCTCAACCTCTACGTCAACGCCTGGCAGGCCAGGCCCGGACAGGGTGATCTCTATCTGGAGACGCAAAACGTCACCATCGGCGAGCGGGAGGTCCGTGCCGATGAAGTTCCGCCGGGGCGTTATGTCCAGGTTTCCGTTAGGGATACGGGGATGGGTATGGATGAAAAGACCCGCCGGAGGATCTTCGATCCCTTTTTCACGACCAAGGGCATGAAACACGGATCCGGTCTGGGCCTGGCCTCCGCCTACGGCATCATCGCCAATCACGGCGGGTTCATCACCGTGGAGAGTGAGCGGGGGAAGGGGGCCACGTTCCGCATTTTACTGCCCGCGGCGGAAAAGGCCCCGCCGGCGTTGAAAGGCGACCCGGACGCAGTGATGCCTGACAGCCCGGAAAACCGGTCTTGATGGGGCAAGGATATATGTGTTACCGGCGGCGGGGAGATGAAACACGGCCGGGGCCACCCGGATTTTGGCGGGGGGCGGCCGCCGCCGCGGCGGTGCGGCGCGATTGCCGATGACGGTGCCCCCCTCTCTCCACGTTGAACTTTTGACCCGGCTGCGCGATGCACGTCTCGTCTGGGACGTCATGGGGCCCATTTACAACCGCCACATCTACACGGCCATCGCCGCACTCTACGAAGACATCGCCGCCGCGCTGAAGATGCCGGGCCCGGTAAGCATCCTCGATGTGGGCGCCGGCCGGGGCTATATGTCCCTCCGGCTGGCGGCGGAAAATCCGGAGGCCCGGATCGTGGGCATCGATTACTCCCCCCTGCAGGTCCGGGCGGCGGAACGCTACCGCCGTCGGCAAAAGATCACCAACGGTGCGTTCCTCCGGGGCAACGCCATGGACATCAGGTTTGCCGAGGCGACCTTCGACGCGGCGGTAAGCGTCGGTTCGATCAAGCACTGGCCCGACCCGGACCGGGGACTGAGGGAGATCCGGCGGGTCCTCAAGCCGGGGGGCTGTCTGGTCGTTTCCGAAACCGATCGGGAGGCGACGGACGACGAGCTAAGGGATTTCATCAACCGTTTCCGGATCTTATATATTCCCGATTTCCTGCTCTTCTGGGGCTTGCGCCAGGTCGTCTTCGGGCAGAGCTTCTCGGAGGCGGGGCTTGCCGCTGCGGTAAACCGGGCGGGATTTCGCGATCTCGAACGGCGGCGCACCCGGGGCTGCCCTTACGTGACCGTGAAGGCGTGGAAATAAAACGGGGACGTTTCTCTTTTTCAGCGCCGCCGATTGCCCCTTGCCGGGGGCGGCTTCTTTTGTTATATAATCATAAACAATGACACAGGGGAGGTTGGACCCATGATTTACAACGAGGAATTCGAAACGCTGCCCCGGGAGGCCCTGGAGGCCCTGCAGCGCAAGCGCCTGCAGCAGGTGGTGCAGCGGGTTTATCATACCGTGGGCTTCTACCGGCGCACCTTCGATGCGGCGGGGGTGACGCCGGACGACATCCGCACGCTTGCCGATCTGCCGCGCCTTCCCTTCACCACCAAACAGGATCTCCGGGACAACTATCCCTTCGGGCTCTTTGCCGTTCCCCTGAGCAGCGTCGTGCGCCTCCACGCCTCTTCGGGCACCACGGGACGCTCCACCGTCGTGGGCTACACCCACCGGGACATCGAGACCTGGTCGGAGCTCATGGCGCGGTGTTTCGTGGCGGCGGGGCTGACCAAAAACGACATCATTCATAATGCTTACGGTTACGGACTGTTCACCGGCGGCCTCGGGGCCCATTACGGGGCGGAAAAGCTGGGGGCCAGCGTCATCCCCATGTCCGGGGGCAATACGAAGCGGCAGCTCATGATCCTCCAGGATTTCGGTCCCACCGCCATCTGCTGCACCCCTTCCTATGCCCTGAATCTGGCCGAACAGGGGCGGGCCATGGGGGTGGACATGCGGTCCCTGAAGCTCCGGGTGGGCATCTTCGGCGCCGAACCCTGGAGCGACAAGATGCGGGACGAGATCGAGAACGTCCTGGATATCACGGCCCTGAATATCTACGGGCTCTCCGAGATCATGGGGCCCGGCGTGGCCATGGAATGTCTGGAAGGCCGGGAAGGGATGCACGTTTTTGAAGATCACTTCCTCGTGGAGACGATCGACCCCGAGACCGGCGCGGTGCTGCCGCCGGGCGAGCGGGGCGAGCTGGTCTTCACCACCCTGACCAAGGAGGCCTTTCCCCTGATCCGTTACCGCACCCGGGACATCTCCCGGATCATCACCGCGCCGTGCCGGTGCGGGCGGACCCATCACCGGATGGACCGGGTGACGGGGCGTAGCGACGACATGCTCATCATCCGGGGGGTCAATGTCTTCCCCTCCCAGATCGAGGCGGTGCTGGTGGGCATCCAGGGTGTCGAACCCCATTACCAGCTCATCGTGGACCGGGAAGGCACCCTGGATACCCTGGAGGTGCAGGTGGAGGTGAGCGAGGCCCTCTTCTCCAACGCCGACGAGGTCCGGGTCCTCCAGAAGGTGGAAAGGCGCATCGCCAAGGATTTGAAGGACTTTCTCGGCATCACGGCCAAAATCAAGCTCGTGGAACCCAAATCGCTCCAGCGGTTCGAAGGCAAGGCCAGCCGGGTCATGGACAAACGACAGATCTGACGACAGGGAGGTCACACCCATGAAAGTTGAACAGGTATCGGTATTTCTGGAAAACAAGCCGGGATCCCTGGAAGAGGTGACCCGGATCCTCAAGGAGGCCCAGGTGAATATCCGCACCCTGTCCCTGGCGGATACGACGGATTTCGGGATCCTCCGCCTGATCGTGAACGATGTGGATAAGACGAGCAGGGCCCTCCGGGAGAAAGGTTTCCGGGTCAGCCGGACCACCGTGGTCGCCGTGGAGGTCCCCGACCGGCCCGGCGGTCTGCACGGTATCCTGGAGGTACTGAAAAAAGACAACATCATGGTGGAGTATCTCTACGCCTTTGTAGAGAAAAGCGGGGAAAACGCCGTCATCATCTTCCGGTTCAACGATTCCGACGCCGCCATCGAGATCCTCCGGAGAAACAACTTCAACGTCATCGCGGGCGACAAGCTGTACAGCTTCTGATCGCTGCGGCCGGACCGGCGAGAGGAAGACGGAAATATCCGCTCCCGGTGGTCTGGACGCCTTGCCGCCCGAAGATGTACGTCTCTGGGGGGGGCCGCCCGGGGAGACGAGGGTTGGGATGCCGGGGGGGCGGTTTTGATGAAGATAGCCGAAATTATAGATAATAAAGGAGGATCGCGTCTATGAGAGGAAAGTCGATACGTTCGGCGGAAGCGCTGGTGGAGGAACAACTGGGGAAGTGGCGTCTGGCCGGGACGGAGAGAAAGAAGGAAAAGACCCCGCCGGGGCCGGTCATCACCCTTTCCCGGGAATCGGGGTGCGGGGGCACGAAGATCGCCCAGAAGCTGGCCAAGGAACTGGGCTTCGATCTCATGGGGGGGAAGATCATCCAGATGGTGGCGGAAAGCGTCGAGATGAGCGAGAAGGTCATCTGCTCCCTCGACGAGAAGGAGGTCACCAAACGGGACGACTGGCTCACCTCCCTTTTCGAAACCCGCCACCTTTGGCCGGATCAGTATCTGCACCACCTCACCAAGGTCATCGGCACCATCGGCCGGCACGGCAGCGCCGTCATCCTGGGCCGGGGGGCCAACTACATCCTCCCCCAGGAAAACACCTTCCGGGTGCGCATCATCGCCCCCTTCGAGCTGCGGGTCAAGAACGCCACCCGGACCACGGAGGATGAGGCCCGGCGCTACCTCATCAAGGTGGACGCGGACCGGGAGGCCTTCATCCGGAAGTACTTCAACGCCGACGTCAAGGACCCCGCCCATTACGATCTCGTGATCAATATGCGGGTGGTCTCCATCGACGGCGCCGTGCAGGCCGTCATCGCCGCCTTCAACTCCTGGAAACGCTGAGTTGACCTGCCGGTGATGCGCAGACCGCCATGATCCTCAATATCCGCCGCAAGCTGCTCCTCAGTTACCTGGTCATGGCATTTCTCACCGTGGTGGCCAGCGCACATGCGGTGTGGCATCTGCGCACCCTCAACAGTCTGGCCGAGACGGTGGTCCAGCAGGATTCCCGTCTCCTCGACATCGAGAAAAAGATGATGGATACCATCTTGGCCTGGGAAGGGGTGGAGAAAAAATATCTGATCCTCAGAGACCCCTCCCTGGCGGATATCTTCTGGTCCCGGGGTCGGGATTTTCATACCCAGGCCGAAAAGCTGCAGCAGGAAGCGCCGCCGGAGCAGGCCCGGGCCGTTGCCGAATTGATCGGCCTGGGCCGGCGGTATGAGGAGATTTTCAAGCAGGAGACGCTGCTGGTGGGGGAGGACCGCAGCGAAGAGGCCCTGGCCCTTTCGTCCCATGAGGGCCGCCGGGTGGTGGAGAGGATGGGGATTGCCTTACGGGCCCTCCAGCTCCAGTCGGAAAAGAATATCGATGCCCGCATGAACGCCATCAATGTCAAGGCCCTGGCGGCGACCAGATTGACCATTTTTTTGGCGGCGGCCAGTCTCCTCATCGGCCTGGCCCTGGCGGCGGCCATTACCTTCAATATTTCCCGACCGTTGCGCAGGCTCGAGAAGGCGACGGGCGATGTGGCCGAAGGGCGGTTCGACGGGGAGATCGAGATCCGGGGGGATGATGAGATCGGCAGCCTCGCCCGGGCCTTCAATGCCATGACCAAGCGCCTGAAGGTCCTGGAGGCCATGCACATCGATGCCAGCCCCCTCACGGGGCTGCCGGGAAATCTGGCGATCGAGCAGGAGATCGGGCGCCGCCTGGGGCAAAGGCGGCCTTTTTGCCTCTGCCACCTCGATCTGGACAATTTCAAGCCCTTCGCCGATCATTACGGCTATGCCTGGGGAAGCGAGGTCATCAAGGAGGTGGCGGTAATCCTCACCGAATGCCGGCAGCATCTGGGCGTCGCGGAGGACTTCATCGGCCATATCGGGGGTGACGATTTCATCCTCATCACGGAACCGGTGCGGTCGGAGGAGATGTGCCGGTTCATCGTCCAGGCCTTCGATGCGCGGGTCCTGAGGTTCTACAGCGAGGAGGACCGGCGGCGGGGGTTCATCCGGGCCAAGGACCGTCAGGGCCGGGTGCAGGAATTTCCCCTGATTACGATTACCATCTCCATCGTCGGCGATGACGGTTCGCAGTATCAGAACCCTCTGGAAATGGCCAAGATGGCGGCGGAGGTGAAAAACTACGGGAAGACCCTGCCCGGCAGCAATTATATCCGCAAAGAGGATATGACGGGCGGAACGGGAAACGTTGTGCCCGCGCCGGGCATGGGGGGTTGTAATGATTCGTTGCGGGATGTATTTTCTGACCAAGGAAAGACCCCTTCCCGATAAATCAATCCTTCACGAGCGCATTGTCCGGTGAAATCCACTTGGAGACACGCCGGTATGTTCCAAGCACAAAAAAAGGGAGGCCGCGGGTTTTCAGCGGCTAAAGAAGGGCAACCGTTTATACGCAGCGGCGGAATTATTTGCGCATGAATATGACGTCGCCGATTCTAAAGAACCTTCAACATGCGCATTTATTGATGTCGTTGTGTATAGGAAGCGCAGCTATGTCCGTTTTTATCCATAAAGCGGGGGGAATAAGCGATGGGTGGTCATGAATTAACCGGGTGCCGGCTGCGGTTCTGCCTGCGGTTGGGGCTGCCGGTCATGGTCGTGATCTTCCTCTTGGCGGCCTGCGCCGCCCCGGGGCCGCCGCCCCCGCCGGGTAGCCTGGCGGCCCGTTTTCAGAGTGATACCGCCCTGTTCCGGGAAGGGTACGAGCGTCTCCGGGGGGTGGAGAAACCGCGGGATTACGAGGTGGCGCGGCAGACCTTCCTCCTCATCCTGGAAAAGTATCCCAAAAGCAAATGGCGGGACTACGCCGCAGTGTATCTCCGGCTTCTTAACGAACAACAGGCCCTCCGGAAAGAGGCGGAGGACCTCCGGAATCAAGGGCAGGCGGATCGCCGGGCCGCCGTGTCCCGGCAGGCGGAGTTGGAAAAGGAACTGCGTGAGCAGGGGTTGCTTATGGAGAAAGGGCGTTCGGAAACGGTCCGCCTGCTCCAGGAAAATCAGGCCCTCCGTCTCGAAAACGAACGGCTCACAAACAAACTCGATTCGCTGAAGCGCCTGGAGATCGAGTTGGAGCGACGGGACAAGCTCTACCGCTGAAGGGCGAGGGTGAGTCCCAGGGCCGTTTTGACGTCCCGGATGGCGCCGTCGGCCAGCATCCGTCGGACTTCCGCCGGCGAAACCGCGACCACGGCGATATCTTCGTCGGCGTCGGGAGGGAGAGGCGCCGCCGTCAGCTCCTCGGCGAGATAGAAGTGCATGTATTCATTACCGTAGCCGGGCAGGAGAAAACCCGCGAAGAGTTTGGTGATCCGGCCGGCACGAAAACCCGTTTCCTCCCGCAGTTCCCGCTGGACGCAGTCTTCCGGCGTTTCCCCCCCGTCGACACTGCCCGCCGGTATCTCCAGTAGATAATCTCCCGTGGCGTGGCGGTACTGGCGGATGAGCAGAAAATTTCCCTTCCCGTCCCGGGGCACCACGGCGATGCAGGGCTGATGGTCGATCCAGCTCAGCCGGGTCCGATGGCCGTTGGGCAGGGCTACCTCCTCTTCCAGGACCTTGAAGATACGGCAGGTGTAAACGACGGGCATGGCTGTTTCCTTTCGGTGCTCAGTTGGTTTTCATGACGGCCAGGAGGCGGCGTTCGATCTCGTCCCTGGGCAGGGCGCCGACGGCGCGGCTGAGGAGCTTCCCTTCCCGGAAGAAGAGCAGGGTGGGGATATTGCGGATGTCGTACTGCGCGGCGGTGACGGGGTTTTCATCCACGTTCAGTTTGGCGATCCTGACCCCGCCGGCGTATTTTGCCGCCAGTTCCTCGAGGATGGGGGCCACCATCCGGCAGGGGGCGCACCAGGGGGCCCAGCAATCGACGATAACGGTTCCCGCCGCCGTGAGCACTTCCCGGGCGAAGGCGGCGTCGGTAATGTCGAAGGGCTTGCCGGTATCGCCGCTGACCACCAGGGGGGCCCCGCAGCGGCCGCAGCGGGGCCGCTCGTTGAGGCGCGTCTCCGGCATGCGGTTTTTTGTCCCGCAGCTCAGGCAGCGGATGATCATATCGTCCAGGGAGGCCCCGCACCGGCCGCAGCTTGGCCGGTCCTGCATCCTCTCCCGGGGGATGCGGTTTTTTGTCCCGCAGTTCAGACAGCGGACGATGATTTGTTCTTCCGGTCCGGACATGGTTGACCTCACTTCGTGGTTGCTGCCTCCACCGGGATCGGGTGCAGGATGCGCTCCAGTTCCCGGGGGTTCATTTCCGCCAGGATCCCCCGGTGGCCGGCATTGATGAGGATCAGCGGCAGGGTGAGAATCGTCGCCTCGATGTAAACCGGCAGACGTTTCCTGGTGCCGAAGGGGGACGTACCCCCGACCTTGTAACCGGTATGCCGCTCTGCGACCCGGGGATCGCAGGGCCTGACCGCCTTGACGCCGAGGGTGCGGGCGAGGGATTTCGTCGATACGTCCCGGTCGCCGTGCATGAGGATGATCAGGGGGCGGCCGTTTTCGTCTTCCATGACCAGGGTCTTGATCACTATATGCTCGTCCACGCCCAGCTCCCGGGCCGAGACCTTCGTGCCGCCCCGTTCCACGTACTTGTAGGCCCGGAGCTGGAAGGCGGCGTCGTGACTTTTCAGCTCCCGCATGGCCGGCGTCATGGGAAATTTCTCTTTGGACATGAGTACCTCTGCCGGCGGCTAAAATAGCCATTTCCGACCGGGGAGTCAATAGGAAGCGAAGGCAGCATACCTGAAAAATCGCGACAAGTAAAGACTGGGACTTTTTCGCGGCTTTGTTGTATAATCGACGCCGCTCAACGAGGAGGGAACGGCATGCGGGTCATTATTATCGGCGCCGGTGAGGTCGGTTATCACATCGCCAAGAAACTTTCCGAAGAAAACCAGGAGGTGGTGCTCATCGACAAGGATCCCGCCAAGATCCGGAGGATCGGTGAGAATCTGGACGTCCAGGCCTATCTGGGCTCCGGAACGAGCCCTCAGGCCCTCCGCTCCGTGGGTGTCGAGGAGGCGGAACTGCTGGTGGCCGCCACGGACAGCGACGAAGCCAACCTGATTGCCTGCCTGCTGGCGAGAAATCTCAACCGCCACATGGTCAAGGTGGCCCGGGTCCGCAACGAGGAGTACCTCCGGGAGGAAAGGCTGTTCAGCAAAGATCTCCTCGGGGTCGATCTGCTCATCAATACCAGGGCGATGATGGTGGAGACGATCCTGGGCCTCATGGAAGTCCCCGGGGCGTCGGAGGTCATAGATTTCGTCGGCGGCAAGGTGAAGATGGTGAGCTTCCTCATTTCCGCGGATTCGCCGCTGGCGGGAAAAAGATTAAGCGACTTGAAGGCTTATGAGGGGAATCTCCTGGTCGGGGCCATCGTCCGGGGCCACCGGATTCTCATCCCCAGCGGCCGGGACATCATCCAGCCCCAGGATCTGGTCTATTTCGTCCTCAAGAAATCCGAACTGACCGCCACCCTGACCCAGTTCGGCATGGTGACCAGACCGATGAAAAACATCATCATTGTCGGGGCGGGGGAGACGGGGATGGCCGTCGCCAGGGCGCTGGACGAACGGCGGCTGAACGTCAAGATCATCGATCAGGACGGGGATCGCTGCAAGAAACTGGCCGGCATCCTGAACCGGGTGATCGTGATCCGGGGGGACGGTGCCGACCGGGACCTCCTCCGGGAAGAAAATGCCGGGGAGATGGACCTGATCATCGCTTTGACGGGGGATGAGGAGAGCAATGTCCTCATCTCTTTGCTGGCCCGGGAGCTGGGGGCCCGGCGTACCATCACCCGGGTGAGCAAGCTGAGCTACATGTCCATCGTGTCCGCCGTCGGACTGGACACGGTGATCAACCCCCGCATGGCGGCGGTGCGGGCGATCCTCCAGTACATCCGCCGGGGCCGGATCCTGTCCGTGGCGCCCCTGCGGGAGGAGCAGGCCGAAGCCATCGAAGCGGAGGCCCTGGAGACATCGGATATCGTCAATACCCCCCTGGCCAAGGTGAACTTCCCCCCGGGGGCCATCCTGGGCGCCATCGTCCGGGGGGAAGAGATCATCATTCCCCAGGGGGATACCATTGTCCTGCCCCATGACCGGATCATCATCTTCGCCCTCCAGCAGGTTCTGCCCAGACTGGAGGAACTGCTGACCGTGAAGCTGGAGTATTTCTGATGAATCTCCGCCTGATCACCTATCTGGTGGCGGTGCTGGTCTTTGCCATCGGTATCTCCATGATCGTGCCGCTGGGGGTGGCATGGTACTACCGCGACGGCAGCGCCTCGGCATTCCTGCTTTCCCTCTTGGCGAACTGCGGTCTTGGCGGTGTCGTCCTCCTCGGGACGCGGCGCGACCAAAGCTTCCACCTGAGTCACCGGGACGGGGTGGCCATCGTCACCCTGGGCTGGCTGGTCGCAGGGCTGGCGGCGACGCTGCCCTATCTGTTTTCCGGGGCGATTCCCGCGTTCACCGACGCCTATTTCGAGAGCATCTCCGGATTTACGACCACCGGATCGAGCATCCTTGCGGACATCGAACGCCTGCCCCCGGGGGTCCTCTTCTGGCGTTCCCAGACCCAGTGGCTGGGCGGGATGGGGATCATCGTTCTGTCCATCGCCATCCTCCCTTTTCTCGGTGTCGGCGGCATGCAGCTCTACAAGGCCGAGACGCCCAGTCCCGTGGTGGACAAGCTGACCCCGCGGATCTCCGACACCGCCCAGGCCCTCTGGAAGATCTACATCGTCCTCACCATCGCCCAGATCTTCCTGCTCATGACCGGGGGGATGAACTGGTTCGATGCGATCTGCCACAGTTTCACCACCATGCCCACCGGCGGCTTCTCCCCCAAAAACGCCAGCGTTGGCCACTACCGGAGCCTCTATATCGACCTGATCATTATCCTGTTCATGTTTGTGGCGGGGATAAATTTCTCTTTGCATTACAAGCTCTTGACGGGCAGGGCCCGGCAGTTCTTCCGGGATCCGGAATTCCGCTCCTATCTTTTCATCACCGTTGCGGTCGTTGTGGTCATCACCGTGGATATCTACGGGACGGTCTATACCCGGCTGGGCGAGGCCCTCCGTTACGCCGCCTTCCAGGTGGTGTCCGTCATGACGACCACCGGTTTCGTCACGGCGGATTTTGAAAGGTGGCCCGTGTTGTCCCAGCAGCTCCTCTTGATCTGCATGTTCCTGGGGAGCATGGCCGGCTCCACCGGGGGGGGGATCAAGATCATGCGCATCGTTCTGCTGGCGAAGCACTGCTATCTGGAGATCTTCCGGATCATCCATCCCCACGCCACCACCGTGGTCAAGCTGGGGGAAACCCCGGTCCCCCAGACGATCATGAGAAGCATCTGGGGCTTTTTTCTCCTCTATGTGGGGATTTACATCATGGCGACGGTGGCGATGGCGGCCCTGGGGCTGGATATGATCTCTTCGCTTTCCGCCGTGGCCACCTGTCTGGGTAACGTGGGTCCCGGCCTGGGGAGTGTGGGACCTATGGATAATTTCTCCGGCGTGCCCTTGCCGGGCAAGTGGCTCCTCATCTTCTGCATGCTCCTGGGCCGCCTGGAGATCTACACGATCATCGTCCTTATCATGCCGGCCTTCTGGCGGAAATGAGGGCGGTGACCGGGCGTTTTATCGACGAGTAATTATTCGAGTTACGCAACGGCTTCCCGGTCCGCCGCCGGCGGGCCTTGACAAGAAAGCAGCCGGTCCTGACCGGGTCGATTTGCCCGGCAGGACGACAATGAATCCGCGTGATTTACCGGAAACCGTTTTGAGCGTGCGGAGGAGCTGCCTGAATATGACCGTAAAAAAGAATATCGCGATGATCGGAGGCGTCAAAACTTATGCATGAAAAAATAGCGGCATTGATCACCACCAACGATGTCTGTGTCCTGGCCACGGCGTCCGGGATGACGCCGCACTGTTCCCTCATGTCTTATGCCGTCACGGACGACGGCCGGGAGATCTGGCTGGCTACCCATAAAAACACCAAGAAATACAAAAATATGGAGGAAAATCCCCGGGTGAGCATCCTTATCGATTCCCGGGAGCGGGACCGGGAAGACCGGCGCTCCCGGGCCAAGGCCCTCACCATCTCCGGGGTTATGGAAACGGCGCGGGAAAGGGATAAAATAGCGGCGATCCGGAGCCGCCTCCTGGCCCGCCATCCCCATCTCGCGGCGTTTCTGGACCACCCCGACGCGGTGTTCCTGGTTTTCCGGGCGGAAAGATACCAGTTGCTGGAGGGGGTCGACGCGGCCTATTACGAGGAGGCCTGACGCCGCCGGTCCGGGGGCCGGTGGCGATACGGTTAGGAAACCCCGGGTTCGTAAGGGGCGCACCGGCGGATGTACGGCTCGTGACGGTGTCCCGTCGCAACTCACTCTTCATCCCGAGGCGGCACCGGTGAAAGGTGAAAATGACATAAAGAAACCGACGGGATACATGCTGATCAAAACCGCCCCGCAGGGAGGGGAGAGGGGAAAGGAGGGCTTATGAAGGTATTTATGACCGGAGGAACCGGTTTCGTCGGGGCCACCCTGACCAGGAGCCTTTTGGAAGACGGTCATGAGGTCCGGATTCTCACCCGGCCGGGAGAATCCCGCCGGACCATCCCCGCCGGGGCGGAAGTGGTCGTCGGCGATCCCGTCGTGCGCGGCCTCTGGCAGGACCGGGTCTCCGACCACGATGTCATCATCAATCTGGCCGGGGCTTCCATCTTCAGCCGCTGGAACGACACGGTGAAGAAGCAGTTGCGCTCCAGCCGCATCCTCACCACCCGCCATCTGGTCGAGGCCCTGGGACGTAACGACGGCGGGGGAAAGCATCTCTTGAGCGCCTCCGCCGTAGGTTATTACGGGTTCCATGACGAAGAAATCCTCACGGAGGACGAGCCGCCGGGGAAGGATTTCCTGGCCGCCCTGGCCGCCGACTGGGAGCGGGAGGCGCTGGCGGCGCAGGGGCTGGGCGTCCGGACCGTGACCTGCCGTTTCGGGATCGTCCTGGGACGTAACGGCGGGGCCCTGGGACAGATGCTCCCCCTGTTCAAATTTTGGGCGGGAAGCCCCCTGGGGTCGGGGAAGCAGTGGTTTTCCTGGATTCATGAGCGGGATCTGGCGGAGATCTTTCTCTTTCTCATCCGACACACGGAGATCGCCGGGCCCGTCAATTGCACCGCCCCGGAGGCGGTCACCAATGAAGTCTTTACCAGGGTCCTGGGGGAGGTTCTGCAGGTCCCGACCTTCCTCCCCGCCGTGCCGGGTTTCATGATGAAGCTGGTGCTGGGGGAGTTCGGTGATGTCCTCCTCCAGGGGCAGCGGGTGTTCCCGCAGAAACTGCAGGCGGCCGGTTACTCCTTCCTTTTTCCAACGCTGCGGGAGGCCCTGACGGAGCTGCTGTCGAACTGACGAGCGGCGGGGGGCTCTCCCCCCCGGCTCCGGAAGGTACCGGGGGGACGGAAGAGGATGTCTGCGGAGACGCCGGATGCCTTTTGATGGTTGGCACAGGAGACCTTTTCATGACCAGAATCTTGATCGTCTATCACACCCAGACGGGGAATACGGAAAAGATGGCCCGGGCCGTGGCGGACGGCGCCCGGGCCATCGGGGATACGGAGGTGATCTGCAGGCGGGCCGCCGAGGCCACCCTGGAGGATCTGCTCGCCGCCGACGGTCTGGCGGTGGGCACTCCGGAGAACTTCGGCTATATGTCGGGAATGCTGAAAGACTTCTTCGACCGGACCTATTATCCCGCCCAGGACAGGGTCTTTCGAAAACCCTATGTGATCTTCATCAGCGCCGGCAACGACGGCACCGGGGCCCTCCGGGCCATTGAAAGGATCGCCCTGGGTTACAAGTTCAAGCCCGTTTACGACCCCGTCATCTCCCGGGGGGCGGTCACCCCGGAGATCCTGGAGAAATGCCGGGAACTGGGCGGGGTCCTCGCCGGAGGCTGTCAGGCGGGGATCTATTAGCGACCCGCGCCGCCGGGACGGCGCTTTGTCACGGGGATACGGGGGCGCCGCCGGCGGCGGCGGTTTTATCTGCCGGCGCCGCCTTTTGCCGGTCCCCGGCCGCCCGGGTAAAGGCACCCGGAACAGGCAACCCGCTCGCCGGGGGTCGGGAAACCGGCGTCATCCTTCAGGGGACCACCGTTTTCCAGAACAGCTCCCGGCAGGACGTCTCGATTTGCTGCAGACGGGCGAAGGCCGCCTGGAAGTCGTCCGGCGCGGCGGTGAAGATCCCGTGCCCGTGAACTATGGCGGCACCGGCCTTCCGGACGGCGGGGGGCACGGTTCGGTCCAGTCCGTAAGGACCGGCGCCGGCCTCGCCGGAGACGACGGGAACGCCGGCGATCTCCCGCGTCCGGGGGCAGAAGCGGTGACACTCCCCCCGGTGCGGGCAAGCGCCTTCCCGGCAGTCCAGGGAAAGGATCACGATAAATTGCGGATGACCGTGGAGAACGGCCCGGCAAGGGGTTTCCAGGACAATGCGCCGGTGGGTGGGCAGTTCGATCGAGGCCGCGGCGTCCGCAGCCGACGGCCCCGGCAGGGGGACGGCGACGATGCGGCCGTCCAGGTCGTCCAGGGCGCTCCCCCGGCGGGTGATGAAGAGCTCGTCGCCGCGGCGATAGGAGATGTTCCCGAAGTTGGCATTCACCAGGCCGGCCGTCACGGTTGTCCGGCCGGCCGCCGCCATGGCCCGGAGGATCGCCGCCTCGTCCGTGAAGGGACCGCGGCTCAGGCGCGGCGCGGCTATGGGCCCGCCCCCGCCGGGGGCCCGATAAGCACGGATATAGTCCAGGATCTCACCGGCGGCCCGGTCCCGCGCCGGTCCCGGTCCTGACGCCGACGGCAGCAGATCGGCGCAGAATTTGACGAAAACGGCGAAACAGGCGGCGCTGTATATGACGAAGGCCCTTTCCAGATCCCCCTTGGCCGTGGCGATGATCGTTCCGTCCGGGGTGACGGCGCCCCGGCGTTTCTTCAGCGCCGCCGCCAGGTCCTCTTCCCGGCCGGTTTTCCATACCGGCAGGTCGGTGAGAAAGACCCGGGTTTCAAAGTCCTGGGGCCGGATGACACCCCCGGGGGCGGCGGCGAGATGGCGGACGATCATCCCGTAGGGGTCCGGCGGCCGGGCGGCGAGGACGGCCCGCCGTTCCCACCGGCGGGCGGCTCTTTCCAGGGGCGCCCGTAACGGATCGTCACGGTTCCAGACGAATGTTGCCGTTCCGCCGGCGGCAGGGGCAGCGGCGGCGGCCGGCGCGCGCGCCGGTTGCCGGGGGCCGGTGTTGTTCCCGTCGCGCGCCGCTTCCGCCAGTCCCAGGAGCGGCGTTCCCGCCACGGCCAGATCCGCCCGGATCAGTTTCTCGGTATAGAGGGAAAAAAGGTTTTGCATGGCCAAAGGTACTATAAACTCGCTGGGGGCATGCCGCCGCCGGCGCGTGGACAAACAGCGTCCATACGGGGATGTGGATGGTACACCCCGGCGCCCGGCGTGTCTCGCTTTGCGGGGCGGCATATCTTCCCGTCCCCTCCGCCCGGCCGGGGCGGGGGGGATATGGGGGTCGAAAAGGCCTCAGCCGTGGGGGAGAAGGATCACCTTCAAGGCGTCCTTGCCCGCCGCGACGAGCTGAAATCCCCGCTGGGCCTCGGTCAGGGGCAGCCGGTGGGTGATCATCCGCTCCACGGGCACGCGGCCCAGGCTGATCAGTTCGATGGCCGCCACGGCATCCAGGGGACTGTTGCCGTAAGAGGGCATGAGCTTGATCTCGTTGCGCCAGAATTCATTGAGCGGCACGGACAGATGCACCCCCGGTTCCGTCGTGGCGAAACAGAGGATCGTCCCGCCGCGGTCCACGGTATGCAGGGCCTGCTCGAAAGCCGCCGGGGCGCCGGCGCAGACGATGACCAGATCGGCAAGACGCCCGTCATTGACCTCCCGGACCCAGGCCGGGATATCCCCCCGGGCGTCGGCCACGGCGTCGGCGCCGAAGACACCGGCCTGCCGGCGGCGGTAGGGACTGATGTCCGTGGCCATGATCCGGCCCGCGCCGGTGGCCCGGGCCAGCATGATGTGGAGAATCCCGGCGATGCCGCTGCCCAGGACCAGGACGGATTGACCGGGCCGGAGCCGGGCCAGGCGCTGACCCCGGATGACGCAGGCCAGGGGTTCGATCATCGCCCCGGCGGCAAAGGAGACGGCGGCGGGAAGGATAAAGACCCCCCGATCGACGTTGAGACGGGGCACCCGCAGATATTCCGCGAAACCGCCGGGGTCGTAGTTGGTGCTGTGGAGGGTTTCGCAGGCCGTGTGACTGCCCTGGAGACAGTAGCGGCAGGTGTTGCAGGGGATGTGATGGGAGACGAAGACGCGGTCCCCCTCCCGGTAGGCGTCTACGTCGGCGCCGGTCCCGACGACGATGCCGGCGATTTCATGACCCAGTACCAGGGGGGCCTTCTTGATCCGGTACCATTCCATGATGTCGCTGCCGCAGATCCCGCTGGCCATGACCTTGACCAGCAGTTCACCGGGGCCGATGTCCGGAACGGGGAGCTCCACGATCCGGACGTCGGCGTTGCGGTGGTACATGGCGGCGCGCATGGTCCGGATCTTGTCGGGTTCGTTGCCGTCCCGGCGGTAACCGCTGCCCCGGCGGCTCATTTCTTCTTTTTCCCGCCGCTCCGGGCCGGCCGCCGCCTGTCCGCCGCCTTGAGGTCGTTGAAGAGTTCCCAGGCCTCCTGAGCGGTGAGGTCTTCATGGATGATGGCGTGCAAGGCCCGCATCATCGCCACGGGGTGGGGGTGCTGCCAAACGTTGCGGCCCAGATTGAGACCCACGGCCCCGTTTTGCATCCCGTCGTAAACGAAATCCAGCACTTCCTTTTCCGTCTCACACTTGGGTCCCCCCGCCATGACCACGGGGACGGGGCAGCCGCCGGTAACCTTGTCGAAATCCCGGCACCAGTAAGTTTTCACCACCCGCGCCCCAAGCTCCGCGGCGATGCGGGAGGCCAGGGCGAGATAGCGGGCGTCCCGCTTTTCCAGCTCCTTGCCCACGGCGGTCACGGCCATGACAGGAATGCCGAAATCCTCGCATTGATTGACTATTTCCGCCAGATTCATCAGGGACTCCCGTTCGTAGTCGCTCCCCACGAAGATCGAAATCCCCACGGCGGCGGCATTGAGGCGCAGGATTTCCTCGATGGAGGTGGTCAGGGATTCGTTGGCCAGATCCGCTCCCAGAACGCTGGTTCCTCCGGACACCCGGAGGATGATGGGTTTGCTGCCCACGGGATCGACGGCGGCCCGCAGGACCCCCCGGGTGACGAAAAGGGCGTCGCAGTATGGCAGCAGCGGTCTGATGGTTTCCCCGGGTTTCTCGAGGCATGATGTCGGTCCCTGAAAGTAACCGTGATCGATCGGTAAAAAAAAGCAGTGGCCGTCAGCCTGAAGCAGCTGCGACATTCGGTTTTTCATTCCCCAGTCCATAGTTCCCCTCCGTGCCGAATCGATTTTCTAACGCCAGTTTATCACATTCCCGTCCGCAAGGATAGGGTGAATCGTTTCCCGCCGACTTTTCCGGGACTGCCGATACCGCTCCGATTCATACTGGTGCCGGGCGGGAAAATCATATATAAAGACACTGATTTTCCCGGTCTCCGGAGATTTTCCCCGGGACAAACATATGGAGGAGCATGGAATCATGAATAGAGAAGCCTTTCGGAAGATAAGTTACGGTCTTTATGTCGTCAGCTCCGTGAAGAACGGCAAATTCAACGGCCAAATCGCCAACAGCATGTTCCAGGTGACCTCGGAGCCCTCCACCATCGCCGTGAGCATCAACAAAGAAAATCTTACCCATGCCTATATCAGCTCCAGCCGGGTGTTTTCCGTTTCCATCCTGGCCGAGGAGACGCCGATGACGTTTATCGGCCGGTTCGGCTTTAAGTCGGGGCGGGATACGGATAAATTCGGGAATGTCAAACACAAGACCGGCCAGACCGGCGCCCCCGTGGTGCTGGACCATGCCGTGGCCTATCTGGAGGTCAGGGTGATCCAAGAACTGGAGTGCGGCTCCCATACCATCTTTGTCGGCGAGGTGGTCGATTACGACAGCCTCGGTAACGATCCCCCTATGACCTACGCCTATTACCATACCGTCCGGAAGGGGAAATCCCCGCAAACGGCGCCGACTTATCAGCAAGAGGACCACCAGCCCCCCGGGCCGGCAAAGGACTCCCGGTATGTCTGTTCGATCTGCGGTTATGTGTATGATCCCGCGGCGGGGGACCCGGAACATGGCGCCCCGGCGGGGACATCTTTTCAGGAGCTGCCGGCGGAATGGACCTGTCCTGTCTGTGGGGCCGGCAAGGACCAATTCACACGGGAAGGATGAACCTTAAATAGGGGAGGCATTGGTTTCCTTCATCGTCTTGTTGTCGCTGCTCGGCCTGACGGTCCTTGTCGTCGTCCGGAAGGGGACGACCCTGACGCCCCGGCAGGCGGTGGCCAATTATCTGGAGGCCCGCCGGCGCGGCCGCACGGAAGAGGCCTATGGCTACCTCACGGCGGGCAGCCGCGCGCGCGTGACCCCGGGGGATTATCATGCCGCCAACTCCCTGGGCAGCGGTCTTGTGGCGGAAGTGCTGGGCCGCCGGGTATCCTTCGTGGTGCAGGAGGTGGAGGAACACGGGGATCAGGCCGAGGCGGCGGTGTTCATGACCGCCCCCGATTTCCGGCTGATCCTCGCGGAGCTATTCACGGTGCTGGATCCGGAGGCCCTCCCGGAAGAAACACTGGCGGCCCTGACCTTCCTCTGCCGCCGGACAAGCGATTTACTTGACAGATATCGACAGGATAGCTTGCCGATGCGGACGACCGGGGAGATTTTTACTCTCCGCCGGGAGAAGGGTAAATGGAAAATCGCCGCCCCTCCCGAGGGAAAATCCCCTGCCGCCGGTAAGGACGCCGGGATGACATAGCGGGGGCCGGGTTCTCCCGGCCGCGGTGTCGTCAGGCAGGCGGTTTTCTCCCCACCGGGGATATTTACCGCTGCAAGCCGGCGGGGATTGCCGGGGCTGTGGATGCGGCGGCGGGCCTTACCCGGCGTCTCGGCAGCGACGCCACACCCGCCGCAGGCGCAGGGAGTTCCCCACGACGGAAACGGAACTCAGGGCCATGGCGGCGGCGGCAAATTCGGGGTTGAGCAGGATGCCGCCCCAGGGGTAGAGCACCCCGGCGGCGACGGGGATGCCGATGATGTTGTAGATGAAGGCCCAGAAGAGATTCTGGCGGATCACCCGCATCGTGGCCCGGGACAGGCGGATGGCGGCCGGCACGGCCTGGAGGTCATCCCGCATGAGGATCATGTCCCCGGCTTCTATGGCCACGTCGGTACCGCCGCCGACGGCGATGCCGATATCGGCCGCCGCCAGGGCCGGGGCGTCGTTGATGCCGTCCCCCACCATGGCCACGATCGCGCCGGTTTCCTGCAACCTTTTGATTTCCATGGCCTTGTCTCCCGGCAGGACCTCCGCGAGGACGGTGTCGATATGGAGGGCCGCCCCGACCGCCCGGGCGGTCCATTGGTTGTCGCCGGTGATCATGGCGACCTTCAGACCCATCTTCTTCAGACCGGCTACGGCCGCACCGGCGTCATCCCTGGGGACGTCCGCCAGACCGATGAGACCGACGATCTCCTGATCACGGGCGACGTATACCCCGGTTTTGCCGGCTTCGGCCAGGCGCGTCTCCTTTTCCGCCCAGGGGGCGACGATCAGGCCGGCCGCTTCCAGATAACGGCGGTTGCCCAGCAGGCACGTCCGGCCGGCGATGCGCGCCCGGGCCCCCATTCCGGCTGTTGCCGCAAAGGATTCCGCCGTCGCGGCGGCAAGACCCCGGGCGCGGCCTTCCTGCACGATGGCGGCGCCGAGGGGGTGCTCGGAGGCCGCCTCGATGGTCATGGCGATCTTAAGAACATCGTCGGCACCGGTCCCCGGTGCCGGCAAAACGTCCGTGACCCGGGGCTCCCCCCGGGTGAGGGTTCCCGTCTTGTCGAAGACCACCATCGTCAAGCGATAGGCCTTTTCCAGGGCTTCGCCCCCTTTGATCAGGATGCCCTGCTCCGCCCCGAGACCCGTCCCCACCATGACGGCCGTGGGGGTGGCCAGGCCGAGGGCGCAGGGACAGGCGATCACCAGCACGGAGACGAAATTCAGCAGCGCCATGCTGAAACTGCCGTCGGGAACAAAGAAATACCAGACGCTGAAGGTGATGAAGCCGATGGCGAAAACTACGGGCACGAAGACCGCCGCCACCCGGTCGGCGACGCGTTGAATAGGGGCCTTGGAACCCTGGGCCTGCTCCACGAGGCTGATGATCCGGGCCAGAGCGGTTTCCGAGCCGATTTTCGTGGCCGTGAAGGTGAAGGCCCCGCTTTTGTTGATCGTGGCGGCATAAACCGCCGCGCCGGGTCCCTTGGGGACGGGCATGCTCTCCCCGGTGAGCATGGATTCGTCGATACTCGACGATCCGGAGACAATGATGCCGTCGGTGGGAACCTTCTCCCCGGGACGGACGATGAGGAGCTCTCCCCGGAGGATGGCCTCGATGGGGATATCCCGCTCCTCCCCGTTCCGGATGACCCGGGCGGTCTTGGGCCGGAGCGCCATGAGCCTCTGGATGGCCGCCGAGGTTTTGCCCTTGGCATGCGCCTCCAAGAGGCGGCCCAGGATGATGAGGGTGACGATCATGGCGGCGCCGTCGTAATAGACATGAGGCATGACCCCCGCGGCGGTGAAGATGTCGGGGAGGAAGGTGGCCAGGGAGGAATAGGCGTAGGCGGCGAAGGCCCCCACGGCGACCAGGGTGTTCATGTCCGTGGTCCTCTGCCGGGCGGCTTTGATGGCGCCGGTGAAGAAGCGACTTCCCACCCAGAAGACAACGGGGGTGGTGAAGATGAACATGGCGATGCGCAGCGGTGTTTGGGGCAGGGTGTCCAGAACGGGAAACCAGTGCGGCATGGAACCGAAAAAGATCACGACGCTCAGGACCATGCCGACGGTGAACCGGAGCCGCAGATCCCGGATCTCCGCGTCCCGGGCCGCGGCGATGGGGTCGGCGCGGAATTCGTCGGGGACGCCCAGGTAATCGTAACCCGTTTCCGTGATGACCTTTCCCGCTTCCTCCAGTCCGGCCCAGTCGGGCCGGTGACGGAGAGTCGCCCGGCCGGTGGCGAGATTGACCGCCGCCTCCTCCACACCGGGGAGAGACTGCAGGGCCCGCTCGACGCGACGCACGCAGGCCGCGCAGGTCATGCCCCCCACGGCGATCGTAGTGTCCGTCCGGGCTTCTTCCCCGGCGTTCGGCGTCGGCCCCCGGGAGTCATGGCGGGGAATGTTGGACATCTTTACCGGATTCCGTTCGTTTTTCGGTAATTGCCCCCGGCCCGGCGTTAAGAAACATACCGGCACACGCACCGGGAGAAGTCAAAATGCTCGGTCTGGTCGTCGCGGTCATGGCGTCACCGCCGTCGGTAACCGGGCCGGGCCTGTTACGGTGTCTCGTATCCGGCCCGGCGAACCGCCTCCCGGAGCAGTTCCCGGGAGACGGGCGTTTCCTCGTCGAAGGTCGCCGCGCCCTGCTCCAGGCTCACGCGGACGTTCTTCACGCCCGGTATGCCCGCCAGCGCTTTGGTTACAGCCGCCACACAGTGTCCGCAGGACATCCCCCTAATCTCGATGGTCGTTGCCAACTTGACCCCTCCTTTCTTGATGAAGGCGCATGTTTATACCGGTGGCGGAAGATCGTCGCGAGCGTGGCATATAAAAATGCCTTCCCGCGCTATTGAACCCCCCGCCGGCCCCTGCCCGCCGGGCGGCGACCATGCTTCCCGGATCCGCGCCGGGTCCTAATATACGCATGAATTATCCCTTGACAAGAGCCTGTCAGGACGCTTATAAAAAAATATCGACAGGTGAAAAGGATTTTCTATGATCATCCGCTGTTGGGGGGCCCGGGGGTCCATTCCCGTCTCTGGTCCGGAGTACCTGAAATACGGTGGCGACACCACCTGCCTCGAGATCCGGACCAATAAGGACGACATCATTATCGTGGATGCCGGATCGGGGATCAGACGCCTCGGCGGCGCCCTGCTTGCGGAGGGGCGGCGCGACTACAACATGTTCTTCACCCACGCCCACTGGGATCACCTCCTGGGATTCCCCTTCTTCAAACCCATCTATCTCCCGGGCACCCAGATCAGTGTTTACGGCTGTCCCTTTGCCCAGATCTCCGTCCAGGAGCTGATCTCCCAGGTCATGGCGGCGCCCCATTTCCCGATCGAATATCAGGACATCCGCTGTGAAATTTCCTACCACCAGACCTGCGGGGATCACTTTACCGTCAATTCCATGAACGTGACCTCCTTTCCCCTGAGCCATCCCAATGAAGGGATGGGCTACCGTTTCGAGGAGGACGGAAAAGCCTTCGTCTTTCTCACGGACAACGAGCTGTCCCATGTACATCCCGGCGGTATGGGCTTCGACGATTACGCCGGCTTCGCCGCCGGCGCCGATCTCCTCATCCACGACGCCGAATTTCGGGATGACGACTACAAGCGGACCTGGGGACATTCCACCTATACCGATGCGGTACGCCTCGCCCTGGCGGCGGGAGTGAAGACCCTGGGGCTGTTTCACCACAATCAGGAACGGACCGACGCCTCTGTGGACGATATCCTGGAACGGAGTATCGCCCTCGCCCGGGAGTCGGGGAAGGCGTTGCAATGCTGCGCCGTTTATCGGGACATGCAGATCGTCCTTTGAGGTCCGGCCCCCCTTTCAGACCCTGCCGAAGTCATCCGCGATTCTTTCGATGTCGTCTTCTCCGAAGTAATCCCCGGTCTGCACCTCGATGAAGACCACATTTTCGGAGCCCCGGTTGGCGAGGCGGTGGCTGGCGCCGGCGGGAATATCCACCGCCCGGCCCGGGAGCAGGGGTATTTCCTGATCGTCCAGGGTTGTCAGGGCCTGTCCCCGGATCAGGTACCAGTGTTCGGAACGGTGTCGGTGGCGCTGCAGACTCAGGCGCCGGCCAGGATAGACGGTGATGCGCTTGACCTTGTGATCGGCGGCGTCGGTCAGGACCTCGTAGTACCCCCAGGGGCGATGATCGGTTGGCATGGTGTTTTTCTCCTCCCCGGCTGCAATAGAATTTCTCCACCCGGCACCGGGCGGCTTGTCGCCGCCTTTCGGTTCGCCGGACCCCCCTTCTGATCGGCGGCGGCAAGTTTTCCCGGTAGGACGGGACCACCCGCGTCCGGCGGCAGGGACGGAAATTCCACATACCACAGGGGGCGGGGTTTGCATAGCCATGGTGAGGGCCCGGGAGGGTTGTTTTACCGCCGGGGAAAGTTTTCCCCGCCGCCGGTCTTTTTGCTGAGAGCTGTTACATGAGCATGAAAATACACCGGGGTGATTTCCAGAAACCATTTTCATCGTTCCCGGGTGCCGCCCCGGCATGAAAATTTATATGTGTCTTGACGGCGTCGCCAAAACTCAATATGCTCCCCCGTCATGGACCTGACCTACGAGCTGATCCGGAGCGCCAAACGCCGCAAGACCATGTCCCTGGTCGTCATGCCGGGGGGGGTGATCGTCATCCGGGCGCCCCGCCATGTCCCCTCCGGGGAGGTGGACGGATTTTTCCGCCGCAAACGGCCCTGGATCGAGAAGAAACTGGCGGACCTCGAAGGGCGCCGCGCAACCTGGGGAACGGACGGCCGGGGCGGGGGCAGGGTCCTTTTTCTTGGGGTCTCCTATCCGGTGGTGGTCAGGGACGTTGACGGTCCGGCCGGCGGCCTGTCCTTCGACGGCATACGGTTCCTCCTGGCCCCGGGGGCCGGCGACGGGAGACGGGAGATGCTGCAGGCCTGGTATTGCGGACAGGCGGCTTCTTTCCTTCCCGGCCGGGTCAAATATTTCGAGGAACTATGGGGCTGCCGGTCCCGTTCGGTGCGGATCAGCAAAGCGCGGTCGCGATGGGGCTCGTGTTCCGCCGACAATCGCCTGGCCTTTTCCTGGCGGCTCATGATGGCCCCGCCCGCCGTGATCGATTATGTGGTCGTCCATGAACTGGCCCATCTGCGGGAGAAGAACCATTCGCCGCGCTTCTGGGCCCTCGTGGGAGAGATGTGTCCCGATTACCGGCAGTTGCGGCGCCGGCTGAATACATTGGGGACGGGGGCCTTGTTATGACGGCCGGCTCCCGTCCGACAAACATCCGTGCCGCCCGGGGTGAGTACGGAGAAAGGTGATAATATCCATGCACTTGCGGCCATTATCACTTCAAACTGAGGCGGGAAAGCAACAGCAATGAGGCTGAACACTTATGCCGGATAACGACAAAACGATACTCCCTCCGGTCGCCCTGCCCCTGAGCGAGCTGCCCGAGGGCGCAGAGGGCGTCGTCGCCTCCCTGGCCGGCGGCCGGGAACTGGCGGGCCGCCTGGCGGGGATGGGGATCTCCCTGAACGCCCGTATCCGGATGCTCCGCAACAGCAGCGGCCTGATCATGGTTCAGGTCGGGGAAACGCGGATCGCCCTGGGTCATGGGGAGGCGGAGAAGATCGTTGTTCACCGGAGCGAACCGTCTCCGGAAGCGGAACCGTCTCCGGCGGCGCCGCGGCGTATCCTCGTAGCTTTGGCCGGCCAGCCCAATGTGGGCAAATCGACGGTGTTCAATATCCTGACCGGCCTCTCCCAGCATGTGGGCAACTGGCCGGGCAAGACGGTGGAAAAAAAGGAAGGGGCCTACGTCTGCCGGGAGGGGGACCTTTGCATCGTCGATCTCCCCGGCACCTACAGTCTCACGGCCTTTTCCGAGGAGGAGCGGGTCGCCCGGGACTTCATCCTCGACGAAAAACCCGATGTCATCGTCCTGCTGGCCAATGCCGCCGCCCTGGACCGGAGCCTGTACCTGCTTACGGAACTGCTTCTCCTCGGTCCGCCGGTGATCGTCGCCGTGAATATGATCGACGTGGCGGAAACCCAGGGGATCCGGATCGACATCCCCGCCCTGGAGCGGGCCCTCGGGTTGCCCGTGGTGGGGATGATCGCCAAGAAGAACCAGGGGATCCGGGAGCTCATCAACCTGATCATCTCCCTCCGGCGGGGCGATATTTCCTATCAGCCGCGGCTTCCCGACATCGCCGCCGATCACCGGGACATATACGAGGAGATCAAAGGGGTCATGGCGACGTACCTCCCGGAGCACCCCCGGCACAACTGGCTGGCGACGAAATTCATGGAGGGGGATGCGGAGGTGTCGAGGAAGATCGCCGCGGCGCTTCCCCCGGAAATCTGGACGCGCCTCCAGGGGATTCTGGTCAAGCACGAGGACTCCCTCCATGCCGTCGTGGGCGGCCGCTACGACTGGATCGAGGCCGCCACCCGTTCCGCCGTCTCCCGGTTCAAGATGGGGCAGGTGGTCATGACGGACCGCCTCGACCACATCCTGACCCGTCCCGTTTATGGTATCCCCATCCTTTTGGCCGTCTTTGCCGGGGTCTTCCTGATCACCTATAAGGTGGGATACCCCCTGCAAAAGGGACTGGAATGGCTGGTAAGGGCCCTGGCCCGGCAGGCGGCGCCCTGCCTTGCCTCCTTTGACCCCTGGGTAAGGGGGCTGCTCATCGACGGCGTCATCGGCGGCGCCGGTTCCGTCCTGACCTTCCTGCCGATCCTGGTGATCTTCTTCGCCGTCCTGGCGCTTCTGGAAGACGTGGGCTACATGGCCCGGGCGGCCTTCGTCATGGACCGGTTCATGCATCTCATCGGTCTGCACGGCAAGAGCGTCATCCCCATGTGTCTGGGGTTCGGCTGCAACGTGCCGGCGGTCCTCGGCGCCCGGATCGTCGAGTCGAAAAGGGAGCGGCTCCTGACGATCTTCCTGTCCCCCTTCATCCCCTGCACCGCCCGGCTGGCGGTCCTGACCTTCGTCACCGCCGCCGTTTTCACCTCCCAGGCCGCCGTGGTCTCCTGGTCCCTCCTGGCGGGCAACATCCTCCTCCTGGGCCTGACGGGCATGACCGTCAACCGGTTCCTCCTCAAGGACGAACCCCTCCCTTTCATCATGGAGTTGCCCCTGTACCACAAGCCGGACCCGCGGACCATCGCCACGGTCATCTGGATCAGGACCCGGGAATTTGTCAGGCGGGCGGGAACGGTCATCCTCGGGGTTTCGGTCCTGGTCTGGGCGTTGTCCTACTTCCCCCATGGCCGTGTGGAAGACAGCCTGCTGGCGGCGTGCGGTCATTTTATCGAGCCTCTGGGGCGGCCCCTCGGACTCGACTGGCGCATGATGACCGCCCTGGTGACGAGTGTCGTGGCCAAGGAAAACGCCGTCGCCACCCTGGGCGTTCTTTACGGTGTCGGGGACGAGGGGCTGGTGCGGGTCCTGCCCACCGTCATGACCCCGGCCTCGGCCCTGTCCTTTCTCGTCGTGCTGATGCTGTTCATCCCCTGCGCGGCGACGGTGACGGTGATGAAGCAGGAACTGGGAAGCCGGCGATGGTTCGGCGCCTCTTTCGCCCTGATGCTGGGTCTGGCCTTTCTCCTGGGTTTCGCCGCCTACCGGCTGGCCCTGGGACTCGGCCTGTAGAGGAATAACGATCGCGGCGGCACCTGCCGCCGCGGCAGGGGCGGTCGCCGCCGGGGACGGAAAAAATATGTTGACTTTCAATGGGGATATTCTTTAATTTCCCGGAGAATCGCCGGGAACCGGGGAGCTTTCTTTGCCCCGGCTTGAAATCCCGGGTGGTTGAAGACCGAAAATATGCTCGCGAGGTGAACCGATGAAAAAGGGGACCATTTGGTGCCTTTTCCTGTCCCTGTTGTGGCTTCTCAACGGCTGCGCCACTATCGACAAGCCGGAGGTAAAGGCGATCGACAACAAGCCGCAGGTCAGTCCGGCGCCCCTTCAGCAGAACCTGTCCGCCAAAAAAGGGTTGAAAAGGAAAGTCGCCATCGCCCGTTTCACCAATGAGACAAAATACGGGCAGAGCTTCTTTCTCGATGAGCAGAAAGACCGGATCGGCAAGCAGGCGGTGGATATTCTGACCAACAAGCTCATGCAGACGGACAAATTCATTATGCTGGAACGGGCGGATCTGGACAAGCTGCAGAAGGAGCTGGCGCTGGGAAACGCGGCGCCGCTGAGAAACATGGCCGATTACCTCATCGTCGGCTCCATCTCGGAATTCGGCCGCAAAGACACCGGCGAAGTCGGCATCTTCAGCCGGACGAAAAGGCAGACCGCCTTCGCCAAGGTTCATATCCGGATGATCGATATCTATACCGGTCAGGTCATTTATTCGGAAGACGGCGAGGGGTCGGCCTTTTCGGAGGCGGGGACCGTGTTCGGTGTGGGCGGCCGCGCGGGCTATGATTCGACTTTGAACGACAAGGCCCTGGAGGCCGCCATAACCAATCTGGCCTCGAATATCATCGAAAGGCTTCTCGACAAGCCCTGGCGGGGTTATATCCTGGGACAGGAGGACAATCAGTTGATCATCTCCGGCGGCAAATCCCAGAACATCAATGCCGGTGACGTCTTCACCGTGTATCAGGAGGGGAAAAAGGTCAAGAACCCCCAGACGAACATGGAAATGACCCTGCCGGCCAAGAAAATCGCGAAGATACAGGTTACGGCGACGCTCGGAGAAACGGCGGAAAAGGAAGTGTCCCTCTGCAAGGTCATCGAGGGAGAAAGGAACCTGGCCGATTACCAGGCAAAGAACGATTACAGCCGTCTGTTCATCGGCGAGGCGAAGGAGGGGCTTTGATCATGACCAAGAAATGGTTGGTCTTGGTACTGGCATTGTGGACCCTGGCGGGATGCGGTTACTATGAGGGCGTCGTCCAGCCGACGCCCCAAAGCTACCTGTCTTTCCTGGGCGATACGGACGGCGCCGTTGCGGTCATCGACGACCGGATCACCCTGAATCTCGGTCAGGAAATGCGGGGGGCGGAAAATGAAAAGAAGACCGTCCTCTTTCAATTGTCGCCGGGCAGGCACAAGGTGGTCGTGACGAAGAGGGGGCGGGAAGTCGTCAACAGGATCGTCATCGTCGGCGACGGGGCGACGAAGGAAATCCAGGTGCCATGAATGTCCCTTTGGTAATCGTTTCCGCCGGGCTGATTCTCTTTCTCTCCGGTTGTGCGGGCGGTCAGAAAATGTACTACTGGGGCGACTATTCGGATACCCTTTATAAGTACAAGAAAAATCCCTCCGAGCAGTCCCTCCTCGATCACCGGCAGTCCCTGGAAAGGATCCTGGAAGAGTCGGCGAAAAACAACCTGCGGGTCCCCCCCGGTGTATATGCGGAGCTGGGCTATATCTATTTCCGGCAGAACAAGAAAGATCTGGCTATCCAAAACTTTCAGCGGGAGAAGGCCTTATATCCGGAAGCGACCCTGTTGATGGACAGATTGGAAAAGGCGGCCGTCCTGGCGGATAAACCTAAAGACGACCGTGGGCGCACCAAGGAGCCGCCGCCTCCGGACAAAACGGATCGTCATGCCGAAGGGTCGCCGCCGGCTGCCGGCCCCGGCGGGGATAAAAAGGTGGCGCCATGAAAACCAAGCTCTCCGCCCGGAGGAATCTTCATAAAGCCCTGCTGTTGTTTATCATGCTGATCTGTATCAACCTGAGTGCCTGCGGGCCCAAGATGATCACGAAGGGCGACAAATACCCCTTGCTGTATGAGGAACAGCCCGTTTCCATCCTGATTCTTCCCCCCATCAATGAGTCGACGGCGGCGGAGGCGAAAGACTATTATGCCACGACGATTCAGGAGCCCCTTTCGTTTTGGGGTTACTACGTTTTCCCTTACGAGATTACGACGGAAATCCTCAAGATGGAGGGCATTTATGATACCGAACTCCTGAAGAGTCTGCCGCTGCAAAAGTTCCGGGAATATTTCGGTGCCGATGCCGTCCTGTTTACCACCATAAAAAAGTGGGATCTCTCTTACCTGGTGATTGCCTCCAACCTGACTGTCTCCGTGGATTGCGAGTTGAAATCGACGCAGTCCAACGCCACCCTCTGGAAGTATAACGGCACCGTCACCGTGGATCTGTCCGGCGGCAATACCGGCGGCGGCCTGGTGGGGCTCGTCGTCAAAACGGTGGTGACGGCGGTCAGTTCCGCCATGGCGGACTACGTTCCCCATGCCCGCACCGCCAATTACCGGGCCCTGCAATCCCTGCCCTACGGTAAGTACCATGCGCTGTACGGCAAGGACCGGACGCAACAATTCATGGATCAACCCCCGTTGAGCGACAGGTGAGACCGGGGGCGGTGCCGCGCCGGCACAACCGCCGGACCTCCCGGCCGTTCCGGATCCCTGTTTCATCCTGACCGTATCTCTCCGTTGACCGTCATGTCCTGATGACGGCAGGGCGCACGATAAAGATTACCGGCAGGCGGCGGATGTTTTCATATCCGGCCCGGTAGGCGGGATGCCGCCGGGCCGGGCCGGGATCAAAGATAGGCGTCGATGCCTACCCCTTGCAGGTTGGCGAGTTTGTCGATCAGGAAGGCGATATCGCTTTTCCCCGCGATGATCCCCCCGTGCTGGGGGGCGATGAGCTCAATGTCCAGGGGGCGGATCTGCTCCATGGCGTATTTCAGCGCCTTCCCGGAGGGCATGATCTTCTGGTGAAACTTGATGATATCCGGCAGGGGGCAGTAGGGCCGCCCGATCGGGCAGCTTTTGTAGCCCCGGCAGGTATAGCAGTCCTCCCCCAGGCGGGTATAGAGCTCCCAGGTCTTCGAGAAGCTGCCGAAGAGATCGCTGCTGAAGAGTGTTTTCGTTTTGGCGTCGTAGGTCACGAAGTTGCCGGCATTGTGGCAGAACGGCGTCCTGAGGAACCGGAGCTTCCGGCCGTTGAACACGTAACCCCGGTCGGTGAAATTGACGGTCTTCAGCAGGGAGTGGTTTTCCTTGCCCAAGTAATAGGTCAGAAAGATCCGGTCCAGGGGATCGGATAAGATCTGCAACGATGGATTGTCGATGATGTCGACAAGGTTGGCCATCGAACCGCACAGGTCGGGATCGTAGTGATGATAGATGAGCGCCGTGATCTGCCCCGGCTGGAGACCGGCCTGGAGGATCTTCATCATCACCACGGCGAAGTCGGGGCGGCTGCCGCCGTCGATGAGCACGGCCTGATCCCCTTCCACGATCAGATAGGGGTTGCAGTGGAGATTGGTCTTTTCTTCATAGAAACCCACCCAGGAGATACCGTCGGCGATGGGAATGGGCCGGTCGTACTCATGCACGCTGTTCATGATTCAGCTCCTTTCTTGGCGGCGGCGAAATACGCCGGCATGTCGGCCTTGTTTTTCAGGGCGATTTTTCCCCGGGGCTCGAAGTCGAAGCGGTCTCGTGCCGCCAGATAGGTGGTTTGGGAGACGTTCACCCGCCCGGTGAGGCCCGCGGCCTCGAACCGGGCGGCGATGTTGACGTCATCTCCGAAGACGTCGAACTGCATCCGTTCCCGGCCGACGACCCCGGCCATGACCCGGCCGGTATGGATTCCCGCCCGCATCTGCACGTCCTGCCGATGATTCTTGTTGAAGGCGCCAAGAAATTCAAGAATTTCCAGGGCCGCCTGAATCCCCTGGACGGCATGGTCGGGATAGACCTCCGGAGCGCCGAAGACCACCATATAGGCGTCGCCGATGGTCTTGATCTTGGTGCCCCGGCAGCGGGTGATAAGATCGTCGAAGCCGCTGAAGAGCTCATTGATGAGGTCGATCAGGGCCTCGCCCGTCATCCTTTCGGCCAGCCGGGTGAACCCGGCGATGTCGAGAAAGAGGATGGTGCAGTGGAAGGGCCGGGGGGCATAGTGCCCCCGGTATTTGATCTCCTCCGCTACCGGTCCGGGCAGGGTGTTGCGGAGAAGATCCGTAACCCGCCGCTCCAGGGAAACGTACTTTTCGATCAGTTGCTTAAGAAGACGCCGCTGGAGGCGGGAATCCCCCAGGGCCGCCTGGGAGTCGAGAAAATGCCAGGTCAGCAGCTCGGAATCGGCCCCGTTCCGGTCGGCAAGCCGACAGATATTGCTGAGATTTTCCTTTTGCAAGGCTCCTGTCCTCCGGGCCATGAATCGGGTTTGCCGGATATGCCGGGTCAAAATTCCATTGCCGTCAGCCGCCAGGTCAGGCCGTGGCGACGCATAATGAACCGCACCGTTCCCTCCGGTCCTTCCGGGACGACGATGGTGAATTCGGCGGGACCGGTATAGGAGAACTCGGTATTCCTCAGGAAGGCCGCCAACAGGGACCAGGCCCCCGGGGGGCCGGAGTCGCCCGCCGCCGCCGTCATCCTTTCTTTCATGAAAGCCGCCATACCTTCCGGGGTAACCAGATCGTCCACCGCCCGGTCCACGAGCCGCCGGACCAGAGAATCGCGGAGATCCTTCCCCGCCGCCGGTGGCTGCTCCCCGGGGACGTTCAGGATCTTGGCGGTGAGGAAGCGTTTGAGATGCTCCCGCAACCGGTCGAAATCGATGAGCTCCGAGAGCTTCGCCATGTCCTGGGTCTCGAAGGCCGCCATGATTCTGTAGAGCGCCAGGTAGGGCAGGCTGTAAAAGACGCCCGCGCCCAGGGAGACCAGCAGGCAGCCGGCGATGAGGACGGCCCGTTTCTTCACGGTCAATCACCCCAGCCGATAACTTCGTAGCCCTTTGTACTCAGGCAGCGGTTTACGAAGGATTTATACAGCGGACTCGGTTCGGAGGCCTTGATGACCCCGGAAACCAGGCCGGCGGCCGCTCCGGCCGCCGCCCCCACCCCCAGGTCCGACCCGAAGCTTCCCCGCACCGCCCCGACGGCCCCGCCGACCACGGCCCCGCCGGCCCCGCCGATGACCGTATCCTTGGCGACGGTCTTGGCGGCGTCGGATTTAACATAGGCCTCCGCCTGTTGCCGGCAGTCCGCGATATCCCGATCCGCCTGCTCCTGCCCTACCGTCTTCAGGTAGGCGTTGGGATAGAGCACGGGACCGGAGGCGCAACCGCCCAGGAACATGATCAGGGCAATGGTGAGACAAAAAAGCCTTTTCATCGCTGACTCCTTTTATCGACCCCCGCCGGGGGGGGACTTTCTGAAGAGGGAAAACCGCCTTTCCCTCACAAATGCGTTAGTATGAAAAGACACCGGGGTGATTTCCATAAATCATTTTCATCGCTCGCCGGTGCCGCCCCGGCATGAAAATTTATATGTCATTGATCTGCAACGGTTTATCATTAGCGGGGCCGCTGCGGGCACGGTGGAGCGCGTCCCGCCGTTTTCATCCTGCTTGGTGACGGCGTCCCGTCATGAGGGTTTCATTCGCAGACGTTTCCCGTAAATTTTCATGTCCGGGCGGTACCCGGTCACGATGCAAATCTCCTGGTCGAGCCGTCTATGTGAGGTACAAGATGAACCCGTAAAACGTCATCTCCCGCCCTCACCCGGGGCTGCTTTTACCAGCACCGCCCCGAAGAAGCCGTCGGTGCCGTGGCGATGGGGCAGGGTGCGGAAATATCCCCGCTCATCGACAAGGTCCGCCGCCATATCTTCCGGAACCGCGAGGCGGAATTCCGGCCGGCGGGCGAGAAACGCGGCGACGACCGTCTCGTTCTCCTCCGGCATGATGCTGCAGGTGCTGTATATGAGGCGCCCGCCCGGCTTTACGTAGTCTCCGGCCCGGTCCAGGAGGCGTTGCTGCCGGGTGGTGTGTCTTGGCAACTGCCCGGGTGTGAGGCGCCACTTGATCTCGGGACACCGCCGCAGCGTTCCCAGCCCCGAGCAGGGGACATCCACGAGGACCCGGTCGCAGGATGCCGCCGCCACCCCCGCCAGGGGCCGGGTGGCATCCGCGGCGACGGCGGTGATGATGGTGATGCCCAGGCGGTCCGCAAGTTTTGCCATCTCCTTTATTTTGCCGGCCCGCAACTCCACGGCGATGATCCGGCCCCGGTTGTCCATGAGTTCCGCCATCTGGGTCGCCTTCCCGCCGATGCCGGCGCAAAGATCCAGGACCGTGTCGCCGGCGGCGGGATTGACCAGCCGGGCGACGAGCTGCGAAGCCTCGTCCTGAATCTGGATGCTTCCCCGCCGGTAGGGGACGGTATCCCGAAGGCGTTTCCCGGCGGTCCGGACCACTAGACCCGCCTCGGAATATCCGGTTTTTTCCGCCGTGATCCCCTCCCGGGCCAGTTCCTCTATAACCTTTTCCCGGGTGGTTTGCAACCGGTTTACCCGCAGGACCGGGGCCGGGATGGTGTTGTTGGCTTGGCAGAGGGCCAGGGTTTCCTCGGGACCCCATTGCCGGAGCCAGCGTGCGATGAGCCAGGGGGGGTGGGAGTGGACGACGGCCAGATAAGAAGGCAGATCGTCCTGAGGCCCCGGATAGGGCAGGTCGTCCCGATGGCGCAGGACGTTTCTGAGCAGGGCGTTGACCAGCCCGTCCCGTCCGGGGCAGAGGGTTTTGGCCAGCGCCACGGCCTCATGGACGGCCGCCCGGGGCGGTATCCGCTCCGTGTAGAAGACCTGATAGAGGGCGGTGCGGAGGATGTTCCGGAGGACCGTTGCCCCCGTCGGCAGTTCCTTTTGGAGCATCCGGGTCAGGATCCAGTCCAGGAATCCCCGCATCCGGAGGGTTCCATAAACCAGCTCCGTGAGCAGCGCCCGGTCCCGGGGGTCGCCGTCCGGCCGGCGGGAAAGACAACGGTCGAGAAGGGGTTCGGCGAAGGCCCCGCCCCTGTCGATGCGGTTCAGGATTTCGACGGCGAGCAAACGGGGGTTGAACTGTATCTTGTTGATTTCCATCATCCTTTGTCACAACCGGGCAGTCGCCGGGCTACGCTGCCGGGGCGGGGTCGCCGGGAAGCGTCACCGCCCCGGCAGCAGACCGGTTCCGGTCGCCGGGCGGTAGGCGCCGCCCTCGCCGCGGCGCCCCGGGACGGTGGTCGCCCCCGGGCGGGTGAAGCTCCCGGATGGTCTTCAGCGACAGCGGGCCGGGGCGGAGAACCGATAGCCGCGCAGGAAGTCGTGGATGGCCATGCGGTTCTTACCCTCCAGTTGCACGTCCTGGAGATACACGCGGCCGTTGCCCGCGGCCACGGGGAGGCCCTGCGGCGTCACCGCGCCTATGGTTCCCGGTTCCTCCCCCGCTGTCCCCGGTTCTCCCACGGCGAGAAAGATCTTCAGGATCTTTCCGTTCCAAGAGGTATAGGCCCCGGGTTTCGAGGAGAGGCCGCGGATCAGATTCACGATGGCGCCGGCGTCTTGCTTCCAGTCGATGCGGCCGTCCTCTTTCTTCAGCCGGGGGGCGTAAGTCGCCGCCTCGTGTCGTTGGGGCGTCCGGGTCGCCGCTCCCGCCGCCACCTGGGCGACGGCTTCCCGGAGCAGCTCCGCCCCCAGCACGGCCAGACGGTCGTGGAGAAGATCCCAGGTTTCACCCGCCGCGATCGGTACCTCGCGCTGCAGGAGGATGTCGCCGGTATCGACGCCGGCGTCCATCATCATGATCGTCACGCCGGTGGTCTTTTCCCCCCGGATCAGGGTCCAGTTGATGGGGGCGGCCCCCCGGTATTTGGGGAGCAGGGAGGGGTGGACGTTCAGACAGCCCAGCGGCGGGCGTGCGAGGATTTCCGGCGGCAGGATCTGGCCGAAGGCGGCCACGGCCACCAGGTCCGGGTTGAGCCCCCGGAAAAGCTGGAGAAATGATTCGTCGCGGACCCGCTCGGGCTGCAGAACCAGCAGGCCGTAGCTTGCCGCCAGTTCCTTAACCGGTGGTGATTGCAGGCGTTTTCCTCTACCCTGGGGTTTGTCGGGTTGCGTGACCACGCCGACGATGGGGTAGCCGGCCTCGACCAGCGACTTGAGGGACGGAACGGCAAATTCCGGGGTCCCCATAAAAAGCAAACGGGGCTTGGACATGGTCGGTACACCTCCTTTTATACCAGCATTATAGAAAATCCCCGGAAAGGGAAAGCAAAATTTTGCGGTCGGTTACATGAAATAGACCGGATCGACGTCCGCCTTGATCTGTACCCCCGGGGCACGAAACCGGGACAGCAGTTCCCGGGCGAGCTCCCGCACCGAGCGGCTGTCTTGCCCCTTCAACAGCAACTGCCAGCGGTAACGACCCCGCAGGCGGGCGATGGGTGCGGGCGCCGGCCCTGCCAGTGCCGTGGCCGCCCCTTTCCCGCCGGATTTGGTGAGGAGCTCCCGGGCCAGGTCGGCGAGGGCATGGGCGGCCCGTTCCCCTTTTTCCTCGTGAAGACAGGAGATGTTGAACTGGACCAGCCGGGCGAAGGGCGGATAGAGGAGGCTCCGGCGCAGGGCGATCTCCTCTTGGTAGAACCCTTCGTAATCGTGATCTTTTGCCCGCTGAAGGGCATAGTGGCCGGGATTGAAGGTCTGGATGATCACCTCCCCCGGATACTCGCCCCGGCCGCCCCGCCCGGATACCTGGGTGAGGAGTTGAAACGTCCGTTCGGAGGCGCGAAAATCGGGCAGATTGAGAGATGTGTCCGCCAGGACGACGCCCACGAGGGTGACGTGGGGGAAATCGTGTCCTTTTGAAATCATCTGGGTGCCCACGAGGATGTCGATCTCGTCCCGGCCGAGGGCGTGGAGGAGCTCTTCGTATGCCCCGGGCCTTTCCATCGTGTCGCTGTCCATGCGCCGGACCCGGGCGGCGGGGAAACGGGTCCGGATTTCGTCTTCCAGCCGTTCCGTACCCACGCCGTAGGTGCCGATCCGCGGGCTTCGGCAGTGGGAACAGACGGATTGTCCGGCGAGTGAATAATCGCAATAGTGGCATTTCCAGACATTGTCACCGGCGTGGTGTATAAGGGATACCTCGCAATTACGACATCTTATGGGATGCCCGCAATCGCGGCAGACCAGGAAGGTATGATAACCCCGCCGGTTGAGGAGCAGGAGGGCCTGCCGCTTCCGGCTCAGAGTCGCGGCGAGGGCCTCCTGGAGCCGCCGGGACAGGAAGGTCGCCGCCCCCTCCTCCCGGAGGGCCCGTTCCATTTTCATGTCCACGATCTCCACGGCGGGCAGCGGCCGGTCGGCGATGCGTTGCGGCATGGTCAGCCGGTCAACCTTGCCGTTGCCGGTATTGAAGTAGGTCTGGACCGCCGGCGTGGCCGAACCGAGGAGCACCGTCGCCCCCGCCAGGCGTCCTCTGACGATGGCCATATCCCGGGCGTGGTAGGGAAGGCGTTCGTCCTGCTTGTAGGAGGGGTCGTGTTCCTCGTCCACGACGATCAGTTTCAAGTTGCGGACCGGGGCGAAGAGGGCGGAGCGGGCCCCCACGGCGATCCGCAGTTTTCCTGTCCCCAGGAGCCGCCACTGATCATGCCGGACGGCCCGGGAGACCCCGCTGTGGAGAACGGCGATTTCGGCGCCGCCGAATCTTTCCCGGACCCGGGAGATGAGCTGGGGGGTCAGGGAGATTTCCGGGACCAGATAGATCGCCCCGCCGCCGAGGCGGCGGACTTCTTCCATGGCCCGGAGATATACCTCCGTTTTCCCGCTTCCCGTGACGCCGTGGAGGAGGAAGGTTTTCGGTCGCCCGGCATGGAGTGTCGCTACGATCTCCCGGAGGGCAGCCTCCTGTCCGGGGCTGGGTTGGGGAATCTCCGGCCTCGTCCCCCCTTCCCGGCCCAGTGGCAGGGAGCGGAAGATTTCCCGGTCCGTGACCTCCACCAGGCCCTTTTTCACCAGGGCGTCCAGGACGGACCGGATGTCGCCCAACCGCCGGGTCAGCTCGGCCCGGGAGACCCCGGACTCCCGGCGGACGGCAGCGAGGGCGAGACGCTGTCGTTCCGTCAGCGTCGTCACGGCCGTGGTTGGGCATGCCGTCAGTATCTTTTCCGTTTTGGTCCGGACATTTCCTCCCCCCGGCAGGATTTCCTGAAGGGCCTTGCCCAGAGGATAGAGATAATAATCGGCCACCCAACGATAAAAGTCGAGTTCCCGAAGGCCGAACAACGGTTCCGGATCAACGATATCGATAATATCTTTGGGGTTTTCCACTTCCGCCGTTGCCGAGACGGCGATGACGTAGCCGGTCTGCACCTTGTTGCCGAACGGCGCCCGGACCCGCTTCCCCACGGCGACGGCGGTTGTTTGCGCGGCGGGAACCCCGTAGTCGAAGGTTTGCTCGGTGGGGATGGGAAAGGCGACTTTCACGAACATGATTAAATCCCCGGGCCGGCCGCCGGTGAAGGGGGAACGTGACGGCCTACCGTGGCCGCCGTCGGTACGGACGGCGAAGAACGACGATGAAGACCGGCGGCGGTCAGGAGCATCGCCGGGCCGTGACCTTCTTCCCGGATGCTTCTTTCCGGATTCCCGGTACCTGGATCCCTGTCCACAGCCATGGGCAGCTCGCAAATCCTTCCTGTCGGAGGACGATGCTGGCGGGTGTCCACGGGCAGGAAAATTTATGTGAAAATGTCGGCAAGAGTGCGAATATTTTTACCTTTTGTTTTACGCCCGCCCGGGACTGGGGGGGTTGACGGCAACGCGGGGACCCGACAGGGCCCGGAAACAATGCCTCGGCCGCGGCGGGGACGATAATGAGGGAAGGAAGGGGTCTATTCGCCCTTCATCTTTTCAAGTTTTTCCTGCTTGGTCTTGCAGTCGATGCACAGGGTGGTTACCGGCCTGGCGATCAGTCTCTTTTCGGAGATATCGCAGCCGCAGGAGGTGCAGATCCCGTATCCGCCTTCGTCTATCCGCTGGATGGCCTCCCGCATCTTGGCGATCAGTTTCCTTTCCCGATCCCGGATGCGCAACTCGAAGTTGCGGTCCGATTCCAGGGACGCCCGGTCGTTGGGATCGGGATAGTTTTCCTTGCCGGTCGTCATTTCCGAGACGGTCTTCTCTGCGTCCGACAGCAGCTCGCTGATCTTTTGATTCAACATGAAGCGGAAAAACTGCAGCTTATCAGGCGTCAACGGCATCACATCACCTAATCTGTCGTAATCGATCAAAATTCACGCGCCCGCAGCCGGGCTCGACGAAAGATAAAACATCCGCTTAGTTGCGGACGATTTCATGTCCACGCATTCGGGTCAGAGGACATACACGATCCCAGGGTGTTTGTAAAGAAAAAATTTCAGGCGGAAGACGGGGACGGGAAAGGGAACCGGAATCGCGGCGGGGAAACAGGTGGCTCGCCGCGGATGGTTCTTTCAGGCCGGTCCCGGCGGGGGAGCAGCGGCTTTGTTCCCGGTGATCTTCCGTATTTCCTCGTAGAGAGGTTTGAGACGCCGGTACATCTGGAGGTAAACCCGGCGGTAGAGCTGTTCGTAGATCTCCCGGCAGCGGGGATCCGGTTCGAAGACCCGCCCCAGGCGTGTCATGGCGGCGATGGCGCTCTCGAAATCGGGATGCAGTTTCAGTCCCACCGCGGCGTCGATGGCGGCGCCCAGTCCGGAGGCCTCGTAAACATGGGGCCGGGCGGCGGGCAGGCCGAAGATGTCCGCCGTCAACTGCAGGGCGGCGTCGCTCTGGGAGCCGCCGCCGGCGACCCGCAGTTCCGTGATCGGAACGCCGCTACTTCTTTCCGAGCGCTCCTTCCCCTCCCGCAGGGCATAGGCCAGACCCTCCAGAATGGCCCGGTAGAGATGGGCCCGATTGTGGACATCGCTGAAGCCGATGACGGCCCCCCGGGCTTCCGGCCCGGGGATCTTCACCCCGGGTGACCAGTAGGGCTGGAGGATCAGGCCCGCCGACCCCGGGGGGACCTCCCGGACGAGATCATCGAAAAGGGCTTCGGGATCCACACCCCGCTCCCGGGCGATCTTTTCCTCATGCCGGGCGAACTCCCGCTTGAACCAGCTTACCAGCCAGTAACCCCGGTAGATCATGATTTCCAGACTATAGGCCCCGGGGACGGCGGCGGGGTAGGGGGGGATCAGCGGGACGGCCTCCAGGTAGCGCCGGTGGGTGGTGTTGATGGTGGCGGTCGTGCCGTAACTCAAACAGCCGATATGGGGGGCGAGACATCCGGCGCCGATAACCTCGCAGGCCTTGTCCGCCGCCGCGGCGATGACGGGGAGACCGGCGGGGAGGCCGGTCTCGCGGGCGGCCCGGGGGGTGATGCGGCCGATTTCCGTCGCCGGTGGGACCAACTCCGGGAGCATGTCCTTCCGGATCGGCAGGAGCTTCCATTTCCAGTCCCAGGGGCCGGCCCAGCGGAGCCGCTTGTAGTCGAAGGGGATATAACCTACCTGACTGCTTACGGAATCGCGGTATTCCCCCGTGAGGCGGTAGGTCAGATAGCCGGAGAGGAGGAGATATTTGTGGGTTTTTTCCCAAAGCTCCGGCTGGTGGCGATGCAGCCATACCGCCTCCGCCTCGGCTTGGAAATAGGCGATGGTTTCCCGCATGCCGGAGAGCCGAAAGGCCAGGCCCCAGAGACCTCCCAGGGGAGGCAACCCTTCGGTGCGCCGCTGGTCCAGCCAGATGACGGCGGGGCGCAGGGGCCGGCCGGCGCGGTCGAGATTGACGACGGTGGCCCGTTGGGTCGTCAGGGCCAAGCCGGCGACGGCCGCCGGGGAGATGTCCGTGTTTGCCCAGAGCCGCCGGCAGGCCCGGCAGAGGGCCTGCCAGAAATAGTCCGGCTCCTGCTCCGCCCAGCCCGGCTGTGGGGAAAAATAGGGGTCGATCATTTCCCGGGATTTGGCCCGGAGCCGGCCCTGGGGATCGAAGACCAGGGCCCGGACGCTCTGGGTGCCGTGGTCGATGGCCAGGATGAGTTCGCCGGTGGTGTCAGCCATAGAGCTGCCGGATCTTTTCCACGATGTTGGTGGTCGAGCGGCCGACCGTGAGGGGGATGGTCACCACCCGGCCCCCCGCCGCCTTCACGAACGCCGCGCCGGCGATGGCGTCTTCCTGCCAGTCGTTGCCTTTGACGAGGACATCCGGTTGCAGGTATTCGATCAACTCCTGGGGAGTCGGCTCCGGAAAGATCACCACATAGTCGACGCACGCCAGGGCGGCCATGATATCGGCCCGTTCGTCCTCCGGGACCAGAGGCCGCTTTTCCCCCTTGATGCTTCGCACGGAGGCGTCGCTGTTCAGGGCCAGGATCAACACGTCCCCCAGTTTCCCGGCTTCCCGGAGATAACGGACGTGGCCGACATGGAGGATGTCGAAGCAGCCGTTGGTGAAAACGATGGTTTTCCCCTCCTCCCGCAGCTTCCGGAGCCGTTCCTTGAGTTGTTCTTTCGTGACGATTTCGCCCATTGGCAGCTCCTGTCTCACGATCTCACGATTTCGCCCGCAGGCGGGCACTGCAAACTTGTCACGGTCCCGGGCCGCAAATCCCCGGGCGCGCTGGGGGTCAGGCGGCGTCCGGGATCGCCCGGGCCAGGGTCAAGACGTCGATACGGGCGGCGTCGCTGTCCAGCAACACCCGGGCGCACTCGGCCAGGGTGCTGCCGGTGGTGTAAACGTCATCGACCAGGAGGATCTTCTTCCCGCGGATCCTCTCCCGGCGGGTGACGCCGAAGGCGCCCCGGATATTCGCCCGCCGTTCCCGCCGGTCCCGCAGGGTCTGGGGCGGCGTGTCCCGTTCCCGCCGTAGACTGAGAAAGTCCAGCGGGACGCCGCAACCTGCGGACACCGCCCGGGCCAGAAGCAGGGACTGGTTGAAACCCCGCTCCCGGAGACGCCGGACATGCAAGGGGACCGGGATGATCACGTCCAAATCCGCAGTGTCTATGCCGGCATAATTCCGGCCGGTCATCAATGCGCCCAGACCACGCCCCAGTGACGGACGCCGGCGGTACTTGAAATCGTGAATCACCTGCAGCAGGACGCCGGCGTAAACAGCCACCGAACGGGCGGTTGTAAAAGGTTGGGGTTCCCGGCGACAGTCCGGACAGCAATGTTCCGTCCCCGGTGCCACCGGAACGGGAGCGCCGCAGGACAGACAGAGAGGAGGTTGCAGATAGCGAATATCCCCGGCGCAGGCCGCGCAGAAAAGCCCGGCCGTCAGCTCGTCCGCCGTCTCTCCGCAGGCTTGGCAACGGGGGGGGAAGAGAACGTCGGCCACGACCCCCAGGAGTTCCTTCCCCACCTCACAGGTCCTCGGCGAGCGCCGCGATCAGCTCGGCTTCCTCCGGGATGGCCATGCGGGGGGCATCCGCCCAGAGGCGCTCCAGATCGTAAAAATCGCGCAGGGGCGCCAGGAAGATATGGATGACCACATCGTCATAGTCCATGAGGATCCAGCGGCCGTGCTTTTCCCCTTCTACACCCAGGGGCTGCATGCCCAGTTTTTTCAGATTTTCCCGGAGGTGGGAGCAGATGGCCTTTACCTGGCGGTCCGAGGTGCCGCTGCAGATGAGGAAGTAATCGGCAAATGACGACATTTCCCGGACATTCATCACGACCAGCCGTTGGGCTTTACGGCCGAGGGCGGTATTGATGCAGCGCAGCACCCTTTCCCGGGAATCGGGGAAGGGCGGGGCGTCGGTTTTACCCGCGGCCGGCGGGGATGGCGTTGCGGAGATGACGAAAGACCCCCCTTTCATGTCAAGATGAAATAACCTGTTGTTTTCAATAGCAGATTAAGCTTCCCTTGTCAACATCAAATATATGGGATCCCGGCCGGTGCGCCGGGAAGGCGGGGGACACATTTCCTCATTGTCTTGCCGCCTGTTCCTGTGCTAAAAAATCTCCCGAAGCGATTCCCCGGGAGTGAGCATGGAGACAGTCACCGCCTTGTCCGTATTGCCGAAGGTCCAGATCCATCTGCCCTTTGATTTTCTTTATGAAAAATACCTTCCCCAGGTGTTGCGCTACCGTCTCCACCCGGAAATCAGTTTCAGCAGCCGGACCCTGGACACCTACGGGGAGGACGATTATCGCCGGGTGGCGGACCGACTCCGGGAAGCGGAGCTGCGGACAACCTTCCATGCCCCGTTTATGGATCTGCGTCCCGGGGCCATCGACCCCCGCATCCGGGAAGTTTCCCGATGGCGCCTCCGGCAGACCATCACCGCCGCCGTGTATTTTCAGCCCGCGGCCATTGTCTGTCATCCTTCTTTCGATGACCGGTACTATGTTTCCTCGGAGGACCAGTGGCTGGAAAACAGTCTCCATACCTGGCGCGACCTCCTGGCGGCGGCGGGGGAAATCCCCGTCCGGCTGGTACTGGAAAATGTCTATGAACGGGGACCGCGGCAATTGCACCGCCTGCTGACGGCCCTGGACACGCCGCAATGCGGGTTCTGCTTCGATACCGGTCACTTTCAGGCCTTCGCCCGGGAACCGCTGGCGGTTTGGCTGGAGACCCTCCTGCCCTTTCTCCGTCATGTCCATCTCCACGATAATCACGGCGATGCCGACGCCCATCTGCCCATCGGCGCCGGTATCTTCCCCTTCGGGGAGTTTTTCCGGATCCTCGCGGGCAAGGGTTGCCGTCCCATCTTCACCATCGAAGCCCATAGTGAAAAGAACCTCCGTCAATCCCTGGCGAACCTGGAACGCCTGGCCTTCCTCGCGGGGGACGCCCGGTGCTGAAATATATCCTCAAGCGTCTGGCCTTCATGATTCCCATGCTGATCGGTATCACCATCATCTGTTTCGCCGTCATGCATCTCGCTCCCGGCTCCCCTACGGATCTCCAGACCCAGATGAACCCCCGGGCCTCGGCGGAGTTGAAGGAGCGCCTCCGGGCCATGTACGACCTGGACAAGCCCCTCTATGTACAATACGGTTTATGGCTGAAACGCCTCGCCGTCCTTGATCTGGGGAAATCCTTTGCCCCCGACCGCCGCCCGGTGGCGAAAAAGATCGGGGAACGTCTGCCGGTGACCATCACCCTCAATATCCTCTCCCTGTTCCTCATCCTTGTCACCGCCATTCCCCTGGGGATCCTCTCGGCGGTCCACCAGGATTCCTGGTTCGATATGGCGGTGAGCGTCTTCGTCTTTGTCGGTTTTGCCGTGCCGACGTTCTGGCTCGCCCTGCTCCTGATGATCTTCTTCGGGGTGGATCTGGGCTGGCTGCCCATCTCGGGGCTCCGGTCGCTGAACCATGAATATCTGCCGCCGGGTGCCGCTTTTTGGGATCTGGTCAAACATCTGATCCTCCCGGTGGGCATCTCCGCGTTCGGCGGCCTGGCGGGACTGTCCCGGTACATGCGGGCCAACATGCTGGAGGTGATCCGCCAGGATTACATCATGACGGCCCGGGCCAAGGGTCTGAGCGAATTCCGGGTGATCTACAAGCACGCCCTCCGGAACGCCCTCCTCCCGGTCATCACCATTCTCGGCCTTTCCATTCCCGGACTCATCGGCGGGAGCGTCATCTTCGAGACGATCTTCGCCATCCCCGGTATGGGGCAGCTATTCTATATGTCGGTTATGGCACGGGATTATCCGACAATCATGGGGATCCTCTTCATCGGCGCCGTCCTGACCCTCTTCGGGAATCTTCTTGCCGATGTCGCCTATGCCGTGGCCGATCCGCGGATCCGCGTTACCTAGGGGGGAGACATGGGTCGTGAATTCTGGCCGAGACTGGCGGCAAACCGGATGGCTGTAACCGGCGGGGCGATCGTGGGCCTGCTGTTCTGCTTTTCCCTCCTGGCGCCGTGGCTCGCCCCTTACGACCCTCTGGCGATCAATCTGCAAGAGATCCTGGCGCCGCCCTCCTGGCGGCACTGGTGCGGGACGGATCAACTGGGCCGGGACGTCCTGAGCCGGATGATCTGGGGGGCGGGGATCTCCCTGAAGGTGGGCTTTGTGGCCACGGGCATCGCCGTGGTGATCGGCACCCTCCTCGGGGCCCTCGCCGGTTATTACGGCGGCTGGTGGGATGCCGTCATCATGCGCCTGGTGGATGTGATGCTCTGTTTTCCCACCTTTTTCCTCATCCTGGCCGTCATCGCCTTTCTGGAGCCCTCGATCTGGAACATCATGATCATCATCGGGGTGACGGGCTGGATGGGCATCACCCGTCTGGTCCGGGCCGATTTCCTGTCCCTGAAAGAACGGGAATTCGTCACGGCCGCCCGGATCATGGGGGCCGGGGACGCCCGGATCATCTTCCGCCACATCCTTCCCAACGCCATGACCTCCATCCTCGTGGCGGCGACGCTGGGGGTGGCCGGGGCGATCCTCACGGAGTCGGCCCTGAGTTTTCTCGGCATCGGCGTCCAGCCCCCGACGCCGAGTTGGGGCAACATCCTCACCGCCGGCAAGGACAACATCGACATCGCCTGGTGGCTGTCCCTCTATCCCGGGCTGGCGATCCTGATTACGGTCCTGGGATACAACCTGCTGGGGGAGGGCATCCGCGACGCCCTGGATCCGCGGCTTCGCGGGGGGAGACAAAAATAAAAAAGGCTCCCGATAAACAGGAACCTCTTTTATTTAAAGCTAAAAAACGAAGGGCCTTACTTCTTTGCCGGAGCCGGAGCCTTTTCAGCCGCCGGGGCTTTCTCTTCAGCCTTCTTCTCGGCCTTCTTGTCAGCCTTCTTGGCCTTCTTGGCCTTCTTAGCCTTCTTCTCCTTCGCGGGGGCCTTCTCTTCGGCCTTGGCGGGTTCAGCAGCGGGCTTCGCGGCCGGAGCGGCCTGGGCGAACGCTAAACCGGACAGGGAGAGGGCGAAAAGGATCGAAACGACGATCGAGAGCAGTTTCTTCATTTGTGTTGTCACCTCCTTTCATTTTTTTGCCTTTTATAAACAAGAAGCGTGCCAGGAGCGGCAGTAAAAAAATAATCAGTTACATCAAGTACCTGCGCTGCAAGTGCCAAAACCGGGTTGCCCGTTGCGGAGTTAATGATGGGGAAATATTCCCCTTTTTGTGAGGAAATATTCCCGCTGCATCGCCCTTCCCGGATCTTGGCCTCAGGATTGGGCCCGCGGCTTGTGCTTCAACATCCGGAGCAGTTTGTCCCGATAGGCGTAGGCGGCGACGATGGCAACGAAACTGACGGCGGCCAGGATCCAGAGGGGTCCGTGCTGGTTGCTCCTCAGCATCGCGCCGCTTAAGGAGAGCATGGCCGTGCCCAGCAGCCTCCCGACGGTGGAGACGATGAGGAACATCCGCGTCGGCATATGGCTGAGGCCGATGATATAACAGAGGGCGTCCTTGGGAAAGCCGGGGATGAGGAAGAGGAAAAACACCACCCAGGTCCCCTTGTGTTCCATGAAGGAATCGTATTTTTGGAGGATCGCCGGGCTGACGGCCTTTTCCACGAACGCCAGCCCCATCCAGCGGGCCAGGGAGAAGGCGAGCCAGGAGCCGATGGTGAGACCGATGGTCGAATAGATCGTTCCCAGGGCGGCCCCGTAAATATAGCCGCCGATGAATCCCGTCGCCTCACCGGGAACCGGGGCGAAGAGGACCTGGAGGATCTGGAGGCCGATGAAGACCATGACCGACAGCGGCCCGAAGGAATTGATAAAGGCGATGGCCTTTTTCTGGTCCGTGAAGAACTGGATCAGATCGTAATGGATAAAAAACCAGGCGCCGCCTCCGAACAACATCAGAAAAAGGCATATCTTCAGAAGCGTTGTTTTTTTCATGCTTTAAGGTTTTACCCTTCCCCGCCGGTCGGTAATGTCGGGGGGATATTATGGGAGATAAGGGGCGACGTCAAGGGTAAAGTCCGGGGGACCGGCAAGGAGGTCCGGATAATTGGTAAAGGCGCCATCCGCACCGCGGGACCGGATTCTTTCCAAATCCTTCCTGGTGTTGGCGATGAAGACATGGAATTTGAGCCCCCGGCGGTGGGCGTCGGTTATGAATCTCCTCGAGGCGGCGTTAATGCCGGCGTGGACGGCGAAGGCCCCCATCTCTTCGGCAAACCGGGCATAGCCCCGGGGGACGGAGGTTACGAGCGGGGCGATGGGGACATCGGGCTGCATTCGTTTAAATGCCAGCAATTCAAGGTAGTTGAATGAAGAAACGAGCAGTTGGTCCCGGTCGAGACGACCGCATTTCCGGCCGGCGGCGATGAGGTCGGCCACGGGGACCGCGGTGGCCGGACCTTTGAGTTCGATGTTGATCCCGTCCCCCGGGCCCAGCAAGGCCAGCACTTCTTTAAGAAGCGGTATTTTCTCGCCTTTCCCGGCATCGAGGGAGCGGAGGTACGCCAAACTCTTTTCCATGACAAACCCGCTGCCGTTGGTCGTTCGGTCCAGGGTCTCGTCGTGAATGACCACCAGCTCGTCTTCGATGGCGAAAACGTCCAGCTCCAGCCACCGGGCCCCCATCGCCAGCGCCCGCCGGAAGGCCCGGAGGGTGTTTTCCGGCTCGTAGCCGCTGGCCCCGCGATGGGCGAAGATGGTGAAATCCCCCGGCAGACCTTGTCGCCGGTCAGCGCCGCCGCCGGACATTACCCGTCACCGGGAATTCTATCAGCGGGGCGCGAGCCTGCCGATACGACCGGTCTTCGGCGCATAAATCTTTTGTTCCTTTTCGTCCTCATGTCCGCTACCGTCAACAGTCCCAAGCATTTCCCCCCTTCAGAGCAAAGACAGCAGCATCCGGACAAGTTCTTCCGGGGCGGTCTGCATGGGGTGGTGTCCCGTGGCGATTTCATGGAAGGACCAGCCGGCGTCCCGCGCCCTGGCGGCGGACCGGATGATTCCCTGATGCTGGGGGCCGGCATCCCGCTTGTCGGTGCAGTAAATATAGGCCCGGGGGATGCGGCGGGCCCGGGGGTTGTTTAAGGCCAGGGGCTGGAACATGGTCCGGGCGGGATGGTCGGCAAAGCGGGCATCACCGCGGGGTTCCGGAGGCGGATAGCGCCAACCGTCGCCGCAGTCGCGGATGTAGGCGCCAAGCAGTGCGGCGATGTCGGCGGGATACAGATCTTTAACGGCCTCGCCGTCCTGCGGGACCAGGGCGTCGAGATAAACCAACTGCCCGATCCGTTCCGGGATTTTTTCCGCCACCCCGGTCACCACCGCGCCGCCGTAACTGTGCCCCACCAGGATGGCGTCCCGGAGGTCTTCGTAAATAAATACCCCCACAATGTCATCTATATGAGTTTCCAGATCGATATCCGGCTGCAGCAGGTGGGCCCTCTCCCCCAGCCCCGTCAGGGTGGGGGTGTAGACGGTATGTCCCTGTCGACGCAGCAACTCCGGGACCGGTGACCATATCCAGCCTCCGGCCGTTGCCCCGTGGACAAGCACGTAAACAGCCATATGCGAGCGACCCTCCCTCTTTGCCGGCCGTCAGCAGGTCATCTTCAGGACCGAGCGGATCAGATTGGCCGTCGTGTATTGGCCGTCGGTCATCTGCGCGAACAGGTGCTCGCCGCCGAACAGCTCCGCCACGATTTCCGGTTCGCTGCTACCCTGCTGCTGAAGAACCCGGGCCTTCCGGGCCAGTTCCCGGAGGTAACGGATATTTTCCTCCAGAGCGGCGCGGCCGTTTTCTACGATGCGCCCCACGGAGGTGAACAGCACCAGCTTGTCCGGCGCCACGGCCAGGATCTTCTCCAGGGAAAGGCACGTCTCCCCCATGTCTTCTTCCGGCCGGATGAACTTGGGATTTTCCCGGGCAAAGATATCTCCGGAAAAACACCAGCCCCGATTCTTTTCCAGAAGCACGACGTGGCCGTCGGCATGGCCGGGCGTTGCCATGACGTCGAAGGAGTAACGGGGGGTGGCAATGACTGCCGGGATGGGCAGTGCCTGCGAGGGCGCCGGCCGTCCCCAGACAAATTCCTGATACGGGTACATAAACGGGTTGCCGGCGATAGTGGGAAGGGAGGCCGGCGCGGCATGCACAGGTACGGAAAAAGACTGTTGGATCAAGGCGTTGCCGCCGACATGATCTTCATGGGAATGGGTGTTGACCACCATGGACAGTTTCTTATCCGCGAGAAAATCCACGAGTTCCGCAGCGGTGTGCGCGCATCCCGTATCGATGAGGAGTCCGTCCACGAGATAGGCGGCGACCCAGTAGAGGGCCTTGCCTTCCCATTCCCGACTCATCCTGATCTGGATGATGTCTTCGTATTCCCTTATTTCCAGCATGTTGTTTCCTTCCGGGAGAAAGGTTCTCCCCATCCGCACCGGACCGCTGGACTGCGGCGCCTTGCCGTCCGGGATGGACCGGACAACGGGTCGGTTAGGACAGGCAGAGGCTGCCCGTTGCTTCGGGCTCCGGAAAATTAACCAATTACCTTTTTGCTGTCAAGCGGTGATGCGGCAATAAAGGAGGAAAAGTATTGACATGAAGATGAGTTTTCATTAAAAACAACTTCCCGCCGCACCGCCGGTGCGGATAGCCGGGAGGCGAAAAAAGCAGGCTGGCGAAAGCGGTAACGCAGCAGCGATCCATAATGAAGGATATCCCTGCCGCACCTGCTTAGACCGGCGCCGGGACGGCGGCAATGAACGACAAGGAGACTCCCATGATTTTCAAGACAGCCATTACCGAGATGTTCGGCATCAAATATCCCATCATCTGCGGGGCCATGATGTGGCTCTGCAAGCCGCGTTTTTGCGCCGCCGTGTCCAACGCCGGCGGGATGGGGAATCTCACGGCGGGCAATTACGAGACGGAGGAGGACTTCCGCGCCGCCATTGCCGAAACCAGGCGCCTGACGGACAAACCCTTCATGGTGAACATCACCCTGCTGCCCTCCGTCCGGATCACCCCGGAGCACCACAAGATGTACATCCGGGTCTGCACCGAAGAGCGGGTGAGCGGCATCGAGTTTTCGGGGACGCCGGTGGACAAGGTGGCGGGCATGGCCGCCATCGAGGGCCTCAAAAAGGCGGGGGTGAAGCTCTTCCACAAGGTCGGGTCCGTGCGTCACGCCCTCCATGCCGAAAAGGTAGGCTACGACGGCATCTACGCCGCCGGGATCGAGGAGGGCGGCCATCCCCTCGACGACGACGTGACCACCATGGTGCTCACGCCCCGGGTCGTGGATTCGGTCCGGATCCCGGTGGTTACCGTAGGGGGCATCGCCGACGGCCGGGCCCTGGCCGCCGCCCTGGTGCTCGGGGCCCAGGGGGTCATGATGGCCAGCCGGTTCGTGGCCACCCGGGAATGCGAGGTCCACGAGAATATCAAGCAGGAACTGGTCCGTCGCCAGGAACACGAGACGGTGATCTACGGAAAATCCCTGGGCCTGCAGGGACGGGGGCTGAAAACCAAGGTTCTGGAAGAGGTGTGCGCCATTGAAAAGCGCGGCGGGGGATTCGCGGAACTGATCCCCCTCCTTTCCGGACAGCGGGTCAAGCAGGCCTGGGAGACCGGGGATGTGGATTACGCGCCCCTGATGGTCGGGCAGTCCATCGGTTTCATCAAGGACATCCCCACCTGCCGGGAACTCCTCGACCGCATGGGCCGCGAGGCGGCGGTCTGTCTCGACCGGGCGAAGAATTTGCTCCAGGAGAGTTGAAATAATAACTATGGCGAAACAGATTTATGAAGGCAGCATGGACAGGCGGATCCTGCATCTGAAAATCAGAACCGGGGAGTTGAAGGAGGAGGATCTGCAGGAATATCTGCAGGGTCTGCCCGATCTCACCGCCAATGCGGAACCGCTGATTATCAAGGAGGGCAAGGACGGCGACGCTTCCTGAAGAGATGCATGTTCATAGATTCCCATGCCCATCTGGAAATGCGGGACTTCGATCGTGACCGGGAAGAGGTAATCCGGCGGGCGACGGCGGCCGGGGTGGATTATGTGGTTACCGTAGGAACGAACCTTCGGGAATGCCGTAAGGCGGTGGAAATCGCCCGTACCCATCCCGCTGTTTACGCCGCCGTAGGCATCCACCCCCATGACGTCCGGGGGATCGACGCCGAGACTTATGACGTTTTGAAGGCGCTGGCCCGGAACGAGGCGGTTGTCGCTTACGGGGAGATCGGCCTGGATTTCTTCCGCAATCTGTCCCCGCCGGAAATGCAGTTGCGGTGTTTTGAGGAACAGTTGGAGGTGGCGGCGGCCCTGGGTCTGCCCGTGATCATTCATGACCGGGAGGCCCATGAAGATACGGTCGCGGTCCTGAAGAAGCGGCAAGGGACGACCGGCGGTGTGATCCACTGCTTTTCCGGTGATACGGCCATGGCGATGACCTGTCTGGAGATGGGGTTTTATATCTCCATCGCCGGTCCCGTGACCTATGCCCGGTCGGACCGGTTATGGGAAGTGGTGCGGCAGGTGCCGCTGGACCGGATGCTGATAGAAACGGATGCCCCGTATCTGACCCCCCATCCCCGGCGGGGCCGGCGCAACGAACCGGCCTGTGTGGTCTTGACGGCCGAAAAGATCGCGGCGTTGAAAGGCCTTTCCCTGGACGAGGTGGGCCGGGTAACGGCGCGTAATGCCAGGCAGCTCTTCGGGATCCCCCGGAAGGCGGAGGTATCATGACCGGCGAAATCCTCTATTTTGCCTATGGCTCCAATCTGAACCGGGAGGACCTGGAAAGCTGGTGCCGAAAATACGGTCATATCTACCCCCTGGGGGAAAAGGTGGCCAATGCCTATCTCCCCGATACCCGCCTCATCGCCAATTACCATTCGCCGTTCCGCCGGGGGGGTATCCTGAACATCAGGTACCAGCTCGGTCACGCCACCCCGGGGGCCCTCTTCCGGGTCCGGCCCGGCGGCTGGAACGTTCTGGATATCAAGGGCGATACAGAGAACATGTACAAGCATCTCAATATCGTCGCCCTCACCGACGATGGCCGGGAACACCTCGCCGTCGCCTATCAGATCGACGCGATGAAGACCGCTTCGGTCTTTGTGCCCCTCCACCCCGATTATTTGCGGATCGTCCGGGAGGGGATGGCGGCCCACGGGATCGATGACCGTACCTTTACCGCCGTGACGGAGGGAAGAGAACCGGATTTCCTGATCCGGCATCTTTTTGTCTACGGCACCCTGATGAGCGACGGTCCCCGTCATTATCTCCTGGCGGCCTGGGCCGATCTCGACTCCTGCGTGGCCGCCCGGGTCCACGGGCTCCTCTACAACAGCTGGAAGGGCTTTCCGTGCATGATTCCCGATGTGACCGGGCGCGAGGTCGTCGAAGGCGAACTCTATACCTTGACGGATCCGAAAAAGGCGTTCGAAGTCCTGGACATTGTGGAAACAGCCAAGCGTTATGCCGCTACCGGGGCCTTCTTCCGCCGGGCGATCATCGCGGTGACGCGTGAGGACGGGTCGAAATGCCTGGCCTGGACCTATTTCGTCGATATGAGCGTCGAAGGCATGCCCCGGATCCCTTCAGGGAGCTGGCGGACCGTTATTGCCTAAATAGGCCTTGCTTTTCCCGTTACGAATTCGTATAGTTCCTGCCTGACCCGGCGGTGGCGTTAAGGTGTGCGACGGCCCACCGGACGGGGTAGGGCAGGATAAAAGATCAGACAGGGGCGCCGGAATGGCTGAGAAGCTACCCTTTGAACCTGACCTGGGTAATGCCAGCGTAGGGAGTGGCAGGTAAAAAGCAGAGCGGTATTTTCCGGGGCCGTCTCCCTTCCGGGGATGGCCCTTTTGTATTGGGTGGAGACGAAGCCCATGATTTCCATGCCTTGAGGTGGGATGGCCGATGAAAGAACGGGTTGCGATTTTTGCCGGTTCCCGGATCGACGACCTGGAATGGCTGCGCCGGGAAATTACCGCCGCTGCCCCGGAGGCCTTGATCTGCGCCGACGGCGGTGCCCGTTACGCCCGGCTCCTGGAGATGACGCCCGATCTGATTGTCGGTGATCTGGATTCTTTGGCAGCCGACCTGCGGGGGTTCTTTTCCGACCGGGGGGTGGCCGTAGCCGCCCATCCCTCCCACAAGGACGAAACCGACACCCAGTTGGCCCTGGAACAGGCCCTGGCGTGGGGAGCGAAGGAAATCCTGGTTTTCGGCGCCTTGGGCAACCGCCTGGACCATTCTCTGGCCAACATCGGCCTGCTTTTGCTGGGGCGGGAGCGGGGGGCGTCGGTTATCCTCCGGGACGAAAACTGCGATGTCTTCGCGGTGGCGGAAACGGCAACGATCAACGGCCGGCGGGGGCAGACCGTCTCCCTCTTTCCCCTGGGAGGGGAGGCCCGGGGAATCGACCTCCAAGGCTTCGAATATCCCTTAAGCGGTGCCGCCATGACCCTGTCCCGCCCGTACGGGATCAGCAACCGCCTCACGGCGCCGGTCGGCCGGGTCCGGGTCCGGGAGGGATGTCTGCTCGTGATTCACTACCGGCGGATGTAAAGCTTCGGTTACAAATATTCGCCGGCGGTTTTGGGTGGGGAGGCCCCCCAGGGGCGGGGCACGACCGGCTTACCACCGGGGTGAAGTTTTTCACCGCTCACCAACGGCATATCGATAGGGAAAGAAGGGGTTGCATGGAGATAAAGCGGATCTTGACTATCGCCGGTTCCGATTCCGGCGGCGGTGCCGGTATCCAGGCGGATCTAAAGACCATCACCGTCCTGGGTGGTTTCGGAATGAGCGTCATCACCGCCTTGACGGCCCAGAACACCCTCGGGGTCCACGCCGTCCAGGAAGTGCCGCCGGAGTTCATCGCCGCCCAGTTCGACGCCGTGGCCGCCGATATCGGCGTGGATGCCGCCAAGACGGGGATGCTTCCCTCCGCGGCGGTTGTGGAGGTCGTGGCGGAGAAGATCGGACACTACGGCATCAAAAAACTGGTCGTCGATCCCGTCATGACGGCCAAGGGCGGCGCCATGCTCATGGATCCCGCCGCCCGCGCCGTCCTGGTGAAGAAACTGCTGCCCCTGGCCCTGGTGGTGACTCCCAATATCCCCGAGGCGGAGATCCTCACCGGGGTCATTATCACCTCCGTTTCGGATATGAAGGCGGCGGCCCGGATTATCTTCGAACTGGGGGTGCCGAATGTGATCGTCAAGGGCGGTCACCTCCCCGGCGACGCTGTGGACGTATTGTATGACGGACGGGAATTTTACGAGTTCCCGTTCGTGCGGATCGCCACGAAAGACACCCATGGGACGGGTTGCACCTTTTCCGCCGCGTTGGCCACCGGGCTGGCCCGGGGCAAGGAAATTCGGGAGGCCGTCACCGCCGCGGAGGCTTACATGGCTGCCGTGATCGGGGCCGCGCTGCGTCTCGGGGCCGGTCACGGTCCGGTGCACCACGGGTTCCGACCGCCGCCCGGATCCGGAATCGGTTAGGTGTGAAAGACGCGGACCGCGGACCCCGAAGATGACGAGCCGGTAAAAAGACAGAATTTACCGACAGCGGCTTTGCAAACTATACACAACGACATCAATAAATGCGCATGTTGAAGGTTCTTTAGAATTGGCGACGTCATATTCGTGCGCAAATAATTCCGACGCTGTGTATAATGTAATTATCAGGTGCGAATGGTCATCAAGGGAAATAAGCGAGTTTATGCGGGTTCGTCAAAGAGTAAATTTTCAATGACAGGCGACAGGACGGGAAAGCGCGGGCGCTGACCGGACCGCCGCGGGGAGAAGGAGCAATGACCCAGATAGAACAGGCGCGACAGGGCGTCATTACGGAGGAAATGCGGATCTGCGCGGAGCGGGAGGGCTGTGCTCCGGAATTCATCCGCGCCGGCGTGGCGGCCGGGACCATCGTCGTCATCAGAAACAGCGGGCATGGACAGATCGCGCCCCTGGCGATCGGCAAAGGTTTGCGGACCAAGGTCAACGCCAATATCGGTACCTCCCAGGACCGGGCGGATCTGGGAGCAGAACTGGAAAAGGTGCGGATCTGTGCGGCCGCCGGTGCGGACACCATCATGGATCTCTCCACGGGGGGGGATATCCGGGCGATCCGCCGGGCGATCGTGGCGGCTTCACCCCTGGTGATCGGTACCGTGCCCATCTATCAGGCGGCGGCCCGGATGCTCGCCCGGGGACGGTCCGTCGTGGAAATGACCGCCGCCGACATGTTCGAGGTCATCGAGGAAAACGGTGCGGATGGCGTGGACTTCATCACCGTACACTGCGGCGTGACCCGGCGCAGTGTGGCGGCGGTGGAGGCCCAGGGGCGCATCCTCGGCATCGTCAGCCGGGGCGGGTCCATTACGGCCCACTGGATGGCGTGCAACGATGAGGAAAATCCCCTTTATGCCCAATACGACCGCCTCCTGGATATCGCCCGGAAGTATGAAATTGTCCTGAGCCTGGGGGACGGCCTGCGGCCCGGATGCCTGGCCGACGCCACGGACCGGGGTCAGCTTCAGGAGCTGATCCTCCTGGGAGAACTGGCCAAAAGGGCCCGGGACCGGGGTGTGCAGGTGATGATCGAAGGCCCGGGGCATGTCCCCCTTACGGATATCGAGAGCAACATCCTCCTCCAGAAACGGATCTGCGCCGAGGCCCCCTTCTATGTCCTTGGGCCGCTGCCCACAGACATCGCGCCGGGATACGATCACCTCACCTCCGCCATCGGCGGTGCCATCGCCGGGGCGGCAGGGGCCGACTATCTATGCTATGTAACCCCGGCGGAACATCTCCGTCTGCCGACCCTGACCGATGTCCGGGAAGGGGTCATGGCTGCCAGGATCGCCGCCCATATCGCCGACATCGCCAAGGGACTGCCGGGAGCTTGGGAACAGGACCGCCGGATGGCGGTCTGTCGTAAGGAATTCGATTGGTCGGGGCAGGTGGAGGCATCCCTGGATCCGGAAAGGGCCGGTGCCCTTCTGGAGAAGAGCGCCAGCGCCAAGGAGGAGGGATGCACCATGTGCGGCGAGTTCTGCGCCATCAAACTCGGCCGGCGGACCGGCAGCGGGGCCGCGTCGGCTCAGCGTTAGCCCCGGGGGCCGGCCGGGGACGGAAGGCGGGACGCGGTCGTGCCGCGGGGGGAAATGGTGCCCTTTCCCGCCGGTACCACCCTGGCCGGGCACAAGACCCGGCCGGCGACCCCGGCAGCGGGGCGGCGCTTCATCGTCACATACAGAGCGTCATGAATAAGATTCCGCGTCCGGCCGTTGGCAGCGCCGCACGGATGACTGTTTACCAATAATTACGGCGCTTTTTCATCAGCCGTTCTGTATGGCGCCGGCGGTCGAATCACGCAAACCCCATGCCCGGTGCGGGCACAACGAAGCATGAGAATAAGCGGGCGCTTGCCGACATTTTCAGATAAAGGAGGGTACTAAACCATGACGCAGGCCCTTTGGGCATTCATTATCGTTTCCGTGGTCATTTTTGCCGGATTTTTCCTCCGCCCGCCCTGGAGCCTGGAAAACATCGTTATGGGCGGCGTACCCCTGGTGCTGCTCCTGTTTTTTGGTTACCGTTTCTGGCGGGCGAAAAAAGAGCAGACCTCGGTTCTCCCGGACGAGGAAGATTGACGGCGGATGCAGGGGATGTCGTCGCAGCGGGAGGGGGCTGTCGCCATTGTCCGGGCCCTGCGCCGGGCCGGCCGGGAAGCTTTTTTCGTCGGCGGCTGCGTCCGGGATCTCCTCCGGGGAGAGGAACCCGATGATTACGACGTGGTCACCTCCGCCCGTCCCGAGCAGATTATGGAAATCTTTCCGAAGACTTATCCCGTCGGGGCCGCCTTCGGGGTGATCCTGGTCCGGGAGGGAGGGCATAACTACGAAGTGGCGGCCTACCGGAAGGAAACGGATTACCGGGACGGACGCCACCCCTCCCGGGTATCCTTCGCCACCGCCCGGGAGGACGTTTACCGCCGGGATTTTACGGTCAACGGTCTCCTTATGGATCCCGAGACGGGGGAGATCGTCGATTATGTGGGCGGCCGGGCGGATCTGGAAAAAAAGGTCATCCGGACCATCGGCCCTCCGGAAGAACGCTTTGCCGAGGATCATCTCCGGATGCTCCGGGCGGTCCGCTTCGCCGCCAATCTGGGATTTCTGATCGAAAAAGCCACCCTGGAGGCGATCCGGTTCCACGGGGAAAAGATCAACCGGGTCAGCGCCGAGCGGCTGCGGGAAGAGCTCGGCCGGATCCTCACGGGACCGGGACCACGGCGGGGCATGGAACTCCTGGCGGAAACAGGACTCCTTACCCGACTCCTTCCGGAGGTCGCGGCCCTGCGCGGCGTGGACCAGCCGCCCCGCTTCCACCCCGAGGGCGACGTCTGGGAACACACCCTGCGCATGCTGGCGCTGCTGCCGCAGGAAAGGATCCCCCGGGAAGGGATGGGGCGCCTGGCCTGGGCGGTGCTCTTTCATGATGCGGGAAAACCGGCCACCCGGACGGAAGACGAGAAGGGGATTCATTTCTACGGCCACGTGCCGCGGGGGGTGGAGATCGCCGCCCGGGCCCTGAAGCGCCTGAAGTTCTCCCGGGAGGACACGGAGGCCGTCCTTGCCCTCGTGGCGAATCACATGCGGTTCATGCATGTCCGGGAGATGCGGCCGCATACGTTGAAGAAGTTTCTGCGGCAGCCGGATTTCGAGCTCCACCTGGCCCTGCACCGCCTCGACTGTCTGGGAAGCCACGGTAACCTGGACAACGAGGCCTTTTGCCGGGGTCGTCTCGGGGAGCTGACCGCAGCGGAACTTCACCCCCCCCGGCTCCTCACGGGCGACGATCTCATCGCCCTGGGGTTTTCCCCCGGTCCGGTGTTCCGGAAGATCCTGGACATGATCGAAGAAGGCCAACTCCGCGGCGAGATCACCTCCCCGGAAGAAGCCCGCGCCTTGGTCAGGAGGATGTTTTCGCCAACTGCTGCCGCAGGCGGTCATGGATGAGGCGGGAGGCGATATTGCTCCCCCCCAGGCCCACGAGGATCGCGACCTCGGTCCGGTCCTCCGCCTTGAACTCCACCTCGAAGATCACCTTCTCCCCCTGGATGACGGCCTGCAGGCGGGCTTTGCCGATCTTGACGGTCTTTTCGCTGCCGGCGGCCTGCATCTCCTTCAAGATGTCGTCGATGGCCCGACAGACCGTTTCGAAGGGATAGGGATAGGAAGAAACTACATATCCGCTGGACTGGACGAATTGTCCGTCCTGAATGGCGACGGATTTTCCCCCGAGGACCAAGCCCCCTTCGCAGCCGGTCAGCATGGGCAGGGTAAAGATCAAAAACAAGCTGAAAAAGGTTTTCTTCATCGGTTTCCCTCCGTAATGTCTCGATGTTCGTTCCGTTTACCCGTTGGTGAGGATCGATTCCTCGGCTTCCCGTCTTTTACCGCCCCGGGTCGGGATTACCCCGGGCCGGTAAGGAGTCAGCGGAAATAGGCGGCATGCTGCAGAAGCTGGGTGAAGGCCTGGAACACCGCCCAGAGCAGGAGGGCGGCGGTGCCGTAAATACAGACCCGGCCCAGAAAGCGGTGTTGGGGCGTCTCCTGTTGCCGTTCTTCATAACCGAGGAGAAACGCCGCGGCGACGCCCGCCGCCACCCCCCCGCCGTGGGCCCAGTTGTTGATCCCCGGGATGAGGAGTCCGAAGAGGACCAGCCCCACTACCCAGCCCATGGCCTGGCGGTACATGGCGGCCCCGAAAAAGCCGCCCCGGCTTTTGGCAAAATAGAGGATGGCGCCGATCAGTCCGCAGATGCTTGCCGACGCGCCGATGGTGAAGGGGATGCCCGCAACATAGGACAAAAGAAAGCCGGCCGTTCCCGTCACCGTGTAGATGACGGCGAAACGGTACACGCCGAATTCGGAGGCCACGAAGGGACCGAGTTGGTTCAGGGCCATCATGTTGAAGAAGATGTGCAGCAGCCCGCCGTGGAGAAAGGAGGCGGTGATCAGGGTCCACCAGCGGTGGAAATGACCGATGGGGAGCGTCCCTGTCGCTCCCAGCAGAAAGAGGCTTCCCTCCGAGGGGGAAAGCAGCAGCAGGGGGTTCATCGTCATCCCCATCCCCCGGGGATTGATGAGGAGCGAGAGGAGATAAAAGACGACATTCGTGTATATCACCAGCCGGACGAGATCCCGGTTGCCCATCGCCCATGGGCTCATAAACGACCGGCGCCACCGTGACCCCGGGTTGGCGAGGCCGCAATAGGGGCAGACCGTCTCGTCGAGGCTGATCAGCCGGCGACAGTTGGGACAGAGTCCGGAAGTTCGTGCCGTCGTCATCTCAGCCCCCGGTGAAAAAGTGTTTCATGATGACGGGTATAGCCACGAATACGCCGACCGAGGTGGTGAGATTCACGAACGCCACCAGGATCAGCAACCGGGTGATCTTGTTGCGGAAAAATCCCCGCACGGAACCGATGTCGTTCTTCAGCTCCAGAAAATCCCGGACCTGGGGCTTGCGGAGCGTCGCCTCGGCCAGCCCGGCCACCCACCCGGTGGCGATCAGGGGATGGATCGTGGCGATGGGTGCCGCCAGGGCGGCGGCCAGGATCGTCAGGGGATGGGACAGCATGATCAGGGCGCCGAGGCCGGCGCAGACCGCCGTAATGGCCGACCACGAGGCGATCATGTTCATGCTGGTCCGGCCGCCGGAGATAAAGAATCCCGCAATGAACAGGATGACGATGGCGGCGGAAAAACCCCAGCCGGCGTAGCGGGCCCAGAATCCCGGCGGCGGGATGGTGTTGATGGCGTCCATGTCGACGCTCCGGCCCAGATTGGCTTTGATGCCCGGGATATGCCCGGCGCCGACGATGGCGACGACTTTCTTTCCCGGCGCCTGACTGATCGTATGGGAGAGATATTCGTCCCGCTCGTCGATGAGGGTGGTTTTCAGGGTGGGCAGTTTCTCCCCGAAGGTCTGCAGGGCCACCTCGAGGACGTCCTGCTGCTTGAGCTTTTCCACCTCTTCGGCGGTGATGTCTTCGGTGTAGAACAGGGAGACGATCATCTCGGGCAGGACCCGGATCTTGGTCCAGAAGCCCATCTGCCGCCAGGCCCGCAGCAGGGTGACCCGGATCTCCCGGTCGGCCAGGACCACTTCCGCCCCCTGCTCCTCCGCCCTGGCCACGGCCCGGATCATCTCCTCACCGGGGGTGATGCCCAGTTTTTCGGCGATCTTTTTCTGAAACGAGGCCAAAAGCAACTGGAAGAGAAGAACGGAGGTCCGCTTTTCCCGGATGACCTTGACGATGTCCGTCTCCTGCCATTTTTCCCGCTGTTTGATGGCCTCGTAGCGGGCTTTGCAGAGCTCCACGCAGACGGTGTCGGGGGACTCGGCGGCGATGACGGCCTCGGCCAGCTCGGCGCTTTCCCGGGAGACATGGGCCGTGCCCACGAGAATCAGTGCTTTCCCCGCGTAGCTCAGGCGGTGGATGTTGTGGTGTTCCAAAGGTTTACGCTCCCCGAATGGATGGTGGTATGCGGCTCATTAGCAGTAAAAAGGTGGCTTGTAAAGGGAAAGAAGGATTGATTGCCTTGCGGGAGCTTCCCTTCATTGTCGTCGCGGAAGTTGTTTCTAAAGGAAGGAAAACAGAAAGGCCGCGAGGAAGCCGGCGATCGTCGAAAGCCCCACCTCGGCGCCGCCGTGTTCGTAAGCCTCGGGCATCATGACCGAGGCGACCATGGCGAGGATGCCCCCCCCGGCGACGGCCTCCGTGAATGTAAGGACCGTGGGCGGCGCCGTGGAAAGGAAGATGTTGCCGCCGGCCGCCGCCAGGGCGCCGACGATGATCAGGCTCCCCCAGAGGGAGAAGATCCGCCGCTTGCTGAACCCCGCTTCCTTCATCCCCAGGGAGCTGGCCATCGCCTCGGGAAGGTTGGAAAGAAAAACGGCGGCCAGGAAGGTAAAGGAATAGTCGGACAGGGACAGGTAACTCGAGCCGATGACGATGGATTCGGGAATCCCGTCCATGAGGGCCCCGAGGAAGATCGCCAGGGGGATCCCCGCCGCCGCCTGTTTCTTCATCATGTTCACTTCCTCGTTCCTGCTTAAGCGCTGGATGTTGGCGATGGCTACCTGCCGCCAGTGATCGGCGTCCATGGCGTCGCCCGCCTTCTGCACATTCTGAACGACCCGCTGGGAGTTGAGAAGTTCCACCGCGCTGCGGAGGTTGGGAGACTTGTCGATGAGTTCATCGAAGTGAATCTTGTCGATCTTCAGCAGGGAGACGTCGGTGGCGGCAACGGCCGTGGCGGTGCGGGGAGCACCGGTCAGGAGGGCCATTTCGCCGAAGGAATGACCCGGTCCGAGTGAGGCGATTTTCTTTGTCTCGCCCGTTTCCCCGGCGACGAGGATATCTACCTGACCCGTGTTGATCAGGTAGAGGGCGTCACCCCGGTCACCCTGCCGGAAGAGTACCTGTCCGGCCGCAACGCGGGACGGCTGGACACAGAGCAGGACATCTTCCATCTCTTCCGGCGGCAGCCGGCGCACCAGTTCGATCTGGGAGAGCTTTTCCAGAATGGCCGTGGACTCCTCCCGTTTCTTGTTGAGGAGATAGAGCTTCGCCATGGCGGGGTGACGGAGGGCCCCCCCGTAATTATCGATGATGCGGTTGCCGAGATAATAGATCAGGCCGCCGACGATGAATCCGCCGGCCACCCAGAACCAGCTTTGGAGGCCGGTGAGCCGGGCCTTGTGGATCAGTCTTTCCGCCCCTTCGTAGGCCAGTTGGAGGGCGAGGGCCTGGATCAGGGCCCCGGTGCCGAAGGCCATGATCATGGCGCTGATCTTCTGGGAGGGTTTGGTGTAGATACCGATCAGGGTGCCGATGAGGAGGGAGGACATGGCGGCCACCGCCATCGCCGTAGCGGGGAATACCCGTGATATTTCCAGTCCTTCGAACATGCTTGTTGCTCCGCATCGTTGCTGTTTGCGACCGGAAGTGGATGGGTGAGAAGCGGCACGGTCATACCGTCGACCCCTCCGGGCGCATCACCGCGGTGAAAATCCGCATCGACCGGTACCGGGGTGCCGGTGTCGCCCCGGGGGGACGACATCCCTGCCGACATCGTAAAAAGTCCATGAGCGGCAAACGCGCTTCCTCCTTCGGCACGGCGACGTGCGCACCAGTACAGCATTTCTTCAGGATGTGCGTCCCTTGCCTCGGGAGATTTTAATTTGCCGTTTCCGTCATGACTTTCAACGGGCTCATCATACTTGCCGTCGTGAAAAAAGTAAAGGGTAAGAAGGTGTTGACGGCTTCCGCCCCTCCCTCCCCGGGGGCTCCCATATAGAAAGGGATATGATGACCGCTTGACTTTTCGGGCCGCGGGCGGATAAGAAAAAAACAAAGTACATCCTGTCTGTTTAGGTTTATTCTTCATGATGGCCAGCTTTCTTCTCCTCAACGCCGGGATCGTCCTCTTCCTCTTCGGGATGCTGAAGCTCAGCGCCGGGATTCAACAGCTCTTCACCAGCCGGGTCCGGGATTACATCAAATACGCGGTCCAGCGTCCCTTTTTCGGCCTCCTGACGGGGGTGGCCGCCACGGTCCTTTTCCAGAGCAGTTCCGCCACCACCGTCATCGCCGTGGGGATGGTCAGCGCCGGGCTGATCGCCTTTTATAACGCCCTGGCCATTGTCCTGGGTGCCGATCTGGGCACCACGGTGATCGTCCAGCTGGTGGTCTGGAAGATCACCGACGCCTCCCCCCTCTTCATTGTCACCGGCGGGATCGTCTGGTTTACCACCAAAGAGAAGTGGAAAAACCTGGGCGAGGCGGTCTTTTATTTCGGACTCCTTTTCTTCGGCCTGAGCCTGGTGGGGACGGCGACGGCGCCCCTGCAGCAGCACCCGGAGATCATCGGTTTCTTCCGCGAGACAATGCCCCCCCTCCTGGGCTTTACCCTTTCCGCCCTCTTCACGGCCCTGATCCACGCCTCGGCCATTCCCATCAGCATCCTGGCCATCCTGGCGCAGCAGGATCTGGTCCGCCTGGATAACGCCCTGCCCATGGTCATCGGGGCCAACGTGGGCACCACCGTTACGGCCCTCATGGCCGGCCTGGTCTCCGGGGTGGGCGGCAGGCGCGCCGCCTTTTCCCACTTCTTCTTCAAGGCGGCGGGGGCGGCGATCTGCCTCCCGGCCCTGCCGCTCCTGCTGGAACTGCTCCGGGGGTTGTCGCCGTCCGTCGCCCAGCAGATCGCCCTGGGGCATCTCCTCTTCAATCTCATCATTGTGGCGGTCTTTTTCCCCTTCCTGAGTGTTGTCGCCCGCCTGCTGGTCCGGCTCCTCCCCGGGGAGGAAAAGGTTTTGCCCCTGTGGCCGGAGTTTCTCCAGGAAGAGGCGCTGACGGATCCCCCCGCGGCCCTGGCGACCGTGGCGCGGGAGCTGGAGCGGCAGATCGTCATCGCGGCAGAGCTGTACCGCCGGGCGACGCCGCTGCGGACGGCCTATCGAGAGGGCAGGCGGCGGGATGTCCTGTATGTGGAAATGGTGATCAATCACCTCCGGGAAGAGATCGTCTCCTACCTGCGGAAGATTTCGTGCTCCGACCTTTCCCCCGCCCTCTCCCAGCGGCTCTTTGCCTATACGGCCATGGCGGACGACATCGAACGGCTTGCCAACCACATCGTCAGCCTCGTTTCCCTTTCCCGGGAGAAGCACTACCGCAGCATCGCCTTCACGGGTTTTGCCGAGCAGGAACTGGATATGATCGAGGGTCTGGTGGGGATGAATATCGCCGACGCGGTGTATTTGATCCGCCGGGGGGACGGGGACCGGAGCACCGCCGTCGCCCGGCGGGAAAACGAGATCGACGCCGCCGTCAAGGAGGCGCGGGAAAAACACCTCGTCCGCTTTCACCGGCGGCTCTGTCAGGCGGAGGCCGGGCCCGTCTTTATCGAGATGCTCATCCATCTGGAACGGATCTCCGACCATTGCCAGAACATCGCCGAACATGTCGCCGAACTGCCGGCGGAAGACCCTTGACCTGCCCGGAAAAAAGATGATACCTTCACGCCGGGATTTTGTAATTGCGCCGCGGTGAATTTAAACGCCCCAAGAAAGGAGATGCTTATGAAAGACCGTTTGAACACCCTGGAGGTGGCCCTGAACAACGAGCTGCGGGAACACGAATTTTACCTGAAAAACGCCGAACGGACCAGGAACTCCCTCGGCAGGGCCATGTTCCTGCAGATCGCCGCGGAGGAGCTGGAACATCACGAGCGCCTCCGGCAGCTCCACGAAAAATGGGCCAAGGACGAAAAATGGCCCGAAACGATCCCCCTGCAGGTCAAGGAAACCAGGGTGCGGGACGTCTTAAAGGGGGTCGTCAAAGAGGCGGGGAAGGCACCGGCCGGGGATGCGGACGATCTCAAGGCCCTGGAGACGGCCATCGATTTCGAGGGACAGGGGGCGACTTACTATGCCCGGCTCCGGGACAGCGTCACGGATCCCCGGGAAAAGGCCTTCTTCGAACTTATGGCGAATATCGAGCACGAGCACTATGTATCTCTCAAGGATACGGAGGAGTACCTTAAGGATCCGGCGGCCTGGTACCGGAAGACGGAGCGTTCCGGGCTCGACGGGGCGTGATGATTATTTCACCGGGGCAGGTGGGCGGTGAGATAATCGATGGTCATGGGTAGATCCAGCTGCAGCTGCTGGATGAACTGGATGCCGATCTCGATTCTCGCCGTCCGGCAGGCGTGGAGATGCCCTCCGTACTGCCGGTCCGCCGTGAGGAAATGGAGGTGAAACCCGGGGAAGTTGAGGGACCGGATGAACTTGGGCGTATAGAAGCCGGCCAGGACGCCGGCGATGTTCTTGTAGGTCAGGGCGGGCCGGTTGTGATCGTCCTCGTTGAGGGGCTGATAGTTCTCCTGACGGGAGACGGACCACACCTGCACCTCCTTGAAAAACCCCTCCACCCGGAGGGCGTAAAACATGTTGTCCGAAGGAAGAAGCCGTCCCAGGAGGGCATTGAAGGCCTCATAGTCCAGCTCGCCTTCGAACTCCTCGGTAACGGTGGGCCGCCAGAAGGTCACGCAGGCGAAAGGGGTCTGCACCTCGTCCGCCACGGGATAGGTCCTGCCGTCGGCGTGGAGCCGGTAGATCGTCCCGTCGAGCATCACCATCTCGCCGTCGAGGTTGTTGAAGGTGCCGAGACCGAAATCACCGTGTTTCTTTACCTCTCCCAGCAAGGTGTTCTCTTCGTAAAAACCCTTGAGCATGGCGTTCACCGGCGCGGAGAGGTAAACGGTGTTCACCTCTCCCCGGTCTATCCGCCGGGACGGCTGCAGATACTGAGTCAGGGCGGCCTGGACTACTTCGGATGCGGTAAGTCCGCCCTCTCCCGCCGCCCGTTCCAGATCCCCGGCGAGGTTTGCGGGCAGGCGGATGCCGATCTCTTTGGTATCGTGGTGCTGATGGTTCATGTTTTCACCTCGGGGCAAGAGAAATGGGGTGCGCCCGCTTTCCGGCCGCGGCGCCGATGCCGCTGCCGACTCGATAGGCGTGGAGATATGGAGCGAACTATACTATGTCGCCACCGAAATCGCAAAAAAATTCTGGACGGGAAACATTGAGGCGTCCCGGAGGGCTGCGGCTGCCTGATAAAATCAATTATATGAATAAATACAAAAATATAGAGTTGCGGTTCCCGGTGCGGGATGCCGGTGCCGGCGGTCCGGCGGCGCGGGAGCCGCTGCCGTCTCTCAGCCCCGCTCCAAATGGTCGGCCAGCTCCTGCCACCGGTCGTACAGCGCCGCGATTTCCTTTTCCAGTTCCCGGAGTTCCCGGACCGTCTGTCTGATCCGGTCCGGTTCCCGATGGCTCCCGGGGTCGCAGAGAAAGGTCTCCCCGGCGGCCTTTCTTTCCTCCCGGACGGCGATCTCCGCTTCTACGGTCTGGAGGTCCTTTTGCCACCCCCGCCGCTGCCGGGCCAGCCGGTTTCGCTCCTCCGCCTCCCGGCGCCGTTCCTCCCGGGTCCGGACCGCCTTGACCACGGCCGCCGGGTCGTGATTTGCCCGCTCCTCCCCCGGGGCGGTTCCGGAGCTGGATCCCGGCCCGGCCGCCGGGGTCGCGGCCAAGGTCCCGCGCTCCCGCGGGTATCCGGCGGTGGCGGTCGCCTTTGCCGTCGCAGGAACGGCGGCGCCCTTCCCGCTGCGGCCGTTTGGCCACCCTTCCGGGTCTCCCGCCGCCGCCATCGCCTGCCGTTTTTCGATGAAATCCGAGTAGTTGCCCAAATATTCGCTGCATCTGCCATCCCGGAGTTCGAAGACGCGGTTCACCAGGCGGTCGAGGAAATACCGGTCGTGGGAGACGAGCACCACCGTGCCGTGGTAGGCGAGCAGGGCCTCCTGGAAGATGTCCTTCGTCTTGAGATCCAGGTGGTTGGTCGGCTCGTCGAGAACGAGGAGATTGGTCTTCTGCAGGAGGATCTTCAGCAGCGCCAGCCTTGATTTCTCGCCGCCGGAGAGGACGGTGACGGGTTTGTGGATATCGTCGCCGGAAAATAGAAAGGCCCCGAGCAGATTGCGACGCTCCTGGTCGTTAAAGTGTGAGGGGACATCCCGGGCCTCCTCCCAGACCGTCCGTTCGTAAAGGAGATTCTCTGCGCTCTCCTGGGAAAAAAAGGCCGGCTGCACCTGCAGTCCGTATTGGATTTCCCCCGCCGAGGGGGCTTCCACCCCGCCGAGAAGGCGGGCCAGGGTCGATTTCCCGGCGCCGTTCATGCCGACGATGGCCACCCGCTCGCCCCGGTGGAGGGTGAAGCTGACGGCACGGAAGATATCGCCGTCACCGTAATCTTTGCTGAGGTTGCAGACGGTCAGAACCTCTTTGCCGCTTTTGGGCCCGACGGGAAACTGTATCCGGACGGTTTTCTCCTGTGCCTCCGCCTGGAGAGGCGTGAATTTTTCCAGAAACCGCAACCGGCTCTGGACCTGTTTGGCCTTGGTGGCCTGGTAACGAAATCTGGCGACAAACGTCTCCGTTCTCCTGATCTCTCCCTGCTGGAGGAGGCGTTCCTTTTCCAGGGCCGCCCGACGTCTTTCCTTTTCCCGGAGATACCAGGAGTAGTTCCCCCGGTAGATGGTCAGACTGCCCCGGCTGATTTCCGCAATCGTCGTCGCCAGCTTGTCCAGGAAGAAGCGGTCGTGGGCGACGGCGATCATGGTCCCCGGATAATCCTTGAGATAGCTTTCCAGCCATTCCATGCTCTCGGTGTCCAGGTGGTTCGTCGGTTCGTCGAGGAGCATGATGTCCGGTTGGGACAGGAGGATTGCCGACAGGAGGATCCGCATCTTCCAGCCGCCGGAAAACTCTCCGCAGTTCCGGTGAAAATCCTGTTCCCGAAACCCGAAACCCTTCAGGATCTGGCGCGCCCGGGCCTCGAAGGTGTAGCCGTCCCGGGCATGGAAGCGGGCCAGGGACGTTTCGTAATCCTTCAGCAACTGCCGGTAGGCGGCGGCCGTCTCCTCCATTTCCGCGGCGGGGGCAGCGGCGGCGGAGAGGCAGCAGGTCCCGGCGGCGATTTGCCGTTCGCACTCCCGGATGGTGTTTTCCAGGGCGGCCAGTCCGCAATGGCGGCGCAGATAATCCATGAGCGGTACGGGCGGCAGTTCCTCCAGATCCTGGGGAAGATAGGCCAGCGTCTTGTTTTTCCTGTCGGCGATCTCGATAGCGCCGCCGTCCAGCTCCACATCGCCGCGAATCGCCTTAAGCAGGGTGGTTTTCCCCGCCCCGTTGTCACCCACCAGTCCGATCCGGCTCCGTTCCGTAATGTTCCAGGAGATGCCGGCGAAGATGGTCTTCGCTCCGAAGGCGAGGGTGATGTCTTTGAGATAGATCAAGGTCGGGTCTCCTCCTGGCGGCGCCCTACATACAACGATTGCCGGTTCCTGACAAGGGACGATGTTCATGGAACAGGAAAGCGGACAAGGCATGTGTTGCAAACCGGGCAATTATCTTTGCTGCGGAGGCGGGTCAAATTCGCATTGACACCCCGTGCCGGGTCGTTTAAGATGCGGGCGTTTTACAAATCAGCCACTAAAATTGAAGGAGAAAAGACATGAAAAAAACGTCAGTCCGGTTGTTTCTCGCTTTTGCCCTCATCCTTTGTTTTGCCGCCGCCGCCGCCGCGGGGCCTACGATCGACGGCATCCTGAAGAAAAAGGAACTGGTTGTCGGCACCTCCGCCACCTATCCGCCCCTGTCTTTCAAAACGAAAGACGGCCGCGTCCAGGGTCTGGAATACGATCTCGCCCAGGCCATGGCCTCGGCCATGGGGGTCAAGCTCCGGGTGGAGGTCCTTCCTTTCGACGAACTGATCCCCGCTCTGGAGAAAAAACGCATCGACATGATCCTCTCCTGCATGACCATCACCCCGGACCGCAATCTCCGTGTCGCCTATGTGGGTCCCTATTTCGTTTCCGGCCAGGCCCTGCTCACGACCAAGGACATCGCCCTGAATATCAACAGCCCGGCGGACGTGAACAACCCGGACTTCAGCATCGCCGTACCCCGGGGGACGACGACGGAGCGCATCGCCCGGAAGCTGCTGCCGAAGGCGAAGCTGGTGATCGTGAAATCCAACGACGAGGCCCTGGATCTCCTGAAGGCCAAATCCGTCAAGGCCCTCATGTCCGATTACCCTTATGTCGTCGTCACGGCTTTCCGCTATAAGGACAAGGGGTTTGTGGGCAACCAGCCCTTCAGCGTGGAACCCATCGGCATCGGTGCGCGGGCCGACGATCCGCTGCTGCTCAACTGGCTTGAAAACTTCCTGAACTTGTTGAAAAACGACGGCATCCTCAATCTCCTGACCCAGCGTTGGGTTCAGGACGCCTCATGGATCGCCGATCTGCCCTGAAAAGACGGCTTAACGCACATTCTCCGGCTCCGCCGTAGCGGCGGCGGCCGGCGCGGGCTTTGATGTCCCCCCTGGCGGGGCGGGTATGGAGAGTCCTTTATGCTGATCCAGCAGTTCTTCGTAGGCGGCCTGGCCCATTGTTCCTATCTCCTGGAAGGCAGGGAAAGCTGCGCCGTTATCGATCCGCGGCGGGATGTGCGGGTTTATCTGGAGACAATAAAAAGCCGGGGGCTCCGCCTGACCCACATCCTGGAGACCCATCTCCACGCCGATTTCGTCTCCGGACATCTGGAATTGGCGGCCCGGACCGGCGCGGAGATCTACGCCCCCCGCGCCGCCTCCTGCGCCTTTCCCCACCGGGCGGTGGCGGAGGGCGATGCCTTCGCCATCGACGACATGGAGGTGCGGGTCCTGGAGACCCCGGGGCATACGCCGGAGCACGTGGTCTACGTCGTGGCGGACGGCTCCCGGAGCCGGGAAGCGGCGGCGGTCTTTACCGGCGATGTCCTGTTCGTAGGCGATGTGGGACGCCCCGACCTTTTCCCCGGCCGGGCACAGGCCCTGGCCGGGGAGCTGTACGACAGCCTGCATTTGAAAATCCTGAAGCTCCCCGATTTCTGCGAGGTCTATCCCGCCCACGGGGCCGGTTCGCTCTGCGGCCGGGAGATATCCGCCAAGCGGACCACGACGGTAGGTTATGAGCGGCGGCACAACTATGCCCTCACGATCGCCGACCGGGAGGAATTCATCGCGCGGTTGACCACGGGGATGCCCGCCGCCCCCGACCACTTCACCCGGTGCAGCGAGATAAACCGCCGCGGTCCCGCCCTCGTCGCCGGGATGCCGCCCGTCGTGCCCCTGGCCCCGGAGGAGTTCCGGACCCGTTCCCAAGGGGAGGGGACCATCGTCCTCGATGTACGTAGCTACGAGGCCTTCGGCGGCTGTCATGTCCCCGGGGCGTACCATATCGACATAACCAGCAATATCAGTACCTTCGCCGGTTGGATCCTCCCCCCGGAGGTCGAGGTGCTCCTCGTGACGGAAGGAGAGGCCCAGGTTGAACAGGCCGCGACCCTCCTCCGGCGGGTGGGTGTGGATCGTATCGGCGCCTGGCTGGCGGGGGGGATGTTCGCCTGGGCCAATGCCGGTTATCCCGCCGGGCATGTCCCGCAACTGGCGGCGCCGGAACTGGCGGCGCGCCTCTGCGCTCCCGGGGCCCCGGCGGTCGTCGATGTGCGGGCGGCCGGGGAGTTTGCCGGGGGGCATATTCCCGGGGCGATCCATATCCCCGCCCCGGACCTGCGCACCCGGTACGACGAGCTGGACCCCGATACACCGTATGTGACGGTTTGCAACGTGGGACAGCGGGCGAGCATGGCGGCGAGCCTCCTCAAGCGGCGGGGCTTTCGGGAGGTCATGAACCTCGCGGGGGGGATGACGGGTTACAACGCCGCTACGGGCGGCGGGGCATGTCCGGTCTGTGCCTTGCCCCACGGACCGTCCGGACAGGGAGCCCGCGGTTGACGAGGCCGTGTCCCGGCGACGGCGTTTCCCGCCGGCGGGGGTGCGGACCGTCCCGCAAGAAAATGACCGGTTCCCCCGTGCTTATTAAAAATACCGGTAATGACTCGTATTTTGTCGATAACCCGGTTTCAATACGACGGCGAAGGGACCGGCAGCGGTCCTAAGCGGTAAGCGATCGAGGGGGAGGCTGCCTCAGGAGGTCGGGAGAAAATGATGGCGTGGCTTACCATGGAGAGATGGCCGCCCTACGCGGTGGGTGTCGGGATCGGGTTGTTGAGCTGTCTGACGCTGCTTTTCTCCGACCGGTTTCCCGGCGCCTCCACGGCCTTCGCCCGGACCGCCGGCATGATCGAGCGGTGCTTCCGCGGCGCTGCCGTCCTGGATCGTCCCTATTACCGGAAGTTTCCCCCGGAGATAGACTGGGAGTGGATGTTTGTTTTGGGGATCGTCGGCGGGGCCCTGGGTGCCGCCCTCCTCGGCGGGGAATGGCGACTCCTCGCTGTGCCCGACCGCTGGGCGGATGTTTTCGGCCCCGGCTTTTTCCGGCGCTGGTCGGCCGCCCTGGCGGGAGGCGTGCTCATGGGTTGCGGCGCCCGCTGGGCGGGGGGTTGCACCAGCGGTCACGGCATCAGCGGCGCCATGCAGCTTGCCGTGGGGAGCTGGCTGGCCCTGGGCTGCTTTTTTCTCGGCGGCATCGCGGTCGCCCGGCTGGTGCTTTCGTAACCGGCGGCTCCGGCCGGGGAAACGGTCAAAACGGGGCTTACGGTAAGGGGTCGTAGCAACTATGGGGGAAACTGATCCTTCCAAGGGGATAAAGAGGCCGGCGGCGGTATTGACCGCCCTTCACGGCCGCCGATGGTGGCAACTGGGCAGCGGCCTGGCGGCGGGAACGATCTTCGGTTTTCTCCTCCAGAAGGGCGGGCTGACCGACTATGACGTCCTGAGCGGGCAGCTCCTGCTTGCCGATTTCACGGTGGCCAGGGTCATGATCACCGCCATCGTCACCGGCATGGTGGGGATCCATCTCCTCCGCAGCCTGGGGCTGGCGGTTCATCACCCCAAGGAGGGTTCCTGGGGGGCCGTCGGCATCGGCGGGCTGATCTTCGGCGCCGGTTTCGGGCTCCTGGGCTATTGTCCCGGCACCCTGGCCGGGGCCGTCGGGACCGGGGCCCTGGACGCCCTGCTGGGCGGGATGCCGGGGCTCCTTGTGGGGACCTGGCTGTTTGCCCGGCTCTACCCGCGGCTGGAGGGGACGATCCTGAAGCGGGGCTATTTCGGCCCCCTCACCTTTCCCCAACTGTGGGGGGTCAACCCCTGGACGGCGGTGATCCCCGTCTGCTTTGCCCTGCTCCTGCTGCTCTTTGGGTGGGAGCGGGCGGGTCTGTAAAAACTTTGCCCAGCCAAGGAGGCGACGATGAAAAAACGTTCCATCACCCCGGCCGATGTTCCGGTCATCGGCCCCTATTCCCCGGCCGTCAAGGCAGGACCGTTCGTCTTTATCTCCGGGCAGATACCCCTCCGGGCCGCCACGGGGGAGCTGGTTGCCGGCGACATCCGGGCCGCGACTACGCAGGTCATGGAGAATATCGCCGCGATCCTGAAGGCGGCGGAGCTGTCCTGGGCCGACGTGGTCAAGACGACGATCTACCTGGCCGATATGGCGGATTTCCCGGCGGTGAACGAGATTTACGGCGGATATTTCCAGGGCGATTTCCCCGCCCGGGCCACCGTTCAGGTTGCCGCCCTGCCCCGGGGGGCGCAGGTGGAAATCGAGGCCGTGGCCTTCAAGATGCCTTTTCCCATGGGACCGAAGGGACCGGAGGCATGATCCGGGGGCCCTTTCCCCCACGGGAAGCGATGACGTCAGGGCCGGTTTCAACCCGGAAAAGGGATACCGGCCGCTGCTTTCAGGTGCGCAGTGGAGAACGAATCCACGGATAGATACCTCCGGGTGGGTGACCGGCGGTTTCATTATCTGGAATGGGGCAAGGAGGGGAGGGCGGATCCGCTGCTCCTCCTGCACGGCATCGGCGACGAGGCCCATGTATGGGACTGGTTTGCCCGGCGCGCCTCCCGGCACCGGCGGGTCATCGCCCTGGATCAGCGCGGTCACGGCGGCAGCGATTGGGCGACGCCGCCGGCTTATCGCGGTGAGGATTACGTGGCGGATCTGGATGCCGTCATCCGGACCCTGGCTTTACCGCGGATCATCATCATGGGTCATTCCATGGGGGCGCTTCATGCCACCCGCTATGCCTCCCTGGAGCCGGAAAAGGTAACCGCCCTCATCCACGCCGACATCGAACCCTGCCCGCCGGAATGGAACAAGAAATATCTCACCAATCTCTATGAGCGGCTGCCTTGCGACTATGCCTCGGTGGAGGACTATGTGAAGGAGATGCGCAGGAACAGCCCCTATGCCGATGCGGAAACACTTTTCCGGATCGCCTCTTTCGCCCTGAAGGCGGGCGGCGACGGAAGGTTGCGGGTGCGTTACGACCGGGAAGTGCTGGCGCATTTCGATCGTTACGATCTGCGGGACTGCCTGGGGGAGATCCGATGTCCCGCCCTGATCGTGCGCGGTGCGGAAAGTCGGGTCATGAGTGTGGCGGCGGCCCGGCAGATGAGCGCCGCCATTCCGCGGGGGAGGTTTGTGGAAATCCCGGCGGCCGCCCATCCCGTGTTTACGGACAACCCGGAAGGATTTACCCGGGCGGTTTTGACGTTTCTGGAAGAAGTCTGTGGCGCGACTTCAAACGTGATGCCCCCGTAAAAAATGCGGAGAGACAAAGATGCTGAGGATTTGTTTCCGCTGTGGACAGACGATTGAACTTCCGGGCAAGATCGGCCGCCGGGAATTCTGCCCCCGGTGCGGGTGGGACCTCCATGTCTGCCGGAACTGCCGTTTCTACGACTCCCGGGCCTACAATGCCTGCCGGGAATCCCAGGCGGAAAGGGTGCTCGACAAAGAGCGGGGCAATTTCTGCGACTATTTTGCCTTCCGGGAGGGGGAGGCCCCGCCGGACGGTTCCCCGGCGCCCGGGGATGCGGCCCGTGACAAGCTGGCGTCCCTGTTTAAGGAAAAATAATCCATAGATAAAACGATATCTTATCCCGGGATAACCGGGACGTCGTCATCGGGGAGGACGTCCGCGTAGGCAAAACCGTCGCGCACCACTATCTCCCCGGTCCGGACGGGGATGGACCGCTGAAACATGGGGCCGCCGACAACGACGGTATGGATTTCCCCGTTCTCTCCGCAGGGGTCGCAAGAGGGGGGAAACGCCGCGATCAGCTCCCGGCTCCAGAGCCGGCCGGCGAAATCGGCGGGCAATTTTTTGAGATCGACGCTGGTGATCAGCGCCGAGACCCCCGCGGCGAGCATCTCTTCCGCCAGCGCGGCGGTGTCGAGACCCCACAACGGAAAGAGGGCCTCCATGCCGGTCCCCGCCAATTGCCTTTCCCGGTAAGCCCGCAAATCCGTCAGGAAGATGTCGCCGAAGGCCACGGCACCGATCCCGGCGGCCAGGGATGCCGCCACGAACCGTCCCAGGGCGGCCTCGTATTGCTCGTTGGGGCACACGTCGGGCAGTCCGATGGTTTGCAGGGGCAGCCCCGCCGCCGCTGCCTGCCGCGCCAGCAACTCCCGGCGGGTGTCATGCATGAACACCCGGTCGTAATTTTCATTGACGGTGGTGAAAAGCCCGGCTACCTCCAGCTCCGGGCGCCGACGGAGGAGGTGCAGGGCCCAGGCGCAGTCCTTGCCGCTGCTCCAACTGATCAAGACCTTCTTTTTCGCCATGATGCCTCCGGCTGCAACAGGGAAAGACTTTTCTGGCTCAACCGGGAAAAACATTGGCGCCGCGACGGGCGAACCGTTTTACCGCCGCCGGGCAGATCGCTCGTCATGACCCGCCTCTTTCCCCGGATGTGATCGCGGCGCCGAGCGCCGCTGCCGGGGTATGGGCAACGAAGACGAGGGGGCCGCCGAGTTCTTGAAAGAAGGTCTGTGCGGTGGGGGGGCAGGCCAAAAGGACGACCCTTTTCCCCGCTTTCAGGGCCAGGGCGATTTCCGCGGCGGTGCCCGGGCCCATCCCGCAGGCGATGACCACCTCGCTGGACAGGACGTTGATATTGTTGCGGGCGTTGCCCATGCCGGTGATAATGGGGATGTCCACATCGGGGGAGATCCCGTCCCGCGTCTCCGTGGGGAGAATACCCACGGTGAGGCCCCCGGCGCTTTTGGCGCCCCGGCTGGCCGCGGCCATGACGCCGGCGTTCCGCCCCCCGGTAAGGGTGATCCCGCCCGCCCGGGCGATGAGACGGCCCAGCTCCTCCGCCATGGCCAGCAACTCCGGCGTCACCTCCCCGCCGGGGCCCATGACGCCGATGAGCGGTTTTCGTGAGAGCTTATCCATTGACTTGCGCCTCCGGGTCTGCAGCGTCTTCACGCCACGATCAGCAGGGCCAGATACGGCACCAGATTGAGGAGAATTATCCCGAGCTTGTAAACGGCAATCCCCAGATAGTGGATGGCGTCGAACTGGTCCACGCGCAAGCGGAACCACCGCCCGTGGATTTGATACAGCCGATCGTGAGCGAAAAGGAAAACCAAAAACCACCAGAGCAAAAAACCGTAATTGATCACGGCACTCCACAAAAGAAAGCTGCGCAGGGTTTCAATGTTCATCGGTGTTCTCCTTATCCTTATGCCTCGATTTTCAGGGTGAAGTCGTCCCGTTCCTGCTCCAGTTCCTGGAGCAGTTGCACTACCCGCTCGAAGTCTCGGCCCATCAACTTTCGGGAAACATCCGCCTGCTTCCAGACGATGGCAAAAGGGCCCTCGACATCGGCGGACAAGAGATCCCACAGGGCGTCGAGGTTGCGGCCGAAGTGTTCGGGCAGCCCGAGCCCGATGGACAACCGGTCATAGAGATCGGAGAGGGAATGAATGTCATTTCCGTCCAGAAGACAACGTTTCATCGGCATGGCGGTATCTCCATAAAGGTTCGGTAATGGTCCACCGTCACAAAGCGCCGGCCGTCCTCTGAAAAGACGAGGCGTTTGCCTCCCCGCCGCCCTCCCCGGTAATCGAGATCCGCCTCCCGCCAATGCAGGCGAACGGGAAGCCGGCCCTCACGGTTCCTGAACCTGTCGCCGCCGATGCTTGCCCCCCGGAGACCGTCCACGGACCACAGGTCCGTCCCAGGTCGCCAGCCCCGCGACTGCGCTTTGCGCTTGGTCACGAATTTGGGCGGGAGGTCCCGGTTGCCTGTCCGGTTCAGACTCCGAAGCATCTCGGTTAGTTCCTGGGGGTTGATCTTTTCCGGGAGCCGGGCGTTGACGGCCAGCACCGCCTCTTCACAGGACGCCGCGTAACTCCGGACGCCCAGAAGGAGGCCGAGGACAAGAAAAACGAGCATAAAGCCGATTGCCCGGTTAGGCGGCAAAATATGATCTCCCCCTCTGGCCGTTACCATCGATGATCCCCGTGGCCTGTTCGGCGAGGCCGTGGTCAGTCCAGGTGGCTAGTCGCAACACGCCTCGTCCATGAGCCTTCCCCTCGTACATCAACGCATCGGCGGCACCCACCGCCGCATCAGCGGACTCGGGCACGCTCTCGAAGACTACGGCGCCGATGGTCGCTCCGGCACCGGGAACGCCGGGGGCGGTAGCGGCGATCCGGTGGGTGATGGCGGCGTGGATCCTCGACAGGGTGCGAGACGCGCTGTCTTGCGAGGTCTCCGGCAGAAGGATTCCAAACTCATCCCCGCCCAACCGCGCCGCCATATCCGTTCCGCGAAGGGCTCTCCGGATCTCGACGGCCACGGAACGGAGCAGGTCATCACCGATCAAGTGCCCACACCGGTCATTTACGTCTTTGAAGTGATCGAGATCGATATAGGCCAGCGTGAATGGTGATCCGTACCGCTGCTGGCGCAGGACCTCTCGTTCCAGAGCTGAGTAGAAGGAGCGTGCATTGGCGATACCGGTAAGGGAGTCCGTGTCGGCGATCTCGCGCAGACGGCGCTGCGCTTGATGAAGATTGTCTAAGAGATTGGCGGTGGTCATGTAGAACCCGAGCCTGACGGTCGTATTCCACACCGGTATCCATTCGGCGGAGTATTGGGCGCCGGAGGCCGTGTCCAACGTACCCCACACTGTAGCAGCAAGGACGGCGACAGCGGTTCCCCGCCGAAGTCCCGCGTACCACGTAACGTACAACACGGGGATCAGGTAGAAGATGGAAAAAGCGATCTCGTAGCCCGTGACATAATCCGCCCCAGCCAGCATCGCAATGAAGAGACACCCGATCACGATGGTCGCCCACGCGGGCAGTCGCTTCAACGCAAGTGTGATATCATTATCGGCCATCGCCTTTCCTTCTGCCAGTCTGCGCCGAACGCCGGGGTCACCGGCGGCGGAAAAACCCCCACTGAATCGACTTATTATATGAAAATGTCGGTAATTGCCCGATTATTTTCATGCTTCGTTGTGCCTGCACCGGGCATGGGGGGTAATATGAAAATGCATCGGGGTGATCTCCCTTTAACCATTTTCATCGTTCGTGGGACTCTGCCAGCGACTGTCAATGGTAAATAAAAAGTGTAGCATTTCTGGTAATTGAAAAGTGTACCACCCTTAAGCCGCGATTAGAGGTTGCCGTGATGGCAGCTGTTATCACAATCAGACGCCCCAGCGCAATTGCGTGTTCGGCAAACCTTCAATAACCTCCGTGCAGGCGAACGGAAAACTGTATCCATTCTATCACCGGGCAACCTTCCGCGGTCGGCTGAAGCTTGAATTTCCGATTCGTTACCGCACGGTAGTGAAAATGCTGTCGCTGAAGCTCAGGGTGTTGCCCCGGACGGGGTATTCAACGACCATCACCTGGGCCGGCACATTCTCA
>DAOTJR010000005.1:0-74510 GCA_035448805.1 Syntrophales bacterium
AAAATCAATAAAAAATGGCGGAAGTGCATGGGAATCGAACCCACCTGGGACGGTTTTAGCGCCCCACACCGGATTTGAAGTCCGGGAGGCCCACCAGTGACCTTGGCACTTCCGCAGGGACAACTTCCCTATCCCCGTATATCCTGACGGGGTTATAAATTCAAGTTGAATCTGACGGACCGTAATTTGCCGTCAACGTTAATCGGGATGGCCGGTCTGCTCCAGGGACCTGTCGAGGATTTGCACCGCCACCTCCGTCCCGCGGGGGACTTTCGTTTCCCCTTCCGGCAGGACGATAAGACCGTTGGCCAGGACCATGGACTTGAGGATCCCGGAACCCTGTTCGCCGGTGGACCTGACGTAATATCTTCCCGATTCCCGGCGGACCTGGCCGCGGATGAAATAACGCATCCCCGCCTTTTTCACCTGTTCATCCTCCAGGACGGCCCGGATCTGTTTCCGGAAAAGATTCTGATGCCCCATCATTTTGAGTAGAGAAGGCCGGACGAACTGTTCAAAGGAGACCATAGATGAAACGGGATTGCCGGGGAGACCGAAGACGGGAACGCCCCGGATGGATCCGAAGGCCAGGGGCTTGCCGGGACGCATGGCCACCTGCCAGAACTGCATGGCATTGCCCACCTCCTTCATGATATCCTTTACGAGGTCGTAATCACCCACGGAAACGCCACCGGAGGAAATGATCAGGTCCGCCCGGACAGCCGCCTGAAATTTTTCGATGAGCTCTTCCCGGCGATCCTTTACGATGCCAAGCTGCAAGACGGCGGCGCCGCTTTCCAGTACCTGGGCCGCAGTTGCGTAACTGTTGCTGCTGATGATCTTCCAGTCGGACGGCGGCTCGTCGATATCCACCAGTTCGTCGCCCGTGGCCAGAATCGCCACCGTGGGACGCTGGTGAACATAAACGAAGGACCTGCCGAGCGCGGCCAGCATCCCCACTTCCGCGGGGCGGATTACGGCGCCGCGGCTGATCACCTTTTCCCCGGCGCCCACGTCTTCGCCGGCCAGGCGGATATCCAGTCCGGCGGCCGCTTCGACCAGGATATGGACCTGCCTGTCTGCCTTGCGCGTATCCTCCATGCGGATCACAGCATCGGCCCCGGCCGGCAGGGGGGCGCCGGTCATGATCCGGGCCGCCTGTCCCGGCGCCAGGGTCTTGCGGGGGACGGTCCCCGCCGGAATGTCTTCGATGACGTCCAGCACGATGGGGTTTTGCGCCCCGGCTCCCTTAGTGTCCACGGCCCGGACGGCGTATCCGTCCATGGCGGAATTGTTCTTCGGGGGGAGGTTGCGGGGGGCGGTTACATCCTCACCGATCACCCTGCCCAGCGCTTCCAGGATGTTGACCTTTTCCAGGGGCAACGGTGCGACGTTGCCGAGGATCGTCTGCAGTGCTTCATCTACGGAAATCATGGCGGCAAGCTATCTAAAAAGTCAAAGCTTGTCAACCATTACCACCAACAGCGAGTGGGATTGAACTTCCTTTGAAAAAATGTCACCCGTTCTCGGCGATATATTCCGGAGGCAATCATAAGTCATCCACTTGGTCTCATGGCCTTTTTTATCTCTTTCCTGTTTGGGGTTAATGGGTTATCGGCCACTGGAGGCTGATGTTGTCCCTATACTCAAGCCGCGCCAGAAGGTGCAGGCGACGCCGCACTAGAGGTTGGCACATAAATAATCGCTTATCAGTCGGTCACGTCTGATGGTCCGCATCTTCAGAACTCCGGCAGGAAGCAGGGCAAAAAACCGGCCCTACCGGCCTGGTGAGGGAACCACGGTTGCCTCCGGGACCGGCCGCCTTTTCAGCCCCGGCCGTTCTTTTTCCGGAAGAAATCTATGATGCCGTTGGGCATGAAGATGGTGACGACGATGAAGAGGGCGCCGTAGATGATCCGGGCGATTTCCGCCTGGGCGAAGGTGGAGAGCCCTTCGTTGACCACGGTGAGCAGGACGGCGCCGATGATCGGCCCTAGCCAGGTGCCGCCGCCGCCGAACATGGCCATGAGCACGATGAGGATGGAGATGTTGATGTTGAAGACGACATCGGGATGGATGTAGGTCAGGTAATAGGCGAAGAGGCCGCCGGCGATCCCCGGGAAGAAGGCAGAGAGGACGAAGGCCTGGATCTTGAGGCGGGCGGTGGGGATGGCCATGGTTTCCGCCACTTCTTCGTCGGCGCGGACAGCCCTGAGCCCCGCCCCTAAACGGGACCGGCCCAGCCACCAGGCGACGGTCAGGGTGATCGCCATCAGGAGCAGCATGAGCTCGTACATGATCGTCCGGGATAGTTGCTCCGGGATGTCCATGGTTTTCATCCAGAGACCTTCCGCCCCGCCCAGCCACTCGATGTTTTTCACTGCCAGATCCACGACAAAGGCGAAGCAGAGCGTCACGACGGCAAAATAGGGCCCCCGGATCTTCAGGCAGGGATAACCGATTACCAGGGCCACCAGGGCCGCCAGGGCCGCGGCGGGAAGGGAGGCGAAGATGGCCAGCGGCGGTGTCAGGGCAAACAGCTCCGCCATCTTGGCGGTGGCAAAGGCGCCGATGCCGAAGAAGGCGGCATGCCCGAAGGAGAGATAACCGGCGTAGCCGCCGATGAAATTCCACGAGGACGCCAGCACCACATACATGAAGACGGAGAACATGAAGGAGAGATAATAGACCTCCGGATTCAGACCGGGGAAGGCGGCCAGGAGGATCGTGATGACGGCCAGGGCGCCGAGGCGTTTCTTCTCCATCTATACCACCTGCTTGAACAGGCCGTGGGGCCGGAAGATAAGGAAAACCATCAGGAGACCGAAGGTCACGAGATTCACCCACTGGAAGGGGAGAAAGGCCATGGAGAGCCCGGTGATCACGCCGATGATCAGGCCTGCCAGGGCCGTGCCGACGATGTTGCCCACGCCGCCTACGATCACCACCAGAAACAGGTAGATGAGCCAGAGATTGTGAGAATGGGGTTCGAAGGAATTGAGGAGCGCCAGCCCGATCCCCCCCGCCCCCGCCGTGGAAACGGCCAGGGCGAAGGTGATCATGCTGATCCGGTACAAATTCACTCCGTAAAGCTGGGCCGCCTCGGGTTGCTGCCAGGCGGCGCGCACCGCCATGCCCGTATAGGTCTTCTTCAAAAAGAGATAAACCGCCGTGATCCCCACCAGCGACATGCCGAAGCCGACGAGGTGGGGATGCTGGAAATAGAAGGGCCCCACGATCAGGGCGCCGCTGGCGTAGGTAGGCGTCATGATCCGGGGGTCCGCCTTCCAGATCAGGACCATGACGTTCTCCAGGATGATGGCCAGGCCGAAGGTGAGGATCATGGAGGCCACGATGATCTCCCTGGCCTTGGTGATGGGTTTGATGAGGAGCTGATAGATCCCGCAGGCGGCGAGAAAGAGCAACGGCGCGGACACCGCGGCGGAAACCACGGGGTCCACGCCGAAATGCTGCAGCAGGCTGTAGGCCAGGTAGGCACCCAGGAGCCCGAAGGCGGCATGGGAGATGTGGATGACATGCATCACCCCCCAGGTGAGGGAAAAACCCACCCCCAGGAGGGCATAAACCATCCCCATCATGATGCCGCTGATCAGCGACTGGATGACTAAGACCGGGTCCACGTTACTTGGACCAGGCCGGTTTCGGGTAAACCGGCTCCCTGGTGCGCACGTTCTTCGGCCAGATCAGTTCCACCCGGCCGTTGATGATCTGGGTGGCGAAGTTGATCGGCGCCGGGAGTCCGTACTTGTCAAAGGTCATGGTCCCGGCGATGGTATTGACCTTGTGGGACTTCAGCCAGTCGCGGATCTTGGTCTGATCCAGGCTTTTGGCCCCCGTCACCCCCTGCTGGAGGACCTGCATCCAGGCGTAACCGAATCCGAAATAGAGGGGGTAGCCGTCGAGCTTGTACGTCTTTTTCACATAGGCATTGAGCTTGTCGTTCCCCGGGTAATTGAGCTTGCCGTGGAGGACCGTCCCGGAAAAGACGTAATCCCCGTCCTTCCCCAGTTCCTTGACCCAGGCGGGGACCACGGAGCCGATCCCCTGGACGATGGCCTTGGGATTGTAATCCAGGGCCTTGGCGGCCTTCATCGTGGTGACGCCGTCCGGGAAGAAGCCGTTGGAGAACAGGATGTCGCAGTTTTCCCGTTTGGCCTTCACGATGAGCGACGTGGCATCGGTGAGGGGGGAGTTGTATTTTTCGTTGATCACCACCTTGATGCCCAGATATTTCGTCCAGCGTTCGATGCCGTCCTGGAGTGACAGGCCGACGGGGTTGTTGATGGTGTAAACGGCGGCCCGTTTCGGCCGCTGGTCGGCGGGCAGCGTGTTCAGCCACTGGAAGAAGCCCTCGTACCACCATTCGCCCATGAGGGGCGGCGCGCCGAAGGAATAGGTGTAGCCCTGCTGAAAGCTCTTCATGTGGCCGCCCATGGAGACATAGACCATCTTGTGCTTTTCCGCCACGGCCATGACGGCCCGGGCCGCCGTGCCGGGGTAACCGCCGAAGAGAAGATCGACCTTGTCCACGGTGATGGCCTTCTCCGCGAAGGTCACGGCCTTGCCCACATTGGACTGGTCATCGTAGATCTTGAATTGCACCGGACGGCCCAGCAGACCCCCTTTGGCGTTGATTTCCTCCGCCCAGTAGCGCATGCCTCTCTCTATCCACTGTCCCGTTTCCGCAAACTCACCCGTCAGGGGCAGGGAGCCGCCGATGACGATGGGCTTGCCCGCCCCGAAGCCCGCGGCGGGGATGAGGATCATGAACCCGCAGCAGATCGCGGCGATCATGAGCAGCGACCAGACCTTGTTCCGTTTCCCTTTCATCATGAAGCCTCCTTTCTTTCTAAACCGATTTCTAAAGTCCCAGATAGGACGTCTTTACCTGTGGATCCTCCCGCAGTGCCGCCGCCGGGCCGCTCATGACCACCGCCCCGTTTTCCAGGACATAGCCCCGGGTGGTGATGGCCAGGGTCTCCAGAACCTCCTGGGAGACCAGGAGAATCGACAGCCCCTCCCTGTTGAGTCCGCGGATGATGGCGAAAATTTCCGCCGCCGCCTTGGGGGAAAGACCCAGCGACGGCTCGTCCAGCATGAGGAGCCGGGGAGAGGCCATGAGGGCCCGCCCCAGGGCCGCCATCTGCTGTTCGCCACCGGAGAGGCTGCCCGCCAACTGCCGCCGCCGGTCGGCAAGACGGGGAAAAATCGCATAAACCCGCTGGAGTGCTGCCGGGGCCTTCTTCCGCAGCGCGGGCAGATACGCACCCATGAGCAGATTTTCTTCCACGGTCATGGCCGGGAAAAGCTTGCGCCCTTCGGGGACCTGAACGATCCCTTTCCGGCAGACCATGTCGGGGGAGAGGCCCCGCAAGGATTTCCCCTCCCAGGTTATTTCCCCGGCCGCCGCCGGCACCAGCCCGGAAACGGTGTTGAGCAGGGTGGATTTGCCCGCGCCGTTGGCGCCGATCAGGGCCACCATCTCCCCCGGCGTTATTTCCATGGTCACCCCCCGCAGGGCCTCCATCTGACCGTAGCGCACGACCAGCTTTTCAACACGCAGCATACGCGGCCCCCAGATAGGCGGAGATGACCTCCGGGTGATTGGCCACCTCCGCCGGCGACCCTTCGGTGATCTTGGTGCCGAAATTCAGGACCATGATGCGGCTGCAGGTGGACATGATGGCCTTCATGACATGTTCGATCATGAAGATGGTGGTTCCATATGTTTCCTTGATCCGGAAGGTCAGGTCGATGGCGGCGCATATTTCCGTGGCATTCAGACCGGCGAAGACCTCGTCGAGGAGCAGGACCTCCGGGTTGAGGGCCAGGGCCCGGGCCACTTCCAGGCGCTTGCGGTCCTCCAGGACCAGCTCGCCGGGAAGGCGGCGGGCCTTGTCCGTCAAGCCGGTGAAGGCCAGGATATCCATGGCCGCCTCCCGGGCCTCCCGGGCGCCGGCGACCCTTTTCCGGCCGTAGAGGACGCCCGTGGCGACGTTGTCGATGAGGTTCAACCCCGCCAGGGGACGTACGATCTGGAAGGTGCGGCCGATGCCCAGGCGGGCGCGTTGATGGGGAGGCATACGGGTTATCCTGCGGTCCGCGAAGAAGAGTTCGCCGCCGTCAGGGGCGTAGATGCCGGAGATGACGTTGAAAAGGGTCGTCTTCCCCGAACCGTTGGGACCGATGAGCCCCATGATCTCGCCGCGCCGCACCTCGAAATCCACTTCCGCGAGGGCGGTCAGGCCGCCGAAGCGCTTGGTTATCTTCTTGCCCGTCAACATTAACGATGCGTCTCCTTAACGCTCTTCAACCAATGCCACGGCCCGGCACCAGCCGGCGCTGCCCCCGGTGAGTTTTACGGGGAAGCACGCCACCTTGAAGCCGAAAGCCCGGGGGATCAGGTCCAGATGGGCCAGCTTTTCCAGATGGCAGTATTCCCGCTCGCTGCCCGCCAGATGGGCCTCCCAGAGGATACTCCGGTCCCCGGTCCGGGCGAAGGCCTCCTTGATGGCCCAGAAGGGGCGGTCCCAGCCCCAGGAATCGATGCCCATGACCCGGATGCCCCGGTCCACCAGCCAGAGGGTCGCTTCCCGGCTCATGCCGCAGCCGGCGTTGAAATATTCCGCCCGGCCCCAGAACTTGTCGGCGCCCGTCATGATCAGGACGATGTCGTAGGGTTTCAGGACGTAACCGATCCGCGCCAGTTCCTGCGCCAGCTCCGCGCTGCCGATGACGGAACCCTTTGGTTTATGGCGGAAATCGAGAACGACACCGTCGCTGTAACACCACTCCAGGGGGATCTGATCGATGGTCCGGGCCGGTTTGCCTTCGCTGACCGGGGCGTAATGCCACGGGGCGTCCAGATGGGTGCCGGAATGGGAGATCATTTCGACGACGTCGTTGGCATAGCCCAGGCCGTCCCGGAGATCCTCCTCCCGGCAGCCGAAGAACCCCGCCAGCACCGGGGCCGTATCCCGGTGGCTCTGGCGGACCACCTTGAGGGAAAGGGCCTCGCTGGGACTTTCCTCCGTGGGAACGCTCAGATCGATGATTTGCATCTTACCGTTCATAACCCGCCGCACCTTGTCTGCGCGGCCCCGCGTTGGGGGCCGCGCGCCCCGGTCCTCCCCCACGGGAGGACAGATCAGTACCGGACCTTGTCCAAGCCCTTCAAACCCAGGATCTCCCTTGCTTCCGCCGGCGTCGCCGGCTCGATGCCCAGGGCCCGGGCTATCCCCACGATGTGCGCCACCTGCTCGGCATTGCTCCTGGCCAACTGCCCCTTGTCCAGATACATGCTGTCCTCCAGCCCGACGCGGACGTTGCCGCCCATGAGGAGGGCCGCCGTGCCCATCTTCATCTGGTGTTGACCGGCGGCGCATACGGACCAGACAAAATCGCCGAGGGCGTCCTTCGCCGTCCGGTAGAGGAACAGCAGGTTATCCAGGGTGGCGGGGATGCCTCCCAGCAGCCCCATGACAAACTGGAGATAGACGGGGGTCCTGATATGCCCCGCCTCGATCATGTGGACCAGATTGTTGATCATGGCCACGTCGTAGATCTCGATCTCCGGCTTCGTCCCGTATTTGTTGAAGGCCGCGGCGAACTCCCGCATGCTCTTGAAGGTGTTGGGAAAGATGTAGTCTTCCGTCATGGCCAAAAAGGCCGGCTCCCAGGGGAACCTGAAGTTGCTGTGCTTGGCGAGCAGCGGATAGAGGGCCACGTTTATGGAGCCGAAATTGAAGGACGCCAGCTCCGGTTCGAAGGCGGGGATAACCGCCAGGCGCTGTTCCGTGCTCATCCCGAGCCCCCCGCCCGTGGTGATGCACAGGATGATGTCGCAGCGGGACTTGATGTCGGAGATCGCCTCCCGGTAGAGCTCCAGGGAGGAGGAAGGCTGGCCGGTTTCGGGATCCCGGGCGTGGATATGGGCCACGGCGGCCCCGGCCTCCCAGGCCCGCACGGTGTCGTCGGCGATCTGCTGCGGGGTGATGGGCAGATAGGGGGTCATGGTGGGGGTGTGAATGCCCCCGGTGATGGCGGCGGTGAAAATGGCTTTGGTCATGCGTCAATCCTTTTCCTCGTTTGGTTTCCGGCTGCCCTTATTAGTCAGGAACGGGCATCCGGCAAGCGATAACCCCCGTCATGTTCGCTTATCTTCATTCGTCCACGATGGCCACGGGGCGGCACCAGCCGGCGGAGGCGCCTTTGATCTTCACGGGAAAGCAGCAGACCGTGAAGCCGTGGGGACGGCCGATAGCGGCCAGATTGGCCATTTTTTCCATATGGCAATAACCGGTTTCGATCCCCGCAAAGTGGGCCTCCCAGATTACCTTGGGATCGCCCTTTTCCCGGAATTCCCGGGCGAGGAAGGGCAGGGGACGGTCCCAGCTCCAGGCATCGATGCCCACCACCCGGACGCCCCGCTCGGTGAGGTAGAGGGTGCTTTCCCTGGTCATGCCCGGCCCCTTGACGAGATACTCCGCCGTCCCCCAGGCGGCATCGGCCCCGGTCTGGACGAGAACGATGTCCAGGGGCTTGAGTTCATAACCGATCCGGGCCAGTTCCCGCTCCACATCGGCGGCGGTGATCCGCTCCCCGTCCGCCTTGTGGCGGAAATCGAGGAGGACGCCGTCGCTCAGGCACCATTCCAGAGGCACTTCGTCGATCGTCAGGGCCGGTTTTCCTCTGTCCTGGCGGGGGTGGTAATGGTAGGGGGCGTCCAGATGGGTCCCGCTGTGGGTGGTGAGGGTGAGGAACTCCAACGCCCAGCCGAGGCTGTCGGGGAGCTGCTCCCGGCGGATGCCGGGGAAGAAATCGAGCATCTGTATCGCCCCCTGGGTGTGATCCACGTAATCGATCTTGGGGATCATCATCGGCGGGTCGGAGGGCAGGGCCGCCTCGATGGCGATGCTGAGATCTACAAACCGTTTTCCCATTTCTTGGCCTCCTTCTTTACAGCTTACGGGGGGCGGAATCACGCCGCCGACACTGCGGCAGCCTCACGCTTACCGTCCGTCGTGCGGTTTCTTGTGCCTGCGCGGGAAGTTTTGCCACCGTCCCGGACATGGCCGTCAAAAATTCACTCTGTCCAGGCCTTTGAGACCGAGGATCTGCCGCGCCTCCGCCGGCGTTGCCGGTTCCACGCCCAGTTCCCGGGCGATGCGGACGATCTTGGCCACCTGTTCCGCATTGCTTTTGGCCAACTGACCTCTTTCGAGGAAGAGATTGTCCTCCAGTCCCACCCGGGCGTGGCCGCCCAGCATCAGCGACGTGGTGCAGAGGTTGAACTGGGTCTTCCCGGCGGCGCAGACGGAAAACTGGAACTCGCCGATGGCCTTCCGGGCCATTTCCAGGAGGATGACGAAGTTTTCGATCGTGGCGGGAATTCCGCCCAGAATGCCCATGACAAACTGGAGATATACCGGTTTCTTTACATAGCCCTTCTGGATGAGAAAGGCGAGGTTGTTGATCATCCCCGCGTCGTAGATCTCGAATTCCGGTTTGGTGTCCTGGGCGGCGAAATTCTCCAGGAACTGCCTCATGGTGAGGAAGGTGTTGGGAAAGATGAAATCCTCCGAGGCCGCCAGATAGTTCTTTTCCCAGTCGTGCTTCCATTCCGTGTAGTTGTCGGCGATGTGGAAGAGGGCGAAATTGAGGGACCCGGCATTGAGAGTCGCCAGTTCCGGCGACAGGCTGTTGACCACCCGGACGCGGTTCTCCACCGGTTCGCCGAGGCGGCCGCCGGTGGTGCAGCAGACGACCATATCGCACCGCTCCTTGATTCCCGCGGCGACGGTCCGGAAGAGATCCTGATCGGCGCAGGGCAGACCCGTCTCCGGGTTGCGGACGTGGACATGAGCGACGGCCGCCCCGGCTTCATAAGCCCGCACGGCCTCCGCGATGAGTTGTTCCGGGGTCACGGGCAGATAGGGGGACATGCCGGGGGTATGGATGGACCCGGTCAGGGCGGCGGTAATGATCCTTTTTTCCCTCATGGCGGCAATCTCCTTTCTTCGGTGTTCGCTCCCTGCCCGGCGGGGCGGCTTCTCCTTCCCCGCCGGGAGTCCGGGGCACCGCCGGCAGGCGGCGGTGCCGCGCTTCTCTTTCAGTCCGTCTCCAGGTCCAGCAACTTCTCCAGCTGCGCTCCGTATGCCGCCACGATCTGCGGCGTGAACCGGTTGATCAATTTATTGGAATAGATGTCATGACGCACATAATTGGTCATCAGTTTGACCACGCCGGGATTGGTGGTCCAGAAGCCGTTCCACTCCCGCCCCGGCGGCTGGCTCATAAACAGCCCGGCGGCCTCATCGACGACGATGGTCAGCTCCCCGCTGTGACGGGCATAAACCGAATCTACCCGGATATGGCGGAATACCTTGCCGACGGCGATCACCTCCGGTGCGAACTGGATGGAAACGACGGTCACGCCCCGTTCCCCGGCGGCGGCCAGGCTGCGTTCCAGCAGTTTCCCCTGGGAGGGCCACATGCTCGTCAGGATGGATGTCTTTGCCCCGTCGATAAGCTCCCGGGCCCGGGCGATCAGGACGTCATGGTCCGTCAGTTGCCAGAGGGTGATATCGACGGACGGCAGGGAGATCTTTTCCAGGTTCTCCGCCAGAAGTTCTGTGGTGATCTTGAATTCGTTGTTTTTCCGGGCGAGAAATTCCCGGTACGGCAGGGGCGAATAAAGCTGCGGATCCGTGTCCAGGACGGCGACCAGTCCCTTCTGCATCATGCGGTTGAGGGTTTCGTAGATCTTGGCGCCGGGGACGCCGGAGCGGCGGCTGATTTCGTGGCCGTGGGAGGGGTGCTTCTGCAGGAGGGCGACATAGGCCTTGGCCTCGTAAACCGTCAGGCCCATGCTGTTGAGGGCATCCACCGTTGCCTGGAATAGGTCGCCGTATCCTTGTTCCATGATCACCCCGGTTTTACATAACTACGCCGGTAGTATAAAAAGCTCAAAATTTTTTGTCAAGGCGATTTTTGAGGTATCTTTGTCCTTGAAGAAAAGACCTTTATATTATAGAAAGTTTCCCTCCCCCAAGAAGAGGGGGATGCCGGTCGCCGTCCGGAGCCGCACCAAAATCGGGATGTCGGTGATAAGCGTGCCGGGATGAGATACGGGGTTAGCCGCCGATGAACAAGAAAGAACTGCAGAAAGAGATTCGCAGGCGTTTGGGTGAAAAGAACGCCATTCTCCTTGCCCACTACTATCAACGGGACGAGGTACAGGAAATCGCCGATTATCTGGGAGACTCCCTGGGACTGAGCATCGAGGCCAGCCGGACGGATGCCGAGATCATCGTTTTTGCCGGGGTGCACTTCATGGCGGAAAGCGCCGCGATCCTTTCTCCGGAAAAAACGGTGCTCCTGCCCCGACGGGATGCCGGTTGCCCCCTGGCGGACATGATTACGGAAGGGCAGCTTGCCGCCGCACGGGTAAAGCATCCCGAAGCGGCGGTGGTTACTTATATAAACTCTACCGCGGCCATCAAGGCCGCCAGCGACATCTGCTGTACCTCCGCCAATGCCCTGCAGGTCGTCCGGTCTCTTCCCGGTTCCGGCCCGGTTCTCATGATCCCGGACGGCAATCTCGCCCGTTTTATCGCCGGGCAAACCGGCCGGCAGATCATCCCCTGGGAGGGATTCTGCCCGGTCCATAACCGCCTCGACGGGGCGGCGGTAAGCGCCGTGCGGAAAATGCACCCGGATGCCGTCTTTGCCGCCCACCCCGAATGTGCGCCGGAGGTCCTCGCCCGGGCGGATTTCATCGGTTCCACCACCGGCATAATCGCCTATGCCGGCCGGCCGGAGGTAAAAAAGCTGATTGTCGGCACGGAACGGGGGGTCTTCTACCGACTCCAAAGCCTTTATCCCGAAAAAACCTTCATCCCTGCCGCCGATGATTTCCTCTGCCCGGATATGAAACTCACGACCCTGGAAGACATCCTGAACTCCCTCGTGAATATGCAGTATGTGGTCGAGGTCCCGGAAACGATCCGTATTCCCGCCCGGAAGTCTTTGGACCGGATGCTCGCCCTTGCTTAGGGTAAAGGGGCGGCTTTATTTGCGGACAGGGTAGCCTGCCCTTTTACCGGCCGGAAGGTAAAAGAGGCGCCTGATGACGATATGCTTGATGATGACTGAACATTTGCATCACCACCGCCCCGCCGCCGGCCTTTGTCTTCAATGAAAGTGCCTGCAACTGCACGTATATTCTCACCTTTTACTTCTAACTGCCTGCCGGTACGGGGGTGGAAATGAAGAGGATTGTCCGGCCGGTGAGGAAAAGCCGGGATCCGGTCTTGGAAGAACTGCTGGCGATGATCGACCGCCGGGAAAAGATCGTCGCCGTCCGGGGTCTGGAGGGTACGGCCCGGGCGTTCCTTGTCGCCCTGCTGCACCGGCGGCTCGCCCGGCCGGTCCTGTTGATCACGCCGACGGAAAAGGAAGCCCGACGGCTTTGTTCTGATCTCTCTTTCTTTTCCGGTGCCGGCCAGGTCTTGCATTACCCTGCCTGGGAGGTTGTTTCCACGGATCTCTTCTCCTGGCAGCGGGAAACGGAGTTGTCCCGGAGCGAGACCCTCTGCCGCCTTCTCACCGGCGAGCCGCTTTTGACGGTCGCTTCCGTACCGGCGGTCCTCCAAAAGACATCCCCCCGGGAGGACATCGCCGCCTATTGCCGTCGCATCTCCCTCGGGGACTTTCTCGACCGGGACGTATGGATCCTCAACCTCCTGCAGGGCGGCTATCACCGTGTCACCCTTGTAGAAGGAAAGGGGGAATTCGCCGTCCGCGGCCATGTCATCGATCTCTTTCCCCCGACGGCACCGTACCCCTACCGTCTCGAGTTTGTTGGAGACGAGGTCGAGTCCATCCGTCGGTTCGACCCCGATACCCAACGTTCCCTCCGGGAGATCGACGAGTTCCTCCTGACCCCGGCCCGGGAAGTCATCATGACGGAAGCACGCCAGAATCTGGGCATCAGCCGCGCCAAACAGCGTGCCAATGAGCTGGGCTTGTCCAGGGCGGTGCGGGACCATCTGGTGGAACGGATGGCCGACGGTCTGACCATGGCCATCAATCCCCTGCTGCTGCCGTTGTTTTATGACGAAGTTATCCCGCCGGGTTTTCTGCTGGATTATTTTTCCCCCGGCGGACTGTTGATCTGGGACGATTCCCTGGCGGTCGCCCGTGCCGGAGCTGATCTGGCCAACGAGATCGACCGCCTCCTCATGAAGGCCCGGCGGGAGGAGAGATTTTTCCTGGACAGGGAGGCCCATTACTGGCCCGGGGACCGTCCGGATCGGGACGGAGGCAATTTCCAGCAGCTCCGCCTCGACAATCTGGAGATCGGTGGGCGACAGGAAGCGCTGGTCCTTCGTGCCGCCCCTCCCGCCGGCGTCAAATCGGGCCTGGAGATCCGGAGTGGCGACGGTGCCGTCCTTTCCCCGTTGATAGAAAAACTGCGGGACTGGGTTCAGGATGGTTATACGGTCTATTTCCTGTACAGCGGCAAGGAGGGACAGCAGCGCCTCGCCCGGTTTCTCGACGCTCATGGCCTGGTCTATGGGTTGCCGACCGCGGCGGGGCTTGGGACTTCCGGCAGCACCGGAACGGAGGCAGGAAACACCGGCAATCTGGAAAAGTCTAATGAAGAGGAAGAGTTGCCTTTTCTGTCCGCTGTTTCCTCCCCGGCGGAAAATGGCGGCCTTTACCTCTGTGCGGGTCGGCTTTCCGGCAGCTTTGCCTACGATGCCCTGAGGCTCGTCGTCCTTTCCGACGAGGAAGTTTGGGGAAAGAAGATCACCGGCCGGCGTTTCCGTCCCGGTCGGGAGGGATATTTTCTCAAGTCCTTCGGCGAACTCCGGGAAGGAGACTATATCGTCCACCGGGATTACGGGATCGGCCGTTACGGCGGGCTGAAAAAGCTGGTTGTGGAAGGGGTGGAAAACGATTTTCTCCTCATATCCTATCTCGATCAGGACCGCCTGTATATTCCTGTGGACCGGCTGGATTCGATCCAGCGGTACCTGGGCCCCGAGGGGGCGGCACCGCGTCTCGACCGTCTTGGCGGCTCTTCCTGGGAGGCGGTCAAGGAACGGGTGAAGAAATCCATCCGGGAAACGGCGGAGGAACTCATGGCGGTCTATGCCGCCCGGGAGGTCATGGATCGCCCCCCTCTCGCCCCTCCCGACCGGCTGTATCACGATTTTTGTGCCGCTTTTGAATATGAGGAGACACCCGACCAGTACCGGGCCATTGAAGATGTGCACCTCGACCTGAGCCGGGGTAAGCCCATGGATCGTCTGATCTGCGGCGATGCCGGGTTTGGGAAGACTGAGGTGGCCCTCCGGGCGGCCTTCCGGACCGTGATGGAGTCCCGACAGGTCGCGGTCCTCGTGCCGACGACAATTCTCGCCGAGCAGCACTATCAGACCTTTTCCCGGCGTTTCCAACCCTTTCCCGTGCGGGTGGAGGTTCTCAACCGGTTCCGGACCAAAGCCGAGCAGGCGCAAATCGTGGCGGAAATCGCCCGGGGGACGGTGGACATCGTCGTGGGAACCCATCGCCTCTTGCAGAAGGATGTGCGCTTCAAGAACCTGGGGCTGGTCGTTATCGACGAGGAGCAGCGCTTCGGCGTGACCCACAAGGAAAAGCTCAAGAAGCTGCGCACCCTGGTGGATGTCCTGACCCTGACGGCCACCCCCATTCCCCGGACCCTGCATCTGTCCCTGGTGGGTATCCGCGATCTCTCCGTCATCCATACGCCGCCGGAGGACCGTCGGCCCATCAAGACCCATGTGGTCGAATTCAACGAGGAGCTCATACGCGAAGCCATCCGGGAAGAACTGGAGCGGCAGGGACAGGTATTTTTTCTCCACGACCGTGTCCGTTCGATTTACTCCATGGCCCGTTTTATCGAAAAACTCGTTCCCCGGGCCCGGGTGGCGGTCCTCCACGGGCAGATGAAGGCCGGTGAGATCGAGGCCACCATGGTGCGTTTTATCCAGCAGCAGTGCAACGTCCTGGTCTGTACCACCATTATCGGTTCCGGTGTGGATATCCCCACGGCCAATACGATCATCATCAATCGCGCCGACCGCTTCGGCCTGGCCCAGCTCTACCAGATCCGGGGCCGGGTGGGGCGGGCAAAGGAGGAGGCCCGGGCTTATCTCCTCGTTCCCAAGGGGGCCATGCTCTCCCGGGATGCCCAGAAGCGCCTCCAGGTAATTATGGACTTTTCGGAACCCGGGGCGGGGTTCCGGATCGCCGCCAACGATCTGGAAATACGGGGTGGCGGCAGCCTCCTGGGCATCTCCCAGTCCGGTCATGTCACCGCCGTGGGATATGAATTATACACGGAGCTCATGGAGAAGACGGTGCGGGAACTCAAAGGGGAATCCGTCGTGGCGGACGAGATCCGGCCGGAGATAAATCTGGGTATTCCGGCCTTGATCCCCGCCGGCTACATGCCTGACGAACAGCGGCGCCTGGTGACCTACAAGCGGATCTCCCTGGCGGCCGGCGAGGAGGATCTGGAGGAAATCCGGGCCGAACTGGCGGACTGTTACGGATTCGTACCGGAGGAAATCGAGAATCTTCTGGAAGTGATCCGGATCAGAAACCTGTTGAAGATTCTCAAGGGCAGGAAGATGGGATATGACGGCAAACAGCTCGTGGTGGTCTTTCAGGCCGACAGCCCCATCGATCCCGCCCGGATCGTCAAAATTTCCCGTACCGTTGCCAAAGGGGTGAAGTTGACGCCGGATTTCAAGCTCCTGGTTCCCCTTCCCGGCCTGACGGGAAGGAAGATAACGGCGGCGGTTAAGGATCTCCTGGAGTCCCTGCGGGACGACCGGCCTTTAGCTATGGTAAAATAACAACGATCATGATAGTCATGCCTCCACGCATACCTGACGGCGGCGATCTTGTCCCGAAGATATTCCAATCCGGTCGGGCATGACCATCAATGGGGAAGACAACAGGGGGAAAAATGAAAAAATCTTGTCTGATCATGGCCGCGGCGATACTGATATGCGCCACGGTTGTTCCTGCAACCGGTGAGGTGGTGGACCGGATCGTCGCCATTGTGAATGACGACGTCATCACCCTTTCGGAGTTGAACGACACCTTCGATCCCTTCATGAGGAAGATTGAAGCGAACCTGTCGGGTCAAGAGAAGGAGAGAATGATCGGGGAGGGGAAGAAAACCATCCTGAACCGCATGATCGACGGCAAGCTTATCGAACAGGAGGCGAAGAAATCGGCTCTGACCGTCAAGGACGAAGAGGTGATGGGGGTCATCAAGGATATCCTCAAGAGCAGAAACATACAGATGGCGGATCTGATGCAGGCCCTCGCCAAGGACGGGCTCACCTTGGAAGGTTACAAGCAGGAGCTCCGGGGGCAACTGCTGCGGCAACGCCTGATCCGCAAGGAGATCCGCGCCAAAATAGTGATCACTGACGAAGAGATCGGCGACTATTACCGCCGGCATCGCGACGAATACGAAGGCAAAGAGGCGGTGCGGCTCAAGCAGATCCTGATCCCCTTTCCGGCCGTGGCGGACGATTTTATCCGCCGGCGGGCCCGGGAGGTGGCGGATGGCGCCCTCAGGAGAATCAAGGGCGGCGAGAGCTTCGAAGCGGTGGCGGTCCAGTACGCCCAGGGATCGGCAGGGGCCGCCGGCGGCGACATCGGCTTCGTGGAAAAGGGGAGCATGCTGCCGGAAGTGGAAAAGATAGCCCTGAGCCTGGATATCGGGGCGGTGAGTCCGGTTATCGAGTCGCCTCAGGGATTTTATATCATTCAGGTCGTGGACAAGCGGGGAGCGGGATTGAAACCCATCACCGAGGTCCGCCAGGAGATCAGGATGAAACTGGAGGATGAAAAGGCGGCCAAGAAATTCGAGGAATGGATTGCCGAACTCCGTGCCAAATCCCTGGTCGAGGTCAAGCTCTGAGTTTTTATGGGGTTCATCAGCGTCAAGGGTGCTTCCCAGCACAACCTCAAGCACATCAACGTGGATATCCCCCGGGAACGCCTGGTGGTCATTACCGGTGTGAGCGGTTCCGGCAAGTCATCCCTCGCCTTCGACACGATTTACGCCGAAGGCCAGCGGCGCTATGTGGAATCCCTTTCCGCCTACGCCCGGCAGTTCATCGGTCAGATGGACAAGCCCGACGTGGATTCCATCGAGGGTCTGTCTCCCGCCATCGCCATCGAACAGCGCACGGCCAGCCAGAATCCCCGCTCCACCGTCGGAACGGTCACGGAGATTTACGATTATCTCCGGCTCCTTTTCGCCCGGATCGGGATTCCCCACTGCTATCAGTGCGGCCGGGAAATCCGTTCCCAGACCATCGACATGATGGTGGATACCATCCTCGCCTTTCCCGAGAAAACCAAATTCAACATCCTGGCCCCGGTCATCCGGGGGAAAAAAGGGGAGTTTCAAAAGGAACTCAAGAAACTGCTCAAGGACGGCTTCGTGCGGATCCGCGTGGACGGGGGGATACGGGAACTGGGGGAGGAAATCGTCCTGGACAAGCAGAAGCGGCACGATATCGAGGTGATCGTCGATCGTCTCGTCCTTCGGGAAGGGATCCGCAAACGGCTCCGGGATTCCCTGGAGACCGCCTCCCGCCTGGCCGACGGACTGGTTTGCATCCAAATCGCCGGTGGTGAAGAACTGCTCTTCAGTGAGAAGTACGCCTGTCCCGATTGCGGCATCAGCGTCACGGACCTGGCGCCGCGGATGTTTTCCTTCAACAGCCCTTACGGGGCCTGCAGCGAGTGCGATGGTTTAGGCAGCAAGATGTTTTTCGATGAGCAGCTCGTCGTCCCCGACGCCGGTCTTTCCCTCCGGGAAGGGGCCGTCGTCCCCTGGGCGGGGCGTAATTCCCTGAGTTATCACCAGATGCTCGATGCCCTGGCGGAACATTACGGCTTCGACATCAACACCCCCTTCGGAGAGCTGCCGGCGGCGGTGCAGCGGGCCCTGCTGTACGGATCGGGGAAAGACAAGATCCGCTTTTACACCGACCGGCGGGGCCGCCGCTATTTCTACACGAAATCTTTCGAGGGCGTTCTGAACGAACTGAACCGCCGCTATCTGGAAACCCAGTCCAACGCCGTCCGCCTGGAATTGTCCCGTTACATAAACCTGCGGGAGTGTCCCGCCTGTCACGGGGCGCGACTGAAGCGGGAGAGCCTGGCCGTGACGGTGGGGGGCAGAAACATCGATGAGCTGTGCCGCATGTCCATTCGCGAAATCGGGGATTTTTTCGCCGCCCTGCCCCTGACGGAAAAGGAAACGCGTATTGCCGAGCGGATTCTCAAGGAGATAAGGGAGCGCCTCCATTTCCTTCTCGATGTGGGAATGGATTATCTGAGCCTGGACCGCTCCGCCGGAACCCTGTCGGGGGGGGAGGGCCAGCGGATCCGCCTGGCCACCCAGATCGGTTCCGGACTCGTGGGCGTCCTGTACGTCCTCGACGAACCGACGGTGGGTCTGCACCAGCGGGACAACATGCGCCTCATCGCCACCCTGAAGAAACTCCGGGATCTGGGCAACACCGTCCTGGTGGTCGAGCACGACGCCGACATGATGATGGCCGCCGATCAGATCATCGACATGGGACCGGGGGCGGGGATGGACGGCGGGGAGGTGGTGTTTCAGGGGAGCCCCGCGGAGATCTGCCGGGACGAACGATCCCTGACGGGTCTCTATCTCTCCGGGCGTAAGGCCGTCCCGCTGCCTGACCGCCGAAAATCCCCCGACGGCCGCCGGATTGTCATCGAGGGGGCCTATGAACACAATCTGAAAGACGTGGATCTCCGCCTGCCCGTGGGTCTTTTTACGGCGGTTACGGGGGTCTCCGGCTCCGGCAAGAGCACCCTGATCGTCGAAACCCTTTACCGCGTCCTGGCCCGCCGCATCAACCGGCAGCGGGGAGGGATGGGAAAGATCCGCCGGATCGTGGACCTGGGGGGCATCGAGCGGGTGATCCTCATGAACCAGCAGCCCATCGGCCGGACCCCCCGTTCCAACCCCGTCACCTATACCGGCGTGTTCGGCCATATCCGCGACCTCTTTACGGGACTGCCGGAAGCACGGATCCGGGGATACAAACCGGGGCGTTTCAGCTTTAATGTCAAGGGGGGGCGCTGCGAGGCCTGCGAGGGTAACGGCCTGATCAAGATCGAGATGCATTTTCTGCCCGACGTCTATGTGACCTGCGATGTCTGCCGGGGCAAGCGGTTCAACCAGGACACCCTGGACATCTATTACAAGGAGAAAAATATCGCCGCTGTCCTGGACATGACCGTCCAGCAGGCCCTGGGCTTCTTCGAGAATATCCCGGCGATCCGGCATAAGCTCCAACTGCTGGCGGATGTGGGACTCGGCTACATCCGTCTCGGCCAGTCCGCCACGACCCTTTCCGGAGGGGAGGCCCAGCGGATCAAACTCTCCCGGGAGCTGGGGAAACGGGCCAACAGCAACACCCTTTACATCCTCGACGAACCGACCATCGGCCTGCACTTCGAGGACGTAGAGAAACTGCTGAGAGTTCTCAAAAGGCTCGTCGATATGGGTAACACCGTGGTGGTCATCGAACACAACCTCGACGTCATCAAGTCCGCCGACTATGTCATCGATCTGGGTCCCGAGGGGGGACCCGGCGGCGGCCGGATTGTGGCGGCGGGAACCCCGGAGGAGGTGGCGGCCGACGCGGCGTCCCTGACGGGACAATTCCTGCGCCCGTTGCTGTTTGCGCCCCCGGGCGCCTGACGGCAGGGGAGACCGCGGCGCCGGCGTCCTCCTGCCCTGTCCGGGAAGCGGAGCGTCTTGGCGATCCGCCTTGGACAGTCTGCCCGGGATGTGATAATTACATAAAACCCGCATGACGGCACGCCGTCACAAAGCAGGATGAAAATGCCGGGACGCGCGCCACCGCATCCGTAGCGGTCCCGTTAATGATAAACCTTCGTAGATCAATAACATATGCGCGCATTTGCGAGTGAAAAATCGCCGGGTCCGGCGGGAATTCTCGATCGTCGGGCGATGGTCGATAGCGCCGCGGCTGTAAGAAAAGCAGGCAAGTAACCGATTGTTTTCGTGTTTCGTTCGGCACGCGGCGGGCGCGGGGTGCGGAGGCGGTCGGTATCCGGGCGATAACGGGTTTACGGTTTGTGAGCCGGCGGGATTATGAACGGGGGTTCCACCATGAGCGGCAGCAGGGAAAAATGTGTCATCGTCAATCCCCTGATCGTCCTTCGGGAAGAATTCGATGACGGTGCCCTCCTGTTTGATCCGGAAACGGGCGCTACTTACGGTATCAACCCCATCGGCGTTCTCGTCTGGAAACACCTCGACGGTTGTCGCACCGTCGATGAGCTCGCCGGGATTGTCTGTGCAAGTTTCGACGCCGTTCCCGCCGCAGCGGCGGATCATATCCGGGATTTTCTCAAGACCGCCGTGGCCCTCGGTCTGGCCGGCTTTGCCGGCGCATGAGGAGGCGACGATGCCGGTGATGAAGACCCCCCGCAATGTCTTTCTCGAGATTACCAATGCCTGCAATCTCCGCTGTGCCTATTGCAGCCATTTCTCGGGTCCGGGGGATGTGCAGGCAGACCTTCCCCTGGAAACATGGCGGCGGTTTATCGCCGAACTGGGTCGCCTCAGCGTCATGAACGTCATCCTTTCCGGGGGGGAGCCGTTCTGTCGTCCGGACCTCCGGGAGATCGTACTGGCGATCGCGGCGGCGCGTATGCGTTTCTCCATCCTCAGCAACGGCACCCTCATCGACGATGCCATAGCCGCCTTCCTGGCCGGAACGGGCCGCTGCGATCAGGTCCAGGTTTCCATCGACGGGGCCATCGATACCACCCATGACGCCTTTCGGGGAGAGGGCAACTTCCGGAAGGCGATCTGCGGCATCCGGGCCCTGCAGGACCACGCTGTGGCCGTGGCGGTCCGGGTGACCATCCACCGGAGGAATGTCCACGAGCTCGAGGCCATCGCCCGCTTTCTCCTGGAGGAGCTGGGCCTGCCGTCTTTTTCTACCAATTCCGCCGCCCCCATGGGATTGTGCCGGAAAAACGCCGCCCAGACGCAACTGACCGTCGCCGAGCGCACCCTCGCCATGGAGACCCTGCTGGCGTTGGCCTCCCGCTATCAGGGACGGATCGATGCCACGGCGGGTCCCCTGGCGGATGCGCAGCTCTGGCTGGAGATGGAGCAGGCGCGGCGGGAACGGCGGGAACGGCCCGCGGACCGCGGCTTCCTCACGGGCTGCAGCGGCCCCATGCAGACCATCGCCGTCCGCGCCGACGGGGTCATCGTCCCCTGCTCGCAGTTGCCCCACTTGATCCTGGGCCGGATCACCGAAGATGACCTGGGAGAGATCTGGCGGCAGCATCCGGAGCTCCAGGCCCTGAGGGGGCGCTTCCAGATCTCCCTTGCGGAATTCCCGTTCTGCCGTGATTGTCCCTATATCTCCTATTGTACCGGGAACTGTCCCGCGATAGCCTACAACCTAACCGGCCGCACCGATCATCCTTCTCCCGACGCCTGTCTCCGGCGTTTTCTGGCCCGGGGAGGCCGCCTGCCGGAAGTAGCCCGGCGACAGTGATTGACCAGGACCGGTCGTGGACAAAACAGCTTGACCGGGGAAGGGGCATGATGTATCCTCATGATCAATGGGGTGGAAACAAATCAATAATTTAGGTTGCTTTTTGAGGAGGGCGGCGATGGATGTCCGGAGAAGAACTCTTTTCAAGATGGTGGCCGGAGCGACGCTGTCGGTCACGGGCGGTGCTTTCCTGATGAGGAACGACGGCCTGCTCCAGCGCCTGTGGCAGCGGCTGCGCTTTCACCTTGCGCTGAATGCGGTGCCGACGAGAAACCCCGATATCGTCTCCACCCGGCGGGACCGGGAGACGATCCTGGCCTCCCGTTCGCAACGGACGGAGCTGCTGAAGCTCAATCCCGTGGCCGGACATATCTGGGAGCTGTGTGACGGTTCCCACCGGGTAAGCGATATCGTTTGCCTGCTCGGCAACCGGTTCGAGGTTCCGACCGCCACCTGTACCCGGGATGTGATGTTCACCGTGGCCACCCTCGGGGAACTGGGGGTGCTCCGGATATAAAAGTAGGCAAAAGGAACGTTGTCGGGAAGAACGAAACACATGTAAACCGGGAGACGCTCTTACCTCGGCCGCCTAAGCCGGGAGGGGGAGAGCCCGTGTGTGAAAGGCTGCAGCCTTCAGGGAGGATTTATGGGCGGAGACTCCAACGCGAAAGTCAAGCTTCCCTACGAGCCGCCGCGGATCTTTGACCTCTGGACCTCGTCGGCCTATGCCCAGACCCCGGCCTGCACTGAAGGCAGCGGAGTGGCCGCATTCTGCACCGTGGGCGGAACTCCGGCGCAAGAGTGCAAAACCGGCGGGGCGGCAACGGGGGGAAAGTGTCAGAGCGGCAGCACGGCGGCGTTAGAATGCGTGCCCGGCAGTGCGCCGTCGGGCGGAAAATGCCAGTCGGGGAATACCCCCATCGGCGTCTGCCGGTCCGGGTCCGTGGCCTCGGGCGGGGAATGCCGGACCGGCAACGTTGCCGGGAATAGATGCCGGAAGGGCAACCTGCCTGCCCAAGGATCAGCGGCGGCGGACGATTGGTAAGGCCATGGCGATCGACCGGTGGGCGCGGCGGCCCTGAAAATCTTCGCAATCTGCAGGCGTGGTAAATATCCGCGGTTTCCGCCGGGGGGCGGCGTGAGAAGGAGGCCCGCTTATTTGCGGGACGCGGCCGGGGCGGACGGTTTTTCGCCTAACCTTTCCCCGGTGCGCCGGCCAGCTCCCAAAAGCCGGGATCCTTGCGGAAAAACAAGTCATAGGCCGGGGTCGTCGCACAGACCCGGCGGCAGAGATCAAAGGCCTTTCTCTTCGTTGCTTCCCCCATGACGGCAAAGCCGTGCAGATGTGCCTGGAGTAATTCCACAAAAGCGAGGCGTTCTTCCCGGGGCGCGATGGCCGTTACGGCGGACTGATGGAGAAAGAACAGCCCGGCCAGCCTTTCCTCCTCCCGGTACCGGGGTCGCCGTCCCCGTTTTGTTCCCAGCTGGGTGAAGGGGGTGGCGTGGATGGAGTTACCGTCCCCGGCGACCGCGACGGCGGTGGCGTCATCGGACAAAATCACCCCCGGGGCGGACAGGGACGCGACGGTCGACTTGCCCGCCCCCGAGCGGCCGAGAAAGAGATAGCCGCCCCCCTCCTTTTTGATGCCGGCGCCGTGGACGATGATCCGGTCTCTGTGGACCATCACCAGGCAGGCGAACACAAACAGCAGCTTCCACAGTGTCGCGGGGAAGTGGCTGTCCGGTTCCGCATAGAAGATGTAGATCGTTCCCCGGCGGGTGGTTTCTTCAAAGATCAGGACGCCGTTGAGAAATCCGATCATTACCGCGGGATGATGCCGGTCCCCGGGGAAGATGTCTTCCGCCCGGGCGCCGACCATGGCGGCCAAAGGGGATCGTTCCGGGAGGAGGAGACGGGGTTCGGTGTCAAAGCGATGCCGGTAAATGCGTTCATGATCGAAATGGACCAGGCATACGGCGTCCGGAGAGGCATGCTTCCGGACCAGAAAACCCTTCAACAGCGGTGCGAGTTCGGGGAAGAGATGGGGTGCCGCCGGTCCGTGGGCAACAACGCGCAGACCGACCCCGGCGATGGCAAGGGAAATTTCTTTCATGCCGCCGGCAGATCCGCCGCCGGATCGTAGAGGCGTGACGGCGGGAACAGGTTTTTGCGATACGCCTCTTCACACATGAAGAAGGGACTGCGCAGGTCGCCGGAAACGGCATAGGCGCAGGCCCGACAGGAGCCGAGACAGCGGAATTTGAAGATGCACCGCCCGCAGATCCCGGACAGTTGCGCCGGGGTTTCCGCGCGCAGCTTCTTGAGCAGGGGGTGGTGCCGCCAGATTTCCTCCAGGTCGTCCACGGCGATGTTGCCCATATTGAGATCGGTTTCCGTCTGCCCGATGCCGCATATGGATACCGTGCCGTCGGCGAGAATCCCCAGAATATGAAGGATGTTGCATTCATAAAGGTTTTCCCCGGTGATGGCCCGGAGCGATTTCAGGCCGATGGGCAGGCAGAAGTAAATCTCCGTTTTGTACCGGCTGCCGCGACCGGCCTCGAGCCGGCGATCGATACCGATCAATTCTTCCACATCCACGTTTTCCCGGCGTTGAAAGACCTTTTCCCCGCGGCCGGTGGGCATGACGGGGTTTATCTTGAGGGACGCGACCGCGAACTCGTCACAGAGGGCCGCCAGGGCTTCGATTTCCGGGATGTTTTCCTTGTAGAGGCTCATGATGACCTGGGTGGTGATCCCTTCCTCCCGGAGGTGTCGCAGGGCGGCGACGGTCTTCTCAAAGCAGCCATTCACCCCCCGGAGGCGGTCGTGCCGCTCCGCCCGGGCGCCGTCCAGACTTACGGAGACCTGGCTGACCGCACATTCCCTGAACACTCCGGCCATCTCCCGGTCGATCATGGTCCCGTTGGATTCGATATCGATGCTGAGATCCTCCCGGCGGAGAAATCTCAGGAGCTCGACGATATCCTTCCGGAGCAGCGGTTCGCCGCCGGTAAGCTTGACTCTCCCCAGCCCCAGGGCTTTTGCGGTCCCAATGGCCCTCTTCAGGTCGGCGAGCGCCGCCGTCCGCTCCTCGCCTTCCCCGGGCGCGGCGGGGCATACCCAGCAGTGCCGGCAGCGGAGATTGCAGCGTTCGGAAAGGTAGAGGTATAGATTCGTCAGGGGGAACTCGTCAGGAGCCATGGCACTCGGATTTTATCAGGAAATTCATGGCTACCAGCTCGGCGCAGAACGATTCCGTATCCGCGGCGATTTGCCCGCCCGCCACTTCGGGGTAGCATGCCGTCAGGAAGGCGATGATCTCCCCCACCGTTTTCCGCCCGTCGCAGAGTTCATAGATGTTCACACCGCCGGCATTCAGATATTTCAGGTTGCCGGTCGCGGGATCAAAGAGAAAGGCCCCCTCCTCTTCCTTGCGGAAGACCAGCTCCGGGTGCGGTTGCAGGCAATCTTCCCGGGCGACAATTTTCGTTTCCATGGGCATTACGCGGCACCTCCCCGTCTTCCCTACTTCCTTTTCCGGCAAGAATCAACAGTGAATTTGCAAATAGTCGTTCCCTTTTCATCATGCCCCTGTTATTGTATCTCCGGACCCCATGAACGTTTCATATAAGGATTCCGCAATGCCCAGGCAGCCGACAGAAAACGGGGCCGTCATCGACCAGACCCTCTTTGCGCTGATCAACCGGCGGCCGGTACCAGCGCTCCGGGAAACCCTGGCGATGACGGGATTATTTCCCTATCTGGAGGCGAACGGCGTCACGGGGGTGCTGTTCTATCACCTCCAAAAAACGGGTGGTGAACGGCTTGCCCCGCCGGAAGTTTACAACGCCCTTCACGAAAACTTCAAGGCCCGGATCAGGAGGAACATGGAATTCGCGGCGGCGGCCAGGCTTGTATTCCGCCTGTTGCATGCGGCGGCGATCCCCTTTGTGGTTCTGAAAGGGATTGCCCTTGCGGAGCATGTTTACCCCCATTTTGCCATGCGCACCACCTCGGACCTGGATGTCCTGATTCGCCGGGAAGATCTGCAGCGCGCCGATCTGGTTCTGAGGGAGCAGGGTTTCCAAGCCCTCGACAGCACCCCCGGGCAGGCGCTACTCAACCCCCCGGGTTATCTGGCGAGCCTCGAATACCACCGCCCGGGTATGGCCTTTGCTTATGTCCATCTCCATTGGCATCTCATCAATACCTCCGTCCCGGCGACGGCCTTCATCGACAAACTGGACATGGAACGGCTATGGGAAAAAGCCGTGGTCGCTAAAGTGGCCGCTGCGGAAGTCCGGCTGCTCGGTCCGGAACATCTCCTCGTCTATCTCTGCGAGCACGCCTTACGGGTCGGTCATGCCTTTGACCGCCTCATTCTCGTTTGTGATATTTTCTATGCCGTCCAGGCTTACGCGGACCGCCTCGACTGGGATAACGTGGCGGCGGAAGCAAAAGCCCTGGGTCTGTTGGAATTTGTCTATCTCGGCTTGACGGTTGCCAGGTTCTACGGGGGAAGGGAATTCTTGAGCGGGGAGATCTTGCAGAAATTCGCCCCTCCGGCCCTTGCCCCGCTGGAGCGTCTCTTTCTCCATCTCCAGAAAAGACATTGCCGGCTGCGAGGGAGCAGCTATCTCGTCTATCTTGCCCTCAGCAAGGGACCATTGGCCAAGGGGCGGCTGATCCTGCACACCCTTTTCCCTCCCCGGCGCATTCTTGTCCAGCGGGTCCGCCGCTCCGTGCCTACCCGGGGAAATACTCTTTATTTTTTGAGGATCAGGGAAATAGCGAGCTGTTTTTGCAAGCTGGTGCGTCTCTTCCGGCAACTGATCCATTCCCGCTTTTCATCAACATTATGACGGCGTCCCGTCGTGACGGTTTCACCTGAACAACGTCGATTTAAGGTTTTTCATCGGTGTAGAAAAGAGAGATACCTTGTGAGGAATATGATCAACAGCGGGGGGAAGACAAGGAAAAGCGACGTGGTCTTCTGGGATCGCCTTTCCGGATACTATGACGGGTTCATGAGGCGCTTCGCCCGGGAGTATCCGGAGCTCCTCCGGATGATCGCCGCGGAACTCCGTCCCGACGATTCGGTCTTGGAGGTGGGTTGCGGCACCGGTATCGTGTCCCTGTTTATCAGCCCTCTGGTAAGAAGGGTGACGGCTGCCGACATCTCTCCCGCCATGATATCCGTAGCCGCGGCCAAGGCCGGGAAGCGGGGACTCGTAAATATGGAATTTTCTGTCCAGGATGCCCTGGCCCTTACCTTTGCGGATAGTTCCTTCGATGCCGTCATTATTACCAACGCCTTGCATGTGGTTCCGGAGCCCATGGGGGTCCTGAATGAGGCCGGCAGGGTCCTAAACCCCGCCGGGCAGCTCCTTGCCGCCACCTACTGCCATGGGGAAAATATGAAGGCGCGCTTCCTTTTCCGGCTTCTTTACCTCACGGGATTCCGGCCTTTTCGCGAATACACTTCCCGGTCGTTTGCGGACCTGATCACAACCGCCGGTTTTTCCGTCAAAAAGACCCGGCTGATCGAAAAGGCCTTTCCCCTGGTTTATATTGCGGCGCAACCGGGAAAAGACGCATTTTCGAGATAGGCGTCGATGTCCATCCTCTTTGGAACGGACAATTTATGGATCAGAAAGGCTCCGTGATCTTGCCTGGCGATAATGCCGCTGGTCGGGGTGTAATGAACGAGCACGAAGGCTTGCCGTCACCAAGGGGTATGAAAATGATGCCAGCGAAGGAAAACAATAATAAATCCAATCGTTACAAGTGCATTTTCGGGTGAAAGATGAAAAATATCCGGAAATTTGTATGAATTCCCAGATCGACCGGTGAAAACAGTTTGAAAGATCCGGAGCCTGCCGGTCGATATTCATTGACGATTGAGTGCCGGATCTCTATTATACATAACGACATCAATAAATACGCATGTTGAAGGTTCTTTAGAATTGGCGACGTCATATTCATGCGCAAATAATTCCGGCGCTGTGTATAGATATAAATTTTCATGCCGGGGCGGCACCCGCAAACGATGAAAATGGTTTATGGAAATCACCCCGGTGTATTTTCATACTAAAGTCACTATTGAACCACTGACCAAGGCAGCGGAGTTTATTTTCTGACTAAGAAAACAAAGGCTTAATGAAGGGCAATTTCCGGAGGGCATGATGGTCGCTGCCGCCGTTACAGTGATTCTGGCGGTTGTTCTGCTTTGTGGGCTGCTGTATGTTCTTTGGCGGGAGCTCCGTGGCAGAAGTAAAAAACCTTCAAATCAAGATGGTTGCCGGCCGTCGAGGAAGAACATCTCCCGGCCGGACCGTGACGAACAGGTGACAGATTACGCATCTGTTTCCCCGTTCGGCCGTCGGGGAGACGGAGCCGAAGATCTGCAATCCTTTATTGTAAAAGGCATGAACACGATCTTTTCCCCTGCGGCCCCACCGACGGAAAACAAGGCGTCATTGCACAAACTTGACGACGTCGGCAGTGAGATCAAACAGGAGGTCTTATCTCTCGTCGGCGGCCTCAAGAATATCGAAACTCTTCATAAGCTGCAGAAAATGATCGGTGATCCCCAGGCGGCCATGACCGAGCTTTCCCGGATGATAACCGGCGATCCCATCATGACGGCCAAGATTCTCCGGGTGGCGAACTCTCCCTATTACGGCATGGAAAAAAAGCTCAATTCCATCAGTCATGCCATCATGATCATCGGTTTGGCCAATTTGAAGAGTATCATCTACAGCGAAGGAATCCTGAAGGCCCTCAACGAGAAGACCTTCCATCGGGACCCGACCATGCAGACGCTCTGGAAACACGCGACTTACACAGCCATATGCGCCTCCTACCTGGGTTACCTTTTCGGAGGTCTGAACCAGGGTACCCTTTTCACCTTGGGTATTCTCCATGACATCGGGAAATTCCTCATGATGAAACTGCCGCCCCGGACGCCGCATGGTTCCGCCGCCGCCGGAATGTATTCGTCGAATTGGACTATCAAAGAGGAGGAAGACACCTTCGGGATCAATCACGCCCTCGTCGGAAGATTGGCTTTACAGCACTGGGGGTTGTCGGCGCTGATGGTTGAAACCGTCAGCCGGCACCACGCCCCGGGGTATCTCGCTTTGGACAAGCTTGGAATGGATCACGAAGCCGTTCAATACCTGATGGTTCTGTTTCTGGCCGACCAGGCTGCCTGCCTGTTTGCCGCCGGTGCGAGCAGCGGGATGGATTCGGGAGACACACCCTTGGAAGGATTGCATCCATCCTATCATGATCTGGTAGACCGGAAGAAACTCCAGCAGCTTCTCCTCGATCGCAGCCTGTTTGGTCAGATACGAGAGGCGGAGGCGATTGCCCAGGCCTCCATGTAGGGAGAAAAACGGGAGTAATCACCGGGCACATTCATGACCGGCGACGTTCAGGGGATGAGGGGATACGGAACTGTGTATCTTGGCAATGACCTGTTTTTTTCATAACGTCTATTCATCATAACGGAGCTCATCCCCATTCTCTTTTGAGCCATCATGCCTGCGGTACAATATGGATGAATATTCTCTCTGAACGACAATATTCGTAAAGTATCGCTGTTTTTTTTGATTAAGAAGTTGCTCCGTGTGGAAAAGTGGGGAGAATGGGGGATCGAATTTGCTTCCATATAAAAAGGGGCCGACCAGTTCCTGGCCAACCCCTTGATTTTCTTGGTGGAGCTGAGGGGAGTCGAACCCCTGACCTCTTGAATGCCATTCAAGCGCTCTCCCAACTGAGCTACAACCCCACACCGGCAATTCGAGGTTGCCGCATAACACAGGCTTTGAAATATTGTCAACAACTTTTCTTTTCCCGTTCGCCTTGAGAATCCTGATATTCCTTGAGTAGCGAGGATTTGGGAACACCGGTGGCGATGAAATCCCAGGGAAGGACCTCATCCGTCTTCCGGTGACGGTAAACAAAAAAATCGGGGTTCAGGGATGATTCCTTCCTCACCGGGGGCCAGTTGCCGCCCCGCTGGTGGAGAGCGAGGAGAAAACTGCCGACGCGACGGTCCCCTACGGCGAACAAGGCCTGGAGGTAGTTGCCTTTTGATGGTTCAGCTGTGATCTTTATGTTTCCCTGACCACGGAAAGAAGCGGCGATGGTCTTGATTTTCTTTTCCGTCATCCGGATGTCTTCCAGGGGATACCACTGAAAAGGTGTCCCCGCCTTGGGGATGAACTGATTGAGGCTGACGGTGAGACGCTGGAAGCGCTTTTCCTCCGGACCGGCCTTCACGGTCAGCCGGGACAGGCGCCGGACCATGTCGATGATGGCCGCAATGTCCGTCGCTGTTTCCGTGGGGAGGCCGATGAGAAAATAGAGACGGACCTGATCGAATCCCCCTTGAAGGAGACTGACCGCCGCCCGGAGGATGTCGTCTTCTGTTATCCCTTTCCTGATCAGATCCCGCAGGCGCTGCGATCCCGCCTCCGGGGCCAGGGCCAGGGTCTCGATGCCCCCTTCCCGAAACAGAGAGATCAGCGCCGGGGAGATCCGGTCCAGGCGTACAGAAGCGACACCGAACCTCCCCTGCCGGCTGATGATCTCCCGGCATATTTCCGCCAGTTCGGGATGGTCGGAGACCGCCGTGCCGATCAAGCCGATCTTGAGGCCTTTCGCCAGTCCCCGGGCGACGGTGTCGCGAAGATTTTTCCGCCGGCGGAACCGGACGGGTCGGCAGAGATAGCCCGCGGCACAGAAACGGCAGCCCCGGCCGCAGCCGCGACTTATTTCCGTAAGATACATCGTTCCGAAATCCGTTTCCGGCGTCGTGATTGCCGATTCCGTCGAAAATTCATTGATGTTTTCAACCCACATCTTTTCTGTCGTCAACGGGAGCTCCGGGATGGTGGGTTTCCTGGCGGCGATCGTGCCGTCATCCCGGTAAGAAATCTCATAGAGATGGGGAATGTATGCTCCGGGTACCTCCCGCTGGAGACCGGAGAGCATTTCGTTTCGCGCCTCCCCTTTGTCGCGACGGGCAAGGAGGGCGGCCAGAAATGCGGGGAGGAGCGCCTCGGCCTCGCCGATGAGAAACAGGTCGAAAAATATCGCCAGGGGTTCGGGATTCATGGTCGCACAGATACCACCGCCCATGACGAGCGGATCGCCGGCGTTGCGCTCCCGGGAGAGGAGCGGGATCCCCCCCAGGGAGAGCATCTTGAGGACATGGGGATAGTCGTTTTCAAAGGACAGGGAAAATGCGACGACGTCGAAGTCCCGGAGGGGCCGCTGGGATTCCAGGCTGAAGAGGGGGAGGGGCCCCGGGGAGAAGGCGGCTTCATCCCCGGGGTCGGGTAGGAAGAACCGTTCACAGAGAACGGCGGGGTGCCGGTTCAACAGCCTGTAAACCGTTTGGAACCCCAGGTTGTCCATGCCCGTCCGGTAGCGGTTCGGGTAGGCAAGGCCTATGGCGAGGGCATCACCCCACAGCTTTTTTTCATGCCCGTCCTCACGGTCCAAAAGGTCCCGATATTTCTTCCTGACCGCCCAGGACATGGAGTCCCGTCAGTCCGCCTGCCTTCTCAGGAAGGTGGGAATCGCCAGGTCCGGATCTTCGTTGTCGTCGATCATGCCCATCTTGACCGTCGTCGTCCCGTCGATCACCGTGTCTTTACGGACAAAGGTGGGGATGGCGAGGTTGTCCCGTTTGGAGACGCCTCGGGGGGCCATCTTGACCACGGTGCTCTTTCGGCCGCTCATGTCTTCGAAACCGGTGGCGATGACGGTGATGCGGATCTCGTCACCCATATTCTCGTCGATGACCGTTCCGAAGATGATGTTGGCGTCTTCATGGGCCTCGGCCTGAATGAGCGACGAGGCCTCGTTGACCTCGAAAAGGCTCATGTCGGGACCGCCGGTGATGTTGAGGAGCACCCCGTGAGCCCCCTGGATGCTGTTGTCTTCCAGGAGCGGCGAGGAGATCGCCCGCTGGGCCGCCTCCACGGCGCGGTTCTCGCCGCTGGCCGTACCGGTGCCCATCAACGCCAGCCCCATGTTGGACATGGTGTTTTTCACGTCGGCGAAATCCAGATTGATCAGTCCCGGGATGATGATGAGATCGGAGATCCCCTTGACCGCGTGGTAGAGGATATCGTCGGCCTTCTTGAAGGCCTCGAGGAGGGAGAGATTGCGTCCCCCCAGGCTCAAGAGCCGCTGATTGGGGACGACGATGAGGGTGTCGACGATCCGCCGCAACTCGTCCACCCCTTCTTCAGCCTGATAGTTCCGTCGCTTGCCCTCGAACTGAAAGGGCTTGGTGACCACGGCGACGGTGAGGACGCCCAGGTCCTTGCAGATCTCGGCGATTACCGGGGCGCCGCCCGTGCCCGTGCCTCCACCGAGACCGGCGGTGATGAAGACCATGTCGGCGCCTTCGAGATGCTCCCGGATAATGTCCCGAGTTTCCGTGGCGGCCTGCCTGCCCACATCGGGATTGGCCCCGGCACCGAGACCCTTGGTCACCTCGGCGCCGAGCTGGATTTTTACCGGCGACGCGGATGCCCCCAGGGCCTGTGTGTCGGTGTTGGCAACGATGAAATCGACGCCCTGGAGATTGTAGGAGATCATCGTGTTCACGGCGTTCCCGCCGCCGCCGCCGATGCCGACGACCTTGATCCTTGCCGTGTTGATACTGGATAAGTCCGTAAGTTCAAACATTTTATTCCCTCCCCGTTAAAAAAATTCGATAAACCACTTTTTTATGCTTCCCACCCACCTGCCGATGGCGCCGCCGCCTTCCGACCTGGCAAATCGGGGTATGTGTTTGCTGCCGTATATGATGAGCCCGACGCCTGTGGCGTACATGGGGCTGTTGACAATATCGGTGATGCCGCCGATCCCGGTGGGGTAGCCCCGGCGCACCGGCAGGTTGAAGACCTGTTCGGCCAGTTCGGGCACCCCTTCCATGATGGCGGCGCCGCCGGTGAGGACGACGCCCGCGGCCATGAGTTCCTCGTAACCGGAACGGACAATCTCCTTCTGGGCCATGGAGAGGATCTCTTCCATCCGCGGTTCGATGATGCGGCCCAGGATCTGTCGAGAGACATCCCGTGGTTCCCGACCGCCCACGCTGGGGACCTCGATATTTTCATCCTTGGGAATCAGCGGTGAATAAGCGCAACCGTATTTGATCTTCAATTTTTCCGCTTCCGCCGCGGGAGTCCGGAGACCCGTGGCGATATCGCTGGTGACGTAATTGCCCCCCACGGGGAGTACGGCGGTATGCTTGATGCTGCCTTCGGAGAAGACGGCGATATCCGTTGTCCCGCCGCCGATGTCGAGCAGGGCCACGCCCAGGTCTTTCTCGTCACTGCTGATCACCGCCTCGCTGGAGGCGAGTTGTTCCAAAACAATCTCTTCAATGTCGAGTCCGACGCGGCTGACCGATTTGGCAATGTTCTGGATCGAGGTCGAGAGTCCGGTGACGATATGGACTTTGGCCTCGAGACGGACTCCGGACATCCCGATGGGATCCCGGATGCCGTCCTGATCGTCCACGACATAGGACTGGGGGAGGGTATGGAGGATTTCCCGGTCCAGGGGAATGGCGACGGCCTTGGAGGCCTCCACGGCCCGCTGCACATCCTCTTCGTCCACTTCCCGTCCCTTGACGGCGATGATGCCCAGGCTGTTCTGACCTTTGATATGACCGCCGGCGATGCCGACATAAACAGAGCGGATCTGGTTGCCCGACATCCTTTCGGCCTCTTCCACAGCCTTCTTTACGGCTTCGACGGTACTTTCTATATTTACCACGACCCCCTTGCGCAATCCCTCGGAAGGACTGGAACCGATGCCGATGATATCGATCCCCTGATCGGTGACCTCACCGACAATGGCGCAGGTTTTGGTGGTGCCGATGTCCAACCCGACGATAATATTCGCTTTTTTAGTCATGCATATCTTCCTCTTTCTCTATCTTATGTTTTGAATCCTTTTTTGGCGGCAGCCTCCATTGCCGGCGGCAGGGCCTCCCGTCTCTGGACGGTGATCTTCACGGGGTCGCTCAGGTCGATATAGAGATGCCCGGTCTTCAGATTGCGACGCTCCAAGTCGTTCATCACCGGCGGGAGGCGCTTGAATTTGCTTTCATAATTATCGAAGCCCAGATAGAGGCACAATCCGGTGTCGGTGAACACCGACAGTCCGTAACGTTCGTTGCCGTTGATTTCCGAAACATTCTTTATGTTCGGGAAATCGTTCGTCTGCACCAGGTAGCGCAACAGATCGATGGCTCGACCCATGAGAGCCTGACGGTCGCTCTCCGGGCCCTGAAAACCGGTGAGAATGGGCAGATCCATGTCATCGTCGGTCATTTCCAGTTTCTTGAAGGTGATACCTTCGAGATCCATGAGAAAGAAACTGCTGTCCTTTTTCACGAGCGAAACGGCGGTCCGTTCCTTGAGGGCGATTACGAGGCGGTCCGGTAACTCTCTTCCTACCGATGCCTCCTTGATCCAGGGGTTGGTCTGGATCCTCCTTTTCACATCCGTCACGCTGACGGCGAAGATATTCTGGCGGGTCTTCACGGCGGCAGTGGTAAGGATGTCCTTCTCCGTCAATTCCTTGCACCCCCGGACCGTGATTTCCCGGATGGCGAAATAGGGATGGCTGATCAGATAGATATAGCCGAAGATCAGCACCGCCCCTGTGGTGCCGATGGCGGAAAGGATCAGGGAGGACTTGATGATCTCCATCAGGACGGCCGCCGCCTGACGCCGCAGACGGTACCGGCGAACCTCCTGGCGGTAGTTCCGGTATTTGGATCGTCTAAGGAACGGTTTTTTCACGATTCTTCTCCGACGGTGATCACTTCCGTTTCCAAACGGATCCCTTTTTCCAGGAATACCCGCTCCTGAATAAATGCGATCAGATCGAGGATCTCCTTGGCCGTGGCACCACCGCGATTGACGATAAAATTGCCGTGCTTTTCCGATATTTGGGCGGCTCCATTCTTCAGACCCTTGAGCCCTGCCTCTTCGATAAGCTTCCCTGCCGGTTGCCCCGGCGGGTTCTTGAACACCGAACCGGCGCTCCGATACTCCAGGGGGTGCTTCCGCCTTCGAATGCTCTTTATTTCCGAGATTCTTTTCTTAATTTCTTCCCGGTCGTCCGGCGTGAGGCGGAAGGCCGCCGCCACGATCAGTCCGTTCTCCACGGGGGACGCAAACCGCCGGTAGGAGAACTGAAGCTGCGTACGGTCCCAGCGTGATATTTCCCCCCGGCGATCCATGATGGTCAACTCGGCCAGGACATCCTTGATCTCCCGGCCGTAGGCCCCGGCGTTCATGGCCACGGCACCCCCCACGCTCCCCGGGATGCCGGCACAGAACTCGAGGCCCGCGAACCCGGCCGCGGCGGAAAGTGTTACCAGCTCGGCGAGAGAAGCCCCTGCTTCGGCCGTCAGCAATGCGGCGCCGCCGGTGAGGTCCGGCATTATCCCCACGCCGGCAAGACGCTGGAGGCAGATGACCACTCCCCGATAGCCGCCGTCACGGACAATGAGATTCGTTCCGTTTCCTATGGGCAGGCAGGATATCCCCTCGCTGTCCAGGAAGGCCAGCGTCGCTTCCAGACACTCCCGGCGGTCGGGATAAACGACGGCCATGGCGGGACCGCCCACACCCAGAGAGGTGTGCCCGGCCAGGGGTTCGTCGAAGAGGACCTGACACCCGGCGATGCGCTCCAGTGTTTTCCGAAACGACTTCTTCATCCCTTGGCGGCCGCCTTTTTGAGATAATCCTCGCCGATTTTCCAAACCGTTCCCGCTCCCTGGGTGATGATCACGTCACCGGGTCTGGCCAGGCTGAGCAGCTTCTCCGTAATGGCTTCAAAGTCCGGGACATAAAACACCTCCCGCTGCCGGTGCGCCCGGATGGCCGCGGCCAGGTTTTCCGAATGAATACCTGCGATCGGCGCCTCGCTGGCGGCGTAGATGTCGGTAATCACCAGGAGATCGGCATCGGGAAAGGCCCCGGTGAATTCTTCGAACAGCGCCCGGGTCCGGGTGTAGCGATGGGGCTGGAAGACCACGATCAGCCGGCCCGGCCAGACGGTTCGCGCCGCGGCCAGGGTCTCCCGGATCTCTGTGGGGTGGTGGCCGTAATCATCCACCACCGTGACCCCCCCGACGGTTCCTTTCACTTCCAGCCGTCGATGCACCCCCGTGAAGGTTTGCAGGCCGTTGACGATGGTCTGGAAATCCATGTCGATTTCTCTGGCCACGGCAATGGTTGCCAGGGCGTTGTAAACGTTGAACATACCGGGGACGTGGAGAACCGCCGTGCCCAAACACTCCTCCCGGTGCAGGACGCTGAAGGAGGAGGAGGCGCCCCGCAGGCTAACATCCGCCGCCCGATAATCGGCAGAAGAGGTCAGTCCGTAGGTGATGGTCTTTCTCTTTATCTCGGGCAGGATCTCCCGGACATGGCGGTCGTCGAGGCAAAGAACGGTGGAGCCGTAGAAAGGGACGATGTTCGCGAATTGCAGGAAGGCCGCCTTGATCTCGTCGATGTCCCGGTAGTAGTCCAGATGTTCCCGGTCGATATTGGTGATGACGGCGATGCAGGGTCCCAGCTTGAGAAAGGAGCCGTCGCTCTCGTCGGCCTCGGCGACGATAATCTCGCCGTCCCCCATCTTGGCGTTGCTGCCGATACTGGCCAGCTTGCCGCCGATGACCATGGTGGGGTCCAGACCGCCCTGGCCCAGTACCGTGGAGATCATGGAGGTGGTGGTCGTTTTGCCGTGGCTGCCGGAAACGGCGATGGAAAACTTCATCTTGAGAAGTTCCGCCAGCATCTCCGCCCGGGGGATGACGGGGATGTTCCGCCGGTGCGCCGCCAGGACCTCGGGGTTGTCGCTCTTGACGGCGGTGGAGGTTACCACGACGTCGGCGCCGCCGAGATGGTCTTCGTGATGTCCCTTGAAGATCACCGCCCCCAGGGAGGCCAGACGCTGGGTGATGTCCGTCTGCCCCAGGTCCGATCCGGTGATCCTGTAACCAAGATTCAGGAGTACTTCGGCGATGCCGCTCATCCCGATGCCGCCGATGCCGACGAAATGAACCGTCTTCACTTTCCGCCTCATCCCGTCCATTCTTCTGGTGTCTGTCATGTTTGTCACCCTCAAAAAAATTTGCCGCTTATACTCCCCCGGCGGTGTTAATGCAACCTCGGTGACGCTGCCATGGCGATGCAGGCGGTGGCTATTTCCGCGGCGGCCCGGGGTCTTCCCAGGGCCTTCGATCGCGCGCTCATCGCGGTGATCCGTTCCGGATTTCCGAGCAGACCGGTGATGGCGGCGGCGAGGCTCTCTCCGTTCAGCTCCCTCTCCGGGATCATCATGGCTGCCTCCGCCCGGACAAGGACCTCGGCATTCTTCGTCTGGTGATCGTGGATGGCGAAAGGAAAGGGGATCAAAATCGATGCCTTGCCCATGACGGTTATCTCGGCCACGGAAGTCGCTCCGGCCCGGCAGATCAGCAGGTCCGCCTCCCGGCAGGCCCGGGCCATATCCATGATGAAGGGGTGGACCGTCGCGTTTATGCCCAGTTTTTCATAAGCGGCCCTGACTTCCGCAACATCTTTGGCCCCGGTTTGATGGACGATTTGGACCCGATGCCGGAGGTCTCCCAGAAGGGCGGCGGCGGCCGGTAACACGATATTGATGGCGTGGGCGCCCTGACTTCCCCCGAAAACGAGGATGTGGAAAAGGTCCTTGTCTTGTCGGACGCCCGCCGTTGCCGTCACGAAGGAGGCGCGGATGGGATTCCCCGTCACCACCGTTTTATCGGGGGGAAACCACTGCTCCCGGTCCGGGAAGGAAACGAAGATCTTATCGACAAATCTTCCCAGGATCCGGTTCGTCACCCCGGGGATGGCGTTTTGTTCAGCAATGGCCGTCTTTATCCCCATCAGATGGGCCGCAAGCACCGCCGGGCCGGAGGCGTATCCGCCCACACCCAGGACGACGGCAGGGGAAAAATTTCTTATCAATCTAAAAGCCTGCATGATACTTTTCGGTATCTTCAACGCGGCCGCCAGGGAATTCTTCCAGGTGCGGCCCTTGATCCCTTCCACATCCAGTGTGGCCAGCGGGTATCCCAGCTCCGGCAGGACCCGTTTTTCCAATCCCCGCTCTGTCCCCACAAAGAGCACCTCGTTGTGTCGGTCCTGTTTCAGAAAGGCCTCGGCCACCGCCACGCCGGGAAAGAGATGCCCGCCCGTGCCCCCCCCGGCGATGATCATCTTCATTGTTTCCTCCCGGTTCCATTTTGTCTTTCCTCCTTACGGCTCATGGGCCGAGATGTTCAACAGGATGCCCACGATGGTGAGGCTCATGATCAGAGAGCTCCCCCCGTAACTTAGAAACGGGAGTGCCAGACCTTTCAGGGGGATGAGTCCCATCACACCGGCAATATTGATGAATGCCTCCAGGGCGATAATCATGGTCAACCCCGCCGCGAGCAGGGTGCTGAACTTGTCGGGGGCCTTGAAGGCAATGAGAAAACCCCGGAAGACAAAGACGGCGAACAGGCAGATGACCAAGGTGACGCCGATGAAGCCGCTTTCCTCGGCGATGATGGCGAGGATGAAATCCGTGTGGGCTTCGGGAAGATAGAAGTGCTTCTGCCGCCCGTCGCCCACACCCACCCCGAAGACCCCGCCGGAACCGAAGGAAATCAGGGACTGGATAATCTGAAACCCCGAATTCTGGGGATCCCGCCAGGGATCGAGAAAGATCAGCAGCCGCTCCATCCGGTAGCTCTTGTACATCAGCAGTCCCACCCCGACCGGGATGAGCATGGCCACCAGACCGGCCAGGTAACGGACCCGGCTTCCCGCCAGGTAGAGCATGAACATGAGAATCGCGGTGATAAGGACGGCGGTGCCGAAGTCCGGTTCGATGACGATGAGCCCCACCAGGAGCATCGTCACCCCGAGGGGGATGATGACCCCCCGCATCAGTTCCTTGGCGTAGATGGCCTTCCGGGTGAGGAAATGAGCGAGAAACAGGACAATGATGATCTTCACCAGTTCCGTGACCTGAAAGGCGAAGAACCCCATCTTCAGCCAGCGTGCGGCGCCGCCGACCCGGACGCCGATTTTGGGGATGAGGACCAGGGTGAGGAGGATCAGGGAGATGATCACCCCGGGGTAGGCGAATTTCCTCAGTTCCTCATAGGGAATCCGTGTCATGAGGATCATGGCCCCCAGGCCGATGAAGACGAACAGGACCTGTTTTTTCAAGTAGAACTGGCCGTCGTTAAGGCGGTGCTGGGCTATGGGGGAACTGGAACTGTAGATCATCACCGTCCCCACGGTGATGAGGATGAGGGTGACGATCAGCAGGATGATGTCCGGACTTCTCCCGGTGGTGTCGGATTTAATCATGGGCAAGGGCCTTTACCTGTTCCTGGAAAAATCTTCCCCGGGCCTTGTAATCCTTGAATTCGTCGAAACTGGCGCAACCCGGGGAAAGCAATACCACATCGCCCGGCGCCGCCGCCGCCGCCGCGGTGGCGATGCCCTCCCGGAGCGTGGGACACGACTCCGTGGGCACGATGCCGCCGATCACCGCGCCGATGGTCTCCCGGGCCTCCCCGAAGAGGACAAGCCGCTTGGCTTTTTCCTTCAGGACGGAAATCAGCGGCCGGAAATCCCCGGCCTTGTCCCGCCCGCCCATGAGGAGCACCACCGGGGCGGTGAAGGTGGCCAGGGCCCGGAAAACCGCATCCACGTTGGTTCCCTTGGAATCGTCGTAGAAGGAGACGCCCCGCCGCTCCCCCACGTATTCGAGACGATGGGGGATGCCGGCGAACGAGGCGACGGCGGCGGCCACTCCTTCCGGATCGCAGCCGCAGCACCGGGCCGCCAGGACCGCCGCCATGACGTTCTCCAGATTGTGGTTTCCCGGCAGCTTCACCAGGGACCGGGGGTAGGTCTCTTTTTCCCCCTCCGGCGAGACATGGAGCAGCGTGTCGTTTTCGGCGTACATCCCCGGAATCACAGGGCTGGTGCTGCTGAAGCGCAGGATGCGGGTGCCCAGGCGTCGTAACAGCGCCTTCGTCCCCGGATCGTCGCCGTTGAGGATGGTGGTGTCCGCCGCCGTCTGGTTGGTGAAGAGGCGCTCTTTGGCGACCCGGTAGGCGATGAAGGTGTGGTGATAGTCCAGGTGGTCCACAGTGACGTTGAGAAGGACCGCCACGGCGGGATGGAGCAGCTCGCTCCACTGGAGCTGGAAACTGCTCACCTCGATGACGGCCCAGTCGTCGCTTTGCGGACCCCCGACGTAGCCGATGAGGGGGGCGCCGATGTTCCCGCCGACGAAGACCTTCCGGCCGCACCGGGCCAGGATGTGGCCGATGAGGGACGTGGTCGTGGTCTTGCCGTTGGTGCCGGTGACGGCGACCATGGGGATGCGGAGGAAGCGCCCCGCCAGCTCCAGTTCGCTCATGATGGGGATGTCCTTCGCCACCGCCGCGGTGAGGATGGGATCCACCGGCGGGACGCCCGGGGAGGGGACGACGAGCTCTGCATCACGGAGGACGGTCTCCGGATCGTAGGGTGCGGTCTTCAGTCCCGGCGGCGCCGCGGCGGCCAGGGCTTCGGGGTTCATGTCCGTCGCCGTCACCCGGGCGCCCCGGGCCAGGAGGAATTCCACCGTGGCCAGACCCGTCTTGGCCAGTCCGATGACGACGATGTTCTTTCCCTGCAGTTCCATATTGTCCTTGCCTACCTCAACTTCAGGGTGCTCAGGGCCACCAGGGCCAAAAGGATGGAGATGATCCAGAACCGGACGATCACCTTCGGCTCCGCCCAGCCCTTGAGCTCGAAATGATGATGGAGGGGGGCCATGCGGAAGATCCGCTTGCCCCCGGACATCTTGAACCAGCCCACCTGAAAGATCACGGAGAAGGTCTCCAGAACGAAAATGCCGCCCACGATGGCCAGCAGGATCTCCTGCTTCGTGAGGACCGCCAGGGTCCCCAGGGCGCCCCCCAGAGACAGGGAACCCACGTCGCCCATGAACACCTGGGCGGGATAGGTGTTGTACCAGAGGAACCCCAGGCCGGCGCCGACCATGGCGCCGCAGAAGATGCTCAGCTCCCCCGTTCCGGAGACATAGGGGATCTGGAGATAAGTGGCGATCTTGATGTTGCCTGCGAAATAGGCGAACAGCAGATAGGTCATGAAACAGATGGTGATGGGACCGATGGCCAGGCCGTCCAGGCCGTCGGTGAGGTTCACGGCGTTGGCGGCGCCGACGATGATGAAGGCCGCCAGGAATATGTATCCCCAGCCCAGATGGGGCAGGACGGTCTTGAAGAAGGGGATGGTGACGTTGGCGGTGAAGCCCGGTTTCATGTACAGTACCACGCCGATAAACAGGGCGATGCCGAACTCCCCGGCGAGCCGGACCTTGGCCGGCACCCCCCGGCTGTTCTTCCTGGCGATCTTCCGGTAATCGTCCATAAATCCGATCAGGCCGTAGCTCACGGTGACGAGGATGACCAGCCAGATGTACCACACACTGAGGTTGGCCCACAGGAGTGTGGAGATGACCACGGCGAAGATGATCAGGATACCGCCCATGGTCGGCGTTCCCTGCTTGACGAGATGGCTGCCGGGTCCGTCTTCCCGGATCGACTGGCCGATCTGGTGTTCCTGGAGTTTCCGGATCAGCCAGGGACCAAGGAGGAAGCAGATCACCAGGGCGGTGATAGCGGCGTAGATCGTCCGGAAGGTGATGTACCGAAAGACGTTGAAACTGGAGAAGACCGTGTGGAGCGGATAGAGGAGATGGTAGATCATCGCGCTCCTCCTTCTGACGCACCGGACCGGCAGAGGGCCGTGGTGACCAGGTCCATCCGGAGACGCCGGGAACCCTTGACGAGCACCCAGTCCCCCTCCCGAAGCCAGGATCGCAGATCCCGGGCGATCGCTTCCGGGTCTTCCTCGATGATGATCGCCCCCGCCGGCAGGCCGTGTTTGGAAGCCCCTGCTGCTGTCGCCCCCGAGAGCCTTCCCCGGAGATAGACCCTTTCCACTCCGGAGTCTGCCAGAAGGCCCCCTATTTCCTCATGCCAGGCCGCTTCCTGCGCTCCCAGCTCCAGCATGTCGCCCAGAACCGCTACGCCGCGACCACGGCCTTTGAGTTGCCGGAGGGTCGTGAGGGCCGCCCGGACCGAGGCCGGATTGGCGTTGTAGGCGTCGTTGACGACGAAGGCGCCGCCTTCCAGGGGGATGATCTCCGTACGCCCCGGTACGGGGACGAAACCGGCGAGTCCCCGGCCGATGTCTTCTTCGGCGGCGCCGGCGGCCCAGGCGGATGCGGCAGCAGCAAGGGCATTGATGATTTGGTGCTCACCCGCTACGGGCATGGTTATTTCCTGCTGTCCTTCCCCGATCCGGAGGATGAACCGGGTTTCCAGCCGCGGGATTGCCGGCGGTATGCCCGGTATGGCGGCGGAGGGGGGAATCACGACGGTGGTTATCCCCGCGGCCCGAACATCCGCCTCCGGGTCCAGGCCGAAGGAGAGGGAGCGTCCCGGCCGGTCTCTCCCGGCGTCCCTCAGGAAAGGATCATCCCGGTTGACGATCAGGGTTCCCGTCGCCGGTGTATTTGAAAACAGATCCATCTTCTCCGCCGCGACCCCGGCCATGTCGACAAAACCTTCCAGATGGGCGGGTCCGATATTGGTGATCAGCGCGATGTCCGGGACAGCGATTTGTGCCAACCGGGCGATCTCCCCCCGCCGGTTTGTCCCCAGTTCCAGGACGGCGGCGGTGTCCCCGGGACGGAGACGGAAAAGGGTGTGGGGCAGGCCGATGAGATTGTTCAGGTTTCCCTCCGTCTTCAAGATCTGTCCGCGGCGGGCCAGGATGGCGGCGATCATCTCCTTGGTCGTCGTTTTACCGGTGCTGCCGGTGACGGCGATGACCGTCGGGGAGAAGCGCCGTCGCCAGTAGTGGGCCAGATCGCCCAGGGCCGTCAGGGTGTCGGCGACGGTAATAACCGGAATATCTCCCGGCAGGGAGGCCGGCCGGCGGTGGATCAGGAGTCCCGCCGCGCCCTGTCGGCGGGCCTGTTCCAGGTAATCGTGACCGTCGAAAGACGTTCCCGCCAGGGCGACGAAGAGGTTTCCCGCTCCGCACTGCCGCGAATCCGTGGTTATTCCCCGGAAGATGACGCCGTCGGCACGGGGAACATAGGCAACTTCACCCCCTGTGGCCGCGACGACCTCGGCCAGAGATATTTCCGGTCCGCCGTTCATGACTGTCCGTCCCGGTGCCGGTACTTGTCCAGCGCCTCCCGGGCCGCCAGGCGGTCGTCGAAGAAGAGGCGCCGGGGCCCGACGATCTGATAGTCCTCATGACCCTTGCCGGCGATGAGGATGATGTCGCTCGGCGCGGCCATGGCGACCGCTGTTTCAATGGCCGTAAGCCGGTCGGGTATGATGGTGTATCCCCGGTCCGGGTTCTGAGCGAGCAGCTCGGCGGGAGAAAATTTTCTGATTTCTTCCCCGGTGATGCCGGCCTCGATTTCCTGGATGATCGCCAGGGGATCTTCCGACCGGGGATTGTCCGAGGTCAGGACGGCAATATCGCTTCCCCGCACCGCCGCCCGGCCCATGAGGGGACGCTTGCCCCGGTCCCGGTCGCCGCCGCAGCCGAAGACGGTGATCAGTCGGCTTTTCCGGAAGGCGGCGAGGTTGCTCAGTACCTTGGCCAGGGCGTCTTCCGTATGGGCGTAATCCACCAGCACCTCCGGTTCTCCGGGGTGGTTGACCTTTTCCAGCCGTCCCGGGACGCGGGTCAGGGTCTTGATGCCGGCGCGGATGTCCGCCTCCGGGATGCCGACGGCGAGCGCCGCCGCTGTCGCGGCGAGGATATTGTAGAGATTGTGCCGGCCGATGAGAGGCGAGGTCAGAGTGAAGGTTCGTCCGTGCCAATTTATCCTGGCCTCGGTTCCTCCGGGACCGAGGGTGAACGCTTCGGCACGGATGTCGCCCGGATTTTCGATGCCGAAGGTCAGGGCCGGCAGGGCTGCCTCGCGGCACAGTCTCCGTCCCCAGGGGTCGTCGCCGTTGACGATCATCCGCAGGGGCCGTCCTTTCTGAGAACGGGGCAGAACATCAAGGAAAAAACGCTCCTTGGCAGCGAAATATCTTTCCATGTCACCGTGATAGTCCAAATGGTCTTGAGAAAGATTGGTAAAGATCCCCAGATCGAAGTCACAGTCGTCACTGCGCTGGAGGTCGATGGCATGGGATGAAACTTCGGCGATGACATGGCTTACCCCGGCATCAACCATATTCCTGAGGATCCGGTGCATATCGCAGGATTCCGGGGTGGTATTCGGTGCGGGCAGCACCGTGCCGCCGTAACGGTAATTGACCGTGCCCAGGACGCCCGGCCTGCCGCCCGCCGCCGCGAAGATTGCCTCGAGGAGATAGGTGACCGTCGTTTTACCGTTGGTCCCCGTGACAGCGATCAGACAGAGTGACGCCGAGGGATGGCGATAGAAGTTTCTGCCGAGCCGCCCCAGGATCCGCCGACTGTTCCCGACCTGAATGGCCGTCACTCCCGGCGGCGGCGTAAAATCCCGCTCGTGCACGATAAAGCGGGCCCCTCGGGCCATGGCTTCGGAGATGAACTGATGACCATCGGTCTTCAAACCGGGTACCGCCACAAACATGCCGTCCGGTTCACACTGCCGGGAATCGTAACATATAGAGGCCACCGTTCCCCGGCCGGGGCCCTGAATCCTTGTCACGTCGATGTCTTGGAGAATGGTTGTCAACTGCACGATATCCCTCACTTTCCCGAGTTGAAGGTGATGGTGCAGGAACTGACGCCGGCCAGCGGCGTCCCGGGCAGGGGATGCTGGGAAACGGCCCAGCCGTTGCCCAGGACCCGGACCTCGATATTCTTACCTTTGGCCTTCCGGAGGGCTTCGCGGATCGTCAACCCCCGGAAATCGGGCATCACCGCCTCCTCTTCATCCTTCTCAACCGTGGCGCCCGGCAGGTTCATGGCCGTGGCGGGGGAGGCGGCAACCAGTTGCACCGCCTCCTTCCGAGGCGGAATAATGTCCTTTTCCTCCAGGGGCTGCCGTTCCCGGATGTGGGGTTTGTAGCTGTTCAGGATCTGTTCGCCGATATTCTTGAACACCGGCGCCGAGGCCACGCCTCCCCAGCGGTCCCGCTGCGGTTCGTCGAGAACCACCAGGATGGCCATCTGTGGCGCCTCGGCAGGGAAAAACCCCATAAAAGAGGTGCGCACCCGTTCCGAGGAATAGACGTGCCGGGCATGGTCGAACTTCTGGGACGTCCCTGTTTTGCCGGCGACGTTGACGTTCTCGATACGGGCCCTTTTCCCCGTGCCGTCCTCCGCCCCAACGACATCCGTCATGATGTCGGTGATGCGTTTGGAAGTGGCCGGGGAGATGACCTTCCTTACCATTGTGGGATGAAATTCCCTGATGATTTGTCCTTTGCGGTCTACCACCCCTTTGATGACATAGGGTTTCATGAGAACCCCGCCGTTGGCCAGGGCGGAGAGGGCGGTGATCAACTGGATGGGGGTGACGGATATCCCCTGACCGAAGGCGATCCGGGTGAGATCGACGCGGGTCCAGTTTTGGTGGTTACGGAGGATGCCGGTGGATTCGCCGTTCAGGTCGATACCCGTTTTACTACCGAAGCCGAAGCGGCTGATGTAATGGTAGAATTTCTCTTTGCCCAGCCGCTCGGCGATCTTGGCGGAACCGATATTGCTTGAGTATTTGATGATTTCCCGGACCGTCAGGACCCCGTGGCGCTTCCGCTGGGCCTCATGGATCACCTTTCCGGAGACGGAGTAGTGACCGTTTTCGCAGAAAATACGATCGGTCTCTTTGACAACCTTTTCCTCCAGGGCCGCGGCGACAAGAAAGGGCTTGAAAGTGGAACCGGGGTCGTAAACGTCGGTAATCGCGCAGTTCTTTCCTGGTGATGAGCCTCCCTGGGTGTAAAAGTTGGGATCGAAGCTGGGCTGATTCGCCAAGGCCAGGATTTCCCCGGTACGGGGGTCCATGACAATGGCATAGCCTCCTTTGGCGCCCTTGTCGCGCACCGCCTCTTTGAGCTGCCCTTCCACCAGATGCTGAATGCGGCTGTCGATGGTCAGGATGAGATGATAGCTTGACTTTCCCTCTCCTGCCGGCTTCTCCGGCTCGGCGTGCATTTTTTTGCCCTTGGCGTCGCGGACCAGGACGAGCTTCTCCGGGGCGCCTTGGAGAAAGTTGTTGTACTTGAGTTCCAGACCTTCCAGGCCTGTCGAATCGAGGCCCACAAAACCGAGGAGATGCCCGGCCAATTCGCCGTTGGGATAGAACCGCTTCGGCTCCTTGACGAGAAAAACCCCTTCCAGACGGAGGTTTTCCACTTTTTTCGCCTGCTCGGGGGAAACCCGCCGGGCCAGCCAGCAGAAATTTCTGGCGCCGGTGATCTTCTTTTCCAGGGCGTCGCGATCAAGGCTGAGGATGACGGATACCTTATCCAAGACCTCCCGAGGGTTTCTGAATTTGGAAGGATCGGCGCAGACGGAGTCCACCAGGGCGCTCGCGGCGAGTTTTTCTCCATTGCGGTCGAAGATGATACCCCTTTCCGGGGGGATCTCCAAAGTCTGAAGATGCTGTTTGGCGGCCATGGTCTTCAGGGCGCGACCGGAGAGGATTTGCAACTGAAAGGCCCTGGTAAAAAGGGCGACGAACAGAACCAGGAAGAGCGCCAGGAGGGTCGTGATCCGAAACCTAAGCCATTTCTTTTCTTCCCGCATCATCTTTCCCAATAATATTTATATCGAAAGTTCCACAAACCGAATTGGATGTTTAGGCCCTTTGTTTTCCCCGCCCGCGGGCAGGAGGGCTTATTTGATTAAAATGATCTGATCCTTGTCCGGAGGACGCATCTGCAGCTTTTCTGCGGCAATGGCCGCGATACGCTGCGGTGCTTTGAGAGTGGCGATCTCGAGCTTGAGTTTTTTCTGCTCCTCCAGGAGTTTTTCCTTGCGGCTCATCTCCTCGGCGATCTGGTATTCCAGTTTCGTCATCTGAAGATGGGAGGCGACGTAGCCCAACAGTACCGTCATGAGGAGCAGGGCGGCAACAATATAGAGGGAATATTTTACCTCTCCGGTTGTCTTCTGCACCTGGGGCAAGGTCCCCTTCAGGGTTTCACTGACGGCCATGGCTCAAATCCTTTCCGCTGTACGGAGCTTGGCGCTGCGGGAACGGGGATTGGCGGCGATTTCCGCCGGCGAAGGCGTGACGGGTCGACGGTAAACGGGCCGGGCCTTGGGCCGGCGCCCGCATTGACAGACAGGCAAGCCGGGGGGGCAGGAACAGAGACCCTCGAAATCCCGAAAGGCGGTCTTCACCAGCCGGTCTTCAAGGGAATGATAGGAAATCACGGAGAAACGGCCGCCGGCGTTGAGCAGATCGATACCCGCTCGGAGTGCCGAATCGAGATTGGACAGTTCTTCGTTGACGGCGATGCGCAGGGCCTGAAAGGTTCTGGTGGCAGGGTGCAGCCGTCGTCCTGCCGCCCCCCGGGGAAGCGCCGCGGTGATTATGGCCGCCAGTTCCGTGGTGGATACGATGGGCTTCCCCCGCCGTGCCTCGACAATGGCGCGGGCGATTCTTCTCGCCCGTGGCTCTTCGCCGTATTCCCTGATGATCTTTTCCAAAGTCGAATCAGGACAGGTGTTGACGAGTGTGTGGGCGCTGATCGGGCGGCGGGTGTCCATCCGCATGTCTAAAAGTGCCTCCTGAGAGAAACTGAATCCCCGTTCCGCGACATCCAACTGATGGGAGGAAACCCCCAAATCCAGCAGGATGCCGTCCACGCGGTCAATGTTCAAATTTAGTAAAATGTCGCCGATAGCGGCGAAATTTCCCCTTACCAGTCGGACGCGTGCATGGAAGGGGAGCAGTCGCTTTACGGCTGCCTGGAGCGCATCGGCATCGGCGTCGATGCCGATCAGCAGCCCGTCGGGAGAGCTTCGCTCGAGAATTTCGAAAGCATGCCCGGCACCACCCAAAGTTCCGTCGACATATATCCCGCCGGTTCGGCAACCGAGGGAGGCGACGGCTTCTTGAAGAAGCACCGGCTGGTGATAGGCGTGCATTCCATAGGTTCCTTGTCAGATTCCCAGATCGGCCATATAATCGAGAAATCCCTGGGAGTCGGTGTTTTGCTCACCCATCCTTTTCATTTCCGCTTCGAAGCGGTCCTTGTCCCAGATTTCCACATTGCGCAACATCCCTACCAGGACGATGTCCTTTTCCAGGTGGGCATATTCCCGCAGGTGGGGGGGGATAAGGATGCGCCCCTGACTATCGAGGGTGGAGTCCACGGCGCTGGACATGAAAAAACGCTGAAAATCACGAACCTGTCTGCGGAGCAGGGATTGGTGCCAGATCTTCTGTTCGATGATCTCCCATTCGTTATAGGGGAAAACCAGAAGATATTCGTTCAGTTTCGTGATTACGATCTGACCGTTGCTTTTTTCGGTGAAGACCTCCCGCAGCCGGGCGGGGAAGATAATTCTTCCCTTGCCGTCAATGGTGTGGTAGTATTGTCCTCTAAAAACAGACACCCAAGTTTCCTCCACAATGCTCCACTTTGCTCCACGAGGTGCACTATAAAGAGGGTACTCAGGTTTGTCAAGAAAATTTAATTATTTTTTCTGGAAATTTGGTATCTTGAAACAGCTCTTCTGTGGGCGTCCAGGGTGGAAGAAAAATGGTGAGAACCATTGTTGTTTGCCACGAAATACAGGTAATCGACCTTGGCCGGATAAAGCGCCGCTTTCAGTGAATCAATATCAGGATTGGCAATAGGTCCCGGGGGCAGTCCCTGAATAACATAGGTGTTGTGGGGTGCATCGCGCAGGAGATGACGGCGGCGCACTTTTCCGTCGAAATTTTCCAGTCCGTAAACCGCCGTCGGGTCGCACTGCAGTTTCATCCCCCTCTTCAGGCGGTTGTGGAACACCGCCGCGACCAGCGGTTTTTCCTCTTTGAAGCCTGTCTCCTTGCCGATCATGGAGGCCAGGGTTACCACCTCGTTGACCGTCATGCCGAGCGCGGATGCCCGCTGGCGCAGCTCCGGGGTGAATTTTTTCCAGAATTGCGCGTTCATGATCTGAATGATCTCGCGGCTGCCCATGGAACGGTCCAGGAAATAGGTTTCCGGATAGAGGTAGCCCTCCAGGCTCGATCCCTCAATGCCCAGCGAGGCGGCCAAGCTGCGGTCGTGGGCGAGCCTGAGAAAGGCGCTTTCCTTGACGAGTTTGTTGGCCGCCAGCAGGGCGGCGATTTCCCGGATCGTGAAATCTTCCGGGATGGTGATCTTGTAGGCCTTGATTTTACCCTTGACCAGTTTGTCGATGATCTCGACGGGGCTCATCGCGGTGGAAAGTTCGTACTCGCCGGCCCTGATCTGCCGGGCGGCCCCCTTGATTATCGCCAGGGCATAGAAGGCGGGCCGGTTGGTCACCAGCCCCACCCGGTCCAGCTCCGTGATGATTTGCAGGAAGCTGTAACCCCGGGGGATGTCGATCAGGACCGTGCGGGCGGTGTCATCTATCGCCCGGTTGCCGTACACGATGACCGCCCCGCCCGATAACAGAACGATCAGTACGCATAGCAGGACAAACTTGGATTTGATCTTGTTTCGCAAGCTCATGGGAGTAACGGTATCTAAGCGGTACGGCCTGAGGAGAGGGCGTTCAGGTAATTCTGCAGGATGATACTGGCAGCGATTTTATCCACTGAATCCTTTCTTTTTTCTCTTTTCAGGCCGGAACGTCTGAGTATCTCTTCCGCCTCCCGGGTCGTAAGGGATTCATCCCAGAGTTCGATGGAGACCTGTAAATGTGCGGACAGAAGGGCGACAAACCGGTTGACCTTTTCGCACTGAATGCCCTCGGTGCCGTCAAGTCGCACCGGATAGCCGATGACGATCCGTTCCGGACGGTAGCGGGCGGCAAGCTCGGAAAGCGCCGCCAGGTCGTGCCGCCGGTTCTTCCTGAAGATGACGGTCAACGGCTGGGCAATCGTCCCCGTTTCGTCCGAAACCGCCACGCCGATCCTTTTTTCGCCATAATCAAGGCAGAGAGTTCTTCCCGGCATAATTCCGCCAAAAAAGGTCTTCTATATGCTTATCCATATTTTTTCAAGGAAAAACATCGAGATTCATTTCTGCTTGACATTTGGCACCCCCTTTATATAATCCAAACCGAAGCCGGAGTGGTGAAACTGGTAGACGCAGGGGACTCAAAATCCCCCGCTCGCAAGGGCATGTCGGTTCGATTCCGACCTCCGGCACCAGGATCATATCAGGGAGTCAGGCGGCGGTGCCTGACTCCTTTTTTTCTTTTCCTCGGTATTCCGCATCCGCAATCTTCATATTGACAAGTGTCGATGCCTGAAACAGGAAATCGAGACAAAGATGCCGCTTGCAAAGCAAGCGGCGTTGACCTCACGGAGGGCTTGGGTGAAAAAATTGCCTGATTTTAAAGGTTTACGCTCTGAATGTTCCCCCATATCAACAACCGTACTGGGTTAGGCAGCGCGTGGCAATTTCCATTATTCTGCAATGCCGGATGGATCGGCTTCACTCCAGATTTATAGGCTGCGTGCAGGCCGGGCATACCTCCGCCTCTTAGGCCACTTCGCGGCCACATCGTCCTCAATGCTGGGCTAATAGTTCCTCCTGCGCATCATTGAGGGCATCTGAACGGGTTCCCTGAATATTTTCCTCATGCGTGTCTGCGGTGCTAATCTTGACCGCCCCGCCCTCTATGAGCGGGGGCATCTTCTCTTTTTGCAGCTTGTAGCGAGAATCCAGAACAATGATCCGTCCTTGATCGGTTTCGCAGCGAATCAGGCGGCCCGCGCCCTGTTTCATTTTGATGAAGGTGTCGTATCGGTAGCGGGCGGCAAAAGACGGGTAGGGCAGGGTTTCCCTCCTGGCGGTATTCAGGGGGTCCCGGGGACTGGGGTAGGGAATGCGGGTGATGATGACCTGGGTCAACGTATCCCCCTTAAAATCGACGCCATACCAAAAGGTATCCACCCCGAACAGGACGCTTTCCTTGATGGCCCGGAATTCGTCACAGAGATCCCCGGTCGAACGGCCGCGGCGTTGGATGATGAGAGGGAAACCCGCTTCGGTAATGACATTCCCCACGCGCTTGGCCACATCTTCCAGGTCCTGATAGCTGGCGAAAAGGACCAGGGTCCGCCCCCGGTTTTTCTTGATCAGGTCGGGCAACAGCCTGGCGATGGAATGCAACCACAGGTCCTTATTGGTGTAGCTGCCTGAGACGGCCTCGGCAGGCACCTCGATCCTTGCCCTTGAAGCTGAAAAGGGAGAGGGCACGCGGGCAAAGCGAAACTCTCGAGGCGTCTTTTCCTCCTCGTCGATCAGGTAGGGACGGTCCATGCCCACAATCTGCTTGAAGGTCTCGAAATCGCCGTCCAGGGAAAGAGTGGCAGAAGTATAAACGAGGCTCATGGTGTCCCGATAGAAGCTTTCCCGCACCAGGGGCGCGACTTCGACCGGCTGGGCCTTGAGTACCCAGTGCCGCGCCGAGAGATCGAACATGGCCAGCCGGTTGGGCCTGGCATAGCTCTCGGCCAGATGCTTGAGGACCTGGGATTGCTCCTCCAGGTCGGCGAGCATCCTTTTCATCCGCTCCCGGGTCCGCTCCTGGATTCTCAACATGCGGCACAGCTCGTCCTTATTCAGCCATTCGCTGTGTTCCTTCATTTCGTCAATGGCCTTCCGGAGATCCAGCAGATACGGGACGACGCCGCCTTCTTGGAACGCCGGATGTGCTGCCGGCAGTTCGCTAAACCCCCCGTTGGATTTGGATCGGGCGGCGATCTTTTTCAAAATGCCGTGAAATTGCCGCATTCCTTCCTGCAGCGTGCCGACGGCTTTTAACGCTCCCTTGATGTCCTTTTCCAGGTTGGCCGCTGCCCTGCCCAAGGCCTTCTTGAGGGCGGTTTCCAGGTGTTCGACGCACCCCGAGGCGTCGCGGGAATTGAACTCCTCTCCAAAGGTATTACGGACCGCAGACTCGAAGTGGTTGGCCTCGTCAATGATGAGGTTCCTGAAGAGCCCTCCCAAAGCGGCATCGTACTGGAGCGCCGCCAGTTTGTGATGGTTCGTCACGATCAGTCGTGCCGCCCTTGCTTCCCGGGTGTTGATTTGCGCCGGGCACCGGTTATGCTTGGCGTCGCAGCCGCTCCGGGAGGAGATCTCACGCTGAAGGTGATAAAGGGAATAGTGCTCATCCAGGTAGTGGCTGATCCGCTGCCCTACGCGGTCACCGTCGGCATCGCGAAAGTGGTATGCCAGGTTCAGGAAATAGAGCCAGGTGAGCAGTTCCTTCCCTTTCCAGGCCTCATCGTAGACCCCGTCGAGTTTCTCGATGCAGAGATAGTTCGATTTCCCCTTGAGCAGGGCAACGGGGATGGACCGATAGAGTTTGACCGCCTCCGTGATGAACGGGATTTCCTGTTTGAAGATCTGATCCTGGAGACTCTTGGTGTAGGTGGAGACGGCTGCGCGGGCATCGCTGTTGCGGTAAAGAAATTCCAGCACGGGGATGAGGTAGCCTTGGGTTTTGCCGGTCCCCGTTCCCGCCTCGATGGTGAGGACGGCGCCGTCGTTGATGGCGCCGGCAATGTGTCGCGCGTATTCCACCTGAGACGACCTGAAGGCGAACCCTTTTGCGTTTTCCGCAACGCCCTGGTAAGTCTTCTCCAACTGGGCGAGGTCGATCCTGCGGAATGCCGCGGCGTTTTTCTTTTGCTCCGAAGGTACCGGCCGGCCGACCTCGAAAAAGGATTTCCAATCTTCCGTATCCGGCCCCCGGAAGGGATTGAAGAGGGCAGCGAAGTATTTCCCGTAGCTCCTGCCGAGGTGCAGAAACAAGCGGCCAAAGAGGGTATTGCTTTTCCCGAGAAAATATCGAAGGGCGGCGGCCCGGGGAAAGACGGCATCGTTCAGTTCCGTCCCGCAGATATGCTTGAGCAGCTCCGTGAGGAGCTCCACGGCCTGGGGAGCGCTAAAATAGATTCTGTCCCGCTCTTTCTGATGCAGATATTCCCAGAGGCGCTTGAGGGAATAGGAATCGACCTGAGGCAGGAAAAATTCAACGGCAAAGCCGAGATCGATGATCCTTTTCGTACCGCAGAGGGTGTCGATATCGCCGTCGTGATCTTGCGGAGGGAGGGTCAGCAGGACCGGACAGCCCTTTAGAAAGTTCAGGAGCCGCTCGCGCACCAGGGATACTTCCGGGGCCGTGGCTAATGTTTCCCGGGAAATGTTCGAGTGGTACCGCTCCCGTTCCGTCAGGTGGGGATAACGGATAAGCGATGCAAAGCTCCGTGGCGGCTGCGAAGTCGAGAGAACCGTCGCGGCTACGGCGTAAACTCGGTTGCCGTGATCCGCCCTTGTCCCCGTATGGGCGAAAACAAGGGCGATGTCGTCTATGTCCTGATCATATGGTTTCAGCATGGGACATCTGTACCGGCTCCGCTGTCGATGGCGGCCCGGAACCCGGCGATGCTGTTACTTGCCATGGCCTGATCCGCCGCAAAAGAGGCGGTCGCCGGGAAGGGCGTTCATAGCCGGCCGGCGGAACCGCCGGCCCTTTCCAGGGCCTTTTCCAGGCTCTTGTCGTAGTCGTAAATGTCGTCCCGGAAATGGATATGACCCCTGGTGTCGAACCAGGCCGTCAGGTAGATGACATAAACGGGGATCGGTTTGGGCAGATTGATCTGCTGTCGCTTCCCCGTCCTGATTTCCTTAAGCAGCCGCTCTTTCGACCACGCCGGGTCTTCCTTCAGTACCCACTCCCCCAGGTCGTAAGGTTTTTCCACCCGGATACAGCCGTGGGAATACATCCGCCGCGACCTGTGAAAGAGACTTTTTTGAGTCGTGTCGTGGAGATAGACATCGAATTGATTGGGGAACATGAATTTGATCCGTCCCAGGGGATTGACGCCGGGATCCTGGATCATCCGGTAAGGGAATTTTTTAGGGTCCACCTTGGCCCAGTTTATGGTTTTGGGATCGATTTCCCTGGCCGTGGGGCTCCAGTTTCTGTAGATGCGGATCTTTTTTTTCGCCAGAAATTCCGGGTCCTTTTTTGCCTTGGGAATCATCTCTTCGGCGATGATGGAATTGGGGACGTTCCAGGTGGGATTGAGTTCCAGATAGCTCATATTGTCCATGAAAACCGGGGTAGGCTGGGTAACCTTTCCCACCACGGTCTTCATGGACATGACCGTGATCTGGCTTTCCACCACGAAGAGACGGAAGTCGGGGATATTGACCATGATATAACGCGGCCCCAGCTCATCGGGGAGCCAGCGCCAGCGTTCCATGTTCCACTCGATCTGGCGGATTCGTTTCGCTACGGAAAAATTGAGGGCCGCGCGCGTCTCCGCGTCGGTGACGCCGTTCGCCCGCAGGCCGTGGCGGTACTGAAACCTCTTCAGGGCCTCCTCCAGTTGCCGATCGAAGTGACTCCGCCCTCCCAGTGCCGCCGGATCGAGATCGCCGGCGATGACCAGACGCTCTTTGAGGAGGTTCACCGCCCGACCGGTGCTGCCGCGCTGCAGCTTTACATTTTCCGGGAGGGGCGACCATCCCCCCGCGGCGGCGATTCGGCGGTATTTAGCCAGTTCCGTCCGCAATTGCCCGTAGGCCGGATAACGGGGGGGGAGACCTTTCAGCGCCCCCTCCACGTCATTGCCGTCCAGGGCTTTCGTGAGGATTGCGATCAGGTCCGTGGTCCGCCGGTAGGGGACCCATTGGTAAAACCATTTGCCGGGATCGAGGCGTCCTTCCGAGACGTGACGGCCGTAAAGGAAAAAGGCGTCGGTGAGCGTCACATCGAGTTCGGCCCAGGTCTCCGGACGAACGGTCGCCCCGGCGCCGGTTACCTCCTGGAGACGGGCGAGCATGGCCTCGATTTTCCCGACGCCGTAATCGCCGGGGTCCAGTCCTTCTTGATCCGCCTCTTTCAGGACCTGGAGAAGCTTCTGCGCCTGGGGGGAGATCCTCCCGTCGCGGACCCAGGCCGGCTGGTAGCCGCGCTCACCGTAGAAACGCTCCCGCAGGGGGGGCGTGTCTTTCCGGACGCCCGTCGCCGGTGCTGCGGTTGTCTCCAACCGGTTAATGATGGCCTTTTGGATGTCCGTCGCCGCCGCTCCGGACGGCGACGCCGCGGCGTCCGACGGCGTCGTCACGCCCTTGGCTGCCGGTGCTGCGGATACGGCGTTACGGCTCCCGCTTTCGCCGCCCTTTTCCCCGGCGTTTTCGACCGCCCGGGCCGCCGGGGGGGCGACGGTGATGATCAGTAAGACGATCAAAAGCAGGCCGCAGGCCGCCACCTGCCAAACCCCCGGCAGGACGCCGCGGTTACCCGGCCTGTGAGCTCCACCCGGATGCGGCATCACTGTTTCCCTTCTTTTACTCGAAAATGCATGCATATGTTATTGATCTACAAGTGTTTATATTAACTGTGCCGCTGCGGGCACTGCGGAGCGCGTCCGCAATTTTCATCCTGCTTGGTGACGGCGTGCCGTCATTTGCGTTTCGTTTCTATACGCCGGCCGTGCTTCCGGCGGGAAATCCCTTCCGAAACCGGCCGCAGCTTACCTCTGTCCACCTGCGCAAACTCCTTGCACCGAGGTTTAAGTCCTCGTCATAATTAGAAATAATAGCTTGTCAGTAAAACGGCGCCCCGGGATGACCGGCTTCCTGCCCCGCGCCGGCCGTCCCCCGGATACTCGCCGCCCCCGTCCACCCTGCCGCTCCGCGCCGGGACCGTCCCGGCGCCCGGGAGAAAAGGTGGCGGTACGGACCCGGCGATATAAAGCAAGGAGCCGGGATGGGGCGATCCCGGCTCTTTTCGTCAGGCAGTTCCCTGCCTCAATATGCGAAAAAAGTCAATACTTTGTTTATCAATGGGCGTCATCCCAGTTGCGGCCTACATGGACGGCGACCTGCAGCGGGACGGTCAGCTCCAGGGCCGTTTCCATTTCCTCCCGGACCAGGGCGCTCACCGCCGCCACTTCCCCTTCCGGCACTTCCAGGACCAATTCGTCGTGGACCTGCATGATCATGGCGGCGGATAAATGCCGCGCCGCCAGCCGGCCGTCGATACGGATCATGGCCATTTTGATGAGATCCGCAGCCGTGCCCTGGATGGGGGTGTTGAGGGCCATCCGCTCGGCGAACTGCCGGATGTTGGCGTTGGCGGCGTTGATCTCCGGCAGGTAACGGCGGCGGTTCATGAGGGTGCAGACGTAGCCGTCCCGGCGCGCCCGTTCCAGGACCCCGTCCAGATAGCTTTTTACCCCCGCGTACTTACGGAAATATTCGTCGATATAGGCCTGGGCGAGCTTCTGATTTACATCGAGCTCCCGGGCGAGTCCGAAGGCGCTCATTCCGTAGAGGATGCCGAAGTTGATGACCTTGGCCTGGCGGCGCATATCTTCGTTCACGAACTCGGGAAAGACGCCGAAGATGGTCGAGGCGGTGCGGCTGTGGATGTCCTCCCCGGAACGGAAGGATTCGATCAGTGTCGCATCTCCCGACAGATGGGCCAGGACCCGCAACTCGATCTGGGAATAGTCGGCGGAGACGAGCCGCCGGCCCGGCGGGGCGATGAAGGCCTGGCGGATCCGCTTTCCCTCCACGGTGCGGACGGGGATGTTCTGCAGGTTGGGGTTGCTGCTGGAGAGGCGGCCCGTGGCCGTCACGGCCTGGTTGAAAGAGGCGTGGACACGCCCTGTCCGGGGATGAACCAGGGACGGCAGGGCGTCGATATAAGTCGATTTCAACTTGGCGAAGCTCCGGTAGGCCAGGATCTCCGCGGGGAGCTCATGGTGCCGGGCGAGGCCGCTGAGGACGTCCACGTCGGTGGAGTAACCGTCCTTGGTCTTCTTTCCCTTCGCCAGCCGGAGCTTCTCGAAGAGGATGTGTTGGAGCTGTTTGGGGGAATTGATGTTAAACCGCTCCCCGGCGAGACGATAGATCTTCTCTGCGGAGATTTCCAGCAGTTCCTGCATCTCCCGGGACATGGTCCGCAAAAGACCCACATCTACCAGTACCCCGGTCCGCTCCATCCGGGCGAGGATGGGGACCAGGGGCATTTCGATCTCCCGGAAAACAGGGCCGAGCGCCTCCCGGTCCAGGGCGGCGGCGAGGGTCTCCCGGAGGGTCAAAACGGCGTCGGCCCGGGCGGCGGCATAGTTCGTCATCCTGTCCAGGGGGACAAGCTCCGGGGGAAGCTGTCTGGCCCCGCTGCCCATGACTTCCCGGGCCGCCGGGAGCTGCTGCCGGAGGTACTCCTGAACCAGTTCCGTCAGCTCTAAGCTGCGCCGGGAGGGATTCAGGACATACGCTTCGAGCAGGGTGTCGTCTCCCAGACCCGCCGGAGGCGCCCCCGCAACGGTCAGGGCGATATGCATCGGTTTGAGATCGTGGCCGTGTTTGCGGATGTTTTGGTCGCCCAACAGGGGCGACAGCAACTCCCAAAACCGCTCCCGGGTCAGCCTTTCCGCCCCGCCGGCCGTCTCCGGGGGAACGTTGCTCACCGCCGCGCCGTCGCGCTTTTCCCCCGGCGGCGGGACGGCCTGATCCTCCGGGCAGGAAGGCGTCCCCAGGTCCGCCGTCGCCGCTGCCGCCGTTGCCGCTCCGGGCGCCCCGGCCTTTTTCGCCGCCCTTTCCCCGTCCCCGGCTGGCGCCGCCGGCGCGTCCGGGAACAACAACGGCAGATAAAAGGCCTGTCCCGGCCGGATCCCCAGGGCGATACCGACGATCTCCGCCCGCATGGGCTCCGGGTTGTTCAGGACGACCTCGAGGGTGAAAGCGCCGGCGGCCCGGATTTCCCCGAGCAATTCCCGGAGCGTCCCTTCATCCGTGACGAGCGTGTAGTTTCCCGACAGTTCCTCCTCCTGGAGCTTCAGCTCCTGGAGGAGGGATGAGAATTCGCATTCCCGGAAGAGGGCCTTCAGGGTTTCCCCGTCGGGTTCCCGGCGGCGGGCGGTGTCGAGGTCGAAGGGGATTTCCTCGTCCGTCCGGATGACCGCCAGCTCCCGGCTCATCCGGACCTGATCGGCATGGCGGCGCAGCGCCTCCCTGGCCCGGGCGTTTTTTACCTTGTCGAGATTGTTGAGGATGTTTTCGATGGTGCCGAACTCCTCGATCAGGCGGAGGGCCCCCTTGGGGCCGATCCCCGGCGCCCCGGGGATGTTGTCGGAGGTGTCGCCCGTCAGCCCCATGATCTCCACGACCCGGTCGGGGGGGACGCCGAATCTCTCCCGCACCGCCTGGGCATCGTAAATCTTGTCCTTCATCGTATCGATGAGGAGGACATGATCGTTCACCAGTTGCATCATGTCCTTGTCCCCGGAGACGATGTAAACCTGGAGGTCCGCGCCGGCGTACCGGGCGGCCAGGGTGCCGATGATGTCGTCGGCCTCCACGCCCTGCTTTTCCAGAATGGGGATGGAAAACCCCCGGACCACCTCCCGGATGCGGGGCAGCTGGGGGACGAGGTCGGCGGGGATCTCCCGGCGCGTCGCCTTGTAGTGTTCGTAGGCGTCGTGGCGGAACGTCGGTCCCTGGACGTCGAAGGCCACGGCGATGTAGTCGGGCCGCCACTCCTTGAGCAGGCGGACGAGCATGGTGGTGAACCCGTAGACGGCGTTGGTGGGGAACCCCCGGGAGTTGGTCAGGCCGGGGATGGCATAGAAGGCCCTGAAGACGTAGTTGTTCCCGTCGATGAGAAACAGCGTCGGTTTGCGGTGTTCTTCGTTCATTCCTGCCCCTGTTGTCGGAAGCGCCGGTTTCCCGTTCGTCTGATAATCGTCCCGGCGGTTTCCGTCGCGATGTTTTTCATCGTTCCCGGGCGCCGCCCCGGCATGAACATCTGTTTCCTTACGCCAAAGGCGGTTTCAGACGGGGAAGCGGGCGTCGATCTTGAAGGTCCGCACCGCCGGCATGTCCAGAATGTCCGTAATCCCCGTCTTGTCTTTCACTTGCCGGAGGAAATCATCCCGCGCCGCCGCGGAGGGGGCGATCACGGTGAACCACAGGTTGTATTCGTGGTCCCGCCGGTAATGGTGGGTCACGAAGGGGGAGGCGTTGACGACGGCCGTAAACGACGCCAGTTTTTCCACCGGCACCCGGGCGGCGCAGAGCGTGCTTACAAATCCCAGTGCCCGGGGATTGAAGGTGGCCCCGATGCGGCGGATCACCCCTGCCTCCTTCATCTTCCGCACCCGCTCCAGGACCTCCGCCTCGTCCCGGCCGAGCCGCTCCGCCACCGCCCGGAAGGGGGCGGGGACCAGGGGGAACTCATCCTGGAGGATTTGCAGGATTTTTCGATCCGTCTCGTCCAAGTTTTTCCCTTTCCGCCGGGATCGGCGCGGCGGGGCTCCCCGGTGAAGAGCTGCCGGCCCGATCTCCGGGAACGGCCCTCCGGCGGCGCTGTCCCCGCCTCCGGGCCTCAGAAGTAGATGCCCAGCAGGGGTGCGGCCTGGGGGTGATAGCGGGGGCTGGCGCGGAGTTCTTCCTCGCTCAAGGCCCCGTCGCCGTTCCGGTCCTGCCGGTCGAAGCGCTCTTTTGCGGCCCGCCGCAGTTCCTCCAGGGTGAGCCTGCCGTCTTTATCGGTGTCCAACTCGTCGAATTCCGTCTTTTTCCCCGGGATCCGTTCGTATTCCCTGCGATCCAGGGTGCCGTCCCGGTTCCGGTCGTACTCGTTGAAGATCCGCACCGCCTCCCGGTCCAACTCCTCCCGGCTCAGTCTGCCGTCCCGGTCGGCGTCGAGCTCCCGGAAGGATTTGGGGGCGGTACCCGGAACAACACCGTCGTCGCCGGCGGCACCCGCCGGGGCGGCGGCGAACAGCAACAGGAAAAAGAACACCACAGCGAAACTTTTCATCCGGAAAACATACCCCTCAAATCATTGTTATCATTAGCATTATTGTTGTTGAAACGCGCCGGCTACGGGCGGCCTGCTTCCGCCGCCTTACCATAACAACCAACCGAAGTAAATGTTTTTACCCCGGCTGTTCCGGGCGTGAAGCAGCGGGAAGTAGCCGATGGCTTTCATCCTTTGTCCTACCCGCCCGCAGGCCCGGGGGGCGGCGGCGGGTCGCCCCCGTGAACGTTCTGGCGGGGTTCGTAGAGGCAGTAGGGCTCCGCGGCCAGGTAATTCCCGGTCCGCTCGTAGGCCCGGGCCCGGCAGCCCCCGCAGACGCGGATAAATTCGCAGCGGCCGCACTTCCCCTGATAGCGGTTCAGGTCCCGCAAATCGCGGAAGATCGGGGATTCCTCCCAGATCTTCCGGAATCCCTCCTTGTCCAGCCGGCCGCAGTCCAACTCTAGGTAGCCGCAGGGCTGGACCCGGCCCCGGTGGGAGACGAAACAGAAAGACACCCCGCCCAGACAACCCCGGGTCATCGTGTTGAGGGGGTGGCCGGCGGCCGGACCGGCCTGTCCTCCCGGAAGGGGAGAAAAAGTCTCCCCGGCGGCCCCGGCCGGCCCTTTCTCCGCGGCCCCGGCGGTACCTGCCGCGGCGCTTGCTGCCGGGCTTCCGGCCGCCGGCGCAGAATGGGCAAGGCCGGAAGGGTGTTCCCGGCGGTCGGCGGCCCGGCGCTGCCGGACGATCCGGTAGTAATGGGGGGCGCAGGTCGCCTTGAGCTGGATGGGGCAGGTGCGGCTCTGCTCGTAAAACCAGGCCAGCGTCTCCTCGTACTGCGCCGCCGAGATCTCCCGGTCCGCCAGTTCCCGGGCCCGCCCCGTGGGAACCAGCAGGAAGATGTGATGGGCGGCGGCGCCGATCTTCAGGGCCAGGTCGTGGATCTCCCGGAGCCGGTCCAGATTGTCCCGGGTGATCGTGGTGTTGATCTGGAACTCCATCCCCGCCCGCTTCATGGCGGCGATGCCCCCCAGGGCCCCGGCGAAGGCCCCGGGCACCCGCCGGAAGCCGTCATGGCTTATCGCATCCGGGCCGTCGAGGCTGACGCTCACCCGGCGGATCCCCGCCTGCCGCATCTTTCCTGCGATTTCCTCCGTCACCAGGGTCCCGTTGGTGGCCATGACCATCCGCAGGCCCAGCCGGTCGCCGTAGGCGGCGATCTCCCAGATGTCCGGCCGGAGGAGGGGTTCCCCCCCGGTGAGGATGATCACCGGTTTGCTGAAGGCGGCGATCTCGTCGAGGAGACGGCGGCAGGCGGCGGTGTCCAGCTCGCCCGCGTAGGGGCCGCCGGCCGCCGCGGCCCGGCAGTGAACGCAGTTGAGGTTGCAGCTCCGGGTGATCTCCCAGGCCACCATCCGGAGCGTCGCCGGCAGGAGGCGCGCCTTTTCCCTATCCATCCGTCCGCTTTCCCCGGCGCGGCGGGGATTGCCCCCGGCCGCGGGCCTGGTCGAGCGGGGGGCGGGTGCCGGCGGCCGGTTCGTTCCCCCCGGCGGCCGTGGCTCCCCGTGCAACCGGGGCGGTTATTTTCTGCTCCGCCAGTGCCCGGGCCGCCTCCCGGGCGAAATAGGTGATGATGATGTCCGCCCCCGCCCGCCTGATCGCCGTCAGGACCTCCAGCATGGCCCGCCGGCCGTCGAGCCAGCCCAGCCGGTCCGCCGCCTTGATCATGGCGAACTCGCCGCTGACGTTGTAGGCGGCGATGGGCAGGTCGAACTCCTCCCGGGCCCGGCGGATCACGTCCAGGTAGGCCAGGGCCGGTTTCACCATGATGATGTCCGCCCCCTCCTCGACGTCCAGGGTGATCTCCCGGATGGCCTCGTCGCCGTTGGCCGGGTCCATCTGGTAGGCCTTCCGGTCCCCGAACCGGGGGGCGCTCTCCGCGGCGTCCCGGAAGGGGCCGTAGAAGCAGGAGGCGTACTTCGCCGAATAGCCCATGATGGGGATATGCTCGTAGCCCGCCTCGTCGAGCCCCTCGCGGATGGCCCCCACCTGGCCGTCCATCATCGCCGACGGGGCCACCATGTCCGCCCCGGCCCGGGCATGGGAGACCGCCGTTTCCGCCAGGACCTCGAGGGTGGCATCGTTGTCCACCTCACCCTTTTCGATCATCCCGCAGTGGCCGTGGCTCGTGTATTCGCACAGACAGACGTCGGTGACGACCAGGATGTCCGGGACCCTGTCCCTGATCTCCCGGACCGCCCGCTGGACGATCCCGTCTTTGGTGAAGGCCCCGGTGGCCGCCTCGTCCTTCCGGTCGGGGATGCCGAAGAGGAGCACGGCGGGGATCCCCTCCTCCCGGGCCGCCTGCACCTCCCGGACGATGTGGTCCACGGACATCTGGAAGTTGCCCGGCATGGAGGCGATGGGTTTCTTGATATCCCTGCCGGGGACGACGAACAAAGGATACATGAAGTCATCCACGGACAGCCTCGTCTCCCGGACAAGGCGCCGGAAGTTCTCGTTGCGCCGCAGCCGGCGCGGCCGGTAGTCGGGAAAATACATGGGCGTTTCCTCCCTTCAGTTGTTTTTCTGTTTCTTGAGGGCGGCTATTTCCTCTTTGGCCCGGACCAGTTCGGCGCTTGTCTCCCGCAGGCGCCGGGCCAGCGTTTCCGCCAGGATCTGATAGAACACCGCCGAGAAGGCAAGCTTGTCCTCGCCGAAGAGGTTGTCGACAAACGAGACGTCCGTCGCCAGACACGCCACGTCCCCGACGGCGTAAACCGAAGCGGAACGGGCCTGTCCGTCGATGATGCACATCTCTCCGAAGATATCCCCGGTGCGCCGCAGTTCTTCGATCGGTTCGTTGTCCTTCACGACCTTCACATCGCCGCTCAGGAGAAAATACACCCAGTTGTCGAAGCTTCCCTGAGCGATAATCTGCTCGCCCGCCTTGTACTGCCTGATCTTGCTGAAACTCAGCAATTTATGGCGGTCTTTTTTCTCGAAGAACCTCAGGACCGGCATGCTTTTCACCGCTTCCAGGAGTTGCAGATTGTCCGTCAAGATATCCTGTTTCATGATTTCCCCTCCCTTTTTTGGATTTTCCGGTTCCTCTTTACCAAGCCCCCGCCGAGTTCACGAAGAAAGCCCCTGCCCCGGAGGATGCCCCTTATCCTTCCCGCCGGATTTCCTCGTCGGTGAGATAGCAGGCCGGATCGGGCGCCCAGATATCCCCCGTGACGGCCTCCGCCCGGGCCCGGAAGTTGCCCCCGCAGACCGCAAGCCAGCGGCAGGCGGCGCACCGTCCCGTAAGATGGGGCTTCTTGTCCTTCAGCCGGGCCACGAGCTCATTGCTTATGTCCGTCCAGATCTCGCTGAAGGGACGCTGTCGGATATTGCCCAGGGAGACGTTCCGCCAGAACTGGTCCGGGTGGACCTCGCCGTCCCAACTGATGCAGCCGATGCCGTGGCCGGAGCTGTTCCCCTCGTTCATTTCCAGGAGTTCCAGGACCTCCGCCGCCCGCGCCGGATCCTCCCGGAGGAGACGCAGATAGACGTAGGGACCGTCGGCATGGTTGTCCACGGTAAGGATCTCCTTCTCCTTCCCCCGGGTGAAGAGGTCCCGGGTCCGGTCCATGATCAGATCGAGAAGCCGCCGCGTCTCGCCGTGGGAGAGGTCCTCCGCCACCAGGGCGGAGCCCCGGCCCGCGTAAACGAGATGATAGAAGCAGCACCGCGGGATGTCCTCCTCCTCCAGGAGGTCGAAGACGGCGGGGACGTCGCCGGCGTTGTGGCGGTTCACGGTGAAACGGACCCCCACCTTGATCCCCGCCTCCCGGCAGTTCCGGAGCCCCTGCATGGTCCGGTCGAAGGCCCCGGCCACCCCCCGGAAAAAATCGTGGGTCGCCCGGGTGCCGTCGAGACTGATCCCCACGTAGGACAGGCCGATTTCTTTGAAGAGGGCGGCCCTTTCCCGGGTGATCAGGGTGCCGTTGGTGGAGATGACGGCCCGCATCCCCCTCTCCACGGCATACCGGGCCAGCTCCGGCAGATCCGGACGCATCAGGGGCTCGCCGCCGGAAAAAAGGAGCACCGGCGCCCCGAAGGCGGCCAGGTCGTCGATCATCCCCCGGGCCTCAGCCGTGGTCAACTCGTCGGGATAGCGGATGTTTTGGGAGCTGGAATAGCAGTGGATGCACTTGAGGTTGCACCGCCGGGTCATGTTCCAGACGATGACCGGCCGCTTGTCGGCGGAGAACTGGAGGAGATGGGAGGGGAGCTTCTTCGCCTCCCGGTGGTAGCGCAGAACGTCCCCGGGCTCCACGGCGCCGCAGTATAGTTTCGAAATTCCGATCATACGCCGACTCTTAACACTGCCTCCCCGCTTCTGTCAAACCCGATGCGCCCGCAATGAATTCCTGCCGGTGGGCACGTCATTTTCCTGCTTCTTCCTGCTTCGCTCTGCGCCGCGGGGCGTGAGCGCCTTCGGCGCCGGCGGCGCCCCTCCCCGTTTCCGCCGCCGGCACCGGTGATCCCCTATCCCGGCGCCTGAGCCCGCGCCGCTGTCCCTACCCCGGCCGGGCGAAGTGATTGCGCAGCCCCGCCACCAATCCCGGGATGGTGTAGGTTTTCTGGAGGATGTCCACCGCCAGTCCCGCCTTCTGCAGCGCCGCGGCGGTGACGGGACCGATGGCGGCGATCTTCACCGTCGCCGGCAGGGAAAAGGCCGGTCCCATGATCGCCAGAAAATTGGTCACCGTGGAGGGGCTGGTGAAGGTGATGACATCGACCTTGCCCGCGGCGATGAGCGCGATGAGTTCCTCGGGTCGGCGGTCGGCGGCGACGGTCCGGTAAACCGTGACGACGTCCACCTGCGCCCCCAGGGCGGCGAGCCCCGCGGGGATCACGTCCCGGGCCGCCGCCGCCCGGGGCAGGAGGATCTTTTTCCCCCGGATGTCGTGGTCGGCAAAGGCCCGCACGACCCCCTCGGAGATGTACTCCGCCGGGACGAGATCCGCCTTGATCCCCGCCTGCGCGAGGAGCCCCGCCGTGGCCGGGCCGATGGTGGCGATGCGGATGCCCCGGAGCTCCCGGAGATCCCCGCCCCGCTCCCGGAGGCGCGCCAGGAAGTACCGGACGCCGTTGGCGCTGGTGAAGACGATCCAGGCATAACCGGGGAGGCGCTCCAGGGCGGCGTCCAGCTCCGTCCAGGTCTCCGGCGGGACGATCCGGATCGTGGGGAAAGGGATGGGCCGGGCCCCCTCCTCCCTGAGGAGGGCGGCGAAGGATTCCGCCTGGGTCTCCGGCCGGGTGATCACCACGCCCCTCCCGAAGAGAGGCCGGTTGTCGAACCAGCGCAGGGTCTCCCGGAGGCCCGTTACGGGTCCCACCACCAGGAGCGACGGCGGTGTGAAGCCCCGGGCCGCCGCCAGCGCGGCGATGTCCGCCAGGCTCCCCGTGACGGTTTCCTGGTCCGCCGTGGTTCCCCAGCGGATCAGGGCGGCCGGCGTTTGGGGATCCTTCCCGTGTTCCCGGAGGGCGGCGGTGATCCGGGGGAGGTTCTTCACCCCCATGAAGAACACCAGGGTCCCGATCCCCGCCAGGGCCGCCCAGTCGATGTCGCTCTTCTCCTTGGTGGGGTCTTCGTGCCCCGTGACGAAGGCCACGGTGGAGGTCAACCCCCGGTGGGTGAGGGGGATCCCCGCGTAGGCCGGGACGGCCACGGCGGCGGTGACGCCGGGGATGACCTCGAAGGGGATGCCGGCGGCGGCCAGCGTCTCCGCCTCCTCGCCCCCCCGGCCGAAGATGAAGGGGTCGCCGCCCTTGAGACGGGCGACGATGTGTCCCGCCCGGGCCTCCGCCACGAGGAGACGGTTGATCTCTGTCTGAGGCAGGGTGTGATCGCCCCCCTTCTTGCCGGCATAGATCAGCCGGGCGTCCTTCCGGGCGTGTGCCAGCAGCTCTTCACTGACCAGGTGATCATAGACGATCACCCCGGCCCGGCCGATAGCCCGGACCCCCTTCACCGTGATCAGGTCCGGATCGCCGGGGCCGGCGCCGATGATGTAAACCTTTCCCGTCTCAGTCATTCTTTACCTCTATTTTCATGTAAGGCGGGGAGACCCCGCCCGGTCGCCCGCAGGGCGTACGGGGTTCATCCGGCCGCCTCAGCGGCAGTCCCGGTACGCCATGTCCAGGATGGCCCGGCCGCCGCGCCGCAGGATCGTTTCCGCCAGCTCCGCCCCCAGTTCCACCCCGGCTTCCGCCGGTCCCCGGAGTTCCTCCCGGATCATGACCCGCCCGTCGATGGTCCCCAGGAGGCCCGTGATCTTGATTGCCGCCCCCTCCGTCCGGGCGTGGGCCGCGAGGGGGAGCTGGCATCCCCCGCCGAGACGGCGGAGGAAGGCCCGCTCCGTTTGGGATTCCCGCCAGGTGGGGTCATGGTTGAGGAAGGCCAGATACTCCCGCACCGTGTCGTCGTCTTCCCGCACCTCGATGGCCAGGGTCCCCTGACCCACGGCGGGGATGATAATCTCTACGGGGAGAAACTGGGTGACCCGGCCTACCCAGCCCAGCCGCCGGATCCCCGCGGCGGCCACCACCACGGCGTCCAGATCCTCCGTCTCCACCTTCCGGAGCCGCGTGTCCAGATTGCCCCGGAGGGGGACGATCTCCACGTCGGGAAAGATGTTCCGGAGCTGGAAACCCCGGCGCAGGGATCCGGTGCCGATCCGGGCCCGGCGGGGCATGGCCTCGAACTTGATGCGGTTTTTCGACACGAAGACATCCCGGGGGTCCTCCCGTTCCGGGGTGACGGCGACGGTCAATCCCGGCGGCAGCTCGGCGGGGACGTCCTTCAGGCTGTGGACCGCCAGGTCGATGTCCCCCCGGAGCAGCGCGTCTTCGATCTCCTTGACGAAGACCCCCTTGCCGCCGATCTTGACGAGGGCCACGTCCTGCATGATGTCTCCCTTCGTCTTGATGACGACCAGCTCCACCCCCATGCCGGGGTGCCGCCTTTCGATCCGTTGTTTCACCCAGCCGGCCTGGGCCAGGGCGAGGGCGCTCCCCCGCGTGCCGATTCTCAATGTACCGCTAATCATGTCTCTCCTTGATGGAAAACGATGCCGCCGTTTTACCGCGGCGTTAAAATTATGATGTTCCAGCCGTTATTTATTCCTCCGCCTTGTCCCGACCCCTTTCTCACCCGGAAGGCGTGGCCGGATGCGATTTTTACGATTCCGCGCCAATATCGCATCCGGCCGCCCTCACTGCTCCCCGTCCGTCCCGTCGAGGCGGAAGAGCCGGCGCAGTGCCGCGGCATAGGCCCGGGCCGCCCCCTCCCGGGTTTCCTCCTTCAGGGTGGTCATGGGGTCGTGGAGGAGCTTGTTGACGATGGCCCGGGCCAGGAGCGCCGCCTCCTCCCGCGCGGCGGGGTCCAGGTTCCGGAGCCACGTATCGGCCCGCTCCAGCTCCCCGGCGGCGATGGCCTCCGCCTTCTCCCGGAGGGAGACGATGGTGGGGACCACGGTCAGGGTGTCGAACCAGGCCCGGAACTCCTCCGCCTCGGCGCTGACGATCTCCTCCCCCCGGGCCGCCTCCTCTTTGCGGATCGCCATGTTCTCGTCGGCGATTTCCTGGAGGTCGTCGATGTTGTAAAGATAGACGTTGTCCATCGCCCCCGCCCGGGGGTCCACGTCCCGGGGCACGGCGATGTCGATGATGAAGAGCAGCCGGTTCTGCCGCCGTTTCAGGGCGCCGGCGACCATCTCGCCGGTGATGATGTAGCCCGGCGCCCCGGTGGAGGTGATGACGATATCCGCCTCGCGCAGCGCCTCCCCGAGCCGCGGGAACTCCACGGCGGTGCCCTGGAATTCCGCCGCCATCCGCACGGCCCGCTCCCAGGTCCGGTTGGCGACGAAAAGCCGGTCCCCGCCGTGCTTCAGGAGGTGCCGGGCCGCCAGTTCCGACATCTCCCCCGCCCCCACCAGGAGGATCTTCTGGCCCCGAAGGGCGCCGAAGATCTTCTTCGCCAGCTCCACGGCGGCGTAGCTTACGGAAACCGCATGGTTGGCCACCCCTGTCTCCGTCCGGACCCGTTTGGCCACGCGGAAGGCCCGGTGGAGGAGCTTGTTCAGGATGATTCCCGTCGCCTCCTCCTCCACCGCCCGGCGGTAGGCGTCCTTGACCTGGCCGAGAATCTGGGGCTCCCCCATGATGAGGGAGTCGAGGCCGGCGGCGACCCGGAAGAGGTGCCGGACGGCGTCGGCATCGCGATAGACGTAGAGGCACCGGGCCAGATCCGCCCCGCTCAGGTTGCCGTGACGGAAGATCAGCTCCCGGAGCCGCTCCTCCACCGCGGCGTCCTCCCGGCCACGGACGAGGATCTCCACCCGGTTGCACGTGGACAGATAGAGGGCCTCCTCGACGCCGGGGAGCCCCCGGATCTCCCCCAGGGGGCTGAACCCCTCGGTGCAGGCGATATCGAGGCGTTCCCGGATTTCCACCGGGGCCGTCTTGTGGTTCATGCCGAGGAGGAGGAGATTCATGGCTCAATTAAACCGGTGGATGGTGGTGAAAAAGTGCTGTTCCACCAGCAGGGCGGCCAGGAGCACCAGGAAGGCCGCTACGGACAGCAGGGCGGTCTTGTGGCCCCGCCAGCCGATGGCGAGGCGCTGATGGAGGAGGACGGCATAGATCAGCCACGCCGCCAGGGTCCAGATCTGTTTGGGGTCCCACTGCCAGTGGCTTCCCCAGACCGTCCGGGCCCAGATCGCCCCCGCCACGATCCCCAGGGTGAGGAGGGGGAAGCCCCAGAGGAGGCAGAGGTGGTTGATCCGGTCCAGATCCCGGAGCGGCGGGAAGAGCTTCATGAGCCGGCTCGCCTTGCGGCGCTTCAGGAGGCCGTCCTGGATCAGGTAGGCCAGGCCCGCGGCGGAGGCGAGGGCGAAGAGGGCCTCGCCGATCAGGGACAGCATGGCGTGCAGGGAGACGAGACCGCCCCGGAGGATCTCCGGCGCCGTCAGGGGCCCGCCGATGCCCACCGACGCCACGATCATGAGGAGGAAGACCGCCGGGGAGACAAACACCCCCAGGACCCGGGTCTTGGTCCGGAACTGGAAGGCCAGATAGGCCCCGGCCATGACCAGGGCGAAGAAGGAGAGGCTGTCGGGGAGTCCGAAGAAGGGGTTGCGCCCCCGGACCGCCCATTGCCCGAGGAAGAACAGGACATGGCATCCCCAGGCCCCGGCGAGGATCCACGTGGCGATTCGGGCGGGGGCCACCCGGCGGCTAAAGAGAGAAACCAGGTAGGTCAGGGTGCTGACCAGATAGGCCGCCAGCGCCCCCCGGTAGAGGAAAGCAAATATGTCCATCTCAGCCCGGGCCCTCCGCCCGCCCTATCTTCTTCATGTTAACCACCAGGTTCGTGACCGCAACATTTTCGCCCCTCGTTCGGAGGGGGAGAATCGTGGCGGGGGTGGGTATGGCATTTGGCGGACATCAAATTAATCTTTCCTTGTGATCAGTGATGATGAAAACCGTCATGAACATTACCAATGAATCTTCCCGCAGCAAGCTGCGAGGAATCGCACCCGCAGAGATCAAAGGAGACGCTAATCAATCTTGTTCAGCTCCATCCTCACGCCGGTGAGTTCCCGGATCAGTGCCTGGGCCTCCTCCCGCCGTCCCGCCCGCAGATGGTCATAGAGGGGCGAATTCACCAGGGCGGTGAAGATCTCCCGGTTTTCAGCGGAGGAACGGCCGGCGGCGATGACCTGCTCCCGAAGGCGTCCCAAAAACTCCAGATAATCCGCGTATTCCGGACCGAACTGCTCCGCCAGATCCTCCCTGATTCTTCTCGCCAGCGCCGGGCTCTTGCCGTCGGTGGACACGGCGATGGTGAGACTCCCCCGGGTGAGGAGGGCGGGGAGGATGAAATCACAATGCCGGGGATCGTCCACGATATTCACCAGGATCCCCCGGGCCCGGCAGTCGGCGGCGATGCGGTCGTTGACCTCCTCCCGGTCCGTGGCGCCGATGACGAGAAAGGCCCCGGCCAGATGCCGGGGGTCATAGTCCGCCGCCACATGCCGGATCTGCCCCGCCGCCGCCCGCTCCCGGAGGCGGTCCCCCAGCTCGCGGGCCACCACCGTCACGACGGCCCCGCATTCCCGGAGGCGCTCCGCCTTCCGGGCCGCCACGGCGCCGCCCCCGACGACCACACAGGACCGGTCCCGGATGTCGAGACTGACGGGATAGTATTTCAGAGACTGTCCTTTCGCTTGCAATATCTAATGGTTATCTCCACCCGAAGACCGGGGCGTTCCGTGGGGTGCAGATAACCGCCCTTGGGGACGGGGCGGTTTCCGGCCGTTTCCGGAGACCGGGCGCCCGTCGTTGCCGGAGCCGTGGTACATGCCTTTGCCGTCCGGGCGGCGCCCCATGCCTTTCTCCGGGACGGCAGACCCGGCCGCTCCCGCCCTGCCGCCCGTCGCCTGCGGCTCCGCTCCGGGGGCCTGTTTTTCGGTGGGCAAGGCTATCACGGTCGGGGGAATATTTCAAGTTACTTGAAATATAATCGAAAACAGGATATGTTTTTTGCCACCGGCAGCGGAAAGGGTGAGTCATGACGAAGCAGACGGAAAAATGGTTGCAGATCGAAATCAACGTTCCGGCGGAGTTGAGTGATGCCGTCGCCAATTTCCTCATGGAAAACGGCGCCCAGGGGGTTTTCCAGGAGCAGGGGGAGCCACAGGACGGCGGCGGTTTTACCGAGGACGGCGTCCGGGAGACCCTCAAGGCCTATCTGCCGGAAGACGTCCGGGTGGAAAACCGGCTCAGTGCCGTTCAGAACTATCTCGAGGAACTCCGAAGGCTTTTCCCGGCCCTCCCCGTGCCGGCATGGCGTACCGAATGGATCGCCGATCCGGATTGGGGCGAGACCTGGAAAAAATACTTCAAGCCCCTCCGGGTAACAAAAAACATCATCATCAAGCCCACCTGGGAGCGTTACAGCCCCGGCGGCCACGACATCATCATCGAGATCGATCCGGGGATGGCCTTCGGTACCGGCCAGCACCCCTCGACGCGGATGTGCCTCCAGGCCATGGAAGATCTTATCCTGGGGGACCGGGCCGCCAAGAACCGCCGGGTTCTCGATGTGGGGACGGGCACCGGCATCCTGGGCATCGCCGCGGCCAAACTCGGCGCGGGAAAGGTGGTCTGCGTGGACATCGACAAGCAGGCCGTGGCCATCGCCGGGGAGAATGTGCGCATGAACGGCGTGGAGGACCGGGTCGATGTGCTGTACCGGGACGCGGCGTCCCTTGCCGAGACCTTCGATCTCATCGCGGCCAATCTCACGGCCAAGATGCTCATCAAGCTGCGGCCCCGGCTCATCGATCTTCTCGGCCGGGGCGGCTTCCTGGTCATGTCGGGAATAATCGAACAAAATCGAGAAGATATAGAACATCATTTCTTCACTGAACCTTTCGTGGTCCACAGGACGATCATGGAAAAGGAATGGCTCTGTTATGTCCTGATCAACGAAGGCTACCGGTAGTGACCACCCCCCGCCTCTATCTGCCCCAGGCCCTACAGGAAGGGGGCCTCTATCGCCTGGATCAGGGACACCGGCGCTATCTGAGCAATGTCCTGCGTCTCCGCAGCGGTGACGCCGTCACCCTTTTCGACGGTTCGGGGTGGGATTTCCCCGGCCGGCTCGAGAGGTCGGCGGACGGGGAGATCGCCGTGCGGATCGTCGGCCGGACCGAGGTCGACGCCGCCCCGGCCTGCCGGATCACCCTGGCCCAGGCCCTCCCCAAGGGGGTGAAGATGGACACCATCGTGGCGAAGGCGACGGAAATCGGGGTGGTGAAGCTCATCCCTTTCTATTCCGCCCGTTCCGTCCCCCGCTGGGAAGAGACCAGGGCCGCCGCCCGGGTGGCGCGTTGGGAAAAGATCGCCGTGGAGGCCGCCCGCCGGTGCCGCCGCCGCGACGTCCCCACGGTGACCCCCGTGGCCGCTTTTGCGGAAATTCTGGCCCCGCCGCCCGGAGAACAGGGGGAGCGCCTCATCTTTTGGGAGGAGGGGGGCCGGAGTATCAAAGACATCCTCCGGGAGGGCGGTGCCTCACCGCCGCGGGACTATTTTCTCGTCGTCGGCCCGGAAGGCGGCCTGACCCCGGAGGAAGTGGCGGCGGCCCGGGAGGCGGGCTTTACCGTCGCCAGTCTGGGCCGTCACATCCTGCGCGTGGAGACGGCCTCCCTGGTCATCCTGACCATTCTCCAGTATGAGCGCGGCATATTCGCGGGGGAGTCATAGCGGTGCACGATCACTATGGTGGCTTCTGGCGGCGTCTGCTGGCCTTTTGCATCGATCTGGCCGTCCTGAATCTCGTCTACGCGATCCTGCTTTTCGCCGGCGCCTTGTCCCATATCCTCGGCCGGGTCGCCGGCGGTGCTTCCTGGACGGACGCCGCGGCGGGGGTGGGGGCGGGTTTCTCCTTGCTCTACGTTCCGGCCGTCTTTGCGGTCACGGTCCTTTACTTTACCTATTTCATCGCCGTCTCCGGACAGACGCCGGGGAAGATGCTCCTCGGCCTCCAGGTGCGCCGGGCGGCGGGGGGGGACATGACCTTCGGGATCGCCCTGCTGCGCCTGGCGGGGTATCTCGTTTCCGCCGCCGTGTTTTACCTGGGCTTTCTCTGGATCGTCTGCGATCCGCGCAAGCAGGGGTGGCACGACAAGATCGCCGGCACGGTGGTCTTCCGCTTGCGATCGCCGGCACCGGGACCGGAGGAGACGTAGAAAAAAACCTTGACAAATGCGGGGATATTTAATAGACGGACCATCTGTTTACGGGCCGGTAGCTCAGTCGGTAGAGCATCGGACTGAAAATCCGAGTGTCGGCAGTTCAATTCTGCCCTGGCCCACCATTTACAGCTATCGGGGTTGCAAGCAGCACGTCTTGTAACCCTTTTTTATTTTTTTACTCGCAAATGCTTGTATATATTATTGATCTACAACGGTTTATCGTTAACGGAGCCGCTGCGGACACGGTAGAGCGCGTCCCGCCGTTTTCATCCTGCCTTGTGACGGCGTGCCGTCACGGAGGAGGGCATTGTCGGTGCTCATGAATCTCCGGGTGCGAAAAAAGGGCCTTTACGTTCTGGTCTTGCTGATGATCCTGTTGACCGCGGCGGCCGCCGGGGCGGGACAGGAAGGGGCCCCGCCCCGGGGAGGGGCGGAGGCGGGACGGACGGTGCCGCCGGACCTCCCCGCGGCGCCGCCGCCGCCGGTGGTGCGGGGGATTTACGGCGTGCCCGCCGTGGGCCGGGTCGATCCCGCCGGGTACGAGCGGGAGCTCCGGGCCGCGGGGGTGAACGCCGTCTTCGTCCCCGCCGACGACGCCACCGTCGAGTGGTTCGGGGAACGGGGATACCGGGTGTTTCTCTCCGTGAACGCCTTCGGCGGCCGGGGACCATGGGCGGCCCGGCCGGATTCACGACCCGTCACCGCGGCGGGCCATCCCTACGGCGCCGACCGCCCCGGCGAGGCTGAAATCGGCGGCGTCTGCCCCACCCATCCGGAATGGCGGGCCGCACGTCTCAACGAGATCCGCCGGCTCCTCCAACGTTTCGGCGCCCGCACCGACGGCCTGTGGCTGGATTTCATCCGCTATCCCGGCCTCTGGGAACGAACCGGCGCCGCCGCCTACTATCCCGACACCTGTTACTGCCCCCGCTGCCGCCGCCTGTTCGCCCGGCATCTCACGGCGGCGGGCAAGGCGCCCGGCGTCTCCCTGGCGGAGATGGAGCCGGCCGCCGCAGCGGCGTGGATCCGGAGGCATCACCCCCGGGAATGGATACACTGGAAACAGGAGCAGATCCTCTCCTTCGTCCGGGACGTCGGGAAACTGCGGGACGAGCTGATCGGGAAGCGGGAAGGGGAAGCGCCGTCAGCGAAAGCCGCCGGGGCGACGGCAGCGGGGCCGGCAACCGCCGGGAGCCCCCGTGCCCCCGCCGGACCGGGGAGCGCCGCGGCGAAAGCCGCCGTTCCCGGGGAAGGGGCGGCGGCGCGCGCCGGCGTCGTGCCGGCGGGAACGTCCGTCCGTCCCTATCTGATCGGGGTCTTCACGGTCCCGTGGACGAAGGGGGAGCGGGACGGCGCCGTTTCCCGCATCCTGGCCCAGGACCCCTTCGCGTTGGGGAAGCTCGTGGACGTCGTCTCCCCCATGGTCTATCACCGCATGACGGGTCGTACCCCCGGGTGGGTGGGGGAGCTGACGGCCTATTTGCAGGAAACCATCCCGGCGGCGGTGTGGCCGATCATCCAGGCGGAGGATACCGGCGCGGCGGAGTTCCGGGCCGCCGTGGACGCCGCGGCGGCCGCCGGGGCGGATGGGCTGCTGGTCTATTCCTTCGGGGGGATGAAAAAGGGTCTCTGGGGCGGGTTGGCCGCCTTCCGCTCCCGGGAGAATCTCCTGCCGAACCCCGAGCTGGCCGTTCCGGCCGGGGCGACGGCGCCGCCGGGCTGGACGGGCTGCCCCGGCGCCCGGAGCGATGAAATGGGGAGCCGCTGCTTCACCAGACCGGCGGCGGCGCTGGCGCGCAACCCCCTCGTCCTCAGGCGGTCCCCTTTTGCCGGCGCGGCGCCGGCGGCAAGCAGAGAGGCGTCCCCGGCCCCATCCCCGGGAAAGGTAAGGGAGGGTGCCGGAGAACCGGCCCCGACGGTTGCCGAAGGGCCGGCGGCGGCCGGCAGCCGGGAACGGGAG